>JAEYQK010000100.1 GCA_023410055.1 Acidobacteriota bacterium
TACAACGACTGCGAATGGTGAACGGCTGCACTCTGAGACGGCCCTGAGGTGGTTACCGAAAGGGTCGAGTTCACGGCCGAGGTGCCGGTAATCTGAACTGGCGTGGCCGAACACGACGCTTTCGCCATCGTTGTGGGAACGACACACGCGAACGTTATTGTGCCGGTGAATCCGCTTACGGGACTGACGGCGAAGGTCGTCGTCTTAGTCTGTCCGACGGCGACTGTTACCGCTAAAGGCCCGGGGGGCAATGCGAAGTCCTGAACCGCCAACGACACGGCGGATGAATTGCTTGGGTTGTTGTTCGTGTCACCGGCGTATGAGGCAGACACGGAGTGCGCTCCACCGGCTAGGCTCGTGGTTGCGTACGTAGCCTTGCCGCTGGCATCGAGGGTGCCCGTCCCCAGCGTCGTGTTCCCCTCTTTGAAAGTCACCGAACCAGTTGGATTTACTGTTCCGCCCGTGGCTGTTACAGTCGCGGTAAAGGTGACGGAAGCTCCTGCGAGCGGGGTGGTCGAGTTGACGGTGAGAGTCGTAGTGGTTGCGTTCTTGGTCGCCTGATTGACAGTCTGGGAGAGCGCAGTGGAACTGCTGCTGGGATAGGTGGAATCGCCGCCGTAGACGGCAGTGATCGAATGCGTGCCCGCACTCAGGCTGGAGGTGCTATAGGCGGCCTTGCCGCTGGCGTCGAGCGCTACCGTGCCCAGCGCGGTTGAGCCGTCCTTGAACGTGACCGTGCCCGTCGGGACTCCTCCGCTGTTGCTGGTTGTGGTCGCGGTGAACACTACGGACTGACCTTGGGTGGATGGATTCGTGCTGGAAGCTACTGTGACCGAGGTGGTCAGGGCCCTCACTGTGACTGACACCGCAGAGGAGTCACTGGCCGTGTAGTTGCTATCGCCAGCGTACGAAGCCGAGACAGAGTGAGTGCCGGCTGTGAGTGTGGAAGTCGCGTAGCTCGCCTTGGCGTTCGCGTCGAGAGTGCCGGTGCCGAGGATGGCGCTGCCGTCCTTGAATGTCACCGTGCCGGTCGGCTTTGTCGTTCCGCCAGTCACGGTAGCAGCGAAGGTCACCGAAGCGCCGGCGAACGGCGCAGTCGTGCTGGCAGAAATCGCGGTCGTTGTTGCGGTTTTACCGCCTTGATTGACAACCTGGGAAAGCGCTGCCGACGTGCTTGTCGAGTAGACCGAGTTACCAGAATAGACGGCAGTTATGGAGTGGGTCCCGGCCAGCAAACTCGATGTCGAGTATCTGGCCTTGCCGCTCGCATCCAGGCTATCGGTTCCAAGCGTGGTAGTGGAATCCATGAATGTAACCGTGCCCGTTGGGATTCCATTCCCGCTCGTAACTGTCGCTGTAAACGTTACCTGCTGCGCCACCATGGAGGGGTTGGAACTGGAAGTCAGTGCGACCGTAGTGTCGAACTTCGACGCAAGCTGCACCTTACGAATGCGATTGTTGCCGTTGTCGGCAATGTAGAGGTTTCCAGCAGCGTCGAAAGCTGTGCCATTTGGGTAATTCAGTTGAGCGCTGATCGCGGGACCGCCATCTCCACTGTAGCCCTGAGTTCCGTTGCCGGCCACCGTTGTGATGATCCCTGCGGGTGTGACCTTACGAACGACCTGATTGATATAGTCCGCAATGAAGATGTTGCCTGAACTGTCCAACGAGACGCTTCTCGGTTCATGCAACTGCGCGCTTGTTGCGGGACCACCGTCGCCTGAGTAGCCGCTGTTAATCTCTCCAGTACCCGCAAATCTAGTGATTATTCCGTTGGTATCGATTTTTCGAACGACGTTGTTCCAGCTATCGGCGAAGTAGACATTGCCGGTCGGATCCACCGTCAAACCATGAGGAAAGTTGAGGCTGGCGCTGGTTGCCGGGCCGCCATCGCCGCAATAGCCGCCAAAAACGTCGCCGCACCCGCCGCCGGCAATTTTGTGAATAATCCCGTCGCTCGTGATCTTCCAGATAAGGTTGAAGCCGCTATCAGATAAGTATATGTTTCCGGCGGCATCGAGAGCGATGTCAACGGGATTTATGCACGCGCTGGTCGCTGGGCCATTGTTGCCTAGGTCACCGTAGCACGGGAGCACGCCAGTACCGGCAATCGTGTGAATGATTCCGTCTGAACCAACCTTCCGGACCTGCATACTACCAAATTCGACAATGTATAGATTGCCTGCGTTATCCACTGCCACATCACTCGGTTGAGACACGCGAGCATTCGTGGCTGGTCCATTGTCCCCGCTTGCGCCATTCAAATTCCCATTACCCGCAACTGTTGTGATGATCCCGTTCTTGTCGATTTTCCTGACCCTGTTGTTGCCGGAATCGGCGACGTAGCAGTTGCCATTCGAATCGAAAGCTATACGCATCGGAATCGAAAGCTTGGCGTTAATCGCCAGTCCATTGTCGCCAGCGAAGCCACCAATTGAACTTCCCGCGAAGGTCGTGATCGTTCCTACAGTTGGGATCTGTGCCCAAGCTGTGCCCGCCGCAAACAAGAGAAGCAGCACGAATTGCGCCGCAAACTGCCAGCCTCGTCCGTTCGGAGATAGATATGGATTTGTCCTGTCATAAAGTGGGTATCGATTCGCAAACAAAGAACGATGCTGTCGCAATGCTCACCTTCTCGTCTTACGCCATTGTGGCGGAATGGAACTGCTGACGGCCTGAGCCCCTGGGAAACAATCGGGCAGCTTGGAACCAAACCCATCCGGCCTAATATGGATCGAAACACGCCGGGTACGCTGACACCTTCGCTCCTTATTCGGGGGCGTCGCTCTGTGGCAGCCTGGACTGAAATGTTCCTTGGGCTCTACTAACGATTGCGTTGCCTGTCTGAAAAAGCCGTCACGGAACAGCAAAAGTAGCTCGCGATCCGAAGATAGTTTTCTTCGGAGATGACGGTCTTTGTCGGTGAATCACGCAAATAGAGACAAGACCGAAAAATCCGCTAATCAGTCGGGGGCTGAATGGGTCAGGCAGCTGGACCGCATTGTTGAAGAATACCCAGAAATTCAGGGCGCGCGGAATGGCATAAGGCGGGCGATCTCTTGGGGGAAAGATCACTCGTCTTTTGCCGTGAAGCGCCCGCGAGCACCGGATCTTGTGTCGCCGATCGCTTCATTTAAGAAGCCCGACTGAGAGGAGAAGAGGAACCCTAATGTCAACGCGCAACGTGCTACTGGCCGGCAACGGGTGTTTAGGCGTGATCGCCATTTTTATCGGGATCGGATTCAGCATTTATATCGGCGTGGAGAGTGAAAGCTGGGCGATGTTTCTTATCTTTCTTGCAATCAGCACCGTCGGGATCGGAATAGCTCTCGCCAAAATCAACAAACACCTCACAACGGCAAGTTTCGTCAACATGGACGCTTGGCTGTCTACCGTTGCGCAATGCCAACATAAGTACGCATGGGACGGCTTCGGAGTAGCGCTGGATACTTCGAGCAGAATCATTTATCTGAAGAGCTACACCGAAGACAAGAGGCCAATCGCTAGCCAGTACTCCTTCTCCGACGTGCGTGAGTGGGGATACGAGATACCAGGCATGACCACGGTAACGGCCGGTCACGTCGTGGGTGGCGGACTGCAAGGTGCCGGCGCGAACATCGGGAATGCGATTGGCGCTGGCGCCATGAACCTTGCCAATGCTTTCCAGGCGGCAAACAACACCGGGCTCTGGATCAGAGTCAAAGACATCAATTTCCCAAAATGGTTCATTCGATTTCCGAGAGACGGCAATAACACCAAGCTCGCCGAGGCAAAGCTTAACGTCTGGATGGAAATCATGGAGCAGACCTTCAATGGCTAAGTCGCTAGGCCCAACTTTGCTAGATGCACTGAGGCCTTTCGATTTGTAGCCGCTGAAGACACTGGCGAATAGCACAACTTTCTTCTCGGGAACTCCACTCGTTAGGCGTCGTGCCTCGTCGCCGCCGTACGCCAGATTGGCGACAGCGATGCGTGCCAGTCGGACGCGCGTCTTGTCATTCAGGCAGTCTACTTTGATCACGATTGGAGTTTTCTCTTCCGCTAGAGCCGTCCTTGCCGTTACTTCTCCGGCGACTTAATGCAAACTTCATCTAGTCGGAATGCCTCCTATGATTTACTGTTAGGAGCAAATACCCATAGTTGTAGTTTGCGCATTCGGGAGAGAAAGACCGTCATGCCTGATGCACAAGCAGTCCAGAATGGGAGTAGCTTCGACTCCGCGCCTGCGACGCACGACAAGAAGACAGTTCTTGACGAAGTCTTTAGCCTGATATACGAGGACTTACGCCGCATCGCATCTTGTGTGCGGAAAGGCGAGAACCACCAGACAATCAACACAACTGCTCTCGTTCACGAAGCCTGGCTTAAACTTAGAAACTCGCCGCAACTGGCCGACACTTCCCTGGCGCACTTCAAGTCGATCGCCGCAAGGGCAATGCGCCAAGTACTGGTCGAAGAGGCTCGACGTAGGAATGCCGCAAAGAGGCAAATCGAGTCAAATCCACTAGCTGGCAATCCGACCGCACCGAGTATGTTCGGTTGGTCGGACGTCTTGGTCATTGATACATTGCTGCAGGAGCTTGCCAACGCGGCGCCGCGCCAAGCCACCGTCGTCGAGCGACGGTTTTTTGGAGGAGAAACGGTCCCCGAGACCGCACTCGCGCTCGGCGTCTCCGAGTCCGTGGTAGAGCGCGACTGGCGATCCGCCAGAGCGTGGCTCGCCAGCAAGATTCGCCTTCAGCAGGAGCCCCGCTAGTGGCCGGCTCACACTGGGAAAAGTTGCAGAAGATCTTTGAGCAGGCAATCGCGCTTTCCTCCAACGAACAACCAGCCTTTCTGCACTCCACCTGCGGAGGAGACCCGGCGTTATTGGCGGAACTGTCGGCCATGCTGGAGGAAGACAAACGTACAGGTTCGGTTCTGGATCTTGATTTGCCGCAGGCGTTTGGCGGCTTGCTTGGAGCAAGCGCTGAGGCGCAACTTCCATTCGAACTGGGACCTTATCGACTGCTGAGGCTTCTGGGCGAAGGAGGGATGGGTGTCGTCTGGCTGGCAGAACGCAAAGATGCCGGCAACCTTGTCGCAATCAAGTTCCTGCCGCATGCCGCGTTATCGCCCTCGCGGCGTGCGCGTTTCGCTGCCGAGATCAAGACGCTTGCCCGGCTGAAACATCCTTTCATTGCACGCCTCTATGATGCCGGTACGCTGGAAGATGGCACTCCGTGGTTCGCGATGGAGTACGTCGAAGGCTGCCAGCTGATGCAGTACTGTGGAGAGCGCAAGCGATCCGTCGAGGAAAGACTCCGCCTCTTTAATTCAATTTGTGACGCCGTGCAGTATGCTCACGGCCAGGAAGTCATTCACCGCGACCTCAAGCCGTCGAACATTCTTGTCGAGCCAGACGGCACCCCGAAGTTGCTGGATTTTGGGATAGCTAAGCAGATACGTTCTTTGGATGATTCATCTGACCAAACTCGCCCCGGCTTGCGGTTATTGACTCCACAGTATTCTGCTCCAGAGTGGCTGCACGACGGAGATGTGGGATTCTATACCGATGTTTACTCGCTCGGAGTGGTCCTGTTTGAGATGCTCGTGGGCCGGCTCCCCCGGAACAACGATCCCCGCGCGGGTTCAGATGCTTCCATCGAGCGGCCGTCTTTCGCAGTTGCCGAAAATCCGGATGCCCCGTCTCTTCTATCGAAATCGAGTTGGAAAGACCTCGATGCCGTGTGTTTGAAGGCCACGGCCCCCGACCCGCAACGCAGATATCGCTCAATTGAAGCGCTCTCGCGAGACGTCGATCACTATCTGAAGAACGAACCCCTGGAGGTTCGCCCCGATACGCTGTTCTACAAGACGGGGAAATTCATACTACGCCACAAGACCGGGGTTGCCGCCGTATCGACTTTGACTCTCTTCATCGTTGCTATGGTTCTGTTCTTCACTGTCCGGCTTACGAAAGAGAGAAATCGCGCCTTGGAGGAGGCCGCTCGCGCCGAAAGAGTTGAGAAGTTTATGGAGAATATGTTTCAAGGTGGCGATAAGGCCGCGGGCCCAGCCAAGGACTTGCAGGTATCCACCTTGTTGCAGCGAGGCGTTCAAGACGCCAGATCACTGGACGGTAATCCTGTCGTTCAGGCAGACCTGTATTTGACGCTGGGCCGGGTGTACCAGCAGCTAGGTCGATTTGATGACTCCAATTTGTTGCTTCTCCTCGCTTTGGAGCGGCGTAGATCGATTCCCGGAGCAACCAAGGAAAGAATCGGCGAGAGTCTTCTGGCGCTCGGCCTGCTGAAGATCGATCAGGCAAAACTTCCCGAAGCCGAAGTCTATATTAGGAAAGCACTCTCGGAGGAAAGCTCCCTCGGCCCTGATCATCCCTCGGTCATTGAGGCGAAGGGTGGACTCGGGCGGTTATTGATCGAGCAGGGGCATTATGCAAAAGCCATAGATGTGCTGAACGAAGCTGTCCACTCTTCGCCAGCTACAAAGCAAACACCGGAAATGGTCGATCTGCTGTCCCTTCTTGGAGACGCGCATTTCTATCTCGGACATTATGAGATCGCCGACGGCATCTATCATGACGTTCTGCAAAGAAACAAAGGACTGCACGGCGAACAACATCCCTCCGTGGCAGACACACTGACCAATCTCGGCCATATTCAAAGTCAGTTGGGAAATTACGCCGAAGCGGAACGCTACTACCAGCAAGCACTCGCAATTGGCAAAGCGTGGTACGGGAAGGACCATCCCGAGACCGCCGATTACATGACGAATCTGGCGAGCAACTACTATTTCATGAATCGCCAGAAGGAGGCTGACGCTCTCGTCAAGTCCGCCCTCGACATCATGGTCCGTAGTTACGGAAACGCGCATCCCAGAGTCGCGCTCGTGTTAGGACAGGCAGGGATGATCGCCGGCGAACTCGGACACTTGGACGAAACCGAGGCAGATTATAAACGCGCTGCGGAGATCTACCGCTCGGTTTACGGAGAGAACCAATTTTACGCCACGGAGATCGAGAATCTTGCCAGCGTGTATCTGAAGCGAAAAGAATACCCTCGCGCCGAGCAGATGTTTCGCAAGACACTTCAAATCTATACCGTAACCCAATCTTCCACTCACGTGCACACAGGGCTTAGCAGAATCAAACTTGGCCGGGCGCTATTAGGACAGAGAAAATACCGCGAGGCCCAAACGGAAACCCTTGCCGGATACCAGATTCTAAAGCAGCAAACAAACCCCAACATAAGCTATCTGGACTCTGCGCGCCACGATCTCGTTAAAGAGTACGAAGCATTGCACGATGAGACCAGCGCTGCGAAGTATCGCGCCGAAATAGCGGCACAGGAATCAGGTTCCGCAAAGACGAAAAAATGAATGCCGGACTCCGCCAGAAGTGACGGGTTTGGGAACTCGATTGCGCAATTATGACTGAGGAACTACAAGTGCAATCCGGCGGTGAGATTGTTGTCTCGCAACCCGACGTCACAAGCACACTGGAGTTGTGAGTGCGGAGCTTGCTCGAGGAACGGGAAGTCTGCATTCGCCGTGATGTCCGGCTGTGTGTCGTCTTTGTACAAGAGTGCGAATCTCGTGTCAAATCCAAATCTAGAGAGCTTGCCAATGAAGCTAAGACTAATCTTGATCGCTGCATTCTTCGTGGTGTTTTCACAGGCCTCGTTTGCCGTGCAAGGCAAAGGAACTTATAGCTACACGTGCGACGGAGGAATTCGATTTACCATCTCGATCCCGGGCAATGAGGGCCCAGCCCAAATCCGAGTCAACGGCGGTCCGCAGGAAGCCATGGTCTGGCAACCAGGCGATGAGCGAGGACGAGAGACGACTTACAAGAACCCTAAATATGAGTATTACCACCTTCAAACGGCCGTCGAAAGCATTTCGTTGTACACGCTCTTGCCCTCCAAGAAGATGTATAACTGTAGGCCCGCGAGCGCGAGTAACGCCCCAGCTACAACAGCTTCCGCGAGAACACCTAAGTCAGGCACGACTGGTGCAGGGGATAACAAAAGTACTGCCCCGCCTTCACCGAGCAAGACCCCGGTGTCTACCGAGCGTACCACTCAGCAATCGTTGCCAGCACCGGAGTTGACAGGAGGCCCCGTAGACAAACTCGGCCCCTACAAATACTCCTGTGAAGGCGGAAACCGGTTCACGATCACCTTTTATGGACAAGAAGGTAGATACACGGCTCGGGCCAGCATCAACGGAGGGAAAGAAGAGGTTCTGCAACAAGATAAGAACATCGCCGAAAGTTTCGTGAACCCGCGATGGGAATACCAGGGAGGACGCGGTTTCGCTTCGCTGACGGACATGGGGCCAGTCAAGACATACAATTGCAAGTACGTTCCAAGTACCGCGCCACCGAAGTATCCACTCCTGGACCAAGCTGGCATTCGTCGCCTTGTTCGCAGTTCAGGTTCTGACGAGCAACTTCAGTTGCTTCGAATGGCATTGGACAAGTCCTTGTGGACTCGAGACGATTACATGCGGTACTTTGTCGGGCTTAACAACTGCAATGACCCGAACTTCTCGCCTCAGCTTTCAGATGAATTCAAGTACCCAGAGCTAAAGAGATACTATTCGGAGAAGTTGGCTGACGTACTGACAACCGTCCCCAGAACACTGACTTTCAATTTGGGCCCTTACACGCTGGGAACCTACGACCGAGACAGCGGGGCCTTTCCTCTAATTTACGGAAATCCCCCCGGACCAGAAGATAGGGACGCGTACCAGCAAGCTCCGCCGTTGTACACCAACGAAGAATACAATCGGCCATACACGATCCGTAGAAGCAAGATCAAACTGGGGTACGGGAGTGGCATCGAAGTAGCGTGCGACGCCATGAACTGGGGTATCCACCCGCCGTACCGTGTCGAGACGAGTTGGCTACTGTCGTTCGCCCCTTTCCAGTTCAGGGCGCTCAAGATGGCCGAAGCCGACGCAGAGAAGTTCGTTGCTGATCTGAAGGGTGGTCATCGCCGAATTGTCCTTAGGCTTGATGTAGAAGTACTTGACAAACGCCCGGAAACCTCGGACAGGAGCTCAAGCGGATGGGAAGAGGTGACGTTCTTTGCCAATGTCAAGAATATCCGGGTCTTTCAATTCGTGTCTTTTGTTCAGGTTGGAGGGTCTTTTGATCCCGGATTGACCGGCATACCCATAATTGGCCAAGAGCTCCGGATGACTCCGGTTCTAGAAACACCTTCTACACCTTCGGTCACTTCATCTTCTGGCTCTTCAAGAGCCGGAAAAGAGACATCCACCTCTGACCAGGTAAGGGCTGACACTTCAGGAGCGAAAGCTGCGTTCCGCGTCTTGCATGATCATGGGTCACTGAGAACGTCCGACAATAGATACTGTATGGGAACACTGTACGTCTTCTCGGATCACGCCACATTCGAGGTGGAGTCGTCTCCGGATCCTAGTGGCCGCTCAGATCCCTTCACACTGCCGTTTGCGGAGATATCCGAGGTAAAGAAGAACTTCCGCTACATCCAGGGAGTGGAGTCGTTTCATATTAAAACCAAGTCGCAGAACAAGACTTTCAACTTCGTACCCGGCCCCGGAGCGACGATTGGGGACATCTTGGCGGCGTTTCCAAGTCCGCCAAAAAGCTAGAAGATAGTTTTCAAATCGCCTATCGATGGTCGGTGCCAACGGCTCCGACCTCGCTTGGCATGAACCCGCAGGCCTGCCGGCTGTGCGGGGTAAGCGCTGCCTCAGTTCACTCAAACTCAGAGCGAGGGGAAATGGCTAAATATCAGGTGATTGCAGGTCTCGTAAGTCGGGTGTCTTCATCTTCCAGTACCACAGGAATGACCATCAATGGGCAGGTAACGGTTGCGACCAGCCATCTTCAACGATTCCGGGTTAACAACCGTCCGGTCATCTTTAATTACCGATCGTTCGATGTCGCGGACGGAGAACATGTGACCGTCGTCGGAAAAGACAAGCCGGAGTTTCACGCCGTTGCGGCGGACTTTCAAGTTTCGATCCCACAGTTGGGGACCATCACGGCGCGTCAGCGGCCTATTGTCGTTGCGACTTCAAATGCGCAACGCAAGCTGACAGACGCACTTCGCGGGCGGTGTTTTCTTCTCTGGATGGACTATCCAACACCGGAACTCGAAGCCACGATCATCACTCGTTCGCGCCAAAGTGAACCGCCGCTTAAGGTCAGGTGGCTCGGTCTGCATTACGCACCAGTCCACGAGCCACAGCGCGAACATCTCCATTTCACTGCGGCTTCGCTCTCTGCTCTTCAAGGCGCCTAACAGCAATGTCCTCCGCAGCATTTTGTTGCACCCAAGGCAGGAGGTCAGCATCCACCCACGCCGCTCCCAAGAGCTTATCATCTGGACTTAGCACCTTCAGTTCCACGTCTCCGACCACCAACCTATTTCCAGCCATGATGCCAGTGATTGTAGCCTTGCCTCTAGCTGCAGTTTGAATGCCCTGTACAGTATCGAGAGCTTTGGCGAGCTTGTCAGCATCGCCTATGAGCAGACAGCAGTAGTCTCAATGGTTCGACTTCGACCTAGAACTCCCGGCAACGTATCGGCCCATGCGGACTCAGTGGTGGCGTCTTCCTTGTAGATGAACACTGCTGCGGGGTATTCACGACTGCCTATCTGTCGATGCTGTTGCTGGCGCCACTGCTCGGTCTGCCCCAAACTCGTGACAGTAGTGGGCACCAAGTTGTAAGACGACTAGCTCTTAGGCCCGAAAGCAGCGGCCACAAACCCCCACGAAATCGAAGCTGCTAAAGCACTGAAAACGCTGGGTGATGCAGGCCGCCGGCACGCAGCCACAAATGTTTGGGTTAATTCCGGTCGAAAAGGGTCGATGCCAATTCGAGCTCGACACACACCCTTTGGGCACCATCTGATCTCTATGCCAATCGGCCTTTGCACGCGTTCCTAATGGGCAAGGATCGTTTCCGCACCTGTTAACTGACAGAAGTACTTGCTTTTTCCGGGTTTACTTGCTGAAACCCATGTGGTGGAATGGTGCGGCAAAGAATCGGAGCTTCTCGATGCCCAGCTGCCCTGCTGTTGCGGAACTTTCTTTTTCTCGCGCCTTTCTTGATCTGACGGGTCACCGGCCATATCCGTGGCAGTCAGCCTTGTTCGCGGACATGCTGGATGGCAATATCCCAGAGCAAATCTCTTTGCCAACAGGCGCCGGCAAGACGTCAATTATGGCCGTGTGGCTTCTCGCGTTGGCTGAACAGCAAACGCGCAGAGGCAAGATAACACTTCCCCGGCGGATGATGTGGGTAGTAAACCACGCATTATGGAAGGGCGCCCCTCTGGAGTAGGTTATGAGCATCGCAGCTCAGCCTACAAAAGGAGCACCGTTTCATGCAAAGCAGCGTGAAGTATATCGGGATGGATGTCCACCAGGCGACCATC
>JAEYQK010000050.1 GCA_023410055.1 Acidobacteriota bacterium
TGACAATCGTTTGCGGCGACAGCCACACGAGCACACACGGTGCTTTTGGAGCGTTGGCATTTGGCATCGGCACGTCAGAGGTGGAGCATGTGCTGGCGACGCAGTGTTTGCCGCAGGCGAAGCCGAAAACGATGCTGATCCAAGTGGATGGCAAGCTGCCGAAGGGTGTGACGGCGAAGGATATCGCGCTGGGCGTCATCGGCAAGATCGGAACGGATGGTGGTACCGGTTACGTTGTCGAGTTTGCGGGCGAGGCGATTCGCGCGCTCTCGATGGAGGGCCGTATGACGCTATGCAACATGAGCATCGAGGCCGGTGCGCGTGCAGGCATGGTGGCTCCCGACGAGGTGACGTTCGCGTACATGAAGGAACGTCCGCGGGCACCGAAAGGTGCAGAGTGGGACAAGGCCGTCGCGTACTGGAAGACGCTGAAGTCTGACGAAGGTGCGAAGTTCGATACGGTGATCAAGATTGATGCGTCGAAGCTGGTGCCGTTTGTTACGTGGGGGACGAGCCCGGGCATGGTTGCGCCGGTTAATGGATGCGTGCCGGATCCCAAGGTAGCTCGCGACGCAACGGAACAGACGTCGTGGGCGAAGGCGCTGGAGTACATGGCGTTGAAACCGAACGCGCCGATTGAGTCGATTCCAGTGGATCGAGTGTTCATCGGGTCGTGCACGAACTCGAGAATTGAAGATTTGCGGGCGGCAGCAAAAGTCGCGCAGGGCTATAAGGTGAGTTCCAAGGTGCGCGCGATGGTTGTGCCTGGATCGCACCGCGTGAAGGACGAAGCGGAGAGGGAAGGTCTGGATAAGATCTTTGTTGCGGCTGGGTTCGACTGGCGCGAGCCGGGATGCTCGATGTGCCTGGCGATGAACGCCGATGTCCTGAGCGAAGGCGAGCGCTGCGCTTCGACGAGCAATCGGAACTTCGAAGGCCGGCAGGGACGCGGCGGACGCACGCACCTGGTCAGCCCCGAGATGGCTGCTGCAGCGGCGATCACTGGACACTTTACCGATATACGCAACTGGAATTACAGAGGCTGATTTAAAGAGGAAAGAGATGCAAGCATTTCGCGTACATACTGGACTGGCGGCCCCGATCAGCCGCGCAAACGTCGATACGGACCAAATCATTCCGAAGCAGTTTCTGAAGCGCATCGAGCGCACGGGGTTTGGTCAGTTCCTCTTCTTCGATTGGCGCTTTAGTCCCGACGGAACGGCGAAGCCGGATTTCGAACTGAACCAGCCGCGCTACAAGGGTGCGAGTGTTCTGATTGCCGACAAGAATTTCGGCTGCGGATCATCACGTGAGCATGCGCCGTGGGCGCTGGCTGATTTTGGATTCAGGGCGATCATTGCCCCTTCGTTCGCCGACATCTTCGCCAACAACTGCGGTAAGAATGGGATCGTCATCGTGCGCTTGACCGATGCTCAAGTTGCCGAACTGCTGAAAAAGGCGAAAGATACCGAAGGGTACAAGCTTACGGTCGATCTGGAGAAGTGTACGGTTTCCGATGAGTCAGGCTTCTCGGCCAAGTTCGATATCGATCCGTTCAGGCGACATTGCCTGTTGAACGGTCTCGACGATATCGGACTCACGCTGCGGTATGAAGAGCAGATCGCGGCGTTCGAAAAGAACAGGCAAAACGCCTGGTAACAATCGGGTGATCGGGTGATTTCGTGATCGGGTGATTTGCGAAAGCGATGCGGCGATCAAGTCCAAAGCTGTCGTTGGCAGGAATGGAATCACCAGATCGCGAAATCACCCGATTTTGTTAATCTTGGTTCATGCTTGTTCTAGCCTCTGCATCGCCGCGCCGTCAGGAATTGCTGCGCAACGCGGATATTGAGTTTACAGTCCGTCCCGCTGACATTCCCGAGAACCCGCTACCCAACGAATCTCCTACGGATCTGGCGATCCGTCTTGCGCGAGAAAAAGCGCGTTCCGTTTTCAACCAAGCTGGCAAGTCGAAGTGCAACGGGCGGCTTGTACTCGGCGCGGATACCGTGGTCGTGGTCGATCACCACATACTCGGAAAACCTGAGAACGCTGCCGACGCAAAGCGAATGCTCCGCCTACTCTCCGGTCGCAAACACGATGTCACGACTGGTGTTTGTCTGATCGGTGATGGATTCGAAGATGCACGATCCGAGACGACCGAAGTTGAGTTCGGGGCGCTGAGCGACGAAGAGATTGGGCTGTATGTCGGAACGGGTGAACCGATGGACAAGGCTGGAGCGTACGCCATTCAGGGAATCGCATCACGCTGGATTCCCCGAATCGATGGCTGCTATTTCAATGTGGTGGGACTGCCAGTCGCGCTCGTCTGCAAGATGTTGGGCGAACACGCCGGGAGATGAGAACTAAGCTTTTTTCTCGGGTTCGCCCTTACCGTCGTTGACGGCCGACTTGAAGTTGCGGATGCCTTCACCGAGGCCCTTGCCCAGATCGGCGAGCTTGCTGGGGCCAAAGATCAGGAGCGCGACGACCGCAATAATAATGAGTTCCGGTAATCCTAGTTTTCCACCAAACATAAAGATTTCTCCCACCGAGGTTCCCCGTACGCGCTCGGTTGCGCCCTCGGGGGAATTCGCTTCAATCATTCTAGGGCAGCCGCATAGTTGAGTCAAAGACAATGCGGCTGTCTAGGGTTCAATTCTGCTGATCAAACCGGCCAAAAGCGCAACCCTCTTGGGCAACTCCGAGACGATGATCGATTCGTTGCTGGCGTGGGCACCTTCGCCGACCGGTCCAAGTCCGTCGAGTGTAGGAATTCCGAGCGCGCCGGTGAAGTTGCCGTCCGAGCCTCCGCCAACTGCCGCCTCGCCGAGTTCGCAGCCGAGTTCGGCATAGATGTCGCGAGCCAATTCGTAAAGGGCGGCAACGGCTTTCGTGCGCTCCAGCGGCGGGCGGTTAATGCCGCCAGTGACTTCGAGCGTGCATTTACGGTTTACAGCGCGTAGGCTTCGGAACTTTCTTTCGATAACGGGGCCGTCTTTTGCTTGCGCGATGCGAACGTCGAACTTTGCTTCAGCGCTCGCAGGGACAACATTCGTGGCAGGACTGCCACCGGTGACCTCCCCGACGCTGACGGTCAAACCCTTCGCGAGGTCAGTGAACTGGCCGATGCGCACGATCTGATTCGCTAGCTCGAGAACGGCGTTCTGTCCCTTTGTGAAATCCAGTCCGGCGTGTGCGGAGACCCCGGTTACTTTTACCGCGAAGTCGCCGACACCTTTGCGGGATGTCTTCACCTTACCGTCGGGCCCCTGCGAAGGCTCAAGCACCAGCACGGCGGCTGACTTCTTCGCGAGTTGCTCGGTTACGCTGCGTGACACAGGGCTACCGATCTCCTCATCCGGGTTCAACAGGATTGTGACGGGGTGGGGCAGTTCTCCCTGCGAGTCCTGCAGCGCCTTAATCGCGTACAGCGCGATTGCGATGCCAGCTTTCATGTCGAAAACGCCCGGTCCGGACAGTCGTCCCTTGGACTCACGAATCGGCATCTTGGCGAGCGTTCCGACATCCCATACCGTATCGTAATGCCCGAGCAGCAATATAGGCCGCGTGCCTTTCTTGGCGGCTGGAAAGTCGATCTGAAGCTGGTTTCCGAAGTCGCGGTTGCGGTGAATCTTCACTTTGCCGCCGAGATCCGCGAAGCGCTTCGCCACGTACTCACCGCAGCGGTCCACAGCTTGCTTGTCCCGGCTCGGGGATTCCAGTTCGACGAGTTGCTTCACGTCTGCAATCATGTGCGTGAGATTGACTTGCGCATAATTGTTCAAGTTGTGGATCAACCCATCTGCTTTAACATTTGACTTTCGCCTGGCTTTCATTGCGCCTCTCGCGTTTTATGACTTTGGGGATAGCTCCAGAGACAATATAATCTGATACTTAGCACTGAAGCCAACTTCGGCCCAATTTGATCATTGAGGCCCTTCGGAGACTTTCTTGTCCAGCGAACAGCTCATCGAAAAGCACGTTCCGGCGTCTGCCGAGCAGTCGTCAGCGAAGACTGAACTCAGCGTGACCGATATCCAGCAGATTTTGCCGCACCGTTATCCGTTTCTGCTGATCGATCGCGTTGTCGAGATCGAGCGCAAGCATCGCATCGTCGCCATTAAGAACGTTACCGTCAATGAGTCTTTCTTCCAGGGACATTTTCCCGGTCATCCGATAATGCCGGGCGTCCTTATCATTGAGGCGATGGCTCAAGCTGGTGCGACGCTTATGCTGCTTGAGATGTCGACTGAAGAACGCAATAGCAGCCTTGCGGTGTTTAGCGGGATCGAGAAAGCGAAGTTCCGCCGCCCTGTCACTCCGGGCGACCAACTCCGAATCAAAGTTGACGTGATAGCGTGGCGCCATGGTGCCGGGCGCATGCAGGGTAAAGCGTACATCGGTGACAAGGTGGCGACGGAGGCCGTCTTGACTTGCCGTATTGTGCCACGAGGCCCTGCGTCAGGTGACCCGAACGTTTCGGACTAGGCAAGCTACTCAGGCATTTGGGACTCAAGAATTGACGACTACTTCAAGTAACATTCATTCGTCTGCTGTCGTGGACGCCTCGGTCAAGATTCCGGCGTCATGCCGAATTGGACCGTTCTGCTTCGTGGGCCCCGGCGTTGAGATGGGCGAGGACTGCGAGTTGATCTCTCACGTGACACTTCAAGGTCCAACCCGAATGGGCTGTGGGAATCGGCTTTACCCGTTCACGTCAATTGGGCTAGGTCCTCAGGACCTCAGCTACAAGGGAGAGCCG
>JAEYQK010000019.1 GCA_023410055.1 Acidobacteriota bacterium
CTGTCAGTTCAGTCGATGAATGACGAGTCGCTGTGGCGATCGTTGATAACGAATGTCCGCGAACAGTTCTTCGCAAAAAAGCTTCCTCCGCTCCAGCTCACATCGCGCCCCATGACGCCTCGTGAGATGGCTGGCAGCGACTTGGATTTCATTTCTGCGCAAACAACCAATGACGAGCCTCTGCTCCACTCGATTCTGACGAACGTTCGCGACGTGTTCTTTCCGAAGAAGCTGCCACCATTGCAGCTTACGTCCACGCCGGTGAAAGTTCGTGAGATATGGGGCGACTACAACTACAAACGTCGTGGCGCCCTCGCATCGGGTATCGTGCACTTCGCCATGGTCGGCGGGATCGTGGCCCTCTCGGTTATGGGCGCAAAGTGGGGTAAGAAGCAGGAACAGCCAAAACTCGTTCAGCAGACCACACTCATCGCTCCGGATCCTAGCGCCTACATGCCCGTTTCGACAAAGAAGAACGACACGCTTGCGGGCGGTGGTGGTGGCGGTGATCGGGACAAGCTTCAGGCCCCTAAGGGAAAGCTACCCAAGTTCGCCATGGAGCAGTTCACGCCTCCGCAGGTCGTGATTCGAAACGAGCATCCGAAGCTGCCGATGGAAGCGAGCGTGGTGATGCCGCCTCAGGTGAAGCTGCCGCTCGCGGCGAATATGCCGAACATCGGTGACCCGCTATCGCACGTTGTTGCAGGACCTCCGTCGAACGGCGTCGGCTCAGGTGGCGGCATTGGTTCGGGGCGCGGCGGTGGTGTTGGTGCCGGTGAAGGCCCGGGCGTAGGACCGGGACGTGGTGGCGGCTACGGCGGCGGAGTCTTCCGCGTCGGCGGCGGAGTCTCTGCTCCGAAGGCACTCGATACGCCGGACCCGGAGTACTCGGAAGAAGCTCGAAAGGCGAAATATCAGGGGACCTGTATTCTATGGCTAATAGTGGATCAAAGCGGCCGCCCGCAGCAGGTGAAAGTAGCCAGAAGCCTTGGCATGGGCCTTGATCAGAAAGCTATTGAAGCGGTTCAGCACTGGAAGTTCGAGCCGGCTATGAAGGACGGGCATCCAGTGGCTGTTCAGATCAACGTCGAAGTAAATTTCCGTCTGTACTAGTCGCTTACTGTGCGCTAACCGGCGCACCCTGCAGGGCGGCAGTAAAGGTCGGACTCGAATGGGCGACGCCAATCAGCGTCGCCTTTCTCACATACTGCAGGCAGAATCATAGCGGGAAACGGCGTCTAATCAGAAATCTGAGAAGGTGCCGTTCTGAGTAGAACAATCATCGCCCGCAGTGCTGCTGACATCGACTGCCTCGCTCCAACGTGGCGGTCCCTCTATTTGCGACAGGACTGTACGTTGTTCCAGAGCTTCGCGTGGAACCGTCTGGCGGCCCGTGCATTCGTTGGGTCGGAGGAGCCCTTTTGCGTGTTCGTGTCGACTGATTCGGGGGCAGCGATCATTCCGGCAGCAATCGCCGACAGTGGGAGAAGGATCGTTCTACAGGGCGAGCGACTCTTTGACTACCGCGACGTTCTAGCTGCCGGTGACGAAAATGCTCTCCGGCGAGCTTGGGGCGAACTGGCGTCCCTTGGATTACCCATGTCGGTCGCAGCCGTCCGTAGCAGCGTTGTTGAACACTGGCACGGCTTGGGGTTGACTGCCTTTACGCGAGCCCCCCAGGTCCGAAGGGCCGAAATCACACCTGAAGAGTTCGAGGCGAGCCATCGTAGATTGGGTAGACTCTTGAGGCGCTGCAATCGCTCAGGTGTGACAATCAGTCGATCCGATGGCAGGGAATCGAAGTTCTTGCGCTGGATCTATGAACAGAAGGCGCTCCAGTTCGCAAGCAAGAAGGACAATATCTTCGCTAATGAACGCCGCATCGAGTTCCTCGTTGGTGCAGCCGCTATGAGACCGCACCGGTGTGACATTTACAGCATGCAGATGAAGGACAAAGTCATCGCAGCCCTCGTCACGTTTCGTGATCGCTCGGTGAGGCGCTTCTATACGACCTACTTTAATCAAGAGTGGGCAAAAGAATCCCCTGGGCAGGTACTCACTTACGAAGTGACGCGCCAGTCGCTTATTGAGGGGCTTGACTGCGACTACATGACCGGCGAACAGCAACATAAGACCCGTCTGGCAACATCGGGGGTGCCACTTTTCAGAGTGGAGGCCGGTTCAGAGATGCTGGTCCAAGCGTCGTTGGATCCGGTGAGTCAGAATGTCGCCTAGTCACAGTTTCTTCAGAAAAGCCTTGGCTTCTTCCAACTCTGGAAACAGCTTCTCATCGTTCTGGAACTCCCGTCCATGCACGCATCTGCGCAGTCCGCGCATTCTAACGGGATGCTTCAGGTGCAGCATTTCGTGATAAACAAGGTACTCGATCGCATATCGCGGCACGCGGGGGTGATCGAAGACACGGCTAACCACGATGGCATTGTGCGCGGAGTCGTAGTGTCCAAGCATGTTGCGCGCGTGATCGCGGCTCCAGGTCATCTGGGGACGCGCCAGCAGGCCATGGAAGAAGCGCATGTTGAGCTCATCGAAAATAAGATCGAGGTCATAGACATGGCCTTGTGCGCTTTCGATACGCTTGCGCCCGCGGAGATGGCGTACCAGCTCCGCTTTGCTCAGTAATGCATGGCTGCTGACATACTTTCTATAACGCAGATTGTGGCCCGGGTCGATGGGTTTTCGGAAGAGCTTAGCCAGCAGAATATGAATAATGGCACGAACCACCTGCTCGGGGGCGCCCTCAAGCAGGTCCGAAATGCGCATTAAAATCCTGCCTTCTCGCAGGCGCACTGTGTTGTTGATGTTCGCAAACGGATAAAACGTGACCCGAAACTCGGGCAAAGGTGCTCGCGGGCGGAGTTCCCGGTACGATTCCTGAAAAATTAGGGCGAGGTCCTCTCTCACATTTTCAGGTTAGCACGAGGGAGTGCGCTGTTATTCCTACTGATTTACCTTGCGCAATTGATTCTTCGTATTCTTGTCTTTCGCAATCGCTTCCTGCTCGGTGAGCGTTTCTTTTGCACCATCGAGACATGAATTCACCGCCTCGATTGTATCGTCAAGAACGAACTGGTAGTTCTTGCGAAGTTCTTCGCCGGCGGCAGCGTCGGTTTTCGCGTTGTCACGCATTGCCGTTAGCTTTTGCTGGAACTCGGTGTCTGCCGCTACGACTTCCTTCAGCGGCTTGCGGATGTCCCACTTGTCCTTGGCATACATTTCAACGTTGTCGTCCATTTCTTCGACGAGTTTGCCAAGGTCTTCAAGGAGGTCGTGCAATTCTGGGCCGCGGGTCGCAGCCACTCGCGGATCATTGCGCATGCGATCAATGGAATCCATGCGCAAACGAGCATATCTTACGAACAGCTTCAGGCGCGCTTCCGGGTCTTGCCGTGCTTCACGCAGGTCCTGGATTTCGGTCTGAGTCAGTGGATCGCGTCCAAACTGCGCAAAAGAAGTCGATGCGAGCGCAAGAATTAGCAGAATGATTCCAGTGCGTTTCATAGTCTTCATTTCGAAAACATCGCGTCGAGAAGTGTCGTACGCGCCTGTTCTATGCGATCCAGTGCTGCCTTGAGCGGCGGACGATCATCGAATGCCGCGCTGCGCTGCAGATCGTTCATACGCTCGCCAATCTGGCGCAGAGATATTTCCGTCTGCTTCATGCGTTTCCGTATGGTTTTTGACGCCTTGGCGGCATTCTCGCAATCAGCCGTGAGCTGCTCAAGTGCCTGCTTTCCTTTTTCAGAGTCGCCTTCTTTGTAAAGTGCTTCTATATCCTTCAGTTCGCGTTGGGCAATTTCGACGTACAACTTCGGTTGGTCTTTCGGGCTTGCCTTGGCCGCCTCAGCTCTCAGTTCCTGGAGTGGACGTTCGCTTGCGAAAACGGCACTACAGATTGACAACAGAATCGAAATGATTACGAGCCTGATCTTCATGCTATTTCTTTGGCTCCAACGCTATAAGCCGGTGTTTGGCTTGCCACTCCTGATCAGGATACTTGCCGTTGGATGCTTCCAAGAAGAGGTGGTAGTTTTCGATCGCCAGCTTCGTCGCTCTTAGGTGATCAAAAATTGTAGCGCGTAAAAAGTAGCTGGCAGGCGTCTCCGGCAGGAACTTCGCGCGCGCGTCCAGCGCCCTCAGGGCCAACTCGTAGTTCTTGTTCTCGTTGGCGACAATCGCGAGGTCAGTATAGGCTTCACCCATGTCGCTCTTCAGCTTCAACGCAGAGAGCAACTCGGTCTGTGCCGCGGGATAATTGAGCTGACGCATCAGAACTCGTCCAAGAGCATAATGCAAGTTCGGATCATTCGGTGCGTTCTGAACAAGCGGTTTCAATAGAGCTGCAGCCTCGTCATACTTCTTTGTTTCGAGCAGCAAATCGGAGAGTTGTCGCACAGCTGCCGCGTTGTCAGGTGAAAGTGCGATTGCCGCACGGAACTCGATGATGGCATCTTCGTTCTTACCGGTTGAGGCGAGTATCCGTCCCAACTGAAGATGGGCAGCAGCATTCTGGGGATCGAGCCTGACATACTTGCGCAATTCCGTTTCGGCATCCGCAACCCGTCCAGTCTGCTGGTAAATGTTGACAAGGCCTGCGAGCGCTTCGGATGACTTGGGATCAAGTTCCGCCGCGCGCTTGTATTCCGACTCGGCCCCCGAATATTGTTTGGCGCGTTCGAGTGCGAGCGCAGCTGCGAGATGTGGGGCGGCATCCTTGGGCTCAAGAACAGAAGCGCTCTTGAATGCCTCCGCGGCACCTTTTGGATTCGTCTTCTCAAGCACGTGTCCAAGCGCCATCCATGCCCGAGCTACCTCTTTCTGAGGCGGGGTTGAGGTGGGCTTCAAAGCAGTCGCTGCCCGGAGGTATTTCTCGGCTTCCGGATCGCCGTCACGCGCCAGCATCAGTCCAAGATTCAGATTTGATTCGAACACCTTTGGATCTAGCGCAACGGATTTCTTGTACGCCTCGATGGCCTGAGGGCGCTGTCCTTTTGCGTTCAGGACAAATCCGAGGTCAAACCAGGCACGGTAGTTGTTCCCATCCTGAGCGACCACTTCACGAAGTGATTTCTCAGCGGAATCGTAGTCTCCCTTTTCGATTGCCGCTTCCGCGGTGCGCAGGGCAATATCCGCAGGAGATTCGTCTACGACACGGTGTTTGTGAACGGTGCCGCGAGTCTGTGCGAACAATTGGGGGCCCGCAAGAGTCAGGCACATCGCCAGGATTATCGTTCTATGTCCGAACATTTGGGACTGTCGCTCCGGCCTCTATTGTTACCGAGGAAGTGCCGTTTTTGCCAGAGTCACCATTGGTACCTAGGATGCGCGCCAGGAACTTGCCGGTGTAAGACTTGGGATTCTCAGCGATCATCTCCGGGGTTCCTACACCCACAATCGTGCCTCCCCGGTCCCCGCCTTCCGGCCCGAGATCGACAATCCAGTCAGCGGTCTTGATGACATCGAGGTTGTGCTCGATCACGACGATTGAGCCCCCAGCATCTATGAGCCGCTTGAATGCCGCGAGCAGCTTGCTTACGTCGTCGAAGTGCAAGCCGGTTGTAGGCTCGTCAAAGATGTAGAGAATACGTCGCTTGCCCCGGCGTGGACCATCGCCGTCTTCTTCCGTGCGCGGACGCGCAATTTCTCGATTAGCAGGCTGCAAGTGGGCTGCAAGCTTGATACGCTGGGCCTCTCCTCCGGACAGAGTCGTGGCCGACTGCCCCAAACGTAAATAGCCCAGCCCGACTTCCTCCAGAACGCGTAGTTTCTCGGTGATCTTCGGCGCCGCCGCAAAGAACTGGAGCGACTCGCGTACGGTCAGGTTCAGGACTTCGTGAACATTCTTGCCGCGGTAACGAATATCCAGAATCTCCGGCTTGTACCGCGTACCGTTGCAGTCTTCACAGACCAGTTCGACGTCCGCCAAGAACTGCATTTCCACGGTTACCGTGCCGTCTCCCTGGCAGGTTTCGCAGCGTCCACCCGGAATATTGAACGAGAAATGTCCAGGCCCGAAGCCGTGTTTGTGAGATTCCGGAAGCGAGGCGAACAACTCGCGTATGGCATCGAACGCCTTGATGTATGTGACGGGATTTGACCGGGGCGTGCGCCCAATTGGCGACTGGTCGACCATGACAACTTCGTCGATGTACTGCGCGCCTTCGAGTCGGTCAAGACAGGCACCCGACATCGGAAGTTCGTCATCGGACATGCCAGCCTGTTCGTCCCGCCGGTCGTGTCCCTTGGCGGCAACCAACGCCTTATAGAGCACGTCGTGGACGAGCGTTGATTTCCCCGATCCAGACACGCCGGTCACAGCAACCAACATTCCGAGCGGAATCACGACATCTACTTTCTTCAAGTTGTGCTCGTAGGCTCCGACGATCTTGATTCGCTGGGAAGTCTGCTTTCGTCTGGCCGAAAGCATCGGAATCCGAAGCTCGCCGGCAAGATAGCGGCCGGTGAGGGACGCAGGCATGTGCTTGAGTTCGTCATAGCTGCCGGCCGCAATCAGGCGGCCGCCATGCTCGCCTGCGCCAGGCCCGAGATCGAGTATGCGGTCGGACGCGCGCATGATGTCCGGGTCATGCTCAACGACCAAAATCGTATTCCCAAGGTCCCGCAAGTCGTGAAGAATCTGAATAAGGCGATAAGTATCGCGAGTGTGCAGGCCGATCGACGGCTCATCAAGGACGTAAAGCGTTCCTACCAACCGCGAGCCAAGTGATGTCGCGAGTTGAATACGTTGTGCCTCTCCGCCCGAGAGCGTTGAAGCCAAACGATCCAGCGTCAGGTATTCGAGTCCCACGTCGTTCAGAAACCGTAGTCGATCGTGAATCTCTTCCAGCAGCTTTTCAGCTATTTCCGCCTCTTCTCGGGAGAGTTGAAGATCGGCGAAAAAGCGCGCGGCACTCTCAACTGTCATCGCGCTGACTTGGCATATATCCTTGCCGCCCACCTTCACAAGACGCGCATCGGCACGAAGACGCGCCCCGCCGCAACTCACACAACGTGTGTAGCCTCGATACCGGCTCAGGAATACGCGTACGTGGAGCTTGTATTTCTTGCGTTCAAGATGACTGAAGAATCCGCGTATCCCCCACCACTTGCCCTCACCGTCGACGATTAGGTGCCGCTGTTCATCGTCGAGTTCACTCCACGGCACGTCCAGAGGAATCCCGCGCTCGCGAGCGTAGCGCTTCATTTCGGTCGCAAACGGCCGGTACTTAGGCTTCGTCCATGGCTCGATGGCGCCTCCGGCGAGCGTCTTGGAGCGATCCGGTATGACCAAGTTCATATCGAACTCGATGGTGTTTCCGAATCCCTGGCACTTCGGACAAGCGCCGTACGGATTGTTAAACGAAAACAGCCGTGGCTCAGGCTCCTCGTACCTGATGTGGCACTGCTTGCATTCGAAGCGCTGGGCAAAGCGATATTGCCTGCGTTGTTCCGCTTCGTCGCGAGGAGCCGCCTCAAACACAACCTCGTCGGCCTCGCGGTAGGCGGACTCAACAGCATCCACTAAACGGGGGCGGATATCTGACGAGAGGACTAAGCGGTCGACCAGAACGTAAACCGTCTGATCGAAACGGATGTCCAGCAGCGACTCGGGCGTTGAGAACTCGAACAACTGTCCGTTCTGGAAAAGACGATTGAAGCCGCGTTTACGAAGCTCGAAGAGGCGTGTCTTGAGTGCCTCGTCCTGCTCGGGCGCTTCACTTTTCTTGGAATTCTTCTTGGCGGCCTTCTTACGGGCAACAGGTTTCTTCTTGCCGGTCGCCTCTTCCGGTCGTTCGGGCGCAAGCGGCCGAACAGGGAAGAGCGCGTTCAGCCTTACACCGTCCCCCAGACTCAGAATGGCGTCGGCAACCTCATCAACGGAATCCCTGTGAACGGGATTCCCACACTGCGCGCAATAGGTGGTTCCCACGCGAGCGAACAGCAGTCGCAGGTAGTCGTAAATCTCGGTGGCAGTCGCGACCGTTGATCGCGGATTGCGCGTCGTGTTCTTTTGCCGGATCGCAACCGCCGGGGCGATACCGTCGATCATGTCGGCGTCGGGTTTCTCGATGCGTTCCAGGAACTGGCGGGCGTAAGCTGAGAGGGACTCGACATACCGACGCTGGCCTTCGGCGTAGATCGTATCGAAGGCGAGCGAAGACTTGCCTGATCCGGACACCCCAGTGACCACCGTCATGGCATTGTGCTGAATCTCGAAGTCGATGTTCTTCAGGTTATGGACCCGCGCGCCGCGGACAATGATGCTGTCTGACATGAAGCCCCGATCCACCCTGGAAAGTTTGCGCCACGGCGCTCCTCATCCTCACAGACGGCACCGGACACTAGGCGGAATCTTTCAATTATAGATTGTGGGACACTGGTGCTCAAACGTCAGGCGCTGAAGGAGAGGAGCAGGAACAGATAGATCCAGAGCACGCCTATGACGTGCCAGTACCATGAGACCACATCAACAACGATCCGGCGATGCTCGTCGGGCTTATGACGGAACCCAAGCGAAACAGCGTAGATCAGCGCGAGAACGCCCGCGAGTACGTGGACAGCGTGCGTTCCGGTCAAAATGTAAAAGAAGGAATTGCTAACGCTGACGGGCCTCCCCAGTCTCCGCTCAACAATTTCCCAGGCGGCAACTTGACCGGCAAGGAACCCTACTCCGAGCACGGAGGTTACTGTGAGCCACGACAGGCCTGGCCCGTCATCCGCCACTCCCGGAATTCTCAGAGCGGGAGCGATTGCCGCTCTTCTAACCGCTTGGCGACGTGCCAGTTCCAAGGTCAAGCTGCTTGCAACCAAGAGGATCGTGTTGAACCAGAGCACGGGAAAGGGAAGATGAACCGGAGTCCAGTCGCGGACATACATTCCAGTCGAGGCATTGTAGCTCGCAAAGCTCTGTCGAAACAGGAATGCCGCCCCCATGCAGACGAACAGGGTCACTATTGAAACGAGAGCGATAGCCAATCCCAGTCGATAACGGCGCAGTCGTTCCCCATAGTCAGGGAGGCCATCTCCGCCGTGACCTCCACCGCCACCACCACCGCCGCGCGGGCGATCCAGGGGCGGTCTGCCGCCTCCTCCGGGCCGGAGAGAGGGCCTGGTACCAGCTAGAATTGGGTTCGCTGTCCCGAGTGGCATGGCGGAAAAGGCGTGGCTAGTTGCACCACTTATCACAAACCTATGTGATGCCGCGGCGCGGGAGGGGTTTTACAGATTCAGGTCGCTTCGTTCTGTCATGGAACTCTGGATTCACGAAACCACGCCCTCCGATTTATACTCAAACGGATAGATATGGGATTCTTTCAAGGACTTGCCGCGATCGCTAAGGGAATGTCGGTGACATTCCGCGAAATGTTTCAGCCCACCCTCGTGGAGAACTATCCTGATGGCCCGGGCCCTTTGAAGGGTGCCGTTTTTCAGGACCGCTTCCGCGGCGTTCACGTACTTCAGCGCGACGAGAATGGGTTGGAGAAGTGCGTCGCCTGCTTTCTGTGCGCGGCCGCATGCCCCTCGAACTGTATCTATATCGAGGCCGCCGAGAATACGGCCGAGAAGCGTGTCAGCGGCGCCGAGCGCTACGCCAAGGTCTATAACATCGACTATAACCGCTGCATCTTCTGCGGTTATTGTGTCGAGGCGTGCCCAACAGATGCCATCACTCATGGCCACGGCTTTGAAATCGCAACCTTCAATGCCAGCAATCTCGTTTATCGAAAAGAACAACTGCTTGCTCCTGCTCCGGCGCACATCGGGGGCAACTCTGAGTTCAGCAGTTCTGACGTTTCGAAACTTGGCACGAAGGCCGGCGAAAAGCGAAACTTCCCGAGCGTCTAGTTGCGGGTGATCTGATTACACTCGCGATCCGAGCGGATACTCCTTTGCATCGTCTGCATCGTCCGGGAATTTCTGGGGTTGCACTCACCGAAGTTCCGCACCTCATGCGGCGTCTTGTTTCTAGCCAGCATCTCTAGTTTGAATAGAGTCTTTCTGCCGGATTAAGGCGGGAATCCTATAAGATTAAGAAAAGTGTGTTTGTGGCCTGACGAGGCCGACTGAGCGGGGAAGCATTTCGAATGAGTGAATACTTGAAGGCTGTTAGCGAGCGCGTTGTCGTTTACGACGGCGCGATGGGCACGCAGATTCAGCAGCGCCAACCTAGTGTCGACGACTTCTGGGGGAACGAAGGATGCAATGAGATCCTCGTCCTGAGTCGCCCGGACATCATTCGGGATATCCACGCAACGTACTTTAGCAGTGGCGCCGATGTCGTTGAGACAAATACATTTGGCGCAACGCGAATCGTTCTTGGTGAGTACGGTTTAGAAGCGAAGGTCGCCGAGATCAACAAAGCTGCTGCCAGTCTGGCCCGCGAAGTCGCTTCTCAGTTCTCGACTCCCTATAAGCCCCGCTTTGTTGCCGGATCCATCGGTCCCACAACCAAGCTGCCGTCACTTGGACACATCAGTTTCGACGACATGGCATTTGCCGTCGAAGAACAGGCACTTGGCCTGATTGCCGGCGGGGTCGACGTCCTGCTTATTGAGACCTCGCAGGACCTGCTTCAGACCAAGGCAGCTCTCGCCGGGGTATACGACGCGATGCGCAGGGCAGGGAAACGCTTGCCCGTACAAGTTCAAGTGACGCTCGAAGCGACCGGCACCATGCTGCTGGGCACTGAAATCGGTGCGGCCTTGACTGCTCTCGAACCCTACGACGCCGAGATCATCGGCATGAATTGCGCGACCGGTCCGCGCGAGATGAACGATGCCGTTCGGTACCTGAGTGACAACTCGTCCAAATTCATTGCCGTGTTACCGAACGCCGGTCTACCACAGAACGAAGGCGGTCACGCCGTCTACAAGTTGACGCCCCAGGATCTCGCGGATCATCACAAGCACTTCATTCTGGACTACGGAGTAAGCGTTGTCGGTGGATGCTGCGGTACCACCCCGGCCCATATCAAGGCCGTCGCCGAGACCTGCTCGAATCTGACACCGAAGCCGCGAAGCGTGAAACCGACAGCTGCGGCATCGAGCGCGTACACATCCGTCCCGCTAGATCTCGATCCAAAGCCACTCGTTGTTGCCGAAGAGATGAACACAACGACCCGTGTGGCACGCTTCCGCGACATGGTTCGCAGCGGGCAATACGACGAGATTCTGGCGCTCGCAAAACGACTGGTAGATGACGGCTCGCACATGCTCGACATCTGCTGCGCCATCGTCGGCGAAGACGAGAAGGCCTACATGGGAGCGGTCCTCGACAAGATCGCGACGCGCGTTCCGGCCCCGATCGTCGTCGATTCCACGGAAGCCGACGTTATCGAAGAAGCGCTAAAACGCATTCCAGGCAAGGCCATCATCAACTCGATCAACCTTGAGGACGGCGAGAAGCGCACGTCCAAGGTTCTTCCGATGGCGAAGCGTTACGGTGCTGCCGTCATCTGCCTGACGATTGACGAAGACGGCATGGCGCTGACGGCTGATAAGAAGGTCGCAATCGCCAAACGGATCTACAAGCTCGCAACCGAGAAGTACGGCATCTGCCCGATCGATCTGATATTCGACGCCCTGACGCTGCCCATCTCCACCGGTCAGGACGACTACCGAACGGCCGGCATCGAGACGCTGAAGGCCGTCAAGCGGATCAAAGAAGAGCTGCCGGATGTGAAGACGATTCTCGGCGTCAGCAATATCTCTTTCGGACTCAACGTCTATCCGCGGCGCGTGCTTAACAGCGTCTTCATGCATGAGGCCGTCAACAATGGCCTCGACATGGCCATCGTCAACTATTCGAAGATCTTTCCGCTGTACAAGATACCCGAGGGAGAGGTTGAACTCGCGCGTAAGCTTATCTTCTTCGACAAGGCGGACGGCGACCCGCTCCAGAACTACATGGCCCATTTCGCCGGAATGGACAAGACGGCAGAAGCTCCCGAGCCGGTTACTGACGATTTGCCAATTGAGGAGAAGCTCAAGTTCGCAATCGTCCGTGGTGAACGGGCCGTCGGAGAAGGGGCGCACCGGAAGCTGCTCGAAGATCTCATCGACGAAGCGCTTGAGAAGTACAAGCCTATCGATCTGATCAACAATGTCCTCCTCGATGGAATGAAGACGGTCGGCGAGTTGTTCGGCTCGCGAAAGATGCAGCTGCCTTCGGTCCTCGACTCGGCCTCGGTGATGAAAGCCGCCGTGAGCTATCTAGAGCCCAAGATGGAAAAAGTCGCTGGCGAGAACAAGAAGGGTACGTTGGTGCTGGCGACCGTCAAAGGCGACGTCCATGACATCGGCAAAAACCTGGTCGACATCATCCTGAGCAACAACGGCTTCCGCGTGATCAATCTGGGGATCAAGCAACCATCTGACTCCATCATCAAGGCAGCAGTTGAGCACAATGCAGACGCCATCGGTCTCAGCGGATTGCTGGTGAAATCCACGCTGGAGATGAAGTATGTCGTCCAGGACCTCGAGAGCCAGGGGCTTAAGTTCCCGGTGATCTGCGGAGGCGCCGCTCTCACACGCAAGTACGTTGAAGACGATCTCCGTCGCGAGTACACGTCCGGTGTCTACTATGGCGACGATGCCTTTGCCGGGCTGCACGTGATGAACGATTTGGTTGCCGTTGACGGCCGACGCGAAGCTCGTCTAGCCGAAGGCAAAACCGTCAAGGAATTCGCACGAGCCGCTGCCGCCGCGGCTGCTGCGGCGACCGAAGAAGTTCAGCTCTCGACCGAGCGCAGCGTCGTCGTTGCAGATGCTCCCAATATTCCCAAGGCTCCGTTCTATGGTGTGCGCGTAAAGAAACATGTGCCACTCCGCGAGATCTTCGCTTACCTGAACGAAACGGCGCTGTTTAAGAACCAGTGGCAGTTGAAGACCGCCTCTCAAGAACAATACGTGAAGGCGGTTGACGAGAAATTCCGCCCTCTCCTGGGGGAGTTGCAGGAGAAAGTAATCGCATCGGGCCTGTTCGATCCAAAGGTGGTCTACGGCTACTATCCCTGCCAGAGTGAAGGTAACAGCGTCATCATCTACGACGGCGTAAATCAGTCCCAGGAGATTCAGCGTTTTACCTTCCCCCGACAGAAGGAAGGTCGCAAGCTGTGCATCTCGGACTTCTTTGCACCTAAATCATCTGGCAAGATGGACGTCATCGGCATGTCGCTGGTCACAATTGGTGACAAGGCTACAGAGGAGACTAAGCGGCTATTTGAAGCAGGTGATTACGCGAACTACCTTTACCTGCACGGACTCAGCGTGGAAACTGCTGAAGCGCTCGCTGAGTATTGGCACAAGAAGATGCGCGAAGACCTCGGGATTGCAGCCGACGACGCGCCGCGCATCACTGATTTATTCCATCAAAAGTATCGTGGTTCGCGATATTCGTTTGGCTATCCAGCATGCCCGAGTCTTGAGGATCAGACGAAGTTGTTCGCGTTACTGCATCCTGAAGAGCTGATTGGCGTTCGTCTGACGACCGGGTTCCTGCTGGAGCCCGAACAATCAACGTCCGCCATTGTCGTGCACCATCCGGCGGCAAAATACTTCGTGGCATGAGGATTGGGCAAGGATGAGCGGCTCCAAGCCCCATCTGGGGGCGTTGAGTGGAATACGTTTTTTCGCGGCGTTCAACGTCGTGCTGTTCCACCTGTGGGGTGGGCAGAACTTCCATCTCAACTCGTCGTTCCTTACCGGCATCGTGTCGAGCGGCTACGTCGGCGTGAGCTTCTTTTTCGTGCTCTCGGGATTCATCCATGCCTACGCGTATGGTCCCGAGCGGGTCGAAGGACTTGGCCTCGGCAAGTTCTACCGCGGACGTATTCTGCGAATCTATCCCGTATATCTCCTGGCCCTTATTCTGGCTTCGTGGACGTTCGTTCATTCGGCTCCTTTCTTGCAACTGATCAAGCCCGGCGTTACTGTGCTGACGATGACGCAGGCGTGGATGCCCTCCACTGCTATGGCCTGGAACTATCCGGCGTGGACGATGTCGAGCGAACTGCTGTTTTACTTGATGTTTCCGTTCATTGCTCCGCCGGTGGCGCGCCTCTCACGTAGGAACCTACTGATCCTGGCTGGTGCCGCACTTGTCCTGATGCTTGCGATTCCTTCGGTTTACATAATCGTTGCGCCGGATGGCTTTCGTCGCGTCCTGAGTAATTACGGTTCGAACTGGCTGAATTTCGTGAAGTTCAGCCCGCTTTCGCGACTTCCTGAGTTTGTGATTGGCTTAGCTTTTGGTTATCACTTTACGAAGAGCAACTTCGGGGAAATTCGTTCAGAGGAATCCGCCAAGGTCGCGAGGTTCAGGGGTGATTTGTTGGCTGGCGCGGGACTTCTGCTTACGCTCCTGATGCTCGGGTTCAGCGCGCACTTGCCTTATCTCTACTTGCACAACGGACTCATGGCCCTGCCGTTCAGTCTCATGCTATACGGCTTCGCCTCAGGTGGTAGAGTCGCGCGTTTGTTCGAGAATCGGGTGCTCATTGCCGCTGGCGATTCAAGTTATGCCATGTACTTGATTCAAGCGCCGGTATTCACTTGGCTGCAATCTGCCGGAGTGATCGGCAAGCCCCATTACGTTCTTATCTACCTTGCGACTCTGATTGTCTCCTCACTGCTGGTGTTGCAGTTCTTCGAAAAGCCAGCGCGAAATTGGTTCGGCGGAGGAGGTGCAGGCAAGAAGGCGTCCGTCCCCGCTGTACGTCCTGTCCCGGCCTCGGCGCCGGCAGACTGAGTCCCACGGACTAGTCCTGCCATGTTTTCCGAATAGAATTTGGAATTCGAATCAGGCGAGGGTATCAGCTGGACTGATACCCCTCTGGAGCAGATCAGTGTTGCATAGTCATCGCTGATTGGCCGTTCTGGAAGGTCGGACCTGCTACAACCTACGCATTGTTCAAAGCGGCCCTGCTGTTGCGGATTGTTGAAAGCACTAGCTAGGACCGTTTGCCGTTTTGAACTGTTCAATCGTACTCACAGCACCGGTACCGCTGCCCTGACCCTGCGCCGATGTCACTTGAAAATAGTAGGTTGTGTTCGGATTCAGGTTCTTAATCGTTACTCGATGAGTCAACCCGCCCCAAGGCGCTTCGGCTGTCTGATTCAGATTGTTGGGGTCAGTACCATATTTCAGGACTGTGCTCGCGTTAGTGTTCGTCGACCAGGCGATCACAGCGGAATTGTTGCCCGCATTTTCAATCGTCGGCCCCTTGGTGATTTGCACATTTTGGCTCGACTGAGCAGTCGCTACTCCGACGGCCAACGCCAGTAGAAGCAGGCACACGCCTGCTAGAGTTATCCTTGCCCTCATACTCTCCTCCTGTAAGGTGCACGATGCACCCCTGTTGTTATCAACGACGTGGCTGTCTTAGTTGGATGCCCTGCATTTCCTGGAAGTGCTTCTCAGCGCTCCCGCCATCGCCCAGCCCACGGTTGGAACCCACTTTGAAATGAATCATTTTGTAAGTACACTCCAGCTATGCGCGTACTCGGAATCGATTGCGGCGGCGAATACACCGGTTACGGTGTCGTCGAGCAGGATGCGGCGGGCGGACTCAAGTGCCTGTGCATGGGGGCGGTTCATCTCAAAACGAGGGAAGCGCTTTCGAAACGACTGTTACAGGTATTTCAAAAGCTCACTTCCATCATCAACGACTATGATCCGGAAATGGTAGCGATCGAGGACGTCTTCTATGCTGTGAACGCAAAATCGGCGCTAAAGCTGGGGCAGGTCCGCGGGGTGGCGATGTTGGCCGCTTCATCATGCAACCTTGATGTCGCCGAATACGCCCCTTTGGCCATCAAATCAGCAGTCGTTGGATACGGCAGGGCAGAGAAGTCCCAGGTGCAGGAAATGGTGATGCGTCTTCTTCAGCTAAATGAGCGACCTGAACCCGAAGACGCAGCGGATGCGCTTGCGATCGCGATCTGCCACTTGCACACGTGGGCCACTCTGAAAAGACAAGGTGCTTCCGAGTAGAATTGAAATGAACAAATTGGGAACTATGCTTTCGAAACTACGCGTAATCCTATTCGCTTTGCTGACCTTGATTGCATCGGAAGCGTGGGCACAAACACCAACGCTGGAGCCGAATTCTCCTGACAATGCGCGTGTGCCGACGGTGGTTTTCAATTACGTCTGGAACAGCGCTCAGCCCCCGCATTACGTCATCGCAGTGCAGAGTACAGGCACTGCTGCTTATCGTTCCGATCCCGCGCCCGAGAAAGGCGAAATGGCCGGTGACCCTTATTTCACAAAGTTCGTCGTCTCCGAGCCGACCAGAACCCAGATTTTCGAACTTGCCAAACAGGCCAACTATTTCAAGGGTAGCTTTGACTACACGAAGTCTCGAATTGCCCAAACGGGCACTAAGACCCTTACGTACATGGAAGGTCCCCTCGTAGAGAATCTCAATTACCCTGTGCAAGGGAGAGAGAATCAAGCTAGCTTTAACTGGTCTGAGAATCCCGCGATCCAGCAACTGACGAAGATATTCCAAAACATGTCCATGACGTTTGAGCTTGGGCGTACTCTGGATTTCGAGCGCCGCTTCGATAAACTGGGCTTGGAAGCGACTCTGAAATATGCCGAGGAGCAACAGAAGCAGGGCAATCTGCAGCAGTTACAAGTGATTGCACCTGTGTTGAAAAGAATAGCCAACGACGTCTCGGTGATGAATATCGCACGGGAACGAGCGAAGCGGTTGTTGGCTGCCTCCACAACGCAAGAGATTACGCACGCTGCTCCCTAATGACAGCAGCTATTGCTAACGTGGGTTCCTGCCCACATTCGATCCTCCGCTGTGAGCGCCACTTCCACCATGCGTCGAAGTTGCGTTGCCCATCGAACTGCCGCCTGCTCTGCTCGGACCCGCCCCACTTGCACCCATGCTCGAACTGCGGCCTCCAACAGTGGAAGCACCACTGTTAGGCGTGCCACTGCCGCCGAGAGCCCTTGTGCCATTGGGTGGCATTGGTCTCTCGTGACGGCCGCGCCCAGAATCAGGTGAGAAAGCTCCTCTATTCGAGGGCGACGCGGGAGTCGTTCCTTGAATCGTACCCGGTCGAGTTCCGTTGACGCGACCTGACGACCGATCTTGGTCCATGGCCGTGCCCGTCATAACATTGGGAGTGGGCAGCGGCTTTAGCGTTGAGCGGCGCGCACGACTTGCGACTGCTCCGGGATCGTTTTCGTTGAACGATCTTGTGACAGGCGGAGTGGGTACCGGATGCGGGTGCCCAATCACTACGATTCCACCCCGTGTGCCTGACGGCGGTTGTGGTGGCCGCCATCCCGGAGGCACGGTTCTGACGGGCGGCAATGGCTGCCACGCGTTATGACGGCCTGATCCGGGCATCCATCCCCAACCGTATCCCGGTACAAAGTTCCATCCGCCATAGCGATACGGCGTCCAGCCCCAAGCATACGGAGAAACCCACGTATAGCCCCACGGGTACCACGCCCAGTAGCCAACGGCAAATGGATCCCATCCGTATCCGACTCCAAACGGGCGCCACATGTTACCCCAGCCAGGCACGTAAGAAAATGCTCCGTAGTAGTTCAAGTCGGACCATCCGTAGTAAGGGCCGCGACTGTAGCTCACTCTGGCGTACTGATCTTGGTATTTTTCACGCTGCTGATCCCATGCGTCGAACTGGTACTCGTCAATTCCCTTATTCAGGGCATATTGCGCCTGGTTCGCAGGATCGAAGCTGAACGTCTCTTTCTTCTTAACCGTTATCTGTTTCCCCGGCCCAGCGAGCGACACGTCTCCAGCAAAGACCGCGAGCCGCACCTGGTCGTGAGACATGTCGAGTCTAAAATGCGCGGACTTCTTCAACTCAATATCACGACCTGCTACCTGCACCCTGAACTCGTTCTTGTCTTTGTGATTGAGATCGAAATACGCGACACCCTTCTGGAGGCTTATCGTGCTGAGCTTCGAACCGTCCTCACGAAGCGTCAGACCATCAAACACTACCTGTGCTTCGGGAGACAGCCTGACCGTGCTGCCATTTTCAAACTCGACCTCGGCCTGCCCGTCCTGCGTTCTAAGTTGTGCGCCTTGGGTGACGGGCATGTTCATGATGGCTCGTTCGAATCCATCTCCGGTGTTACGATCAATCTGCACCGATCCGTTGAGGTAGCTCAGGCGCACTATGCGAATTTGCGAATCCGCAAAGGCAGGGAGAGCGAACGCCGCAAGAGTGAACAACACCGTCCAAAAAGTGCGCGTCACAATACGTCTCATATTTCGCTCCTCGGAGTCTCCCATTGACTTAGAAACCGGATTGTAGCTGCAAGTTGTAGTTCCTTCAAACCTGTTCCCACCTATAACAACACCGGTTTCCCCTTTTTGACTCTCTTACGAAACGACGATTCCCGCATAACCAACGACGGCATCTCGATCTCCGGAGATGTCGCCGGACGTTGCATACTTCACAAGCTCGGCTTTGGATGCGCCGAGCGCCTTTGCCGCCGTCAGCATCGCCACTGCCGGTCCAAATCCGCACATCGTAATGTGTTGGTTCGTAACGGTTTCCCAGAGATCGCGCGCGTCCAACGCCAGCATGGGATCTATCGCCCGCCGATCCTTAATCCGCGTGACTTCATCGGACTCGTAGTGATTCATGTCGCTCGATGCCACAACCAAAATCTTGTCAGGCGCGTTCTGCACGACCATCCCGAGAGCCTGTCCCAAGGTGTCCAGCGCTTCAAATCGCGATGTCCCTACCGTAATCGGCACAAAAGAGAAGTCTTTCACCAGCGCCTGCAAGAACGGCACCTGCACTTCAATCGCGTGTTCCGCGCGGTGTGCCTCCTGATCTTCAGTCAGCAGCGGCAGGCTTTGCTTCAGTGCGACCGCTAGCTCCGTGTCAATTTGAGCTTCGCCCAGCGGAGTCAACCAGTTTCCCTCGCTCATGATCGACAATGGCGCACCCATACCGGTGTGGTTAGGGCAGAGAATGATGAATCGCCTGGGCAACTCAATCCTTGAATAGACAGCTCCAGCCACGTGCCCCGAATACATGTATCCGGCATGGGGAACGACGCAGCCTTTGGCCTCGATCTTTTCGGTTCGAGGCTCTGTATAGCTTCGGACGTCTCTCAGCAACCCATCTGCGCGTCTGGGATAGAACCGACCTGCAACAGCAGGTAGACGGACGGGAGTACTCATACGCCCTCCTGCGGAAAGATTAGCGCAAAATGCAAGCTCCAGTACTCAGGGCTAACGCGCTAGCGCCTTGAATACCGTCGCCGCCTTCTCCAACGTCAGCGCCTCCGCTCGCACATCCTCACGCACTTTGGCCTTATTCAGCGCAGCCTTGATTGCCTTCGGATCGTACGTAGGCTTTAAGTTGTTGGCGAGTGTCTTTCTTTTTTGTGCAAACGACAGCTTCAGGAACTCAATGAACGCCGCGGGATCGACACCCAGCTTTTCCCAGCGAGGCTCCACGTTGAGGCGAATCACTGATGAGTGAACCTTCGGCGCTGGGGAAAACGCGTCGGGTGGCAACGTGAACAACTTTTCGACCCCGGCATACAGCTGGCAAGTAGCTGATAACAGGCCGTACTCGCTCGTGCCAGGCTTGGCGGTGATCCGATCGGCAACTTCCTTCTGCACCATGATGACGATGCAGTCAAAGAACCGGTGGTACTGAAATAAGCGCAGCAAAATATCAGAGGTGATGTAGTACGGAATGTTTCCGACAACTCGGACGCGCTCCGGTGGTCGTGGCGTCAGTCCTGTAACCGTGCGTCCTGGACGCGGCCCAAGCAGGGAAGCAAGGTCCACGGAGAGGATATCGGCTTCCAGAACCTCGATATTGGGCACATTGGCGCACTTCATCCGCATCTGCGCAGCCAACACACGATCCAACTCAATGGCGATGATGTGCGCCGCGCGCCCGATGAGTAGTCCGGTCAGAACGCCCCGGCCCGGGCCGATCTCGATCACGGTCTTCTGTGAAATGTCCCCCAGGGCCTCGACGATCTTTTGAGCAGCTCCCCGGTCATTGAGAAAATTCTGTCCTAAGCTCTTCTTCGCCCGAGGTGTCGCTGATTCCTGATCAGTCGGGATGCTCTTCACTTGTTTGACCGCTTTTTCGTTCGCCATTAAACTCGTTCTTTCGTCGTGAATTCAAAGCACCTACACATGGCTCTTCAACTCTTTAGTTTGAGACAAACCCGTTCGCCGCTGAGCGCCGTTACCCTCATCCAGGAGATATGCTAATGCACATCGTTTTCGCGGCATCAGAATGCGTCCCGTTCTCCAAAACCGGCGGTCTGGCAGATGTCGTCGGCGTTCTGCCTCAGGCTTTGGTTGAACTCGGCCACAGGGTAACAGTTTACCTGCCGCGATATCGTCAAACCAAGCTGCCGAAGAATACCAGCACGGCCCTGCTCAGCGTGACCGTTCCCTTCGACGACAAATACCGCTTCTGCTCAGTCCTGGACGGTGGGACCCACCGCGGTGTGCAGTTCTACTTTATCGAGTACCCGCCCTTTTTCGATCGTGAGTCACTCTACGGAACTCGTGCGGGAGACTACCCAGACAATGCAGAACGCTTCGCGCTTTACTGCCGCGCCGTTCTCGAAGCTTCAAAGATACTCGGAGTCCCCGATGTATTCCACTGTCATGATTGGCAATCAGCTTTGGTGCCCGTTCTGGTCCGGTCTCTGTACAGCGAGGATCCTGCTTTTGAGCACGTGGGTCTTGTGTTCACGATTCACAACATGGGATACCAGGGGCTGTTCCCGGCGGACACGCTGCCTCTGCTAATGCTTCCGTGGGATCTGTTCACGATTTCGAAGATGGAATTCTTCGGCAAGGTTAACTTCCTGAAGGGAGCTTTGGTTAGTTCGGATTTCATCACCACGGTCAGCAGGCGCTATAGCCAGGAGATACAGACTTCCGAGTACGGCTTCGGCTTGGATGGTGTACTGAAGAGCAGGGCTGCGACCCTGAGCGGAATCCTGAACGGAGTGGATTATGCCGAGTGGAGTCCCGAAACCGACCCGCATATTGCCGCACAATACTCAGCACATGACCTTACTGGCAAGACGCAGTGCAAACTTGACATGCTAGCTGGTTTCGGAGCGGAGAAGACCGATCCCAGCTTGCCGGTGATCGGAATCGTTTCGCGTTTTGCCGCCCAGAAGGGATTTGATCTGATCGCCCAGATCATTGATCGTCTCGTTCGCGAGAAGTTGACTCTTTGCATTCTTGGCTCGGGCGACAAGAAATATGAAGATACTTTTAAGCGGCTCAATAAGCAATACCCGGAGCGCGTTCTTCTCAAAGTAGCCTACGACAACGCAACCGCTCACAAGATCGAAGCCGGGGCCGACATGTTCCTGATGCCTTCACGTTACGAACCTTGTGGGTTGAATCAGATATACAGCCTCAGGTACGGAACAGTTCCCGTGGTGCGTGCAACTGGCGGACTCGACGACACGATTGAGAACTGGAATCCAAAGACAGGAAAGGGAACTGGTTTCAAATTCGCGCCCTACACCGGCGATGCCCTATTGGGCGCGATTCATACAGCCCTCGCGGTCTTCAAAGACAAAGATAGCTGGCACTCCTTAATGCGCAACGGAATGGCCAAGAATTACTCGTGGGCTGTATCCGCGAAGGAATACGTGAGAGTGTACGAGCGAGCAGCTCAGGCCAGGACTGTCCGCTCAAAATAGGAGCACAGCTCAGATTCTGCGGCTCACGTATCCTAACGGCCAGAGCTCCTAGTTTGAGCTGTTCGATCCGCTGGCTGTGGCAGCAGGAGCCCCTTGAGGTTTATCGGCGTTAGTGCCCAAAGTACTCGCCGCTGAACCTGAATTCGGTGTTCCCGAATCTGGCGAAGCGGGAGGGGCGATCCTCGTTAACCGCAGGATCATAGGCGTCACCTCGAACGGCATCTTCTCCTTCTGCGAAAGCAATGGAACTGGCTTCGTTTTCACCAGGGAGACAGTATCGTCCCAAGCATCGAGATGGACGCGCCCGCCTAGCGGTAGTGCTGTTATCTGGTCCAGCTTGCGCATTTGCAGCTCGGGCGCGCTGGCCATCAAGTCTGGCATTCGGATGACTTTGTCCCCTTTCGTCATTCCGTTGCCCAAGCGTGGCGAATTGAGGTTTGGGATAGCGCCAGCACGCATCTGCAGGGTCCGCAGAAACAGGCCGACATTCCCCAGGTTGCCCTTGTATGGAGAATTCTTCAAGAACTCGACCGCCTTCTGATCTGCTGCTATTTCGTCCCTCTCTTCGCGCTGGAAGCGGAAGACCTCGAAGCTCTGCTCGTCCGGCGCTACCATGCGGTCTGCGAAGGCATACTTCGTGTCGATCTGATCGCCTTGTGCAATGTGTGCGAGTTCGTGCGCCAGCACCAT
>JAEYQK010000047.1 GCA_023410055.1 Acidobacteriota bacterium
CTTCAACGCCAGTCCCAGCTCTGTAATCCGCAATGCCTCTCCCGCCACGCCGCTTGTCTTGGAAAGCAGCGTGTTCGCTTCGCGGTTCATTTCTTGCAGCAGGAAGTCGAGCTTCTTCCCGATTTCGCCGCCCTGATCGAGAAGTCCGCCGAAGTGCTTAATGTGCGTGTGCATGCGGACGATCTCTTCGCGGATGTCGCTGCGTTCCGCCAACAGGGCAGCCTCTTGCAGCATGCGATCCTTGTCTGCGTGGACACCCACGAGTTCCTGCATGCGCGAATGGATCTTGTCCATGTAGGCGTGCAGCACGGCGTCTCTGTGCTTCTCGACTTCGCTGATGGCCGACTGCACACGATTCAGTAGTTCTCGCAGCTCGCGCTCGATGCTGCGGCCTTCTTCGCTGCGCATTTCATTCAGACGCGCAATTGCGTCTTCGAGCTTCGACATCACGGCCGATTCCAGTTCGGGCTCAAGCCCCATCGCGCCGTTGGAACCTTCCAATGCTCCGGGAAGCCGGAACGCAGCATTGAGGTCGGGTTCGCCAGTGACGCCGAATTCCTTAGCACTATCACGAAACGCCTGAACGTATCCGCCGACCAGCGTCTTGTTAACCGACATGCCGGCTGCGTTTGTACGTTGAATATTCAGTACGAGGTCGATGTGACCGCGCGCGATCTTCTCCTTCAATGTTCGGCGCAGCTTCATCTCAAGCGCATCGCTCTCCGGCGGCATGCGCAGGTGCAGATCGAGAAACCGATGGTTCACCGATTTCAGCGAAAGCGTGAAGCTTAGTTGTTCGTTGACTTGCTCTTTCGCCTGAGCAAATCCTGTCATGGATCGAACTTTCATTTATGACCTAACTGGAAACGGGCACGCCGTTCATCTTTGTATTAACTGCGTCAATATCCAGGAACTGCAGTTCATAAAGCCGGCGGTATGTACCCAGCCGGTTCATCAGTTCTTCGTGGGAGCCTGAATCCGCGATCATGCCATTCTCAATCACAAGAATGCGGTCAGCATGCCGCACCGTCGAGAGCCGATGCGCGATCACGAACACCGTGCGTCCCTGCATCAGGTTCTGCAACGCCGACTGCACGAGCGATTCGGACTCGCTATCCAATGCCGATGTAGCTTCGTCGAGAATCAGGATCGGGGCGTTCTTTAGAATCGCGCGAGCGATCGCGATCCGCTGACGCTCGCCTCCCGAAAGTCGTAATCCTCGCTCGCCAATCATCGTGTCGTAGCCGTTTGGCAGTGATGAGATAAAGTCGTGAGCCAGGGCAGCGCGTGCCGCCGCTTCCACCTCGGCCTGGGCCACGCTCGGCTGACCATAAGCAATGTTGTTTCTAACAGTGTCGTTGAAGAGGATAGTCTCCTGCGTGACGATACCGATCTGTGAGCGCAGTGATCCCACCGTAACGTCGCGCACGTCCTGGCCGTCGATCAACAATCGGCCTGAGCTCACGTCGAAGAATCGGGGAATCAGGTGTACCAGCGTCGACTTCCCAGCGCCGCTCGAACCCACGATTGCAACAACTTCTCCAGCTTGGACGTTCAGGTCTATGTCGTGCAGAATCTCGCGTTGTTCGCCACCTTCGGATTCATACGAAAAACTGACATGATCGAAAGTGATTGCATTGTGGAATGCAGGCAAGAGCTTCGCGCCGGGCTTTTCGCGGACATCATCGCGTGAATCCATGAACGCGAAGACGGAAGCCGACGCTCCCAGCGCCTGCTGAAAATTGTTGTTGAACAATGCAAACTTACGAACCGGTTCGTAGAGTTTGAAAACTGCGATGATGAACGCCAGGAACGTACCGGTCGTAAAGACGTGATTCTTGATGGCGTCGCGGCCCATCAACAGGAGCAGGGCGATCGCGACCGAACCGAGAATGTCCATCAGCGGGGAACTGATCGCAGCAGCGCGGACGGAGTGAAGATTAGCCCTAAACAGACGTTTGGCTGCGCCGCGGAATTTCAGGATCTCCCAGAGCTCCATGCTGAAGGCTTTCACGATGCGAACACCGGTGATCGTCTCGTGCAGGATGTTCTGAATCTCTGCTAGCTTGTCCTGCCCAGTGCGCGTCGTGCTACGCACCTGACGGCCGATTTTCGTTGCCGACATGATCACGATTGGGACAAAAATCAGCAGCACAAGAGAGTACTTGCGACCCAGCACTATGACCAAGCCCGCCGTAAACAGGAAGGTGAAGAACTGCTGCAGGAATTCGGCCAGCACCTGCGACATCGCGAATTGCACGCGCTCTACGTCGTTGATCGCTGTCGAAAGAACCGTTCCCGTCGACACCTTCTGGAAGAATGCCACCGACCTGCGCAGGATCGCGTTGTATAGGTCGTTGCGCAGGTCGGTAATCATGCCGAAACCTGCGTAGTTCACCAGATAGGTACCGATGTAGTCGCAGATGCCTTTCAGAATTGTCGCTGCAACCATGAGAAACGCAACTATCGTCCAGGCGTTCGTAAAATGCTGCGGAACGAACTGTTGCAGGTAAACGACGTGGTTCGCAATGGGCGCAGGGAAGAGTGCGATGTTCTGGGAATTGCTTGCCGGATTGAGTACTCGATCGATGACGGGCCCGACCAGCGCGATGCGAAACGCGTCTAGGAATCCCACCATGGCCATCAGAAGCACTGAGGCCACAAACTGCAGCGAGTATGGGACAACGTATCTGACGAGCCTGATCAGCTGCCGCATAGACCCTGCCGTTTACACGAATTTAGTCGCGGAGAACGCAAGTTACTATTCTAGCGGAACGTGAGGCTTTTCCGATATATGTTGCTGTTCAATAAAGCCTTATGGACATACGGAAAATACCTGAGTAGCCTCCGCGCGCCGCTCAGATGTCATTCCTCGGAACATTGTCTGTCGAGGGCTGCTCGTTAACCAAGTCCAGAGTGTCTCCGGAGCCTTCAAACGTGACCTGCAGAACCTGCATCTTCCACTCGCCACCTCTTTTTATTCCGGCAGCGTGGACTGTGGCTTTCCCCTTCGGTCCGGAGATTGGGAACGTCATATCGGCATTGCCAGTGCCAGGCTGCACGTTGATGTTCCCGCTCGTCCACCATCCAGCCGTGATCGGAGTACCCAAACGGCGCACAACTTGCTGATCCGATTGAGCCTTCCGCAATCCTGCTGAGTAGATATCGGAACTCTTCATCGAGAACATCACGATTCCGATTATCGCCAAGATGAACGCAACAAAGGCCACCAGAATCGTGGCGCATCCACACGGTACGAACCACTTCCAGTTCCGTGCGAACCAGCCAGGGCGCTGCGCCGGAATCGGCGCAGAAGGATACACGGGGGTAGGAACAGTATTCATCGTGAGTGTCTGAAGGACGGACGAATTGTCTCACGAAAACTCAGGAAGAGAAACTACTTAGGCGAATCCCGATGATTCACTTTCGCGGGGTATCCCGCCTTTGATAAGCGCTTTGCCACCTCCTGCGCGATGAGGACTGATCGATGCTGTCCGCCAGTGCACCCGAACGCGATTGTCAGGTAGCTCTTGCCTTCCTCAATGTAGTGCGGCAGCAGGTACACGAGCATATCGGAAACGCGATGAATGAATTCCTGAGTCTGAGGGAACGATCGGATGTACTGCGCCACCTTCGGATGCTTTCCCGTCAAGGGTCGGAACTCCGGAACAAAGTGCGGGTTTGGAAGGAAACGCACGTCGAAAACCAGGTCCGCTTCGGCCGGGACTCCATGCTTGTAGCCGAAGCTGATCACGGAGACAAGCAAGTTGGTGCTTGCCGACTTGTGCTCGAACCGCTGGACGATATGTGCGCGGAGTTCGTGAACGTTGAACTTTGACGTGTCGATCACGACGTCTGCTGAGTTGCGGATAACGCCGAGTTGACGACGTTCAGAGGCGATTGCCTTCTTGACCGGAATAGATTTCCCGCTCAGAGGATGTGGGCGCCGCGTTTCACTGAAGCGTCGGATCAATGCTTCGTCGCTTGCCTCGAGAAACACCACTGTTGTCTGAAGGCGCTGCTTTAGTTCCTTCACGATTTGGGGCAGGCGTTTCAGGTTCTCGCCTTCGCGAACGTCCGCTACCAACGCCGCTTTTTCGATCTCCCCGGACTGCTTTACGAGTTCAGCAAAGTTTTCGATCAACTCCACCGGGAGATTATCAACGCAGTAGTAGCCCAGATCTTCGAACACCTTGAGAACGGAGATCTTTCCCGACCCGCTCATGCCCGTGATGATGACCAGTTCGGTTCCAAGATGAGGGTGGCGAGCCTGCTTAGCTCCAGAGTGCTCATCTGGGGTAGAGGTATTCTGTGCTGCTCTCTTCGTTGTTCTTGCCTTCATCGTATGCAGTCATCCTAACACTCGTATGGGTGCACCACAGAGGAGCCGGGCAGGGGTCATCGCGAAGCGGCTGCGCCCAAGAATCGCCGCCGGACCTCTTCGAAAATCTCCCGCTGCACAATCTCAGCAGGGCGGCGAGCATCGACGGTGAAAATCCGCCGAGGCTCCCGTCGTGCGATTTCAAGGTACTTCTCATGAACTCGGTTGAAAAAGGCCCTGTTCTCCTGTTCGAACCGGTTCTCGTCCGGTTGATCCGTTCCGGATTGCTTCAGGTTTCTTCGCCGCGCCCGTTCGACGCTATGCTCGACTTCGGAATCCATCAGAATCGTCAGATCGGGCTGAATCCCGCGGCACAATACCCGGTGCAACTCCAGCACGGGTTCGCTTCCCAACTGTCGCCCTCCGCCCTGGTAGACCTCTGAGGAATCCGTAAAGCGGTCGCAAAGTACCCAAGTGCCTTTATCGACTGCCGGCAAAATGACTTCATCAATTTGTTGGGCCCGGGAGGCAAACATCAGCGCCAGTTCTGCCCAGGGAGACAGTCCATGCGTGCGTGAGTCGAGAAGCAACCCTCGAATCCTCTCACCAATTTCCGTTCCACCTGGCTCGCGGGTAACCAGAGCATCCACTCCCGCTTCATGCAGCCTCTCCGCAAGTCGGTTCAACTGCGTGCTCTTGCCGCACCCGTCCAAGCCCTCGATCGTGATGAACTTACCTCTGCTTACCTGCTTGTTCACGAGCAGCATCATAACATTGCAGCACTGCGCAACGCGCTCCCAGAAGCTCCATATGCACTCATGTTGGTACGGAAAAACTGCCAGTTTACTGAGAAGAACTCTGGCATCCGTCGAGAAGGAAGAAGCTAACGAATCGCAACAATATGTAACAACTTGCAGCACAGGGAACCCCTGACGCTGTCGGAACGAGCAATTCAGGGCGTTTTTGGGCAGGGACAAAGTCTGAAGCTGGAGTTCCCCTGTGGAACGTCGGATGCCAGTAACCGGGTGGAGGCTCAAAGCAAAGTGGGTATAGGCGAACAGGTGAACGGAACAAAAATCCCGTCCAAAGGAGAGGAACTATCTGCTCCCCTAGGTTCAATCGCTGGACACAGTAAAGGGATTGGCAGAATCGGAAGCACTTGCAGGGAATGCGGCAGTCCGCTTTCCGATACGGGTCAATTCTGCTGGATGTGCGGCGCAGCACGAGATTGCAGGAGCGATCCGCGGGTTGAGCTGGCGCCTAGTCGGGCACTGCACACCGACTGTTCTGGTGCGGCTTCGGGACAAGAACCTGAATTGAGCCGCTCCAAGTACGAGCCAAACTCAGAGCCGGCACAAATCAGACAAAAGCGCTTCGGTATCGGCATTCTTCTAGCGATCGTGGTGTTCTTGATATTGCTTTGCGTCGGATACTGGCAAATACGCAGCGGAAAAGCGTTATTCGGAAGCATCAAGCTTGGTGTCGTGGACCTTCCTACTCCTCTGCTATCCCTTCGAAGAGGTCCGTCTCCATCTGCATCTGCCTTGGCGTGACGGCGGCAGCCAGATGAAACAGCTCTCGTTGCTGTCCTGCTGCAATGTTCTTTTCAAATATCGGTAACAAAGGAGCCTGTGTCGTGTGAGCACGAAAGGCCTGTATCTTCTGCTCAAAATGCTTTGAAATGTCGATCACTGCGGTAGACGGCGGTAGCGACACTGGTTGACGCTCCGGCAACGTGAATCCTGCTGTGCCGTAGTACAGCTTCTGCGCCCGGTGTGATTCCAGGCCTTCGCTGAACTGCTCCGCGAATCGGTTACTGCGGCCCGCCCAGTGGAACGCGCAAGTTGCGAAAATCGAAGCCATTCCGTGATCCGTATGCGCGGTGAGGGCGCCTTCCGGCCCAAAAGTGATCACGACATGAGGCTTGATCCGGCGAATCCAACGGGCCAAATCGGCAGCAACGGTATACAGATCAGCATGGTCCAAAGCTCCATCCCGGTAGCTCAGCACTTCTCCATGCTTTACATTCAGGACTCGGCATGACGCCGCGAATTCCTGCCGCCTTCGCTCAGACAGCTCTTCTTCTGAACGCGTGTCGCCTCGGTGACTAGCTGCTTGGCCGGGTGTCAGGCAGATCACATGGGTTTCGACTCCTCGCCCTGCGTACAGAGCCAGTGTCCCGCCAAAGCCGCCGGCTTCGTCGTCAGGATGCGCGGTAATGCAAAGCAGTCTATGCATCAATCTCCTTCTCGCACAAACACATCATACTTGCGGAGCCTCTCGTGTTACAGGGAATGATCTGGCGGCTCACAACGGTAGGAATTCAGACTGCCGAGTTAACGGGTCGAGTATGAGGAAATTAGCGTTTTTCGTTTTGCTCTTTGCCGTTGTCGGCATCTGCAAGGACCACGCACGAAGTTCCTCGACTTATGAAAGAACATACCATTCACAGATACCATTAGGTGCTGAACGCATCGAACTCAGGCCTTCCAAGCGTTCCTTGTATCTGCTGGCCACGGCAGAGAGCCCCTATTTCGAAGGCTGGCACGGTCCCGAGGAAGGGCGCTTGCTGTTCACTTCCAATGGAAGCAAAGTCCAGGCATATCCTCAACAAATCAGATTTCGGCTTACGGCAACGGCGATGCGTCCCGATATGCTCACCCTTGATGACTCGTACGGCACCCTGAGCATGTCCGATTCTGCCGTAAATGAGTACCTTCTGAATCTTCGGTTTGGGATGATTATCTTCCACGGACTCGAGCAAGAGTCTCTGCCCCCGCAATACGTACGCCTGATCGGTATGCCTGCAGAAATCGTTTACGATGAACGCATTTTCGATATCGGCTTCGAATTGCCCCACCAAGTTTCTATCTACGATCGCATCGTCCTCGAAGTACTCTCGTCAACCGGCTACCGAGTCTGCAAATTTCATCTCGACTTGCTCTGAGACTAGTCTCCCTTGATCGCCTCGTCCTCCGTCTCCAGCATGAACTCAAGCACCTCCTGCGGCGCCGATGCGTTCCAGACCGGAGCGAACGACTGCCTATGCAGAGGCGATGGTCCGAACTCGCGCAGCGCCTCAATATGTCTCTTCGATCCGTAGCCCTTGTTCGAAGCCAGTCCGTAGGCTGGGTACACCGGGTCCCACTCCCGCACCAGCGCATCACGATGCACTTTCGCGATGATCGATGCGGCCGCTATCGACGCCGAAAGCGCGTCTCCGTGGATGATCTTCTTCTGAGCGCAAGGGAGGTCCAGCACCATGGCGTCAATCAACAGGAAATCAGGTCTGATAGAAAGCGCGGAGACCGCTTCCAACATTGCCGCCTTCGAAGCGTGGTAGATGTTCAGTTGATCAATACGCGCCGAGTCCACCGCGGCAATCGCCCACGCCAGGCAGTGCTCCTTGATCCGCGCCGCGAACTCATCGCGCTTCTTTTCCGGCAGGAGCTTCGAGTCGCGCAGACCACGAATCCGATAGTTCGGATCCAGAATTACCGCCCCAGCGACAACCGGACCAAACAAGCATCCCCGCCCAACTTCGTCAACACCGGCCACAAACTGCGCCCCCGCCTGCCACGCTTCCTTCTCGTACTTCGTCGTGCAGTGGAGCTTCTTCAGCAGACGCAGCTTGGCAGCAGACTTGGATATCTCCTCGTCGGGCTCGAGTTGGAATCGGCGCGGCAAATTAGTGCTCTGTGAATAAATAGAAATATCTCACAAATTGGCTTGGTAGTGTCCGATCACGATCCAACTGTTGCGTGCCAGCTTGTTTGTCTGCAGGTGCACTCTTGGGTTGGCTCGACTTCAGAGTCCCACAGGCCCGTAGGCCGGTATTCAATTAGCCCAGCGCGGAAGCGCTGGGTTATCGAAAACGACGACTCACGAGCCCCGTAGGGGCGACAGAAGAAGACCGGTGGCGCAGAACTTTAGGCCTGCGATTCAGCACTGCAACTATAACCGGGGCTTCAGCCCCCGAGGTAAAGGATCAACTGATTGGCTGGGGCCAGCGAAAGTGCCTCACACCGCGTTTCCAGATCAGCCGGCCCTCACGCTCATACTCCCAATACCTCCAGGCTCTCATTCCTGCGGCCATAACAATTCCAAGCGGGATACTGAGCAGCGCGAACCAGCGCACTTCGGGGAAGGCGACGAGCAGCAAGATCATCATGCTGACACCGAGCAATCCGCCAATTCCGAACAAAGGTGCCCGTGCGGCTTCAAGCCCAGCGTCGTACAGCATGACGCCTAGTTTGTCCCAAAACCAGAGCGGGATCAAGTCGGCTCCGCACGAACTCGCTCCCTGAATTTCTCACATCTGCACTCTGACTTTTCCATCTTTGCTGAAGGAAATGGCGATCACAAACAGCGCCTTCTGATTCCCGGTCGGCGGCTGGAAACGCCATTTCTTCACTGCTGTCGTTGCTGCGTCAACCAGCAGTGGATCACCGTCGATCACGTCGATCGCCGCGATCGTGCCGTCGTTGTTAATCGCAAGTTCTAGTACAACATCTCCCACCACGTTCTCTTTTGCAGCCGCAGCCGGATACACCGGCATCACCTTTGACGCCAGCTTCGGAATATTGTGCTTCTCCGGCGGGACAACCAGCGTCGTTCCATTGGGGATCGCGCCCGGTTTCTTGATGATGTCGCGGTTGGCCTCGAAGATCGGTATCCAGTGCCTCCAGTCGCCGTATACCAGCGCCGCAACGCCGTAGATGCTATGCCGATCCTTCTCTTCCGTACCCACCGTGTAGTCGAACGGTTTCTTCTTGTACCAAAGAGGGGTTTCCCAAGTGCTACCGAGAGGAGCGGCTACATATTCGCAGACACCTGCTCCGACTTCCATCGTAACGTCGACGCGTATCGAGGAATCCTGCTGCAAAACAACTCCCTTTCGCTCGTATTTCCTGAATCCCGGGGCGTCGATAGTCAGCGTGTATTTACCTGGGGGAAGCGCTGTCGAAACGTACTCCCCCTTGTCGTTGGTCGTCAGACCGTGGACCTCTTTGGTATCGACATTAACGATTGAGACCGTTGCGTTGGCAATAGCTGCTCCGGCCTGATCTGTAACAACGCCGATCATTGACGAGGCACTTGCTGTTTCAGTGACCAACTCCAGTGGTATCGCCGCCGTTTCGGTGACACCCGCGTCCAGCTGGAATTCGATTGCATCGCGTGAATTGTGGCTCAGCGTTATACCTGAGCGCTCCGCTACACGGAATCCCTTCGATTCAACGCGAACCGAGTACTGCCCAGCAGCAAGATCGCGCATTTCGTACTTACCAGCTTGGTCGGTCTTCACTATTTGTGTGCGTTTGGTGTCCAGCTCTGTGGCTGTAATCGTCGCATCCGCAATAACGGCGCCGGCGGCATCAACAACCTTGCCCGAAAGTGTGCACGTCAAGTTCTGCTGGTCAGCTTTCGATGGAGTCGTGGGTGTGCTGGGAGGAACTGTTTCTTCCAAAGGAGGCTTAAGCGGCGGCGGTGCATACTCGCAGCATCCCTGCCTCTCGCTCATATCCAACACAAAATTGACGGTCTCGTGAGCGCCTGCCGTCAGAGCAACGTCAGACTTTACGGCAGTATTGAAATTCAGCCCGTCTGCACTCACGGAGTAGCGACCAGCCACAAGCCCCACGGCCGCGTACTTGCCTGCTTTGTCGGCCTTGACCATACAACTCGTATTCGTGTCTGCGTTGGTGATGGTGACCAGCGCACTGGAAACGGGGACTCCAGTGCGGTCCTTGACGACTCCGCTTAGCGAGGCGACCTGCGTTTGGTTCGAAGACTTCGATGTCTCCTCGCAACTCATGGTCTTGTTCGCGATTGCTTGAAGAGCATCGAGTGCGCTGATCTTCTTGTCGGCTGTTGCGGCGCTCGACGGGCTCTTTGAGTCTTGTGCCACGACTGAAACAGTGGGCACCCCAACCGCAAGCACCGCCGCCGCTACCTGTTTCGCCAACACCAGTCTCGGTCCGGGAAGTTGCTGGAATTGCGAACTGTTCGTTTGCCGAAGCGCCTGCAGTCGTGAGCGCAATTCCATCGCTTCCGACAGGAACAGCGGGCGCGTTGCTGCTTCGTGCTCTTTCAGATCACGAATCGCACGTAGCAAGCCGGGGTCATCATCGCTCGCACCTGATGCGCTGATGTCGACAACCTGTTCGAGCAAATTGATCGTATCCAGATTGACTGTCCGCAGCCAACTCGCGACCTCATCACACACGGTGATCCGTTCGGGGCCAGAGTAAAAGCGTTTCGCGACGGCCGCCGTGTGGTCGAGCCCGATCGCAATCTGCATCAGGCTGTTGCTGCTCCAGCAACGCGTACCAAAAAGATCAAGCGCGATGTTGCACGCACGTTCCGTCACCGGGTCAGCCATGCCGTAAACCCGCGCGAGATAGTTGCCGCGAGCGCGCCCCACCTCGATCATGCGCTTCTCCAACGGAGTGCCCGTGTAGATCTCCGTGCGACAAAAGTTCAACGGATTGCCCCGGAACTGCCGCATGAAAGTGATGTCCGAGCGCAGCGTCTCCTCCGTTGCGTCCGGATTGAACGTCATAATCGTGAACTGCGCGGAGATATCCAGTTCAGCACAGACCTCAAGCGCCCGCACGGAGTCGTCAACCGTCTGCTTACGCTCTAGCGAAAGCAATCCGCGGGGTGTCGCCGATTCGATCCCAAGAAAAACGCGTACCAGCCCGAGTTGCTTCAGCCGCCGAAAGACATCGAGCTTAGTGTCCGCAGGTCGGCACTTGATCACGAGGGCGATGGTCTCGATGCCGCGCTCCTTCAGCGCCTTCTCGAACGCCGTGATTCGCGCATGATTCAAGCTCTCCGACGGCACCAGGAAGTTGTCGTCGTGGAAAACGAACTGACGAGTACCGCGATGGTGGTAGAGCGCAGCCATTTCGTCCGCGATCAGTTCAGGCCGTCGCTGACGAAAGCGCTTGCCCGGAGCCATACGGTGCAGCGTCGTGATACAGCAATATGCGCAACTTCCATAACACCCACGACTTCCCACCAGATAGCTCGTCGGCACCCCGGCAATGTAATGAACCGGACCGCAGCGGTCTGGAAACGGCAGGGAATTGAGATCATCGAGCGTGCGCCGCGCAGCAGTGAAACACACCTGATCTCGCTGACGATAGGCGATGCCAGCAATCTTAGGCATAACGCCTTCCAGATCGACACCGGCATCGGCGATCTCGACCAGAGTGCGCTCTCCCTCGTGGATCACAATGATGTCCAGTTCCGGATGATGCTCAAGCAGTTCAGCGGCAGCACACGAGGCGTAATGGCCTCCGGCTACAATCAGCTTCTGCGGATCGCGCGACTTGATCTCACGCGCCAGATGAAGGAACTCCAACGCGCGCGATTGAAAACACATCGAGAGTCCTACGATATCGACGTCCTCGGCCGTGTCCGCAACGGCATCGAGATCGGCTTCGGAATTGAACGTCGCCAGAACCGTTTCGTGTCCAGCAGCTTGTAGGGAAGAAGAAAGATAACGGATAGAAAGGTTCTCTTCGTAGTCGGGTCCAGCCAGCAACACTCGCATGTTCGCTCCCGTACGGCAGTTCTTTGTGTTGTCGTCAGTCGTTCCTGCAACTCTAGGCAGAGAACTCACGACTTGCAACTAATATCAGGAACGCCGGAGAGAGAGGTTCTTGCACTGCGCGGCTGGAAAAATGTCAAGAGGGAGCTCGGTTCTCTGTCCCCGTAATCTGTTGACTATTCGGGAGATGGCCCAACCGCGTGCCTGTCGGGTTTGGACTTCCAACTTGCTAGAATATAAGTAGAGTAGCCGCATCTATGCGGAAGGGCACGAGTTACAGTCTGCGAGAAGGAGCGCTTCTTGGGAAGGGCACGACTTCAGTCGTGCCGAAAAAGCGTTCTCGTCGATGGTGCCTTTAGGTACTGAGGTCAGGCTCAGGCCACAAAGGCTTCCCTCAGCAGTTCCTATGCTCGTCTGTGGGCCGACGCCTAAGTCCTTTGTTTTCGGGTTTTTACGTATAAGTCCTTTAGATTGCTGATTGTAGCAGCAAAAAGTGGCTAAATATCTTTGTTTGCAACAAATCACTGGGTATAGGGGGGAGGGGGGCCACTGAGGATATTGCACCATTATTGGTGCAAATGTCGCAACCTCACTTCGAAGCCTTTATTTTCTTAACCAGTCCGTCGACGACCTTACGCGCCGATTCATTTCTTGCCTTCTCTGCCGACCCGCCAGTGAGATTTCCAAACCCCGCATAACTTCCTTCCTGCTCAATGCGAAGCACTTCCTTACCTGACTCCGCGTCCCTGAGCACCATCGCAATCTTCAGTCGCGCCGATCCCACTCCGTAGCTGACAATCACCCGCGCCGCGCGATTCCCCTTGTAGAAGTCCACAACTTCGCCAGAAGCGACAAGAGCCCGAGGCTGCTTGGCCTTCAACGCCCCCGGATCAAGCGAAGCGTCCACAACCGACTCGAACACGCGCTCGGACAGCAACCGCGCAAACAGCGTCTTTTCCAGTACATTCTCGTAATCCATCGGGAACTTCGCCTTAGCGAGTTCTGGATCAACGGTGAAGGGTTGCAGGACGATCGTGTTATACGAGGCCAGCGGCTTCGACTTCTCCGCCCCGATCGCCGTAACCGCCAGTGAAGCCAATACGAATGATGCGATTAAGTTCCTGATCATCTCTCAAATAGATGTTAGCTGTACCGAATTGCGTCTGATAAAGTATTGTTCAGGCATTGGCGTGCCCGGAATGGGCCTTAGTGTGCGCTCAGAGTTGTTGCCAATCGCGCCAAACTACGCAATAATAAGCGTTTGCCTCACCTTTTTAGGAATAAGCAGGAAAGGACACCGAGTTACTGTGTTAATGATTCGTCTGTCGCGCCGTGGCGCGAAGAAACAGCCGTACTATCGAGTGGTTGTCATTGAGAAGGACCGCGCCCGTGACGGCCGTTCCGTCGAAGTCGTAGGGACCTACAACCCCCGCACGAACCCGGCCAGCCTGGAACTCAAGCGTGATCGTATCGACTACTGGCGCAGCAAAGGCGCACAGCTGTCCGAGCGCGTAGCCAAGTTGGTCGAGAAGGCCCCAGCCAGCACACCGGCTGCATAACCACAGCTTGCGGGACGATAGAAGTTCGTCCCCCACGGCGAGCAGGAGCAAGGTATGACCAGCGAGCAAGGTGGGGACGTGCGCAGTCTCGTCGAGCAAATCGCGAAAGCGCTGGTTGACGAGCCGGAGCAAGTCTCCGTCGAAGCAGTCGATGAGGAAGAGACGACGGTCCTGGAACTGAGAGTCGCCGAGGGCGACTTGGGCAAGGTCATAGGCAAACAGGGGCGTACGGCCCGTTCCATCCGCACCATCCTCGGCGCCGCCGGGGTGAAGTTGCATAAGCGGTACGCGTTGGAGATTCTGGAATAGCCGACGATTTCGTTACCATCGCAAAAGTGGTGAAGACCCAGGGCAGGCACGGCGAAGTAGCCGCCGATCTGCTCACTGACTTCCCTGAGCTATTTGCCGAGCGCGAACGCCTCTTCGGGTTGGACGCGAAGGGTGGTAGACGCGAGCTTCAGACCGAAGATTTCTGGCCGCATAAAGGTCGGATGATCCTCAAGTTCGCCGGCGTCGAGACGATCTCGGAGGCGGAAACACTGCTCGGCTGCGAATTGCAGATACCGGCAGCGGAACGCGCGGAACTCGAGTCCGGAGAGCTTTACATAAGCGATCTCAAGGGTTGCGCGGTTGCGGTGACCGAATCCACGGGTGAGCGCGAGATCGGTTTAGTTACTGACGTGATGTTCGGTGCTGGTGAAGCGCCGCTGTTGATCGTTCGCGAAGGGAGCAAGGAATACATGATTCCTTTTGCGGATGAGTACCTGAAGTCGGTCGATGTCGGTGCAAAGCGGATAGCGATGTCGCTACCGGAAGGAATGCTCGAGTTGGACGCTCCGCTCAGCAATGCGGAAAAGCAGCGCCAGCACGAGAAGCAGGAAGAGTAGACAGAGTATGGTCCCGAGCGTAGTTAGTGATTCGTCATCCTGAGCGAAGCGAGGGATCTGCTTTTTGAGATTTGATATTGTCACAATCTTTCCGGATTTCTTCCGTGGTCCGTTGGACTACGGAATAGTGCGCAGGGCGCGCGAGGCCGGGTTGATTGAGATCAACGTCCACGATTTGCGGGAGTTTACGCATGATCGTCACCGCACCGTGGATGACCGCCCATTTGGCGGCGGCGAAGGCATGGTCCTAAAGCCGGAACCGATCTTTGAATGTATGGCGTCGCTTGGGATAGCTCCCAAGTGTGAGCGAATTGTTGGACCGGGCACAGCCCCGTCCCTACACGAATCCGTTGTGTTGACCTCCGCAAGTGGACGGTTGTTCGATCAGCGAGTAGCTACGGAGATGTCGTCGCTTGAGCGTGTCGTGATGGTCTGCGGGCGTTACGAAGGCGTAGACGAGCGTGTTGCAGAGCAGATTGCCGATCGCGAGCTTTCGGTCGGTGATTACGTGCTCAGCGGCGGCGAACTGCCGGCCGCGATCATCGTCGACGCGATCACGAGGTTGATCCCCGGTGCGCTGGGGAACGAAGCCTCGGCTTTGACGGAATCGTTCAGCCCCAGATCGTGGGAGGGCGTTGAAGGACTACCGGATTCGACGGCAGCATCGGGTGGCTTGCTAGACTATCCGCACTACACGCGGCCTGCGGAGTACGCGGGGGCGGCGGTTCCTGAAGTGCTGATGGGTGGCAATCACGATGAGATACGCCGGTGGCGGCGGTACAAGGCTTTGGAAAAAACGCTCAAGAATCGGCCTGACTTGTTGCCAAAAGCGGCCCTGAGCGAAGAAGATAGAGTGTTACTCGCGCAGATTACGTCCGAGAAGGCGCGGCGCGACTGAGAGTTTTGAGTTTCGAATTTTGAATCTGACGGGCATGGTTATCCTGCGCGAATGCGCCGGAACCCATACGTGCCGCGTCGAGAAGGAAAAGTAAAATGCCGAATTCCCTGATTATTGAAAAGCTCGTGGCCAAGACGCGGCGCACGGACCTGCCTGATTTCGCGAGCGGCGACACCGTCCGAGTCCAGGTAAAGATCAAAGAAGGTGACAAGGAGCGCTTGCAGGCGTTCGAAGGCGTCGTCATCTCCAAGAGCAACGGACAGCAGCCCAGCTTTACCGTCCGCAAGATGAGCTTTGGCCAGGGCGTCGAGCGTATCTTCCCGCTGCACTCGAAAGTCATCGACAAGATTGAGGTTGTGCGTTCGGCGAAAGTTCGCCGCGCCAAGCTGTTCTATCTGAGGGGATTGCGTGGCAAGGCCGCGCGCCTGAAGGAAGCCGATCGCGCTGAATAGGCGGAGTCTAAAAACCTCGAGTTCTGATCGACTCACATCTGCTGCGTTGCAGGTGTGAGTCTTTCCTTTTGTCCTTCTACTCTCCTCCTCCGAGAATTGCTCAAGTGACAGTGCGCGAGCAGCTCTGGCGGACCAACACCCCTCTCTTGAGGCATGTGTTTCGCGCGAACGATGGCCGCGTACTTCCTGAGTACGGCATGCACATCCCCGGGCAAATAGAAAGCCAGCCGTTTAGGGTTGTGTAGGGACGGGGCTGTGCCCCGTCCGGACGGGTCAAAGACCCGTCCGGACGTGCGTTCGATCACATCCCCGGAAATTTCATTCCTGCGAGTCTCCGGGTGAAACTGGGTTTACCCATGTCCTTGAACATCTTCTTCATCTGAGCGTACTGGCGGAGCAATTGATTGACTTCCTGGATGCTCGTGCCAGAGCCGCGTGCAATGCGCTTGCGGCGACTGCCGTTGATGATCTCGTGGTGAGCTCGTTCTTTTGCCGTCATTGAATTGATGATGGCTTCGACACGGTTGATCTGCTTGTCGTCAACTTTGTCGGCCACGGCTTGCATATTTGCGAGCGCGCCGACTTTCGGCAGCATGCCGAGGATGCTCTGGAGCGAACCCATCTTCTTGACCTGCCGAAGCTGATCGCGGAAGTCTTCCAGTGAGAAGCCGTCGCCGCTGAGTGCCTTCGCGGCAAATTCTTCCGACTTCTTCTTGTCGAGCTTTTCTTCAGCCTTTTCAATGAGCGACATGATGTCGCCCATACCCATGATGCGGGAGACGATGCGGTCCGGATGGAACGGTTCGAGGGCATCGTACTTTTCACCGACGCCGATGAACTTGATGGGCTGTCCGGTCACATTGCGGATCGACAGCGCAGCTCCACCGCGGGCGTCGCCGTCCATCTTCGTGAGGACCACGCCGGTCAGAGTGAGCTTCTTGTGGAACTCGTCCGCGGACTTGACGGCGTCCTGACCGGTCATAGCGTCGGCGACGAACAGGATTTCCTGCGGATTCAGCAGCGACTTCAGCGCCTGCATTTCGTCCATCAGTTGTTCGTCGATGTGCAGACGGCCAGCGGTGTCGACGATCAGGAAGTTGCAGGCGGAGTTGATGGCTTCGCGGCGAGCTTCCTTGACCAGGCGAATTACGGTCTCGGTGTTGGCCTCTTTGACTTCGCCTTCGTAAATCTGGGCTCCAACGGACTTGGCAACGACTTTCAATTGTTCGCGAGCGGCAGGGCGGTACACGTCAACAGAGACGAGCAGGGGACGATTGCCGCCTTTCTTCAGCCAATGCGCGAGTTTGCCAGAGGTGGTCGTCTTGCCGGAACCTTGCAGTCCGGCCATGAGAACGACCGTCGGAGGCTGAGAGGCAAACTTCAGCTTGGCTGTATCGTGGCCGAGGATCTCGATAAGTTCGTCGCGAACGATCTTGACGATCTGTTCGGCGGGCGAAAGGGCGGTCATGACTTCGGTGCCGAGGGCCTTGGCCTTGATCTGGTCGATCAGGATCTTGACGACTTTGAAGTTGACGTCGGCCTCGAGCAGGGCGAGACGTATCTCGCGCAGGGCCTCGTCCATGTTTTCTTCGGTCAGCTTGCCCTGTCCGCGAAGATTCTTGAATGCGCGCTGTAGTTTTTCCGAAAGATTATCGAACATAGGGATACATCTTTGATTTTAGCAGCTTGGATTTGGATGCTGCAGCGCACCTTCTATCTGGGGCACCCCCTCCCCACCCTGTTTCCGTATCACTGATGATTTAAAGGAGTTAGGTCGAGTGTGTGAGTGAAGAATCGGGCCATTGAGCGATCGGGTCATCGGGCCATTGACGGATTTCAACGCAAAGGACGCGAAGGACGCAAAGGGGAAAACAGAAGTAGCGGAGGATTTGTTGACTTCATGAGCTGACGATTTGGTGATCGGGAGAACGGAAGATTGCGTATCGGCGCTGGCTTTGATGGTCGGAAGCAGTTGGTCTTGAGTCGTAGACGAGGGTTGTGATTCGGTGGCGGCAGTAGAGTTCGGCTGAACAGTGATTATTGCGAAGTTAGGAG
>JAEYQK010000055.1 GCA_023410055.1 Acidobacteriota bacterium
CGGGCGATAACGTCAGCCTGGTAGTCGAGTTGATCACGCCGGTCGCGATGGAAAAGGGCTTGCGCTTCGCAATCCGCGAAGGCGGTCGCACCGTCGGCGCTGGCACGATCAGCGAAATTATTAAGTAGAGTCCGTGTAGGGACGGGTCTGTGACCCGTCCCGGCGGGGCAAAGCCCCGTCGCTACACAATCAACGACAGGTTTGGGAGTAATACATGCCCCGCGAAATGATTACGATGCAGTGCTCCGAATGCAAGGAAAAGAATTACACCTCGACGAAGAATCGGAAGACCACTCCGGATCGTCTCGAGTTGAAGAAGTTCTGTCCGCGCTGCCGGAAGCATCAGGCACATAAAGAAGCGAAATAATCGGGTTATCTGGCAATCGGGCCATCGAGCCATCTGATTGCCAGGATCGGGTTCTGCAATGACCCGATGACCCGATGGCAAAATGGCTCGATGAAGTTAGGGGCGTAAGCTCAACGGCTAAACTGTCGGTCTCCAAAACCGAACTTGGGGGTTCGAATCCCTCCGCCCCTGCCAGATTTTTAGATTGGAAGTGAGTGCCACGGGCCTGGCGCAAATTGGCCCGGAAAAGCTGTAGAAAGCAGGACCGCACACAATGGCGAAGTCAGCAACCGTACCGGCGACAACAACAGATCGGATGAGCAACTCGATCAAGGGAACCTGGGGCCGTTTTACGTCGTTCATCGGCGATGTGCGAACGGAGATGAAGAAGGTAACTTCCCCAACGCGGAAGGAAGTTCAGGCAACCACGGTTGTGGTCGTTATTACCGTCTTCATATTCGGTGCCTATTTCGGAGTGATCGATTTCATCATTAGCCACGGCGTGAACGGGGTTTTGCATTACTTCGCAGCCAAGTAGTCGGCCCGGCAGCTTAGTTTCAACGTGGTAAGAAGCGTTTAAACATGGACAACGAAAACGAGATTCAGACCGGTGGCGAGCAACCCGTAGTAGAAGCAACGGGCAACGCCGAAACTCCGGCTCAGGAAGCTTCACAGGAAGCGCCGAAGAACCCGAACATGAAGTGGTATATCGTCCACTCCTATTCGGGCTTTGAGCGCAAGGTGAAGGAGTCGCTGGAGTCGCGGATCAAGGCGTTCGGCCTTGAAAACAAGATCGGGCGCGTCCTGATCCCCACCGAGTCCGTCACTGAGGTGCGCGCTGGCCGCAAGTACACCAGTGAACGGATGTTCTATCCCGGCTACGTGCTGGTCGAGATGGATCTGACGGGTTTTCGCAGCGGCGGAGAAGGCGACCACGTCTGGCACGTGGTGAAGTCCACCCCCCGCGTCACCGGCTTTGTCGGGACGGCGAACGATCCGACGCCGCTTAGCGAAGAAGAAGTTCAGCACATCGTTTACAAAGTAGCCGACAGCCGCGAAAAGCCGAAGCTCAGGGTCAAATTCGAAAAGAACGAAACCGTGCGTATCAGCGAAGGTCCGTTCGCGACCTTTACCGGCATCGTGGACGAAGTTAACGAAGATCGCGAGACCCTGAAGGTAATGGTCACCATCTTCGGACGCGCGACACCAGTCGAACTGGAGTTTGGCCAGGTAGAGAAAGTCGCGTAAAGGCATCGGGTGATCGGGTGATTTCGTGATCGGGTGATCTGAAAGCTCCGACGTGAGAAGTGGTAAGTGCCGTAGAACGGCAGAGATTTCATGTTCCGGGCCGAAAATCCTAGACCCGGATCGAAAAGGAAAAAGGAAAGCCAATGGCAAAGAAGGTTACAGGTCAGGTTAAGTTGCAGATCGCGGCGGGCAAGGCCACGCCAGCGCCTCCGGTCGGCCCCGCGCTCGGCCAGGCGCAGATCAACATCATGGAGTTCTGCAAGCAGTTCAACGCGCGGACGAACGCGAAGGAACTCGAAGGGCTTATCATTCCGGTGGTCGTGTCGGTCTATAATGACCGTTCGTTCACGTTCATCACCAAGACCCCGCCTGCCCCGGTGCTGCTCAAGCGCGCCGCCGGTATCGCGAAGGGTTCCGGTACGCCGAACAAAGACAAAGTCGGCCGCGTGACGGAAAAGCAGGTCGAAGAGATTGCCAAGCAGAAGATGCCCGATCTGAACGCCGCCTCCCTTGAAACGGCGATCAAGAGCATCAAGGGCACGGCCCGCAGCATGGGACTCGAAGTAGTTTAGTTCTATCCCATGTCTGCCGAAGACGGCAGACATGGGGCACCAATTCTGAGTACTGAGTACTAGTTACTGAGTACTGGTCGAATACTACGGCCCCGCGATCCACTCGCGGGTGACCTTAGGAGACGAGGTAAATGAGAAAACTAGCCAAAAATATTAAGAAGGCGCAATCCGCTGTCGAAAAGCGTTCTTACCTTCTGGCTGAAGCGGTTCCGCTTCTCCAAAAGGTGAAGTACGCGAAGTTCGACGAGACGGTTGATATCGCCATGCGTTTGGGCGTCGATCCTAAGCACGCCGACCAGATGGTTCGCGGAACGGTCGTTCTGCCACACGGTCTCGGCAAGTCGAAGAAAGTGCTGGTTATCGCCAGCGGCGAAAAGATTCGCGAAGCCGAAGCGGCGGGCGCCGATTTCGTCGGTGGCGAAGACATGGTCGAAAAGATCCAGAAAGAAAACTGGACCGATTACGATGCCATCATCGCCACGCCAGACATGATGCGCTCCCTGAGCCGTCTCGGTAAGATTCTCGGCCCCCGCGGCCTTATGCCGAACCCGAAGACCGGCACCGTCACCCTGGACATCGCCAAGGCAATCGAAGAGACGAAGGCCGGTAAGGTCGAGTACCGCACCGACAAGGCGGGTCAGATCCACGTGGCGGTGGGCAAGATTTCGTTCCCGCCCGAGAAGCTGATCGAAAACGCTCGCGCGCTGATCGTCAGTGTGGTTCGCGCAAAGCCAGCTGCCGCCAAGGGTAAATATCTGAAGAGCATTTACATCAGCTCGACGATGGGCCCCGGCATCCTGCTTGACTCGTCAGCGGCAGAAGCAGCGGCAAAAGTTTAGCGGCGAGATTGTAGCGCCGACGTCCACGTCGGCGGATCAGCCGGACTGGAGTCCGGCGCTACCGAAGAAAAGGATTGAGCAATGGCTCTCACAAAAGCGAAAAAAGTCGAACACGTAGAAAAGCTCAGCTCGAAGCTGACGAAGGCGAACAGCGCCGTTATCACCACCTTTAGCAAGTTGCCGGTGGCGAAGGATGACGAGTTGCGCCGCCTTGTTCGTGGTACGGGCGCGAAGTACCAGGTCGTGAAGAACAAGCTGGCTGCGCGCGCCGCCAAAGGCACGCAGCTTGAAGAAGCCCTGCAGGGTCTGACCGGGGTTACCTCCATCGCGTTTACGGACGGCGATCCGGTCGCACTGGCGAAGGCACTGGCTAAGTTCGCAAAGGACAACCCGGAACTGACGGTTAAGGCCGGCGTTCTGGAGGGCAAGGTTCTCAGCGTGAAGGAAGTCGAAGCGCTCGCGACCATGCCGTCGAAGGAAGAGATCTACAGCAAGCTGCTGTTCCTTATCAACGCCCCGGCGCAGCGCCTGGTCACGGTCATGAATGCGGTTGGCCGCGATCTCGCCGTCGTCATCGACCAGGGCGTGAAAGAAAACAAGTTTGCAGGCGGCAGCGGAGAAGCAGCCGGCGCATAAGGAATTTTCTGGCTACTGAGTACTAGGTACTCGGTACTAGGAACTGGGTTTGGTTATCAGTTGTCAGGCGCGCGGGTCTGGCGCATCGGAAGCCTTGATAACTGAATAACGTAATGAAGAAAAAACAACTGATAATCGGAGAATTGAAATGGCGGATTTGAACGCATTGCAGGATCAGATTGCTGGGCTGTCGCTTCTGGAAGCGTCGCAGCTCGTAAAGATGTTGGAAGAGAAGCTGGGCGTTTCGGCTGCGGCCGCTGCCCCGGTGATGGTTGCTGGCGGCGGCGCTGCTGCTGCTGCGGCTCCGGCCGAGGAAAAGACTGAGTTCAACGTCGTCCTCACGGCTGTGGGCGGCAACAAGATCAACGTGATTAAGGTCGTCCGCGAAGTCACCAGCCTCGGTCTGAAGGAAGCAAAGGACCTGGTTGACGGCGCGCCGAAGCCGGTCAAGGAAGGCGTCAGCAAGGAAGAAGCCGAGAGCATCAAGAAGAAGTTCACGGAAGCTGGCGCTACTGTTGAAATCAAGTAGCAACGCTTTCCGCGGCATCTGAGCCGCGGGGCGCTATCCCGAGCGCAGCGAAGGATTCGTGATCGCTGCCTCAGGTTGCAGCTTGGTTTCGGAAAGACGATAGTTTCGGAAAGACGATAGTAAGAGATTGCGGGTTTCGAGAAGGGCAGTTTCGAAGACGAAAGTAGTCGGGGCGTCCCTACTCGGAACCTGTTTGTCTCGCAGGTAATTGGGCCTAGAATCGGTTTTCCTCGGGCAACTTGAAGCCGAATGTCGGGTTCAGGCATCTAGGTAGTAAATGACAGCTTCTTTTGCGTTTTTGATGAGTCACAGACTGGCGGGAGTTCTGTGTTATCATTAAGAGATTCTTGACGGCGGGCCGTCCCGCCCTTCCGGGACGGAAAACGGGCCACACAACTGGCGCGGGAATACACAATTTATTTAGGCCAAGTGCCGAAATTGGCGCTTGCGGGGAGACGCGTCCCCGCGGGCGCTACTGCATTTTTAATGCCGAAGCTAGCCACGAGCGAGCTTCTTACCGAAATTCTGCCCCCGGCGCTCTGAAACGCAGATCGTCGTTGGGGCGAAGTGGTTTGCCCTTAGTGCCGGCAATTGCTGCTTGCCGGTGCGGTCCTGGTTGCAGGACAGCTATCAATGCGTTGGCTGCGCGTTCGTAGCTCCTGCGTGTCGCGGCTGGGACAACCGAGGAGTATTTCATGCCGAACAATACTGACAACCTTACTCGTAAACGTCTCGATTTCTCCAAAATTCCGGCAACAATCCAGATTCCGAACCTGATTGAAGTCCAGAAGCGTTCTTACGACCGCTTCCTGCAAATGGACAAGCTGCCCAGTGAGCGCGATGATGCTGGTCTTCAGGCAGTTTTTCAATCAGTGTTTCCCATTAGTGATTTCCGCAACGTCTCGCAACTCGAGTTCGTGGACTTCGGGATCGGCAACTGGGAGTGCAAATGCGGCCACCTCAAAGGGCTGCATCACCTTCGTACCACCTGCCGCAATTGCGGATCGACCGTCATCACGGATCCGTTCCATCCAGGCGAAGTGCTCTGCACCAAGTGCGGCACCTACAACGCCAACACACCGGACTTCTGTAACAAGTGCGGCGATCCCGTCGGATTGCAACTGAAGTACGACGTGGCTGAGTGCGAAGAGCGTGGCATGACCTACAGCGCACCGCTGAAGGTCACGATGCGCCTGACCATCTACGACAAGGATGCTGAGACCGGCAACAAGACGATCCGCGATATCAAGGAACAGGAAGTCTTCTTCGGCGATATTCCGCTGATGACCCAGAACGGTACGTTCATCATTAACGGTACCGAGCGCGTAATCGTCAGCCAGTTGCACCGCTCGCCAGGCGTCTTCTTCGAGACCGCCAACAACCGCACATACTTCCTCGGCAAGATCATTCCGTATCGCGGCTCCTGGGTCGAGTTTGAATACGACCAGAAGAACGTGCTTTATGTCCGCATCGACCGCAAGCGCAAGTTCCTCGGCTCGATCTTCCTGCGCGCCCTCGGCCTGCGCAGCGATGAAGACATCTTGAGGACGTTCTACACGGTCGATCGCATCATCGTCCGCGACCAGAAGATCTACTGGACACTAGAGCCCGGCATCGACCGTCCCACCAACTTGGTCGGCATGAAACTCGCCCACGCCATCAAGGGCAAGGGCGGAGAAGAAATTGCACACTCGGGACGCAAGGTTACGCCGGCAATTCTGCGCGAAATCCACAAGCAGAAGATCACCGAGATCGAAGTCGATACGACCGATCTCGAAGGTGCATACGTCGCCGCCGACGTTGTCGACACCAACACCGGCGAAGTGCTGCTGGAAGCCAATAGCGAACTGACCGCCGACAAGCTGTCGAAGTTCATGGACGCCGGCATCACCGAACTGCACCTCTTCTTCCCCGAGAAGGACGAAGTGGGCACGGTGATGAGCGCTACGTTGCGCCGCGACTCCGTCAAGACGCCGCAGGAAGCGTTGATCGAAATCTATCGCAAGCTGCGTCCGGGCGATCCGCCGACCCTCGACACAGCTACCGCGCTGTTCCAGGGCATGTTCTTCGACCCGCGCAAGTACGATTTCTCGCGCGTAGGCCGTCTGAAGTTCAACATCAAGCTGTACGAGAAGGACGATGCGACACCGCTCGACCATCGCACGCTTGATCCCGAGGACTTCTACTCGACCATCCGTTACCTGTTCAAGCTGCGCAAGAATATCGGCTCCGTCGATGACATCGATCACCTCGGCAACCGCCGCGTCCGCGCTGTAGGCGAACTGCTCGAAAACCAGTTCCGCATCGGCCTGGTTCGCATGGAACGCGCCATCAAGGAAAAGATGAGCGTGTACCAGGAAATGTCGACGGCGATGCCGCACGACCTGGTCAATGCCAAGCCGGTAATGGCGGCGATCCGCGAGTTCTTCGGTTCATCGCAGCTGTCGCAGTTCATGGACCAGACGAACCCGCTTTCGGAAATCACGCACAAGCGCCGTTTGTCGGCACTTGGACCGGGCGGTCTGTCACGTGAACGTGCCGGATTCGAAGTCCGCGACGTTCACCCGACGCACTACGGACGTATCTGCCCGATCGAGACGCCGGAAGGTCCGAACATCGGTCTGATTTCGTCACTGAGTTGCTACGCCCGCATCAACGATTACGGCTTCATCGAGTCGCCTTACCGCAAGGTGAAGGACTCGAAGGTGCTCGACTTCGTCACCGTCGTTAACGCCGGTGACAGCGACTACAAGGTCGGCGACCACCTCGAGAAGCACGTCATCTTGAAGGCCAACGAAGATCTGAAGGCACGCAAGAAGCGCCAGATCGACTACGAGCCGTTCTCCTTCTACCTGTCGGCGTGGGAAGAAGATCGCCACACGATCGCACAGGCCAACATCGAGTTGGACGAGAAGGGCAAGATCGCAGCTGAGTTGGTTAACGCTCGCCGTCAGGGCAACTTCATCCTGATCAGCCGCGACGAGATTGACTACGTCGACGTCAGCCCGAAGCAGTTGGTGTCGGTGGCCGCTTCGCTCGTGCCGTTCCTGGAGCACGACGACGCGAACCGCGCACTGATGGGCGCGAACATGCAACGCCAGTCGGTTCCGCTACTTCGCGCACAGGCGCCGTACGTCGGCACCGGCATGGAAGGCGTCACCGCTCGCGACTCGGGCGCCGTCGTCCTGGCCCGCCGCAACGGCATCATTGATTCGGTCGACTCCGAACGCATCATCGTGCGCGTCGAAGGCGAGCATCATCCGATGCAGTTGTCGCGCGAAGTTGGCAGCGACATCTATCAGCTCACGAAGTTCAAGCGTTCCAACCAGAACACTTGTATCAACCAGCGCCCGATCGTGAAAAAGGGCCAGCGCGTTGTGAAGGGGCAGGTCATCGCTGACGGTCCTTGCACCGACATGGGCGAACTCGCTCTCGGCCGCAACGTGCTCGTGGCCTTCATGCCCTGGCGCGGTTACAACTTCGAAGACGCCATCCTGGTCAGCGAAAAGATGGTCCGCGAGGACTACTACACCAGCGTTCACATCGAGGAATTCGAGATCGAATCCCGCGACACGAAACTGGGACCGGAAGAAATCACGCGCGACATTCCGAACGTCAGTGAGTCGGCGCTGCGCGATCTCGACGAAAGCGGCATCATCCGCATCGGCGCCAACGTGAAGGCGAATGACATCCTGGTCGGCAAGGTCACGCCCAAGGGCGAGACGCAGCTTACTCCGGAAGAAAAGCTGCTCCGCGCCATCTTCGGCGAAAAGGCTGGCGACGTTCGGGACGCCTCGCTCACGTGCCCTCCGGGTATTGAAGGCACCGTGGTTGACGTGAAGATCTTCTCCCGCAAGGGTCAGGAGAAGGACGATCGCGCCAAGCAGATCGAAGCCGAGCAGGTTGCAAAGCTTGAAAAGAACCTGGCGGACGAAATCCGAATTCTTACCGACGAGCGACTGAAGCGCCTCGACGCGCTGCTCGGTGGCAAGGAAGTTCAGGCCGACCTGCACGACGAGCGCACCAACAAGCGCTTGTTGACCAAGGGAGTCATGCTCGACCGCGAGACGATCGAGCGCATCTCCACTCGTAACCTGAAGCGCATCAAGCTGAACGACAAAGATCCGCGCATGAACGAACAGATCGACGAGATCGAGGAAATGACCTCGCGTCAGATCGACGTTCTGCGAAAGATCGTCAACGACAAGAAAGAGAAATTGACCAAGGGCGATGAACTGCCGCCGGGCGTGATCAAGCTCGTCAAGGTTTACATCGCCATGAAGCGCAAACTGAGCGTCGGCGACAAGATGGCCGGACGCCACGGCAACAAGGGTGTCATCTCGCGCATTCTGCCCGAGGAAGATATGCCTTACTTGCCCGATGGCACTCCGGTCGAGATCGTGCTCAACCCGCTCGGCGTGCCTTCCCGTATGAACGTGGGTCAGATTCTTGAGACTCACCTCGGATGGGCCGCCTCGGCGATCTCGCAGAAGATCAATGCGTTGCTCGAAGGCAATACGCGTGCGGACATGGTGCGGCGCGAATTGAAGGAGCTCTTCAAGAACACGCCGTTCGTGGACAGCATCACGGATGACCTCACCGAAGACGATCTCGACAACTTGGCCAAAAGCTTTGCCAAGGGTGGCGTTTTCTTTGCCTCCCCGGTATTCGACGGCTCGCGCGAGGAAGAGATCAAGTCGCTGCTGGATCAGGGCGGCTTGCCGACCTCAGGCAAGATTCACTTGCGCGATGGTCTGACCGGCATCCCGTTCGAACAGCCGGCCACCGTGGGCTACATCTACATGCTCAAGCTGTCGCACTTGGTCGACGACAAGATCCACGCACGTTCGATCGGACCGTACTCGCTCATCACCCAGCAGCCGCTGGGCGGCAAAGCGCAGTTCGGTGGTCAGCGCTTCGGCGAAATGGAAGTGTGGGCGCTCGAAGCTTACGGCGCGGCATACATCCTGCAAGAGCTCCTCACGGCGAAGTCCGACGACGTCTATGGCCGTACGAAGATCTACGAAGCCATCGTCAAGGGTGAAGCCGCTATCGAGCCGGGCGTGCCCGAATCGTTCAACGTGCTCATCCGCGAATTGCAGTCGCTCTGTCTCGATGTTGAGTTGATCAAGATTGAGGGCGGCAAGCCGCAAGTGCAGAGCGCCGCAGCAGACTAAGACAGTACCTAGTAGCGAGTACCTAGTACCTAGTTGCTTCGTACTCGCTACCGCACAAAAAGATTAGAAGTAACGAAACCCGCGGTTGAGCTCTCGAGACCGCGGCGTGGTGAAAGAGATTTGAACTAGGTACTCGGTACTAGGTACTTGGTACTGCTTTTCGGGAGCCGCCACCGACGGCGCAACGTCGGCGACAACTTCGGTCAGGAGCCAGATCGGCCACCGAAGAATTGGAGGCAACTTTGTATCGTTCGAGCCCATTCGACCTCGGAAACGCAATTGCAGATTTTGACGCCATTCGCATCAGCGTAGCCTCGCCGGAGAAGATCCGGAGCTGGTCGCACGGCGAAGTCACCAAGCCGGAAACGATCAACTACCGTACTTTCAAACCGGAGCGCGACGGTCTTTTCTGCGCCCGCATCTTCGGCCCGGTCACCGACTGGGAGTGTTTGTGCGGCAAGTATAAGCGCATGAAGCACCGTGGCGTGATCTGCGACAAGTGCGGCGTTGAAGTCACACTCTCGAAAGTCCGCCGCGAACGGCTCGGCCACATCGAACTGGCATCGCCCTGTTCGCACGTGTGGTTCTTCAAGGGACTGCCTAGCCGTATCGGCCATATCCTCGACATCTCGCTGCGCGATCTGGAAGCCGTCCTCTACTTCGAAGCCTATGTGGTCGTCGAACCCGGCGACGCTCCAGCCAAAGAGCGCGAAGTAATCAAGGACGAAGCTAAGTTCCGCGAGCTCGACCAGCAATATCGCGCGACCGGCTTCAAGGCCATGATGGGCGCCGAAGCCATCAAGGAACTGCTCAAGCGCGTCGACGTTGACGAAACGTCCAACGATCTCCGCGAGAGAATGAAGAACGAGCAGTCGCTTCAGAAGCGCCTGAAATACACGAAGCGCCTGAAGGTCGTCGAAGCATTCCGCAAGTCCGGCAACAAGCCCCAGTGGATGATCCTTGACGTGATTCCGGTCATTCCGCCGGAACTGCGTCCTCTGGTTCCACTCGACGGCGGCCGCTTCGCGACGTCCGATCTGAACGATCTGTATCGCCGCGTCATCAACCGCAATAATCGTCTGAAGAAGCTCATGGACCTGCACGCACCTGAGGTCATCGTGCGCAACGAAAAGCGCATGCTTCAGGAAGCCGTCGACGCCCTGTTTGACAACGGCCGTCGCGGACGCGTGCTGCGTGGCGCCAACAACCGCCCGCTGAAGTCGCTCTCCGATACCCTCAAGGGCAAGCAGGGCCGCTTCCGCCAGAACCTGCTCGGCAAGCGCGTCGACTACTCCGGACGCTCCGTTATCGTGGTCGGCCCCGAGCTCAAGCTGCACCAGTGCGGTCTGCCGAAGAAGATGGCTCTTGAGCTGTTCAAGCCGTTCATCTATCACCGCCTTGAACAGACCGGTCACTGCACCACCATTAAGCAGGCAAAAGAAATGGTGGAGTCGCAGGAAGCGATCGTGTGGGACATCCTTGAAGAGGTCATTAAGGACCACCCGGTCATGCTGAACCGCGCTCCAACGCTTCACCGCCTCGGCATTCAGGCGTTCGAGCCTGTACTGGTCGAAGGCAAAGCCATCAAGATTCACCCGCTCGTCTGTACGGCGTTCAACGCCGACTTCGACGGCGATCAGATGGCCGTTCACATTCCGCTGTCGCCCGAAGCGCAGGTTGAAGCCAGCGTTCTGATGCTCGCTTCGCATAACATTCTGTCGCCCGCGTCCGGTCAGCCGATCGCCGTTCCTACGCAGGACATGGTTCTCGGCATGTATTACCTGACTAAGGCGAAGCCGGGCGCCAAGGGTGAAGGCCGCGCTTTCGCCAACATCGACGAAGTGCTGCTCGCGCTCGAAATGGGCGAGGTCGAGACCCTCAGCCCGATCCGCCTGCGCCACAGCGGCGAAGTCATCGACTTGACCACGGCCTACGACGATCAGGATGTGATGCACACTGAGCCGACAAGTGTTGAGCGCCAGTTCGTCAAGACGACGGTTGGCCGCGCGATTCTGAACGACCAGCTTCCGCAAGGAATGCCGTACATCAACGGCCTGCTGAAGAAGAAGGGTGTCGGTTCGCTCGTCAACTACTGCTACCTGCGTTTCGGCCTCGAGACCACGGTCAACATGCTCGACAAGGTCAAGCAGCTCGGGTTTACTTACGCTACCCGCGCTGGCCTGTCCATCGGCATCGACGACATGGTCATCCCCGACACGAAGAAGAAGGTCGTCAAGGACGCCGAAAAGCGGGTCATCGAAGTTCAGCAACAGTACCTCGATGGCGCCATCACCAACGGCGAACGCTATAACAAGGTCATCGAAATCTGGTCGGGCATCACCGAAACCGTTGCTGACGAAATGTTCAGCGCCATGCAGCGGCAGGACAAGGAAGGTTTCATCAACCCGATTTACATCATGGCCGACTCCGGCGCTCGCGGATCGAAACAGCAGATTCGTCAGCTGTCCGGTATGCGCGGCTTGATGGCCAAACCGTCGGGCGAAATCATCGAAACCCCGATCACGGCGAACTTCCGCGAAGGCCTCACCGTGTTGCAGTACTTCATCTCGACGCACGGTGCCCGTAAGGGTCTGGCCGACACGGCTCTTAAGACCGCCGATTCCGGATACCTCACTCGCCGTCTCGTTGACGTGGCGCAAGACGTCATCATCAGCGAATACGATTGCGGAACCGTGGACGGCATCTACGTCGGATCAATCGTTGAATCGGGCGAGATCATCGAGCCTTTGCGCGACCGTATCGTTGGCCGCGTGTCGCTCGAGAAGATCAAGGACTACGAAGGCAACGTTATTGTCGACGTCAATCAGGAGATCAGCGAAGACCTCGCAGCCCAGATACAGGCCGCCGGCATCGAGCGCGTGAAGATCCGCTCCGTGCTGACCTGCGAATCCAAGCGCGGCGTCTGCGTCCAGTGCTATGGCCGCAACCTCGCTTCGGGCCGCATGGTTGAACTCGGCGAAGCAACCGGCGTTATCGCCGCGCAGTCCATCGGCGAACCCGGAACGCAGCTCACAATGCGTACCTTCCACATCGGTGGTACGGCATCGCGAGTCTCCGAGCAGAGCCGCCTGGATGCCAAGGCGGACGGCTTTGTCCGGTTTGTCAACCTCCAGACCGTTCGCAGCAAGAGCGGCGATCTGGTGGCCATGAACCGCAACGGCTTCATCGTCATCGTCGACGAAAAGGCTCGCGAAAAAGAACGCTATGCGGTCGTCTACGGTGCCAAAGTGAAGTTTGCCGAAGGCGATCACGTCAGCAAGGGTCAGGTCCTGGTCGAGTGGGATCCGTACACGTTCGCCATCCTTACCGAAATTGGCGGTACGGTCCAGTTCAAGGATCTGCAGGAAGGCCTCACGCTTCACGAAGAAGTCGACGAAGTCACCGGCCTCTCGCGATGGGTCGTCGCCGACTCACCCGACGAGAAGCGCCAGCCGACCATCGTCATCAAAGGCCAAGGCGCCAAGGGTACCCGCCGTTACCTCATGCCGTCCCGCTCCCACCTTATGGTGCAGGACGGAGACGAGGTCACGCCGGGCGACGTGCTGGCGAAGATCCCGCGCGAAACCACGAAGACCAAGGACATCACCGGCGGTCTGCCGCGCGTTGTCGAACTCTTCGAAGCCCGCAAGCCGCGTGAAACCGCCGTCATCAGCGAAATCGATGGCACGGTGAAGTTCGGCGAAGTGAGCAAGGGTCAGCGCAAGATCTACGTCACCGCCGACAACGGCACCGAACGCGAATATCAGGTTCCCCGCGGCGTACACATCAACGTTCAGGAAGGCGAACGCATCAAGGCAGGCGAGGCGTTGATGGACGGCCCGCTCAACCCGCACGACATTCTGGCCGTGCTCGGTGAGAAGGAACTTCAGGCTTACCTGGTGAACGAGATCCAGGAAGTCTACCGTCTGCAGGGCGTGACCATCAGCGACAAGCACATCGAGGTGATCGTTCGCCAGATGATGCGTTGGGTGAAGGTCGAAGACGTGGGCGATACCAGCTTCCTGCTCGAACAGCAGATCGACCGGTTCCGCTTCCGCGAAGAGAACGAGCGCGTGATCGCCGAGGGAGGCCGCCCGGCAACGGGACGTCCGCTACTGCTCGGTATCACGAAGGCTTCGCTCTCAACCGAGTCCTTCATCTCCGCCGCGTCGTTCCAGGAAACCACGCGCGTGCTCACCGAAGCCTCCATTCAGGGCGCGGTCGATCACCTGCGCGGCTTGAAGGAAAACGTCATCGTCGGCCGCCTCATCCCGGCGGGCACCGGCATGGAGTACTACCGCAACGTACGGCTCTCGCAAGAAATGGAGCAGCAGGCCGACAAGATTCAGGAAGAGGTCTCGCGCGAGTACGAGGAAGCAGAACGCGCCCTCGAACTCATGCGCCAGGAAGGCGAGAACGAAACGGAAGAATTGCCAGCAGAGTAAACGTCATCTGTGGCCCACACAAGCCGGTTTTGCTTGTGTGGGTTCACCATCAAGCAATCGAGCCAGTGAAATCGCGGACCTTCGGGTCCGCGATTTTTGTTGAAGTGTCGTTCACAGCGGCAATTCGCGCCAGCTCTGCTTTCGGGAGCATACAACGAGTGCTACAACGCGTCCTAGTGGAAGTCCCCAGCCATCTAGGAGAACTCGGTGAAGTACGCTGTAAGGCCCCGCTCCATCCCTGTACAGGAGGCCGCTCCCGAAACAGGCAAGATCATTCACTCCGCACCCACGTACTCGTTCACAGCCGTAGTCGGCGTGATTGCATTCGTGTTCGTAGCGATCCTACCGTGGTGGAATCGCTTTGTTGCCGTCACCAACGAGGGGTGGCACTATCTTTACGGACAGCAAATCTTGCAGGGCAAGGTGCCTTACCGTGACTTCTACCTCTTCGCGCCTCCACTGCTGGCCCTGAAGAACGCCGCCTGCATCGCTCTGTTCGGAAATCACCTCATCGCGCCTCAGGTCTTGGGCTTTCTTGAAACGGCGGTCATCGCAATCGCACTTTACTTGTGGCTCTCGCGGGTATTTGCCACCAACGACGCTTATCTCGCAACCGCAACGGGAATGGCTATCTACATCTTTGGCAGCACCACGGAGTCGCTGAGTTCTCTGCATCAGGAAGGTGTTCTGTATCCAGTTGTCGCTGGTTGCCTGGCAAGCGTGGCTCTGCGAAGAAAGAGCGCATTCTGGGTGCTGCTCGCCGGTTTCGTTGCAGGTCTTGCGGCGCTGGGAAAACAGACCTCCGGCGCGGCTACAACGGTCATTCTGGGAGCGGTGATCGCGTTTGTAACGTATCGGCAAAACTCCGCCCGTCGCGCACTCATCGTAGTCGCCGCTTATCTCGTCGGATGGACCGTGCCGGTACTCGCCTTGTGCACCTGGTTGTTCCACGCGAACGCCTTGCACGCGTTCATCACGGACACGCTGCTCAGTGGGCCATCAAGCAAGGGAAGCTTCAGTGACATTCTGCTCAGACCTTTCCTGATGGTTGCAGCAGATATTCGACTGCAGCTCGACGTCGTACTGGCCATCGTTGTCCTCGCGCTCGCTTTTTGGCTGACCCGTCGCAAGGCGCCTCAACTCCTAGGAGATGACCGTTCGGCCGCGAAGCTCTACGTTCTTCTGGCGCTTACGTTTTCGGCCGTCGCGATAGGTGCATTCCTGTCACGCTTCGGTGGGCTATCCCACCTCAAGCCGTACTTCAGGGCTCTGCCCTCGTATCTGCCCATTTTTATCGGCGAGATCGGATGTCTGGTCCTCTTCGTGATCTCCGCGAGAGTCTGTCTGCGTGGGAGAGTCACAGACCGCGATGGGCAGCTGTTGCTACTGAGCGCGATGGGTTTGGGTCTTGCCTACTCGCTTTCGCTCTCATGGGTAACCTACATATCGATGATCCTGCCCGCATTCCCGTTCGTGCTTGCGAAGGTGCTTGACCGCTGCAGGTTCTCACGGCAGGGTAGCAAGCTCATTCCCGTGATCATCAGCTTGTGCATGGTTGTCATCGGTCAACTAGCGTGGTCGAAGTCCCAGCGGCCATACGAATGGGGCGGCTGGACTGAGCCAAACGTTCACACGGCCCACTTCCGTTCTCGCAATCCGCAACTGGCCGGCTTCCGGATGTCGGCTGGAACTGTCGACATCGTGGACCGCATCACGCGAGAGATAGACGACAACTCCCGTCCCGACCAGTCAGTTTTCGTCGATCCGAATCTTGCTTTGTTCTATGTGCTGGCAGATCGCAAACCAGCGACCTTTGCTTTCGTCCACTATGTCGACGTTGCACCCGACTACATCGATCGACTCGACGCCCACGAACTGGTACGCCACCCGCCCCGCGTCATTGTTCAGTGGCAAGAAAGCGAACAGTGGGTACGCGCCGGAGAAATCTCGTTTAGGCACGGCCGACGCAGCGGAGTTCGAGACCTGCTCAGTGCGGTTGATTCGCTCAAGTCCGAATACTCGCAGATCGATTCGATAAACATGGCAGGGGGAGAGAAATTGGTGGTTCTTGTTCGGCGATAGCCAACATCACCTTCGTGTGGTGTAGGGGACGGGGCTGTGCTCCGTCCCCTATTTTGTCTTTCCGAAGCGGAATCCTGTACCAGATCAGAATTTGAGATCAGAATCGAGGGCCCGTCCGCGATTTATCTTCCAGAGCTTTCCCCGTGAGCTGCTACAATGAGCCGCACTTAAGGACGGCGAATCTATGAAACGTACCCTGGCGATCTTGCTCGTAGTCCTCTGCGGTCTCGCCGCTTTTGCTCAAATGGCTGCTCCTCCCTCCGAATCTGATCTTGCCGCCATTACTCAAAAAGGAATTCTTCTTGCCGAATATGATCAAGCTGCGTGGCACGCGACCGATGCCGTACAGGCGCTGAAACCTCCGCAGGGAGAAACGACGGGCTACATCGCGCGGAAAGTTGGCGATGAATGGACGGTCGTCTTTGGCCGCCTGAATGAATCCGGCGATAAGTACCTGGTTGTTTACGAGGTGAAGGGTTCGCTCACTCCGAAGACGCTCACGGTGAAAAAGGTTGATCCTCCTCGCGAAGAAGCAGGGTTCTTTCTATCTGCCGCCAAGGCAATACAGACAGTTCTGAAAGACTTTCAGAGAGAGAACAGACCTTACAATGTCGCCGTTCTGCCTGCCAACCCGCTTCAACTCTATGTCTACATAATGCCTGCTCAGACCCAAAGTGACGTGTATCCCTTGGGTGGCGATGCGCGTTACTTAATTGGTGACGAAGGTGGAACCATTGTCGTGAAGCGCCAGCTCCACAAGACCATTCTCGAGATGCCGGCTGTTCCTTCAGGAGCACAAGCCAATCTCGGCTTTCACACTCACGTCATAACCGACTTGCCAGAAGACACAGATGTTTTTCACGTGCTTTCCCGCCGCGGCCAAATGCCCGAAATAATAACCACCCACTCATACGCATATCAGGTTCAAACGGATGGCAGTATCACGTGCTTAGGCAAAACGGACAAGTTTCTGCAATTGATGAAGAAGCTCGACGGTAAGGAAAAATCGAAAAAGAACTAGCATTTCAGCTCTCCAGCCCCCACTCCGATTCGCAAGTCACTGCTGGATTTTGAGGCAAACTCCACGCACAAATCGGGTTCAAACATGCTGTAACGCCACTCCCGTCTAATCCGATTCAGAAACAGGAGAATGCTCAATGAGGAGAGTAGCGCTTCTTTCCGCGATCTTGATGCTGTCGGCGGTCTGGGTTTTTGCGCAATATGGCTCAACTGGTCAGAGCGGTTCGCAATCCAGCCAGCCCAGCACATCGACATCAACCACACAGACGACCACAACCACACAAACAACTCCCAGTTCGAGCGCCAGCACCAGCGGTAGCCAGACTTCTCTCACCGGATGTTTGCAGGGCGTCAGCGGCAACTTCAGCCTGGTCGATCAGAGCGGCCATACGTACCAGTTGCAGGGTGACAACGCTATGCTGTCTACGCATACCGGTCAGGAAGTGAGCATAACGGGAACCACCGCTGCAGGATCGGAATCCGCCAGCGCCAGCCAGCCTGGTGCGGGGCAATCGGCAGCAGGCCAGGGTGGCGTTAGTGGCCAAGCTTCGGCCTCTGGTGGGTCGACGCAGTCTTCGGCAAGCCAGGGAAGCACGGGCGCAACAAGTTCGGCGACGGCAAACCCGTCCACGAGCAGCGGAACCTCCGGTAGCATGGGCACGGGGAGTTCCACGAGCCCAGCTTCTGCGACCGGCACTGCCGGAACGGTAAACGTAACCAACGTAAGCAAGATCGCCGACACCTGCACTCCTAGCAAGTAACGCAGTTGTCTGCCACGCGTGTCACGGATTTCACGAATCGGAAAGAACTGCCAGAGTTCTCTCCTTGATCCGTGTGAATCCGTGGCAATTCTTAACCGGTAACCGGCAGCTCTCGATTCTGTTTGAGTGTGAGCTGCTTTCGGCCTACTGTTGCGGATTCGCGCACCTCGCCCGTGCGCGATCGCCTCTTCGTCGAACATTTCAAGAGAGGAGTACCACTCCATGAAGTCAGGCAAGTTTGCCGCGATTCTCACCATTCTCGGTCTACTGACACTCACTTGCTCCGTCTGGGCCGCCGAAGACGGCGCTACTCTCTACAAGTCGAACTGTGCGATGTGCCACAAGGCCGATGCAAGCGGCAATACCGCAATGAAGGCACCTGCGCTGAAGGGTAAATCCGAAAGCGACGTCAAGAAGGCAATTGATTCGGATGCGAAGCACGCTTCTCTGAAAAAGAAGCTCAGCGCCGAACAGGTGAAAGCTATAGGGGACTACATCGCGTCTCTGAAATAGACGCACTTGTGCAGGGACGGGGCTGTGCCCCGTCCAGATGCCTTCTTTGCCGCATCCGTGTTCCGACCTCTCGCTGCTCTGCGGCATCCAATTCAGGTATGTCGCGGCTCAAGATCTCGGCCCTCCTCGTGTTCTCGCTCCCGATTGTTGTACTCGCCAAAGACGCGCCTGCGCGTGATCGCGGCGTACTCACGGAAATGCAGAGTGTTTCATGCGGCACCATGCAGAAGAGCGGTTCGACTGTCGCCGGCGTGCTTATCACCGGAGCCACTCACACGAGATCAAGCGAGCTTCTTTGCCAGGAGTACGTTCTTAAGAGCGATCGGGTAACCTACCGCATTCGTCCAAAAGAAGAGAAGCACCCGGTGCTGCTGCGCGTCGGAGACGAGGCCGAGTTTCGGCTCAAGAAAGACGAGATGCTTCTTCGCGTTCCCGAAAGCGACAACAAAGAACGCGAGTATATGGTCCTCTCCATGACTGCTTCACCTGAATTCACCAGCGAGCTGGACAAGACGCAGCATCCACCGAAGCCCCACGGCAAGAAACTCGGTGTGAATCAGTCGGAGCCGGAGCCCGTGGCGCAATCAGAACGCCGGGTGGCACCTCAGGTTCAGGCCAGCGCTGAGCCACCGGCACCCGCAGCTTCACCACAGACTAGTCTCGTGATCGACTCGAGTCCCGCTGGTGCAGACATCTTCCTGGACTCAGTTTCCGTCGGTCGCACTCCTGCAACTCTGACCGTCGCACCCGGGCAACATACGGTTCAGGTAGTTGCGACCGGATACAGAGATTGGGTGAACACGGTTAACGTGCAGCAGGGAACGCAGCAGAGAATCAGCGCGAGTTTAGCGAAATAAGAAACGCGGGCGATCAATGCCCGCCGCGGAACTCGTCCACACGCTACTCAGCGAATTGGCAGACGCGAGTGCTTCGTCGCGCTTACCCAAAACTGCATAGTGCGCCTTAACGCCGTCCCATTTGTTCCTGCATCATCTGCTGCATCGTCATCACGCGATAACCCGCGGGCGGTTCGAAGAGGTTTGCCGGTTGCGTGCCCTCCTTAATGTTCTCGAGGTTCATATGGCCGCCGTCGGCGCTATCGGCCTTGACTATGAAATGCAGCTCGGGATCGAGCCAGAAATAGCCGGTCTGGCCTTCGCCGTTGGTGGCCTGCCACTTGGTGGCGGTGCGCCCGTTTACGCGCTCAGTGCCAAGATTCTTGCAGATAGACAACTGCGTGCTTTTCGAAAGCGCATGATGTTCCTCGTGCCAGCGGTTGATGCCGCTGCACGGATCGTTCGTGTCCATCGTCGCCATCGCCTCGGGCAAGTACGTGGCGCTTCGCGGACCGTTGAGCACGTTCTGAATGACAACCTTTTCACTGTCAATTACGACGAAGCTCTTCTGGCCAGCTCCGTCCATCACAATGGCCGTTGGAGTCATCGGTGAGTGCGCTTGTGCGCCTTCGGGTTCAATGCGTAACTTGTGATCGCCGACGTATATTTTGGCGCGATTGAATTCCGTATCCTTGCCGGAATCGACGAATTCGGCGGAAAACTGTCTCTGGGCAAACAAGGGAATCGTGAGCGTGACGGTGAACAGGGCCACGGCAAATACAGCTACTCTGCGCATAGAACCTCCCGGATGCGTTACTTAGAGAGCGGCTGCTGCAAGCGGGATGTAAGAAGAATCCCAAGGGCCTTCAATTGGAGAACGTGTATAGACACTTGCTGGGCATCCAGATATACTGCCGATCTGCTTTTACGGCCCATATTTTACGGCTCTTAGTCTGGGGGCGATTGTATGGCCAAACTGAACTATAAATCTTTCTGGCTGGGATTCGCACTTGGGGGCATCGGCATCAGTGCGACGGTAATTGCGGTGCTCGTTGCGCTGGGTTCGTATTACGGAAAGGGGAGCGCGAATGACCTGCGAACCGAATTCAACAGTCTGTCGCCGATGAACTTTCCAGAAACAGATCTGTCCATCTGCAACGCGATTGACAACGGTTGGGTGCTGCGTGATCTCAGCGGCAAGCAGGTCATTCTGGCCAATTTTCGTGGAAAGGTGCTGTTTGTTGATTTCTGGGCCACATGGTGCCAGGGGTGCACTGTGGAGTTGCCGAGCATCGTGAGGCTACAACAGAGAGTCAGAGGACTACCAATAGAGTTTCTGTTCATAACCAACGAGGATCCTCGTAGAGTACAAGCGTTCCTCAAGAAGAATGACTTATCGATCCCCGTGTATTTCGCCGAGAAGAGTCCTCCATCTGCTTTCTCAACTTCGACCCTCCCGACTACTTTCATCATTAACAAGGATGGATTTGTAGTCTATAGGCATACCGGCCTGGGTAAATGGGACGACGATGCACCAGAACAATTCTTGGGCAGACTGAGCCAATCCCGTTCCCAAAGGATTTCTAGAAACTAACCTGCCAAGTGATCCGCTGATCGTGAAGAGAAACGGGAGTGCAGAGGCGGTCTCAGACGTACTCGCGCTCGGAGGCCCGCAGGAGCTTGTAGCGGCGGAAGGCCTCGCGAGGGTGTTCTAAGCCTAGGGCGGATTTGAGGGTGCTGCCGCGAAAGGTGTGAGCCAGCATCCAGGGCCAGTTTCGCAGGACGAACCACGGATCGTGGCGAATGACGTCGGGGATGTGCCGGACCTTCATCCACCGCTCTGCGCGCCACCGGGCGAACTCGATATCTTCGGCATCGAGGTGTTCCGTCTTCACCACAGCCGTCGTGCCGTCGTATTCGTTCAATCGGCGATTGATGATGAGGTTGCGGTCGATGAAGTCCCTCGTCATCGGCGTGCGCGGGTAGGGCGTCGGGTGCTGTATGTAGGGCCAGTCAACGTATTGCTGTGCAAACCGCAGGTTGGCTTCGATGCTCTCGCGCGTGTCGTCGGGATTGCCGACGATAAGTCCGCCGACAACATACATCTTGTTGCGATGTATGTAGTCGATGGCTTTGAGTGTCGCGTTACCGACGGTCTTCCCGTTGTCGCGCTCAGCATTCTTGGACGCGGCCTTGAGAAACGCAAGATCGCTGTCCAGGATGTTTTCGATTCCGAGAAAGACGTAGCGGAATCCGGCGCGCCGCATCAACGGCGCCAGGGTCTCGCCGTGATTGGCGATGGCAGACGTCATCGCCTGCACCGTGTAATCGACATCGTTCAGCTTGGCATCGATGATGGCCTGGCAGAGTGCCTCATATCGCTTGATGTTAAGCGTGATGTTGTCGTCGACGAGGAAGATCGAACGGGCGCCGTGTGCCTTCGCATCGGCGATATCGGCGAGCACGCGATCAAACGTGTAGGTGTGGAAGTTGCGCCCCCGCATTTCAATGATCGAGCAGAACGAGCAATCGTAAGTGCACCCGCGCGAAGTCTCGACGACATCCACCTGGCGCCCCAGCATGTGATAGCCCTTGAGCACGCGGGCACTGCGATTCGGCAGCCTGATCTCACCGCTCTCGAGCCGGTGAACAGGGCGATCGGGATTAGTGACAAAATCGGATCTGATCGCGCCATCGGGCGATCTGGCCATCGAGCCATCGGAACTGCGCCAAGTCAGTCCGCAGATTCTCTCGAAGCCAGAGCCTTGTTCAAGCGTGCGGACGAGTTCGCGAAAGGTGACTTCGCCTTCGCCGCGGACTATGAAATCTATGCCGGGAATCTCGACGTAGGCTTCAGGGGCGAGCGAGGGATCATAGCCTCCGACAACGACGCGGACCTCCGGCTTCAACCAACGAACCAGTCGGATGATCTTCTCCGCGGTGCGCCGCTGGAACGTCATTACAGAGAGTCCGACCAGTGCGGGATCGTACTCGCGCATCAAGCGCTCGACCGTCGCCCGGACACGGTCCTGCACAAGGATCAGGTCGGCGACCGTGACCCGATGATGAGAATCAACATTCCCGGCAAGCGAAGTAAGCGCTCCGTTAGGCATGCGCACGGCGACGGTGGGCATGTGCTCGAACGAATCAGGCATCGAGAGGAGGAGGATATTCATCGCCACGGACTTTCCTTTACGGGGGTGCACCGTCTAGAAACAAGATGCGCAGAATGGCCTTCGGGAGGGAAAGTCCAGCAACAATGCATCTTACCTAGGGTTTTTATGGTCTAATAATTCCAGCTACCCTGAAGAGGTGAAAACGACGGTGAAGAGGCAGCGACTTTGGCTTCTGGTTGTATTGATACTGATGGCGATCGCAGGAACCCTGATCCTGCGTGCCCAGGATACGGCGGCTCTGCGTCCGCCCAAGGGCGCAAAGGTTGCGCTGGTGGTGTTCGAGGACATGGAGTGCCCCGATTGTGCCCGCGCCCATCCGCTGGTGGAAGAAGCGAAGAAGGCATACAAGATCCCAGTCGTGCGGCACGATTTCCCGTTGCCACAGCATTCGTGGTCCATGGAAGCGGCTGTGCTCGGGCGTTATTTCGACACCAAATCGGCCAAGCTCGGTGACGATTTCCGCACTGAAGTTTTCAAACACCAGATGGAGATCACGAAGGAGAACTTGAGGGGCTTTGCCGAGAAGTTCGCGGCGGCTCACAAGGTTACCTTGCCTGCCTTCGTCGATCCTCAGGGCAAACTCGCTGCGCAGATCAACGCCGACAAAATGCTGGGCCAGCGCATTGGCGTCAACCATACTCCGACGTTGTACGTCGTCACGAACAAGACAACCGGGACGCCGTTCGTTGAAGTGGTGGATCGGTCGAAGCTCTATCAGATGATCGACGAGGCGTTGCGGGAAACGAAGTAGAGAATCAATCCACGAGCAAAGGCGCGGAGAGCATCCGCGCCTTTTTCTATTTAGCTTCCAATGAGGAACTGCACAGACAAGCTAACGGCTAGCAGCCTTGCTCGCCCTTATCTTTGCGAGAGCCTCGAACAAATCCTCATTGGGAGGCTGTTGGCCCAATTCGTAGATCTTAGAGAACGCGATTCGTCCTTCGGTATCAACAATGAAGACGGAGCGTTCCGGTATTCCGCCAAGAGGCGGGCCTTCGCGACGCAGCACCCCGTATTTTTCCGCCACGCCGCAGTGAGGCCAAAAGTCACTCAGTAGCGGGTAATCCATCCTGCCGATCCCTTTCTGCTGCCACCCGATGTGACAGTAAGGTGAATCGGGACTTATGCCCAGAACCTGGGCATTTAGCGCGGCGAACTTCGCGAGATCCGCGTTGTAGGCCGGCATTTGCAACGTTCAAACCGGAGTCCAGTCGAGGACGTAAAAAGCGATTACAACATTCTGCTTGCCCCGGTACTCGCTCAATCTGAAGTTACGGCGCTTATCGCCGAGAACTCCGGGCAGCTCGAAATCGGGGGCAATATCGCCTACTTTCAAGGACGCCATTCAAACTCCATGGTACGTGCGGATGAACCAGTTGACCTTATGACTATTTACTTGCGACGAATAATTCTAGCGAGCAGGCGCGACCAAGAGCAAGTGGCAGGCCGGAGCAGCTGCCCGAAAGAAGGGAAAACGTCCCGAGGGGCAGGACGCATCCCAAACACAGCTCAGACCTCCTCCGGCGGGTGCCGGGTTCCATCATCATCAAGACGTAAGGAGCTTCTGCAAATGTTTGGAATGAAAAAGTACAACTACGAGGGTTTCAGTCGTGATCTGCTGATGAAGGACGTACTGACGGACAAGGTCGGAGGGCCAAAGCCGGGAGATCGCGCGCCGGACTTCGAAGGCCGCACGCTTAATGGCGACAAGGTGAAATTGCAGGACTATCGCGGCGACAAGAATGTGGTGCTGACATTTGGTTCAGCCACATGTCCGTTCACGGCAGGCTCGATCACCGGAATTCAGGATCTCTATGACGAGTACAACGGCGACGATACGCAATTCTTTTTCGTCTATGTGCGTGAAGCGCATCCCGGCGAGAAGATGCCTGCGCACAGCTCGATGCAGGAGAAGACACGCGCAGCCGAACGTTTCCGCGACGAAGAGAATCTCGAAATGCCGATCATCGTTGATGATGTAAGCGGCAGCATTCATCGGAAGTACGGCAAGCTGCCCAATCCGACGTACGTGATCGACAAGTCGGGGCGAGTGGCGTTTCGCTCGTTGTGGACCCGTCCTGCCATAGTGGAAGACGCACTCGAGGAATTGCTTGATGCGCAACGTAGGCGCGGCTCGAGTCATGTGGTCGTTGATGGCGGAGAGGACGCGACGATGCCTTCGACGTACGCCATGCTGCATACCTACCGCGCACTGGAGCGCGGTGGGCGGCGCTCGATTCATGACTTCCGGCGCGAGATGGGACTAACAGGACGCGTTACCGTGATGGGAAGCAGAATCGCCGAGCCACTCGCGGCAAATCCCAAGATGACAATCGCGGGCGTACTGGCAACCGCGGGAGTTATTACAGGTGGTCTGCTGATTGGCCGCGCGTTGCGAGAGCGAAGACTGCGAGCACGGCAGCCCTACTATTTTGAGGGATACCGTACGGAACGCCAGGCGACCGGAACGGACTACGAGGCGGTTGGAATTTGAGCGTCGAATGAGCGCGCACCGATCGGGTATCGGCGATCTGGCCGGGTTCGCTGTCGAATGGCGAGATGGCCGATCACCCGATAGCCAGACTCTATGACTTTCTGTGGGCCACAATCGAGAACGTCTGCTGGTCAGCGCTGCCAGCCTGATTTGCACTGACCACCACATCCCATGGGCCGGCCATCGTGAACTTTCCTTTTCCTTCGTAGTTACCTGAACCTTTGTCGGCGAAGGTGACTTCGTTTTTGCCCATGTCCATGGTCCGCATCTTGAGAGCGGCAGTAACCCTAGCGCCTGGAACAGGTTGGCCCGAGCTGTCGGTCAACGTTAGTTTGAACGTGGTGTCCTGCTCTTCAACAGGCGGGACCGGGTCTGTTGTAAGCGACATTTTGAAAGAAGACGGCTGAGTCTGCTGCGGCTGAGCGGTCGTTGTCTGTTGTTTCTGACAGGCCAATACGAAAACGAGTACGAGCGGAAGAAGATAAGCGGATCTACGCATGCGATCTCCTCAACCCTGTTTAAACCACTCAGCTGAACAGGGCACATGCGGATTATAAGGCAGAACGTTTTGCGAGGACGAGACGACCGGTTGAGACCAGCGCTCCGGTGAAGGTGAATCAGCGATTAGGGGAATGGGAGGAGCCGCTGACCGGGATGACGCACCCGTTCGCGACTTCGCAGAGCTCGTGTTCGAACTGGAGGGTCGTGTGCTCAATGTGAAACTCGGAGCGCAAACAGTCCTGCACACTGCGTAAGATCTTCTCACTTTCTGAGGGCGGAATGTCGGCAATGGCGATGTGGCAGGAAAGCGCGTGCCTCTGTGAGCCCAGGCTCCATACATGGAGGTCGTGAACGTGGCGCACGCCGGGCACGGCACTGATCGCACCGGCGATGTTCTCGTACTTCATGCCGCGGGGCAGGCCTTCCAGCAATATGTTGAGCGTCTCGCGAATGATGCCGAAGGATGACCACAGAATGAGTGCGCCAATACCGAAGGAGAGGGCACTGTCGATCCAAACCTTGCCGGTGGCCATGATGATCCAGCCCCCGACGATCACTGCGGCGGTGGACAGCGTATCTCCAATCTCGTGAAGAAAGGCGCTGCGGATGTTGAGGTCGTGGCTGCGTGCCCATAATAAGGCGGCAATGACGCCGTTCATGGCGACGCCGATGGCGGCGACGACGATCATTACTCCGGGGCGGACCTCGACTGGTTTATGAAGCCGTTCGAACGCTTCGTAGAAGATATAGAACGAAAGCACAACGAGCGTTGCGGAATTTATGAAAGCGGCAAGCACTCCGGCCCTGCTGTATCCGTACGTCTTTGTGGCGTTGGGCGGACGCGTCTCCATGTAGACGGCGAACAGCGACAGTAGCAGCGCGAGAAAGTCCGAGACGTTGTGCGCAGCCTCAGAGATCAGTGCTAACGAATGCGCCTTGAGCCCCGCAATCACCAGCACGGCAATGTATGCAATCGTGATAAACAGGGAGATGCGCAACACGTGCGCTTTGCCCACACCGCCGCTTTGGTCCCCGGCATTCCCGTGACCGTGGCCGTGTGCATGTGCGTGTGCGTGCATGTCAACAGTGTACTTTCAGGCAGATTCGGGTTCAACGAGGAGCGGGGTAGCTGGGCGAGGCTTCCGGGGCATACTGACGCGCATCACACGAAATTACGTGAATTCCGAGGAGTGGATATGAAGCGTGGTGGACTTGTTGTGGCCTTGTTCTCGGTCCTGTCGGGAAGCGTAGCTTTGGCTCAGATGCAGCCTGGCATGGGAGGACAACAGCCGGGAATGGGCGGTCAGCAACCTGGCATGGGACAGCATATCCCCGGTGTGGGCGAACCTGGTATGGGCGGAACCGGAGGAATGCCGGGCGACAATCAGCAGCAGAACACGACCCAAACCGGTGACAAGCATTCCGTGGCGAAGGTTGATGACGATACGCTGCTACGACAGGTACATGAGCAGTTGGCGCGCAGAAACGAGTTCAACGACGTGAGACCTAGCGTGAAAGATGGCGTGGTCACGCTCGAAGGCTCGGTGCCACAGAAGACTGATCGCAAGCGGGCGAAGCAAGAGGCAGAATCAGTGCCGGGGGTCCGCAAAGTGAAAGAGAAGCTCAGCATCCGTCCAGGCGGACCTAGCGCCAGCACGCAACCCGAAACCGTGGGTGGAGTCACCGGCGGCACCGCCAATCCTGAGACAAGCAAGAACACGGCCGGGAGCATTTCAGGTAACACGTCGGCTTCGTCAGGCACTACCGCGGGTACTGCCTCAATGGGGCAGGCCGGTGCGAGCACAAGCTCCGCACCGAGCACCAATCCTGGAACCACGCCCGGATCAAACGCGGGAGGAACAAGCCAGCCCGCAGGCGCTGTTACGCAGAACTCTGGGGGAGCGCAAGGCTCGAATCCGGGAACTCCAGAGGTGGGGACCACGATGCCTGACAATGCTTCGCTGCAGGGGCAAATTCAGAATGCGTTCAAAAACGACCCGAATCTTAAGAACACAAACGTTGTTACCACTGTCACAGACGAGTCCATCGAGCTAACCGGCAATGTCGCAACAGGCAAGGATCGGCAAGCCGCCAAGGCGATAGCCGAATCGTACGCAGGACATAGGAAGGTAGTGGACCACCTCACCGTTGCAGGACAGAAGCAGTGAAGTAGCTAAGCGCAAGCCGAAACGGCTTCTTCGTTCTTTCGGCGGCAGCACTGAAGGTGTGCTCGTTCCCAGATGGCGACCATGTCCCTATCGCGAGTGAACGCTCGTCCACCGCAGCGCAAGCACTCGATTCGCCCGATCTCTACGCTGTAGACGAACCCGCGTGGTCGAACGCTTATTACGGAAGCGCGAATGGGGGTAGGGAGCTCTCCATTCATGACTAATCCTCTGGATTATTTGGGAAGATTAAGGGTCAATCCGGACTCGTAACTTCGATGCCGCACAACTTTGTACCAAGTTCTGTGCTCATGCAAGAAGAAAACTCACGCCAAACTGCGCAATTTCCCTAAATAGAACTAACCTCATCTCATTTTGAAACACGGCCCACGGAGCCCCAAGAAAGGCCCTTGCCGCCACTTGGCGGCAAGGGTGTTGGAGGGAAGTTACTGCTGAGGCTGTTGTTGCTGCGGTTGCTGAGCCGCCGGAGCCGCCGGATTGGAGGAAGCTGGCTGGTTGCTCTGAGATTCGGGAGCAGCCGTCGAAGTACCAGTCATGCCACCCTGGGTCGACGGAGCGCCACCTTGTGCAAGCTGCTCGAGATTGTTTTTCAGCAAGCTGATTTCAACGCGGCCGCCAGTGGTGCGACGCGGTTTTTCGCCCGTGGCACTTGCCGGACGCGGCGCATTGCCCATGCCGAGTACATAGATCCGGTAGACCGGGATGTCGTGGTTGAGAACCAGGTAACGCACAACCGAGTCAGCCAGATGCTGTGAATTCTGGATAGCGGTCTGACCTTTTCCAGACGAGAACCCCTGGACTTCGACTACGTAACCCTTCTGGTCTTTCAGGTTCTGCGCCATTTCATCCAGAGCGTCTTTCGCTTTCTTGCTCAACACATTCTGGCCGGGACGAAAAACGATTTCCGCCTGTGTGACCGGTTTGTACTGATCGATGTTGGTGACAACCTGCTCAACGGTACCGAGCCGGGTTGACGCCTGCTGCGCCGTCTGGTTGGCGGCCTGAGCGCGGTTGCCGGCATCGAGGGCGTGCTGATCGGCCTGCGAGGCCTTCGCGTCAGCGAGGCGGATACCTTCCTGTGCGCGCGAATCGACGTCCTTGATCATCTTCGTGTTGCTGGCGGTGAGTTCATCGAGTTCGTTCACGCGATTGCGGATCGGTCCCATCTGGCGCTGAACATACTTCTTGCGGGCGAACGGATTCAGATGGCCCCAGAAGCCTTCATGCGTTTCTTGCTGTAAAGGCTGACGCGCGGACATGCTCTGGTCAGACGTGCTCTGGGTGGCGGTCTGCGCCGAGGTTTGCGCCTGCGGGGCAGGCTGTGTGTTCTGGTCGTTTGTGGTTTGCGCGGCGACCGGAGCCGCAAGTGCGGCGGCCAAGGCCAGTGCCATCCAAGTGCTTTGCTTCATCTCGAAAAACCTCCGAATAATGAGGGACCTCGGAGAGACCACGTCACCTGCTCTGGACGGTGGTAACCCGTGTTGTAGTGCGACCCACTGATTGGCGAAGTCGGAAGATGCTGTTTGCGGCAACTGCCTACTTCGCTCTACGCCAGAGTTGTTATCAGGTCGATTGCCAAACTGGAGGCCCACATCGCGCCCCTAAGTCGTTGATTTGCATGGATGAGAAATCACGAGGCAAGACTTTGCCGAGTAGAAAGGCGCGGCAGAGAGTAATTTTGACTGAAACAACGCACAGAACATGCGGCCCTCACCACTGGAAGTTGAACGGGTGCATCTTAGCTCGAAAGCGTCCACGCTTTTAGTCTGGGGTGGAACGGTGAAGACTGCTTTTCTGGTAACCTGCCTGTTCTTTCTGTCCGCAACGTGCAACGTAGCTGGATTTGCCTCGAAGAGTTCCGCGCCAGTACGCATCCAGGTTGTTGCGGATCGTCCCTTTGGAACCGAGTGGATTCCGGACCAGACTCTGAACCAGTACTCGGATCTTGCTGTCAAATGGTTGCGAGACTATCTGAGAATCAACACGACAAATCCTCCCGGAAACGAACAGAAGAGCGCCGAATTCTTCAAGGCCCTATTCGATGCGGAGGGGATCGAGAATCAACTGCTCGAGTTTGCACCAGGACGGGCCAATATCTGGGCGCATATGCCTTGTGCATTACCCTCCAAAGAATGCGGCAGGCCGATCATTCTCCTGAATCACATGGACGTGGTTACGGCCGAGGCATCGCACTGGCGGGTCCCTCCTTTTAGCGCCGCCATCGTAGGCGGCTCTATCTACGGGCGTGGCGCGCAGGACATGAAAAAGGAAGGCATCGTCCAGGCACTCGTGCTCGTGATGCTCAGCCGGGAACGCGTTCAGTTGAGTCGTGATGTGATCTTCCTCGCAACAGCCGATGAAGAAGTCGACAACGTGGGTAGTAAGTGGATCATTCAAAACAGGCGTGACCTGCTTCGTAACGCCGAATATCTGATTACGGAGGGCGGAGAGAATAGTCTGGGTAACAGCGGAGTCGAGTATGTAGGCATAGACGTTGCGGAAAAGGCTCCCTTCTGGCTTCACGTTGTCGCGCACGGGCACGCCGGTCACGGTTCGCAGCCGTCGGATGATTCAGCCCCGGATAGGCTGATTGCAGCTTTGCAGAAGATCACCGATTTCAGGCCAGAGCTACGGCTCACACCGGTGGTCGAGGCGTACTTGCGAGCCATGGCTCCATTGCAGTCGCAAACGCGCGCGCAGCAGTTCTTGAACATTCGCTACATGTTGCAGGACCAGCAGACGAGAGAACAGTTCCGAGCCGACGGCTCGCTTGGTTACATGCTGCAAGACACGCTTGCAGTGACCATGCTTGGGGGAGCCTCTCAAACGAACGTCATTCCCGATGAAGCCTGGGCGAATGTCGACGTGCGACTGCTGCCGGGCAGCGATCCGCAACAGCTGTTGGATAATCTGCGCAAGGCAGTCAATGATCCAAACGTAACGATCGAGCCCCTCAAGGGATTCGTTCGCTCCAACGAATCGCCGACGAACACGGAGTTATGGGACACGATTCGAGCCGCCAGCAAGAGATACTTCGACAATGCACCCCTGGTTCCATTTTTGACCACCGGCTATACGGAGAGCCAGTTGTACCGGGAACTCGGCATTGTCTGCTACGGATTCAGCCCCTATCGGCAAAACATTGAAGAGAGCGGAACCGAGCACGGTGATAACGAACGCGTGCGCGTGGATGAAGTGCGGCAAGCACCGCGGGTGCTCTACGACGTTGTGGTCAGGATCGCCGGCGGAAGACCGAACTTCTGAGGGGCGAAAGATCTGGCCTTCGCCCCTGATTGCGTAGTGCCTAGTTCGTCGGTGTCTTGGGCACAACGTATTCGTCAAGGTATTGGCGCAGCTTGTCACGGTTCTTGTCGCGGTAAGCGGCGTAGTCCTGGGCGATGCCGGCATCGGCACGGTTGATCAGAATGTGCGGTTCGAGCATGCCCGAGTCGCTGAGTTTGAGAAGAAGAGCGATTCCGGGGTCAAGGTCCTTTGTTTTGAGTTTTCTCTTTTTCAAGTCTTCCTGAACTGCGGAGACAACGGCTCCAAGCGAAGAACTTTCTTCGACCAGAGTATGGCGATATTCCTTCTCATTTGGGAATCTCTGCTTGAAAACTCCGGCTTGCCAACCTCCACTCATCAATTGGTAGATTGACCATGATGCCGTACCGTCTTTCTTATCGCTTCCAAGGTTCAGAGCGATGGGAATAGTGACCTTTCCGTCGCTGCCCTGAGTTGCTTCCGGACGCTTCGGCGCGTTAATGTTTGGAGCCATGAGCTGAACTTTGGCTGCATCAGCCCACTGTTTGAGTCCCACCCACGCCTGGCGCTCATAAGGTTCGGCGACGACAGCGTCAATAAATCTGGACCGAGCCTCATCCAGCTTGCCCATGCGTACGAGCGCATCTCCCCAGTAGCGATAGGCCGTTTCGGTGTTTGGATCCAGCTGGGTTGCGCGCGAGAACCACTCGCATGCACTGCCGTATTGCTTGTCGGCAAAATAGGAATCACCAATGAAAAGAACGGCTCGATAGAGATTGGGGTCAAGCAGCATTGCGCGCGTGTAGGACTTGATCGCCGCTTTGTAATCGCCACGGGCGAACATTCGCTCGCCTTCCTGCATGGCGTCATTGACTTCTTTCTGATTGGAGAAAACCTTGTCAGTACCACCATCAGCCGGGATGACCCTCAAGTAGTAAAGGAGTAAATCATCTTCGATACCCTGCTGCTGAACTTTGGCCAGGAGCGAGCGTCCCCTGGCACGCTGTTGTTTGCGCAACTGCGGGTCTTTGAGTTCGGTTTCGCTGTTAATCAGCGAGACTCCTAGACTCTCCAGAACGACCGGGTTCTCGGGGTACTTTACCGCGAGCTTCTCAAGCATCGGGACAGCATCAACGTAGCGATGCTGCGCATAAACGGCCATTGCATCTGCATACTCGCCGTCTTTCTGCTTCAGCTGCTCATGAACACGGGCGGCCTCCGCAGATTTCTCCTCGGAAGGTGCGGACGTAGATTGCGTCCCAGCAGTCTGGGGCTGTGGCGGGGACTGAGCAAAAAGGCAGCAGTAGGCTAGACAGATGATCAACAAGAGACAGCTGCGAATAAATCCCATGGGGGTCTGACCTCCCGGACAAAATAGCTGTTCTGCTTTAATTGACACCGAAACGCGCCTGAAAGAGTAGCAGAGTGGGACAGAACGGGCCATCTTTTTGAAGTCGCTGGAGACAGCGGATGAGACTCCCGAATTTAAGGCATCTTCCGCTCACCTTAGTTGCTCGAATAATGGAACGTCCGGGAGGGCCCATGCGTGCTGCCATAATGATTGCAGCTACATGCCTGATTACGATTGGCGCATGTGCGATAGAAGGTAAACAGGTTTCGTATCGGAGCGGTGACGACACGGTCAACGCAATGCTTTACTCGCCAAAGGGCAGTGGGCCATTTCCGGCGCTCGTGGTTGTACACGAGTGGTGGGGACTCAACGATTGGGTCAAAGAGCAGGCCGCCAAGCTGGCCGACCAGGGATACGAAACGCTTGCAATCGATCTTTATCGGGGCAAAGTAGCGTCTGATGCGGGTGAAGCGCACGAACTGATGCGCGGCGTCCCTGAAGACCGCGCTAAGCGCGACCTGGCTGCTTCTTTCGACTACCTGAAGTCGCGCAAAGACGTCGATCCCAAGCGCATCGGCGTCATCGGCTGGTGCATGGGCGGAGGCTACGCTTTGGACATGGCGCTGACTCAGCCTACCCTGGCGGCAGCGGTGATCAATTACGGACATCTGGCGACCGACCCGGCAGAATTGAAGAAGATTAAGGCGCCGATGCTTGGCATCTTCGGGGGACAGGACCGCGGCATCCCTGTCGACGACGTGCACAAGTTCGAACAGCAGCTAAAGAAGCTGGGCAAGAAGATCGACGTTGTCGTTTACCCGGACGCTGGTCACGCCTTCGAGAACCCAAACAACAAGGACGGGTATCGGGAGGCCGATGCTACGAATGCTTGGCAGACCACTCTCAAGTTCTTGAATACGAATCTGAAGAACGGCTCCAAGGCGAGCACGAAGCGTCCCACTGTGAAGAAGGACACCGATGATGACGACAGTGGTGATATCGAAGTAGACGACAGAAGAGTTCCCACTTTGACCACATGGGCAATTGATCCGCTTCGCCAACCGGCGTAGTAGCACCCAAACGCGCTAGGCCCCACGTTACTCCGTGTGCAAGACTGCGCTCGCGTCCGTGCATCAGCAGCTCAGAGATGACAAACTTTGTGCTTGCAAGGACGTTCTACTCTGGTTACTATGCAATTACCCCCGGAGATAATTTATTTAGCGGTTTTCCCTACATGAATATCGGCGAAACCATACGTAACTTCCGTCTGCAGAAAGGCATGTCGCAAGGCGACATCGAGAAGCGCACTGGCCTGTTGCGCTGTTACCTGTCACGCGTCGAGAACGGTCACACAATCCCGTCTCTGGATACCTTGGCAAAGATCGCTTCCGCGATGGACGTTCCGCTGGCGAACTTCTTTAGCGAAAATGGAAGCAATGGCGACGGGAACAAGGCCATTCCCCAGTTGAGCGAAGACGAAGTCCGTTTCCTGACCCAGATTCGCCGCTACTCCTCCGGGCTGAACGACAGTGATCGCAAGCTTGTACTGGCGATGGTCAAGAAGATGTCCGCCACGGCGGGCAGAGCCTAGGAACAGTTCTCAGTTGCGAGTAGTCAGTTTTCAGTCCAGAGGAGCGAAACATGCTCCTCCTTTTCATTTCTGCGAATCACTTGAAGCCTGCTTGAGAGACTACTCGAACCAGTCGCTGCGGTAAGCAATCCACCAACTGAAAAACACGATCGGGAAAGTCGCGGCCAGCGCCCACCAGAGTGGGAGCGTCACATCGGCCAGAAGGCTGAGCAAGATGAACGCGCCCCAGAATATCTTCCTTTGCATAGCCGAATTCTATACGGCTGCCCCACTAGGCTGCACGGCTAAGTTCCGTGACGGCTAGAACTGCCAGTTCAAGGCGGTCGCGCGTGCCCGTCTTGCTGAAGATGCTCTGCAAATGGCGCTTGACGGTGTTCTCGCTGATCTTGAGTTCGTTGGCGATGTCTTTGTTCTTCAACCCGCGAGCGACCTGAAACGCGATTTGGCGTTCGCGCTCGGAAAGCCGGGCCAAGGAGGTCGGTTCCGAGCGCGGCTCAGTAGCCATGGCGCTGACAACTTGATTGGCTATTTCGTTGGAGAATGCAAGATCCCCTGCTGCAACGGTACGTATGGCGTCGAAGAGTTTAGCCGGGTTATCAGCCTTAAGGACCAGCCCGCGGGCACCCAGTCTCACGACCTGAACGTAATCCGGTTGATTCTCTGATGCCGTTAATACGACGGCAGCAACCCGAACATCGGCTCGCTCTAAGGTGCGCAGGACGTCGAACCCATCGCTTTCCGGCATAAAAAGATCCAGCACCAGGACGTCTGGTCGTTGTTGATTAACAAGCGCAACCGCCTGTGTTCCGTTCAGCGCTTTGCCGACAACCTCAAAATCCGGCTGTGAAGCCAGCAACATCGTCAGAGATTCGAGCAGCACTACATGGTCGTCGGCTATTACAATGCGAATCTTTTCGTGCCCGGGAGTGTCCATCGAAATGTCCTTTTCAGGCAAATCCAACTGCTCGCTTCCCGAAGTTGGGATGTTGCGAGAGAATCAGGGGTTGGAAGTCGCACCTGTAGAGTACGAGAGTAATGCTGCCGCTGGAGTGATTGGCCATTCGCTACTAACATCTAGCGCAGCAATTCTGTTATAGTCCGATTCTCCCTTCGTGTGTGACACTGACGCACGTTGGCTCTGCCGAGGAACTGTGACTGTCGACGACGAACTGAATCAGTTTGACGATTGTTTGCGACGCCTCAAGGTCGAGTACGACGTGTACTTCGGCGGGGGCAAAAAGCCTGCCCAGGACCTGGAATGGCGCGTTCAGTCGTTGCTCAAGAAATACTCCGATTCGCAGAAGCTTAATTTTCAGCAGCGCTTTAAGTACAACTCGATCGCTCAACGTTTTGCGGTCATGAACGAGCTCTGGCGCCAAAAGGCACGAATCAAGGAAGAGGGCTATCGGCGTCCGCAGGACGCACTTTTGGCAATTCAGGGCATCCGAACCCAGGAAGAGCATGAAGCCGCAGCTCAGTTGAGCGCGCACAAGAAGAGAGCAGAGAATTCGCCCCCGCTGCCGTACGTCGTCGAGTGCTCCAGTCCAGCTGCGGAGCGTGAAAAGATCCAGGCGCTTTTCGAAGCGTTGCTGGCTGCCAAGAAGGCGGTTGGAGAACAGCCCCCGCCAGGCAAATTCGATTCCTTTGCCGATTTCCTGGCCCGCAAGACCGAACAGATGCAGCGCGATCTGCGTTGTACTTCGGTCGAGTATCGCGTCGAGGTCAATGCTGGCCGGGCGGTGCTGAAGGCGAAAGCGAAGTGATGTTTTTCTTCTCAGTCCCGCAGGGGCGTTAGTCAGCTAGCCGGGGGCGTAAGCCCCCGGTCGCAAGTAAACAATCTGCGAGTCCCACAGGGACGGCAGAGGTTGACCCTCCACAACTCAGTGTCTGAAATGTCGGACTCCCGTAACCACCATGGCTAGTCCTAGTTCGTTGGCCGTGTCGATGACAACCTGGTCACGGACCGAGCCGCCGGGCTGAATGATCGCCGTCGCACCCGCCTTCGCAATCACTTCCACGCCGTCGGGGAACGGGAAATAGGCGTCCGACGCAGCCACGCAGCCTTTCATCGGGAGCAGAGCCTTTTCGGCGCCGATTCTGGCCGAGTCCACGCGGCTCATCTGCCCGGCTCCCACTCCGATCCCGCGCCCGTCTTTTGCGTAAAGAATGGCATTGCTCTTTACGTGCTTGCAGATCTTCCAGGCAAATAGCAGGTCGCGCATCTCGTCTTGGGTCGGCTTGCGTTCGCTGACGACCTTGACCTCGGCGGGATCGAGCCGGTGCAGATCGTTGTCCTGAACGAGGACGCCGCCGCTCACGGCCTTGATAACGTACTTCATCGGTTCGGGCACGACTTCCAGCAAGCGCAGGTCTTTACGTTTAGCAAAGCGGTCACGCGCAGCCTGATCGAAGCTTGGAGCGATGATGCACTCGATGAAGAGCGCGACGCCATTGTGGCGCAGACCGGCGATGGCTTCAGCCGTCGCTCCGTCAACCGGACGGTTCAGGGCAATCACGCCACCGAAAGCCGAAACCGGATCGCACTCGAAAGCGCGCTGGAATGCCTCGATCAGATTCGCGCCAACCGCGCTACCGCACGGATTCGTATGCTTGATGATTGCGCAGAAGGGCTCGTCGAATTCTGCGGCAAGGTCCCATGCGGCCTGAAGATCGACGATGTTGTTGTACGAAAGCTCCTTGCCCTGAAGCTGCTTTCCGTTCGCGACGCCGACACTGGTCCCGTCCGAATAGAGTGCGGCATTCTGGTGCGGATTCTCACCGTAGCGCAGGTCCTGCACCTTCTGATAGCGCAGGCGAAGTGTCTTCGGGAATGCTTGCGCACCCTGTCCTTCGGACAAGGGTGCGGTACCCGCGACGTCGATGCGTTCGAGCGTGGAAGCGATCGCGCTGTCGTATGCCGCAGTTGTAGCAAAGGCTCTTTTGGCGAGGCCCCACTTGGTGTTCAGCGACAGTTCGCCGCCGGACTGCTGCATCTCGCTGGCGATAGCATCGTAGTCGGCGGGCGAGGTCACAATGGCGACGTCCTGAAAATTCTTTGCCGCCGAGCGGATCATCGACGGTCCACCGATGTCGATGTTTTCGATAATCTCCTGGAATTCGACCCCGGCCTTGGCGGCGGTCTTCTCGAAGGCATAGAGGTTCACGACCAACATATCGATCGGCTGGATGCCGTGTTCCTTGACGGCTGCGACGTGCGCCGGGTTGGAGCGCATGTGCAGGATTCCGCCGTGCACCTTCGGGTGAAGCGTCTTCACGCGGCCGTCGAGCATCTCGGGGAAGCCGGTCAGCTCAGAGATGTCCATGACCGCAATGCCGGAGTCGCGAAGCAGCTTGGCGGTGCCTCCGGTCGAAACCAGTTCCACGCCCATCGAGGCGAGCTTGCGGGCGAAATCGGTGAGTCCAGTCTTGTCGGTAACGCTTAGTAGGGCGCGTTGAATCTTCATACATCCAGTTTACAACGCAAATATGTCGTGGCCAGAGAGTTACGACTTTGGAAAACGAGCCGTGCTTTCATTCGCATTCTGATGTTCCGGCATCGTTCGAACTGCGGCGGTTTTCCATAAAGGCTTGCAGGATCAGCACGGCCGCCATCTGGTCGACCACTGCGGCCCGTCGGCGAATGCTCATGTCCGTTTCGCGCAGCAGGCGATTGGCCTCAGCTGAAGTAAGTCGCTCGTCCCACAGGTGCACGGGGAGACCGAAGTGCTTCCGAAGTTCTTCCGCGAACACATTCATCTTGTCGGACTGGATGCCCTCGGCGCCACTCATCCGCAACGGCAACCCGACCACGAGTTCCCGAACCTCGTACTCGTCGATAACGCTCTGCAGAGCGGCGTAATCGGTGCGCTTGTTCTTGCGTCGGATCGTCGGGAGTCCCTGGGCCGTGATTCCGAGCGGGTCCGAGACGGCGAGGCCGATCGTCCTTGAGCCGACGTCAAGGCCAAGAAGCCGTCCGGGTTGTGACTGTGTGGTCACCTTGCAGGTCAAGTTTACTTCACGCGATAACGCGTGGCATCAAATGAAAGCAGAAGGTGTACCCAAGGATCAGTTCAGATTGGCAGATTCCATTCAAATTCGGCCAGAACAGAACGGCGTGCGCACCGGCGAAACTCGGGAGCAGGAGTTTCGGGAGGCACGGATTCAGGCGCAAGCCCGTGCCCACCTTAGGGAGCTAAACCGGCTACAGGCTGCGTCCGAGATTGTGATTGCCACTGCGGTGGTACTCGGAATCGTGTACTACGCTAAACTGCCGCTGATTGTGGTACTCGTTTCGGTGCTGCTGTCGTTCATCCTGACCCCGCTTGTGGACGGGCTAGAGCACATCAGACTCCCCAGATCGCTTGCCGCGCTAATTGCTGTGCTGATGTTCATCGCCGTGCTGTATGCCGCCTTCTATGTCTCCTTCAACCGGATACAGGAATTTGCGGACGAGGTGCCGAGGTATTCTGGCGAGATACGAAAGATGGTGACGCATTTCCGGCAGAAAGCGGAGAAGCTGCAGAAAACCACGCAGTCGGTGATGCCTCAGCCGCAACAAGGGCAGAATACCGTCAGAGTTGAGCCAGCTTCGGCTTGGGACAAGATGACCGGCGACATTGGAACGGTGTCCGAGACGGCGCTGATCGTCTCGTTCATTCCGTTTCTTGTTTACTTCATGCTGAGTTGGAAAGAACACGCGCGTGCGCAGACGGTGAAGCTGTTCAAGCTGGAGAACCGAGACAAGGCGCACATCACGCTTGGGCAGATCTCGACGATGATCCGCAGCTTTATCGTTGGGAACGTCATTGTGGGGCTCTTTATGGGCGGGGTGAGTCTAGCGGTTTTCGGATTCCTCGGCCTACCCTATTTCTACTTCATCGGACTGATCAGCGGATTTCTCAGCCTGGTCCCATATCTCGGAGTCGTGCTTGCCCTGGTGCCCCCAATCGCGGCCGGGCTGGGGCACGTGCATTCTACCGGCATCATCATCATCGTGATCACCGTCTTTGGACTGCATCTCTTTGCCCTCAACGTGCTCTACCCTAAGTTTCTGGGGAGCCGCTTGAAGCTGAATCCGCTCGCAGTGACTCTGGCCCTGCTGTTCTGGGGATGGATGTGGGGTGCGATGGGACTGGTGTTGGCGATCCCGATAACAGGAGCCATGAAGATCATCTTCGACCATACCGAGCCGCTCAGGGCCGCCGGAGCCTGGCTAGGGGAGTGAACAGCTCTTGATCGGCTGATTGGTCGTTGCGAGTCTTAGGCTTCGTCCTCTTCACTTATAAACTGCATGCCCATTGAAGTCGCCTCGGTGCCGGGGATGTCGACGTCGCCGATCGTCGACCTGCCGAACGCGTGCAGATCGTCCAGAACCTTCGCTACTTCGAGATCGCCGAGCAGCACGCGACTGCGCAAGAACTCGACCAGACGATCTTCGTCCCAGGCGACCGCGTAGGTCTGGCCAGAATCAACGTAGCTGACCTGGTAGTCGGTAAAGGTGATGTCGTGGGTTCCGGTGCGGGTAGATAGACGGATGATGTGGAGGTAGCCGGACATAGCTCGTTCAGATGAGCGAAGCGGGATCTTGGTTTGTACTGAACGCGAGAGCGGATGAGAAGAACCGGGCTATCGGGTACCGCTGTTTCGCGAGTCTCCCGATTACCAGATTTCTAGGCGTCTACCGGAGAGGCTTCGGGGAAGCGGAGGTGACACTTGGAGAGAGCCTTGTTAAGAAGATCCTCTACATGGATCTCTTCGCAGTTCTTGGCCATCGCCAACTCGCTTACTAAAAGGTAACGGGCGCGCTCCAGCATCTTCTTCTCGCGGAACGATAACGGCTTAGTCTGATTCAGGAGCAGCAGGCTCTTGAGCACGCCCGCTACCTCAAGCAGAGATCCCGTACGCATCTTGTCGGAGTTTTCCTTGAATCGGTACTTCCAATCGGCGTGGTTCTCGCACTTGCCATCGGCCAGAAAATCGACGATTCGCTGAATCTCGCCGTTCTTGATAACGCGGCGAAGTCCTACGCTCTCAACGTTATGGAAGGGAACCATGACTTTGAGACTGCTGGACTTAATGCGCAGAAGGTAAAACTTTTCAACCGCGGCACCGAGGGTACGGCTGCTGATTTGCTCGATAACGCCTACACCGTGATTAGGGTAAACAACCTTATCGCCGACCTGAAAAGACAAAATGCTCATCACAGACACACCTTCTGGAACGGCCGGTAGACCTTCGCCAACATAAGTAATTATAAGGTAAAGGGCTGAAAACGTCCATTGCTCGCCTACTCTGGCGACGCGCCTTATAGCGCCAACGACTCTGGTGCCGGAAACACTTCAACGGCACCGAGCCTCGTTTTGCGGTGAACACGCAGGAGTCTGCGCGGTATAATCAACCGTCGGACGGTCGCCACGACTGCAACTCAGCCTAGCCCGCATCCAAAGATGAACTAAGCCCGTGCAATCGGGCGGGGATGCCCTTTTGACTGAGGATGTCAAACATGTCCGGGCTGACTTACAGGATTTCGTTCAATGCCAGAGCACATTAAGAAGAAACTGCAGGAAGAAATCGATCTTCTTGAGCACGAGCTGCAACACGAATTACCAAAGGAACTGAAGAAGGCCGTGGCCATGGGTGATCTCAGCGAAAATGCTGAGTACCACATGGCCAAGCAGCGTCAGGAATTCGTTCGCGCCAGACTGGGCCAGCTTAAGAAGCGCATGGCTGATCTCTCGCTGGTTAACATGGCCAACATTCCTCGCGACCGGGCCGCGATCGGTTCCACCGTCAAGGTATACGACTCCACCAAAGACGAAGAGATCGAATACAAGCTGGTCACGAGTGAAGAATCCGACGTGACCGCAGGCAAGGTCTCGACCAGCTCTCCCATTGGCCGGGCGCTGATGGGTAAGAAGATCGGTGACAGCACGGTTGTGGTTACGCCGACCGGCAAGCGCGAGCTTGAGATACTATCGCTGACCACAATCCACGACGATATGGGGCAGGAAGGCGAACAGGCATGACCTGGACCAGCGCTGTCGGAAAAGGCTGCGGCGTCGTTTTGCACGCCATCGTGCGCGGACTCGCGCTAGCGCGCATCTCTCCGAACGTGCTCACCTTTATCGGACTGGTGATCAATGCTGGCGCGGCATTCCTCTTCGGTTACGCCAATGCCGATAACCAAGTCAGAATGTTTCGCTGGGCGGCCCTCGTCATAATCGGTGCCGGCGTTTTCGACATGGTTGACGGTCGCGTGGCCCGCGCCACGGGGCAGGTGACAACCTTCGGCGCGTTCTTCGACTCCGTCATTGACCGCTTCAGCGACGTCGCGCTCTTCTTCGGATTGCTGGTCTACTACGCGCGTGCGAATCGGTTCTTCTATCTCGTTCTGGTTGCACTGGTTATGACCGGATCCGTGATGGTCAGCTACACGCGAGCAAGAGCAGAGTCTCTGATCCCCAAGTGCAAAGTGGGGTTCATGGAGAGACCCGAGCGAATTGTACTCGTCATCATCGGTGCATTGTTCAATCGCATGGCGCCCGTGCTCTGGGTACTTGCCGTGCTGTCGCACCTGACCGTAATTCACAGAATCTGGTTTACCTATCAGGAGACGCGCAGGCTGGAAGCCGCAAAGGCCGCAGAAGGTGTGGAAGTGAATCAGGTATTGGGGGCTTAGGTTTTTAGGCATTGGGTGTTGGGTAAACCCAAAACCTAACACCTAGTACCCAAAACCCAATCCCGAACACCCAATACCCTTCTGCATTACAATCCCTTCGTGAGCATCGTTCCCGACAAAAACAAGCAGCGAGCCCGTCGCGCCGAGAGTATCGGCCTCGCCCTGATCGCTCTCGCGATACTGGCGGTCACGCTCGTACGTTACTGGCACGTCATCCACTGGAGCTGGCGCTGATGAACCCGTCCGCGCCGCATGCCGTGGACGATCCTTTGTTGCTCGCCATCATCGGTCCGACGGCGAGTGGCAAGACGGCGCTCTCGCTGGCAATCGCCGAGCGCTTTGGCGGCGAGATTGTCAATTGCGATTCCGTCGCCGTCTATCGCGAGTTTGAAATCGGTACCGCCAAGCCCAGCCGTGAAGAGCGCGCTCGCGCCCCACATCACCTGATCGACATTCTTGATCCGACTGAACTGTTTACCGCCGGAGAGTATTCGCGACGCGCCCGTGCCGTGCTCGAAGACATCAAGTTGCGAGGCAAACTGCCCATCGTCGTTGGCGGAACCGGCCTTTATTTGCGTGCGCTCCTCGAAGGACTGGCCCCAGGTCCCCAACGCTCGGAAGAAGTTCGGGAGGAGCTGCGCGAGCGCGTCGAACGTAAAGGCTCGGCACATCTGCACAAACTCCTGACCAGGCTCGATCCAGCAGCGGCGGAGAAGATTCACCCTAACGACGCCTCGAAGCTGATACGCGCAGTCGAAGTCTGCCTCACCGCACGTCAGCCGATGACACAGATGTGGAAGCAGGGGGCCGAGCCACTAAGCGGATTCCGCATAATGCGCGCCGGACTCGATCCGGCACGCGATGCCTTGTATGGGCGCATCAACGCCCGTGCCGCCCAGATGTTCGAGCATGGGTTGGTCGAAGAAACGCGCACGCTCTGGCACAAGTACGGCGATGCCGCGCGTCCGCTAGGATCGCTTGGATACAAGCAGGCGCTACAGTTCATTCGCGGCGAGCTCACCCGGGAAGAAGCCGTGAGCGCTGCCCAGCAGGGTCATCGCAACTATGCCAAGCGTCAGATGACCTGGTTCCGCCGCGAGCCGGAGGTGAGGTGGTTCAACGGTTTCGGTGATGAAACATGCGTGCAAGAGCAGATATTGCTTGAGCTGACGCGCGGATGATCGCCTCTTTCACAGAGTCAAGCAACAGCTCGCGGCTTTATCTTGGCCAGCGGTGAATTTGCCTCAGCAATCCTGAGATCGTAGTCGGTCTGTAGGTTCATCCAGAACTGGGCAGGCAATCCGAAGTACTTCCCAAGACGAAGCGCAGTGTCGGCAGAAATGGCCCGTTTGCCGCGAACAATCTCGTAGATTCCGGGAAAGTCCAGATCTTTCGCCAGACGATAAACGGTAATATTCATCGGCTGCATGAATTCAGTCTTCAATATCTCGCCGGGATGAACTGCAAAAACTCTCTTCTTCGTCTTAGGCATAAGTACCTCTGGACTCAGTGGTAATCCACAATTTCGACTTCGTAAACATTTCCATACTGCCATACGAAGCAGATACGACATTGGTCATTGATCCGAATGCTGTACTGGCCTTCTCTGTCTCCCCGCAATGCTTCCAGCCTGTTTCCCGGAGGAATTCGTAGGTTTTCCAGCGCAATTGCCGCATTCAGGATTGCGAGCTTCTTAAACGCTGTCTTTCTGAGACTCGCGGGCAAACGCCTGCTGCGTCCCGTTCTCCACAACAGTTCGGCATCAGGGTCACAGAAGGTAGCAATCATCGAATGGAAATACTACCGTATCACACTACTACTGTGACACGTTACTAAAGGACGAAGGGGACTTACCTTCACTTCGTCTGCAAGACGCCTAAGCGCCTCCAGGGCCGATGACGCTTGTTCGGAACCCGGAGAACGTTTCAGGAAGTCGTGGTATTCGCCTATGGTCTCTTCCCGATCAGGTTTGCTCTCCCACATTGACTCGCGAAGCGCTAAGTCTTCCTTCTAGTTGATAATTGTCAGTCGCCAGCGTAAACCTGAACTGCTGGAATCCGTCTATCTCAGTAGCACGATATGGCAGACGGCATTCAAAACGTTCTGGCGAGTCCACCGAGCATGAATGTGAACGCGGGGCCGGCTATTCGAGTCGACGATTTCGATGCGCTCGTGTCGTTGCATCAGCCGCGCATCTACCGGATTCTGCTCGGGCAGCTGCGCGATCCGGATGCGGCGGCGACGTTGACGCAAGATTGTTTCCTGCGGGCGTATCAGAATCGCGACAGCTTTCGCGGTGACGCGAGCGTCTCGACTTGGCTGATCCGCATCGCGCTGAACCTTGCCAAGGATCACTTGAAGAATCGCCGTCAGTCGTTCTGGAAGCGATTGTTCAGCGGCCCTGAAGATGAGTGGGAGACGGTTACGACGACGGTGGCTGCGCCCCACGCTTCGGCCGAGAGATCGCTGCTGGCGAAGGAAGCACTCGATCAGGTGATGCAAGCGGTGGAACTCCTGACGCCGCATCAACGGGCTGTTTTCACGATGCGATTCGTTGAAGAGATGACGATCGAGGAGATCGCGGAAGCTACGGAGCGAAGTACGGGAACGATCAAAGCGCATCTGTCACACGCGGTCTGGGCAGTGCGAAAGATGGTGAAAGAAGGTCACCAGTGATGAAGGTTCATCTGAGTAACCAGGAATTTACGGAGTACCTGCTCGGGGTGGGGCAGAGTTCGACGACGGAGCACATCGCCTCCTGTGCGGAATGCCTCCAGGAAGCGGAGCGGGTCGCCAGGGCTCTCAATGCCTTCAAAACGTGGGCGCATGAGGAGAGCGAAAAACAGGTTGCCGTGAATGTGTGGGCAAAGGCTCCGGTCAGAGTAGCGCAAGCGAGGCGGAGTGTTTTCGCATGGAGCGCCGCGGCTGCAATGACGGTCGCTGCCCTCGCGCTGATGCTCATGCTGAGACATCCCCACTCCGGCGTGCCCACGCAGGGGACTCCAGGGCAGATCGTAGTCACGAATGCGAAGACACCCGTAACGCAGGTAGTCCAGTCGCAGCAACAGGTCTCTGATGACCAGTTGCTGCTTGAAGTCGAGCAGGCCCTGGACAGCAGCGTCCCCGCCGCGTTGCAACCCGCTGCGGTACTCGCTCTAGACCGAAATCGGGTTTTGCAACAAACAGAAACACGAAATCAATAATGGAAAGGACTTGTATGAAGTACTTCTTGCTTGTTTTGTTTTTGGCTCTTCCGATGTCGATGTTTGCAGCGGAACAGACTAGCGGCGACACGCAGCAACAGGGAAGCGCGGCCACCGTGTCGCACTCGGATCAGGCTCCGGATGGCCCCCAGTTGAGACACTCTCCAAAAGACAGCAGACCCGGCCCCAGACATCAGGAGTCTCGTCACAATAGCTACGGCGTCCTTCCGCACCGCATGGCGCACAGCGGAGCCTGGTGGAAGAATTCGGATCTGGTGAAAGAACTAGGTGTCTCCGAAGAGCAAGTTCAGAAGATGGACAAGGTCTTCCAGGACAACCGCATTCAGCTGGTCGATGCAAAAACCGCACTGGAGCGCGAAGAAGTCAGGCTGAGGCCCATGATGGAAGCCTATAACCCAGACGGACAGCAGATCGCGGCCCAGATCGACAAGGTCGCCTCCGCACGTGCCCAACTGGAGAAAACGAACGCAATGATGCTCGTCGAAATCCGACGGGTGCTCACGCAGGAACAATGGAAGAAGCTTCAGTCGTTGCAGTCGCGCCCAAGACCACACAAGATCGTCGTCCCACACGACGAAGGGCGCTTCGGAAAAGAGAAGGACTAGGCATTCTCAAGCGAGATCTAGTACCGAACGACAGCCATCCAATGAGCGTGTCAGGCCTAATTTCAGGCTGACACGCTTTTGTTTAGCTGCTCAAAGCACTACCACCGTAATCCCTTTGTTCGCCCTGCCAAGGTCTGAGTCTTTCTTCAACTCCGGAAACTTCTTGAGAATCTCCCACGCGATCTCGTTCGAGATGCGCCAGTCTTCGCCATTGCAGAATGCGCGGATCTGGCCGCGTTCCTTTAGCTGACGAAGTTCGCTCCAGACAGCCGTTCGCAGAACGCCGCCTACGCCGCTTGAGCCGTAACCGTGGATTAGTTTAATTACCTGCACGCGTGAACGGCGGGCCTTGTGCAGCTCGTGGGCTAGACGAAGAAGCGCCTGGTGGCGGGTCGGGCGACCGTCTTCAAGATTGATCAGGAGCACACGGAAATCTAAACACGGAACGAGTCAGCGTTTCTAGAACTTTGTTATTCCGGTGCTCCAAACCACACAAGAGAATCCCTAGCCGTGGCCCACACAAGCTGATTTTGCTCGTGTGGGTTTATCCAGATCACATTCACTTCGACGGTGGTCGCTGTGCTCCGCCCTGACCGCCTGCGCCAGCACACTTTCCGGTTCCTCTGCCAATCCTGGTTACGTTGATCGCGTTCGCGCTGCCGGCGTGGTTCACGTCTCCCATTACCTGCACCGATTCTCCTACGTGTGCATTGAGCGAAGATGCATCGGCGCCCGGAGGGATCACCAACTTGTAGCTCGTGCCGGTACTGTCCGTAACGGTGAAATTGGGATTGCTGCCGCCGAGACAGCCTTCGGTAATCGGTGTGTTAATCGCCCCGCCCGGTCCGCCAGCGGCACCGGGGGTCGCACCAGCACCAGCTTCAGGCGCAGTCTGACCCGCGCTGCCAGGTGTGGCCGGTTGCGTCTGGCCCGCTCCGGGTGCCTGTGAACTCGGAGGAGTGGCCTGTCCACCACCACTCTGCGGCATACTGCCGGTTTGTGCCACCGCCCATGCCATCACTGTCAGCAAGAACAGACTCACCAGGAACATTCTCTTCATTTGCATACCTCCAACCAGAGTTCCGCGCGATCAGTGTTCAGGCCCACAGCCGTAGTAATCGGTCGAAAGCGCGTCGTTCATTAGAGCGTGCTCCCCCTCGCGCGTTTGCCTCGGGATGACAACTTTCGAGGCACTCTGCCCCGCAACGCAGGTTCTCGAAGAGGCTCTCAGTTCGACTATTGTGTTCAATCCACCAGAATCCGCGGTAATCCGTGGTTCCGGTTTTCAGCCTGATTTCCGACGGGAACTCTGCTATCGTTTTCTCGAATGTTCCGGAAATTCGTGACTATCGTTGCGGCTGCGTCGCTCCTCATCTCTCTTGCGAGTGCGAGAGAGAAGGACAGAGAGCGTTTCCAGCAACCTGCCCCGGTAAGAATCGACCGCGAGGGCGAGAAGTGGGCCCAGAAGACGCTGAAGAATCTGACCGTCGAAGAGAAGATCGGGCAGATGATCATGGTTTGGTCCAAGGGCGCATTCGTCAACGTGAACAGCGAACAGTTCACCGCTCTCGTCGACACCATGCAGAAGTATCACCTCGGCGGCTTCGGCTTCACGGTCCAGGTGCAGGGCGGACTGCTACTAAAGACGGAACCTTACGAGGCAGCGGCGCTCATCAATCAACTGCAGCGCGGGTCGAAGGTGCCGCTCATCATCGCCGCCGACTTCGAGCGTGGACTCTCGATGCGCCTTAATGGCGGCACGGTATTCCCTAGCGCTATGGCCTTCGGGGCCACGGGCAAGCCTCAGTTCGCCGAGGAATTCGGCCGGATCACCGCGGAGGAGTCTCGCGCGATCGGTGTCGAGTGGAACTGGTTTCCCGACGCCGACGTGAATTCCAATCCCGACAATCCGGTGATCAACACGCGCTCCTTTGGCGAAAATCCTAAAGCAGTCAGCAGCATGGTGGCGGCCTACATCCGCGGCGCGCGCGAAGCCGGAATGATGACCACGGCGAAGCATTTCCCCGGCCACGGCGACACCGCAGCCGACTCGCATCTCGGATTGGCCGTCGTGAATGGCGATCGCGCGAAACTGGAGACGACTGAGTTTCCGCCCTTTCGCGCGGCCATCGATGCGGGCGTCGACGCTGTCATGGTCGCGCACCTGACTGTTCCCGCGCTGGATGATTCGAAGGATCGTGTCGCGACTAGTTCACCCCTGATCGTCTCCGAATTATTGAAGAATGCCATGCATTTCAAGGGGATCGTAGTCACGGACGCTCTCGACATGAACGGCCTGATGCGTCTCTACGCCAAGCCCGGCGTGAATCCGTCGGCAGCAGCGTCGGTTGCGGTCGTGAAAGCCGGATGCGATATGGTGATCATTCCGTCCGACCTGGATGGCGCGTACAATGGCCTGCTCAACGCCGTGAATTCTGGCGCGATCCCGATGTCGCAGATCGATGCGTCTGTCTTGAAGATCCTTCAGGCGAAGGCCTCTGTCGGACTGCACAAGGCGCGCCTCGTCGACCTGGAAGCTATTAACCGGACGGTGCAGGACCCGAAGAATGTTGAAATAGCCCGTCAGGTGGCAGACGAGGCAGTGACCCTGGTTCGGGACAACGGCAAGGTGCTCCCACTCAAGCCTAAACAGAAGTCGGGAACTAATGGCGGGGGCAATTCGTATTCAACAGTGGACAGGTCTGCCGACCGCTTGCTTGCAATCATCCTGACCGATGATCTTCGCGGTGAGTGGGGACGCGAGTTCGAACAGCAACTGAAACTGCGCGCGCCCGACGCCCGGGTGCGGTACGTCGATCCGGAGTCAGCCATATTCCTGGCAGACGATCTGGTGAAGAGTGCCGAGCGGGCCGAGAACGTCGTTGTCGCCGTTTATGCGACCCCGACAGGTGGCAGGGCGTTGAATAACCCAGTCGCGCTGCTTTCGGAAATTCTGGATCGCGCGGGTACGAAGACCATCGTAGTAGCAATGGGGAGTCCGAACACGGGGCAGAACCTGTCCGGGTTGCAGAATTACCTGTGCACGTTCTCGAGCGCGACCGTGAGCGAGGGCAGCGCCGTGAGGGCCCTGTTTGGAGAAATACCTATTCGCGGACGGCTGCCGGTAACCATACCCGGACTGGCCGAGCGCGGGACCGGCATCGATAGGCCGGCCCAGATTATGCAAGGAGGATTGACTCGTCATGCTCCGCAGAAAAAAAGTAGCGTCACTCGTTAGCGCGTGCGTCGCATTGGCCGCGATGGTCATGCTAGCCGGTTGCTCAATAGAAAAGGGCAAGGACGGTTCGACGGAGAAGGTCAACATCCAGACGCCGATGGGCGGCTTGAACGTCAAAACCGATGCAAGCGCCCAGGACACCGGAATTGCCGTTTATCCCGGAGCCAAGCCAAAGCCGAGCAAGGAAGGCGATCACGGCAGCGCCAACGTAAATATTTCGAGCTCCCTGTTCGGCGTGAAGGTTGCCGCAATCGAATACCTGTCGGACGACTCTCCGGAAAAGGTGAAGGATTTCTACAAGAAAGAACTCGCGAAGTTCGGCAACGTGCTCGATTGCGCAAACGGGGTTACACACGAGGGAAGAGGTGACGAGTTGACCTGTTCCGATAAACCCAAGCACCCCGGCCACAAGACCAATGAACTCGTTGTCGGTACTAAACAGCGCCAGCACATCGTCAGCATCGAGCCGAACGGCAATGGAACAAAATTCGGTCTGGTATATGTGCAGGTGAGAGGCCAAGAAGGATCGCTGTAAAAAGAAGTACCTAGTGCCGAGTACCTAGTTAGGATCTTTGTTCCAACTGCTTCGTGTCACGATATCTTTCTGTGCGACAAGCAACGAGCAACTAGGTACTAGGTACTGGGTACTCGTTTTCCTTCCTTGCTTCCACCTCGCCCATCCTTTAGATTGAAATCGCGTGGACCATACTTGTTATCGTTGTGGTGAACCGGTCGCAGATGGCGTGGCCTTCTGCGAGAACTGCAGGGCCCCTCAGATCAAGGTCGCCGTTTCGACGGAGGACTCGCCTGCGACAGCCCCGCCGAGGCCGGGAACGTCCGAGGGACTTCAGTCCTCCGCCCGCCCGGTAGAGTCCGGCTACCCTGCCCCTCCACCACAGCCCTACATGAACGCCCCGCAAACATTCAGCTGGCGCGATGCCATGCCCGGAGCAATACTGGCCGGGGGCGTTGCCGGTCTCGCCTGGATGCTCCCACCTCTGGGGTACCTGCTCTGGCCGATAACGGCCGGAGTACTTGGCGTGGTGCTCTACCATCGCCGCAGACCGGACGCAATCGTTTCACCCGGCACGGGCGCTCGCATAGGGGCCATTACCGGGCTGTTCGGTTTCCTGCTGTTTGCTCTTTTGCTGGTGATAAGCCTGATTGGAGCGGGGCGAGCCAAGTTTCGCGAGTCATTGGATCAGGCATTCCAGCAGGCGCTCGCTCGCAACCCCGACCCCAAAGCACAGGAGATCATGCAGAACTTCATGACTCCTGCTGGGATCGCCGTCATGTTCGTGCTGGTCGCGGTCGTAATCTTCGTTTTCCTCGTCGGGATTTCCAGCCTTGGCGGAGTGCTTGGGGCGAAGCTGATGAGGAAACAGGGGCCCGAAGACAGGCGTTAGGCCCTAGGGCGATTTCAGCTTCCCACTCGCACCCTGTGACTTGTATCATTTCTGCATGACGACACAGGCAACATCCACTCCCAATGTGCGCCTGAAAGCGCAACTGATGTCTGCATCCGAGATCGAGCGTACGCTGGTGCGCCTGGCCCACCAGATCATCGAGAAGAACAACGGAACCGACAAGCTCGTGCTGGTCGGCATAAAGCGCCGTGGTGTTCCTCTGGCGCAGCGCCTGGCGCGCATCATCGAGCGCATCGAGAACAAGCCGGTCCCCGTGGGCGTACTCGACATCACGCTTTATCGCGACGATCTCTCGACGGTGGACAACAAGCCAGTAGTCCAGAAGCAGGACATCGGCGCTCCGGTCAGCGACATGAACGTCATCCTCACTGACGACGTGCTCTATACGGGCCGTACGACGCGCGCCGCGATGGATGCGCTCTTCGAGCATGGCCGCCCGACACGCGTCCAGCTGCTCACGTTGATTGACCGTGGTCGCCGCGAGTTGCCGATCGAGGCCGCCTTCGTCGGTCGCCACGTGCAGACCACCGCGCGCGAAATCGTCGAGGTGAAGCTGCAAGAGATCGACAACATGGAAAAGATCCTGCTCGTAGAACGAGAGTAGTGTACTGGTGTCCCACGTTCGCGCAGCTAACGTGGGTTCTCCTCGACTCGAGGATAGAAACGTTCTTCTGCCCCGTAAGGGGCAACCGAATTTAGCCCCGGACGGAAGTCCGGGGTACGATATATCAGAAGTCTCAGGTGGCCCACACAAGCCGGTTCTGCTTGTGTGGGTAGACAGCAATAATGAAGACACGTAGCCTGCTCGATATCGCTAGCCTTTCCCCAGAACAGATTCGTAGTTATCTCACTTTAGCCGACAAGATGGACCCGCACTCCGTGCAGACCACGCTAGCTGGCAAGCGGATCATCCTGCTGTTCTACGAATCGTCTACGCGCACGCGCACGTCGTTTGAGATCGCCGCAAAGACCCTTGGCGCGACGACCATCCTGATCACTGCAGCGGCCTCGAGCATCGAGAAGGGCGAGTCGCTGCTCGACACCGGCTACACGCTGCGGGCGCTGAACGCCGATGCGATCGTAATGCGGCATCCATCGTCGGGAGCGCCGCACACGCTGGCCCAGCATCTCGATATTCCGGTGATCAACGCCGGCGACGGCATGCACGAACATCCTTCACAGGGACTGCTCGACGCGCGCACGATGATCCAGCACAAGAAGAAGATCGAGGGCCTGAAGGTCACCGTTGTCGGCGACATCTACCACTCGCGCGTGGCGCGGTCGAACGCGCATCTGCTGACGAAGTTCGGCGCGCGGGTCACCTTTTGCGGACCGCCGGAACTGGTGCCTCCGTCGGCGACGAAACTTGTGCCGGGAGCGACCGTGAACGTGACCCACAACCTGCGCGACGGCATTGGCAACGCCGACGTGGTGATGCTGCTGCGAATCCAGAAAGAGCGTCTCGAAGGACTCGAGTTGCGCGTGCAGGATTACATCGACCGTTTCCAGATGACGCGCGAGCGTCTCGCCTGGATGAAGCCCGATGCGATCATCATGCACCCGGGACCGATCATCCGCGGGCTCGAGCTAACCAGCGAGATCGCCGACGGTCCGCAATCGGTCATTCTCGATCAGGTTCACAACGGCGTGCCGATCCGCATGGCGATCCTGGCGAAGGCGTTGGGGCAGGCATAACCGCCTTGCGGCTTCTCTTGGGAAGGGCTTGTCTTGGGAAGGGCACGGCTTCAGCCGTGCCACATAGGCATCAAGAAATCGCGGCTTTAGCCGCTGAGGTAAGCCATAAGAGGCTTAACAAATGTCGAAGAACGATATGAGTCAATCCGTGGAAATCCGTGAGAATCCGTGGCAAAGCTCTCTCCTGATCCGCAACGGCCACATCATTGACCCTTCGCAAAACCTCGACGCGGATATGGACGTCCTACTCCGCGACGGCCTCGTCGCCGAAATCGCCGCGCCGGGAAAGATCGCGGCGGATGGTGCCGAGATCTTTGACGCCAAGGGACTCATCGTCGCCCCCGGATTCATCGATCTTCATGTCCACCTGCGCGAGCCGGGACAGACCTACAAAGAGACCATTGCAACGGGAACAGCCGCTGCTGCCGCTGGCGGATTCACCGCCGTGTGCGCCATGCCGAACACGACGCCCGTGAATGACTCGCCCGAGACCACCGAGTACATGCTCGCTCCCGCTCGACAGGCGGTCGTTCACGTTTATCCAGCGGCGGCCGCGACGATGGGCAGCAACGGTCATCAACTGACGAACTACGCCGAACTGAAGAGTGCGGGCGCCGTGGCAGTGACCGATGATGGTCATCCGATTCTCGATGAAGCCGTTATGCACAAGGCTCTGAAGCTTGCAGCCGAAGTCGGCTTCCCAGTGATGCAACATGCCGAAGATACGCGCATGACGGCGAAAGCCCAAATGAATGCCGGTCCGACGGCGTTTCGTCTCGGACTGCGCGGCATGCCCGCCGACGCCGAAGCATTGATCGTGGAACGAGATATCCGTCTGGCCGAGAAAACCGGTGGACATCTGCACGTGCAACACGTCTCCGCCGCCCGCGCGCTGGACGCGATTCGCGAGGCGAAGAGGAAAGGCCTGCGCGTGACCTGCGAAGCGACGCCGCACCACTTCACGCTCATCGACGAAGACCTCGACAACAGCGCTGTTCCGTACGACACGCGGCTGAAGATGAATCCACCGCTGCGCTCGCATCACGACCGCGACGCACTCATCGCCGGACTCACCGACGGAACCATCGACGTGATCGCAACCGATCACGCTCCGCATGCGGCCCACGAGAAGTCGGTCGAGTTCGACCGCGCCCCGTTCGGCATCATCGGACTCGAAACCGCCGTGCCGCTGGCCATCACCGTGTTGCACGGCCAGCACAAAATTCCACTCACGCGTATCGTCGAGTTGCTCTCGACCAATCCGGCGAAGATCATCGGCCTCGCCAATCGCGGCACGCTCAAACAGGGCGCCCACGGTGACCTGACCATCTTCGATCCGAGCGCCAAGTGGACCTACGATCCGGCGCAATCGAAATCGAAGTCACGCAACACGCCGTTTGAAGGCTGGCCGTTCACCGGCAAAGTCGTCGCCACGGTGATCGGCGGCGAGTTTGTGTACCGCGCTTAGGGACCGCGCGTCTTTGTAGCGCCGGCGCCCCCGCCGGCAGTAACGGCGGCCAACCTGGCCGCCGCGCCGAAGTGTGAGCAGCAATGTCACCAGATCGGTACCTCCCTCCCCCACCTTCTCAGTATTGACACCGTCGGGGAGTGACCGCATTTTCATTGAGCTTGCGCTCCAATCGGCGTAGAGTGCTCGCGTGAAGAAAGCAATTGCTTTTACAGTACTTTTACTGGCCCTGCTATCAGCTGGCATCCTCGTCTTGCGTTCTCGTGCAAAGAACGCGAGTGACAAAAACATGCTCGTTGTCCAGGTATACCGCGACAACAAGTCGGACTTCCGGGCTGATCTCGACAGGCGTTTTTACGACTTCAACTACGAGCGCCATCGAACGAAGTCGGGGCGATTGATATTCGTCGCAACTGTTGAACCACTCGACTACCGCAGCGAGTTGGAGTGGAAGGTAGCCCGAGTCCAGCCAGAGATTGTGATTCTGAACTCAGAAGACGACAAGAAGCTTGTCGCCGGACTCGGCGGACTGAAGGACGCAAAGAGCGCCTGCGGGCCGAAAGATTGTCCGGCGTTCATTCCATCTTGGGTATGTGGCGGCGATAAGTCGGAAGCCACGATGATGGTCTTTGAAGCGGTTACGAAGCAGCAGGCGACGTCGCCTACATGCGGCGGCTCATAAGCGATTCATCGCATGAACAGATGGTACAAAGTAGCCTTGATCGCCGCCGCTGTAATCTTGGCTGCGCTCTGCATTCGTGCCGCGACCAGTCCGGTGATCATGAGCTTCAAGGATCCGTCGGCAGTTGATCCGAGCGATGGGTTTTACGTTTGGTTCAGTCCTCTGCGAAGCCGTGGGCCGGAGCGCGTAGGGGACAGCTTCCTCGAGGCGCTCAAGCGCGGCGAATGTGGCACGGGAATCACCGCGGTCGCGCGTGACTACTGCGACAAAGAGAAGCGCGGCAAGATCACTCACTGGACGCTGGCCAACAGAGAAGACTTTTCAGACGACACGGTTACTCTGCAATACAAGATTTACGAAAACTACCAGGATAGCGACTGGCACTACGCCTGGATCACACTTAAGCCGGTTCGGGATAGTTGGGTGCCAGCGTATTACGATACGTATTACTGAAAACGCAAAAGGCGAGTTATGGCTGAGCCAACTTTGAGAATCCTCGGCGTCTATCGTCCGGTCATCACGGGCGAAGTTTTCAATGAGCAAAAAGAAATATGCGGAAGCGAGAAGGCGACAAAGGAGCATTTCGCGCACTTGGTGCTGGTTGAAGCTATCGTAGATGGAGTAGACGAACGTTTTCAGATGAGCGATTTCCGACAGGTCACGACGGAAGGTGGCGAGCAGGTCGTATACGACGAAGCCCTGTTAAGTCCTGATGGTGAGTCGGTATTAAAAAGAGATATGGATTGCGTTAGTGGCACGCCACCTTTGCGCTGCGCCTTTTATTTGCACTGCTTCGATGAAAGACAGCCGTTGCTGTGGACGTACGGAGAGGTTAGCTGTCCTCCTGTGGAAGACGTGCCGGAGCGGTTGCGGCAACTTGTTCCGTACTCTCCGACAGACTAGTCCGGAGATTGACTTTGCCACCCTTGCTGCACTAAGAGACGGTTCGCTAAGGAGTCCGCTCGTGAATACCTTCCGATGGGTTTTTGGTGGCGTGTTGATAGCTTTCTGGTTTGCTGTGCAACATTCAACGTCGCGATAGTAATCCGATGGGCAATTTCGAAGAAGCACTCATCCTCTATCCCGTTCACGGGCGGAGTCCTCGGGGCATTGGCGCTCTTCATCATTCCGAATCAATTTTCAAGGTACTGGTTTTGGGTACCATTGGTCGTCGACATTGGATGTGTTCCACTGGCAGTACGTGACTTTGCTTACAGTATCTCGCACAGAAGTTTGAGATAAACATCCCCACCCTTCGCTGCGCGAAGGATGGGGCGTGCTTCCTTCTCGTTCAATTTTCTAAGTTCTCACTGCTTGTGACCCAGCATCCGATCGGCCCACGGCAAGAAGTACTTCCAGTTGGGGCCGTCGGTGTGTCCGCCGTCGTGCTGACGCCACGCTAATTGTCCATCCAGCAGGCCGGTGTTAACCGGAGGCATCTTGGCCGTGCGATAGTCTTCCGTCACGCCAATGTCCTTCGCGCCGAGCAGTCTGAATACTGGACCGGCGGCGACGGTCGCCATGAAACTGCCTTGCTGATCGAGCCACTTGGCGTCGCCCTTTTCGGGTATGCCGTAGCTGATGAAGGTCGCGCGCGGCGCGCAGAGAGCTATCAGTTGATGCGCATCCACGGGAATGTCGCCGGCGTTCTTGCTGCCGAACTTGGCTTCCGACGCGCCGTACTTCACGAAATTGCCGGCCATCCAGTGATACTCGCCCGAGCCGGTGAGGCTCTCGACGGCTTCTCCGAAGTTGCGCCGATGCAGCTTCGCGCCGCCTTCGCCCGACGATCCGACGAGAACGACGGCGAAGCGCTGATCGAACGCCATTGTGACCAGGGCCGCCTTGCCGTAACGCGAGACGCCTTCGATGCCGACCTGCTTCGCATTGACAGCCTTGTCGGTCTCAAGATAATCGAGCGCACGCGACGCTCCCCAGCCCCACGCGCGTAGTGATCCCCAATCGTCCGGCTTGCGCGGCTGGCCCTTGTTGACCAGTCCGATGATGCCCTTGGTCAGACCCGCGCCGTTGTCGGCCTGAATGCTCGCCGTGTAGAGCTGCGCGTATCCCCAGCCGTCGGCAATCATCTGTTCGGTTGCCGGAGGATCGTTGCCCTGCATTGCTTTCAGCGCCGCCGGAGGGATCCTCATCGGCTGACCCGGTTGACCGAACGCAAACATGATCATCACGGGCACGGGCGCGGCCGCCTTCGCCGGCGTGACCAGCTTCATCTGTATGTCAACCTTGATCTGCGGACAGCCCGAGTTGTCGACGTGACCAGTGAGTTCCTTTTCGATCACCGGCAGCGAGCCGACGGTCGATTCCTTCGTGCTGGTGACGGTCCACGTGACCTTCGGGACGTTCTTGGGAACGCGGCCGAGCACTTCGCGCTCGAAGTCCTCGACGATCTCGGGACGGCGCTTCTTCCACCACATGTCGGCCGTCGTGACCTTCTTGCCGTTCTTCAGCGTGAGCACTTCGGGAATGTTCGGGAACGGATTCGCCAGCGCCTCGTCGTAGTTGGCGTGGTTGGGCGCTTTCTCGTCACCGCTCGGGCCGGGGCGCACAGCCTTGATGCCAAGCTGGTCCATCATGTTCTGATGGTCCTGCTCGGCCGTCCATTCGACGGGCTTGCACTGGGCGAAGCCAATTTGGCTAAGAATGAAAAATGAAAGAATGCAGACAGCAAGGAAGAGCGTTTGCAACCGAGGTTTTGAAGGCATTTACGGGATCTCCGGAAAGAGGATAGCCCATTAAGTTGAGGCCGGAAAGAGGAATGGCGAGCGGCGGATGCGGGAATACTTTGCCGTTTTCCAAACGCCAGCCATGAGCTAGAATTTCGCGGATCATGAAAAGAGCTCTATTCGTTGTTCTTGCTGCCGTGATGTTTGGGGTGGTGGCAGTGTTGCGTCATCATTCGAGCGACATTGTGAGGGGCTTCGGTATCGTCGCAATGTCTGCGATGTGGTTCTCGCTGGCCTTCGCCATATCTATCACACCCTGGGAATGCAGCATGGAAAAGTGGAAATCGGTCAGAGAGCGCGGGCGCGGGCATTATGTGTTCGCGCAGGGTGGTTTTTGGCTGGCCTTCTTATCGCTCATGAGCCCGTCGTTCGAGTTTGCTGGAGGCGAGATCAGGCCCTATGAGTGGTGGATCTGGGTGCCAGCCGGAATCTTGGCTGGTCCTGTTTTGCATTGGTGGGACTGGAAGCAGCGTGAGCGCAAGTTCCAGGAGTGGGAAAAGACCGGGCCTCTGCCGGAAGATGGCGTGGTGTGACACAGTAGTGCGCTTCACTGTCAAACTCGTAAAGTGGTCGGATTCTCCGATGTTTCTACAGGGGACCCGTCGATGGGCTGTGCCTATGGCCGGTTCATCCCAACGCAAGAATACAGTTGTATACAGCAGCACTGCGTCGCAGTTCGTGATAACTGGGTCCCGCTTGCAGGCCTGTCGGTCGAGGTTGCAGATGGACGACCGGTCCAATGCGCCGGCGGGTTTCAGATCGTCGATTGCAGCCCTGAACTCGGCGAGGAAGGAATCGAGCTTCATCTTCTCGGAATCACCGAGCCACGCTACGAAGAGTTGTTCCCAGGGATCCAATCATAGAACGACGGACACAGCACTAAGGCCTTCTGAGCTTGCGAAGCATTCGTGCCTCGTTCCGCTCAGTCTCAGAGAACTCAGCACAGCTCGTAAACACGTTTTGTTGCCCCTCTCGATGTCTCTTCTGCTTTCGGGCTTTCTTGCTCACTACGACCGCAAGAGGAGCGTCGGGCATCTTCTTAAAAGAATTGCGGGAGAGCTTCACGATGTGAGCTTTGGCGCGGGTTTCCACATTCTCACCCTCGACTTCCGCTGCACCGTTTTTCAGGGTGCGAAGATCTCCCGCAACAATGCGACGGAGCGCCATGTGACTGCGCTGTTTCCCGCGACGTATGTTCTTGCGGCTTGATGTCGGACATTCGCCGTATACGTTACGTCGATCTTTCAGTAAACTCTTGCGCTTCTTTTCCTGCGGGGACTTGATTTTGCTCATAAGCGGTCATTATGTCGCTGTCTGGGGATAGTGTCGAGACATGCATTCGCTGGGGCAGTTCCAAAATCAGAACGACCGAACTATTCTGCTCCTATATTCCCCCGAATGCTTTACTCTGCTTCTTCGGCCCATGTATTCCATCGATCAAATACTTCATTCCGTTTTCGGTCACGAGCAGTTTCGTCCTCATCAGCGCGAGATCGTTCAGGACATCGTCGGCGGCCACGACGTCGTTTGCGTGATGCCGACCGGAGCGGGCAAGAGCCTGTGCTTTCAGCTTCCGGCGGTCGCGCTGCGCGGCTTAACCATCATCGTCTCGCCGCTCATCTCGTTGATGGCCGACCAGGTGCAACATCTGCGCAAGCTGCGAATTCCCGCGATGTACCTCAACGGCTCGCAGCCGTGGGACATCCAGCGCAAGGTGCTGACGAAACTGCAGGACGGCTTTCGCGGACTGCTCTACATCGCGCCCGAGCGCTTCTTTGTCGGATCGTTTCAGCGCCTGCTACCCGAGTTGAAACCGAGCCTCTTCGTCGTCGATGAGGCGCACTGCGTCAGTTTCTGGGGACACGACTTCCGCCCCGAGTACATGCGGCTGGCCGAAGTGCGCGAACAACTCGGATCGCCGACCACGGTTGCAGTCACCGCGACAGCCACGCCGCAAGTGCAGAAAGATATGGTCACGATGCTCGGCCTGAAGTCGCCGAAGCTGCACGTAACGGGATTCGACCGCCCGAACTTGGCATATACGTGTCGTTCGCTGGAAGGCTTTGGCGACAAAGATCAGGCGCTGCTGAGGTTCGTCAAAGCGAAGAAGGGAAGCGGCATTGTCTACTGCTCAACGCGCAAAGCGGTTGAAGAGCTGACGGCGTTGCTCGAAGACCAGTTTCCGGACCGCATCATCACCGGCTATCACGCCGGCATGAGCCAGGAGTCACGCGCCGCCAGCCAGAAGATGTTTATGAGGGAAGACGATTCCGTGGTGGTGGCGACGAACGCCTTCGGCATGGGGATCAACAAGCCCGAGATACGCTTCGTCGTGCATTACAACCTGCCGGGCAGCGTAGAGGCCTATTACCAGGAAGCCGGCCGCGCCGGTCGCGACGGCAAGCCCGCGAATTGCCTGCTTTTCTACAACAGCCGCGACCTGCGCACGCAGGAGTTCTTTATCAACAACATCGGCGACAACAACTCGGCGCTGGGAAAGAAAGAAATCGAGAGCTTACAGAAGCACGCACGGCGGAAGCTGGATTTAATGGTTGATTATGCCTCGTCAATGAAATGTCGGCGCAGGCAGATACTCGACTATTTCGGCGAGAGCACGGCTGTCGAAGGATGCGAGTGCGACGTGTGCCAGACGCTGGCGCACCATCGCTACAAGCCGGATGGGTTCAGACACGAGTTTCCAAGGAGGGAACGGACGGGGCACAGCCCCGTCCCTACACAGGCGTCGGAAGCGCGGACGGGACGCTCTCGCGACAGTCGTCGCGACGACGGCGCTACGAAGCGAGCGGCCGCAGAACCGGTAAGGCCTTTGGATCACGATGGCGAGGAGCGGTTCGAGCGCCTACGTAAAGTACGGATGGAAATGGCGACGAAGAACGGATGGCCTGCGTTCTGCATCATGCATGATCGTGTATTGAGGGAGGTCGCGCGTGAAGCACCCGAATCCGTCGAGGAGTTGGCTGCAATCAAAGGCGTGGGAATGACCAAGGCGGAGAAGTTCGGAGAGGCGTTCTTGGCAGTGATGAGAGACTAGGCGCAGCAGAGTGCCCTGGATAACGACGGTCTCACCCCGCTCAAGCCAAAGGCTGGCTTGAACGGGGCACCAACGGGAAAAGATCAACAAATCATCAAATCACCCGATCACCCGATCACGCAATCACCCGATGATCCCTAGCCTCTTGCCGACACTGGCGAGTGTTTCCAGTGCCTGCTGAAGTTCGTCGTTGGTGTGCGTCGCCGTGACGATCGTGCGAATGCGCGCTTTGCCCTCGGGAACTGTCGGGAAGGCGATGCCGGTGGCCATCACGCCTTCTTTGAACAATTCGCGCGAGAACTCCATCGCAACACGACCTTCGCCCGTAATAATCGGCGTAATCGGTGTCTCCGACTTCGGCGTGCTCTGGCCACCGATGTTGAAGCCGAGATTGCCGAGTTCGCGCTTAAAGAAGTTCGTATTGTCCCAGAGTTGCTGAATGCGCTCGGGTTCCTGCTCCAGCACATCGAAGGCCGCTATGCACGTTGCAGCGACTGACGGCGGATGCGAGGTCGAGAACAGGAACGGCCTTCCACGATGATAGAGAAACTCGATCAGATCGCGCGTACCGCAGACATATCCGCCAAGTGCACCGATAGCTTTCGATAGTGTGCCGACTTGGATGTCAACGCGGCCATGCACGTTGAAGTGATCAATCGTTCCACGGCCATTGCGACCAAGCACGCCCGAAGCGTGCGCATCATCGACCATCATGATCGCGCCGTACTTCTCGGCCAGATCGCAGAGACCGGGTAGCGGGCCGATATCGCCGTCCATCGAAAACACGCCGTCGGTGATGATTAGCTTGCGCCCGGGCTGGTCCTTGATGCTGGCCAATTGCTCTTCGGCGTGCGCAAGGTCTTTGTGGCGAAAGACCAAAATCTTTGCCCGTGACAGCCGCGCACCGTCGATGATCGACGCGTGGTTCAACTCGTCGCTGACGATGAAATCTTCTTTGCCGAGAACAGCCGAGACGGTTCCCGCGTTCGCCGTGAATCCGGACTGGAAAACAACGCAGGCCTCGACGTTCTTGAAGCGCGCAATCTTCTCTTCCAATTGCATGTGCAGCGTCATCGTGCCGGCAATCGTGCGCACCGCACCTGAGCCGACGCCGTACTTCTTGGTCGCCGCCAGCGCGGCCTCGCGCAGCTTCGGATGCGTCGTCAGGCCGAGATAGTTATTCGACGCCAGATTGATGACCTTCTTCCCGTCGAACGTACACACCGGTGCCTGTTCATCTTCAAGCACGCGCAGTTTGAAATACGTGCCGCGCTGCTTGAGGTCGTTCAACTGATCGGTCAAATACGAGAGCGGATTAGTGCGAGTTGTGGTCGGCATTCTATCTCCATGCTGATAAATCGAGTAATGCTTGTCCCCAATTTCATTTTCGGTTGGCATGTGATCTACAAGGCGCTGAGACCTCGTAAAATGCAAGCCCCGCAGGGGCGAACATTCGGTTAGCCCGGCACCTCGGTGCCGGGTGATCTAGCCAAAGACGAATTTCGGGTCATAATCGACGCCACAGTTCTTCAGTAGAGTCGTGAATTCCTCTTCGAAATCCCGTTTTTTGTGATGCTCGGCCTGGGTTGTGATGTATTCCTTGACTGCGGGTAGCTGCGACGGGCTTACGCTGAACGCGCCATAGCCTTCCTGCCAACAGAAGCGAGGTCCCATCCATTTTGAGGAACTGCCCTTGAGCTTCTTTACCGCGTCGGCCAGGGAGATGGACGCGGGCAACAACATTAGTATGTGAACGTGATTGGCGGTTCCGCCGACGGAGAGAGTAGAGAAGCCGGCGTGTTTAGCGATGCCGGTGAAATAAGCCCAGAGTTGCTCGCGTTTGTCGTCGCGGATGGTGTTGGCACGTTCTTTTGTGCTGAAGATGCAATGTACGAAATTGTTGGCGTAGGTATGAGCCATCTCTGCCGCCCCTACGGGGCTTGTTGATTTTCTTTACATGACCCAGCACTGAAGTGCTGGGCTGACCGAATTCCGGCCCTACGGGCCTGTGATTACGTTGCGTGCGACTTCTTCGTTCACCCAATGGATTCGCCGCGAACGAATACCAACCCCCATCGTGCACCGGCACGTCAACTGCCACCGAGCACTGCCAAATTCCAATCCGCGTTTATCCGTGCAATCCGCGGTTAGTCTTTGTACCCATTCGGATACAACAGAATTTTGCTGGCCTCGCCGGTCTTGAGTCGTTCCATGCCCTTCGCAAAATCGGACATCGCAAGGCGATCCGTGATCACCGGATGCAGGTCGATCTTTCCCGCTTTCAGCAGCGCTTGCATTTGGTACCACGTCTGGAACATGCGACGGCCGTTGATGCCCATGATCGTCGCGCCCTTGAAGATGATATCCTCGGCGAAGTTCATCTCGATCGGTTTCGAGGGAATACCCAGCAGCGAGACGCGTCCACCCAGGCGCAGGATCTGGAAGCCAAGTTTGATTGCGTCCGGATGGCCTGCCATCTCGAGCAGGACATCGACGCCCATGCCGTCGGTGTGATCCTTAACGAAGGTTCTCACGTCGTCTTTCGTAGGATCGAGGACGAAGTCGGCCTTCATCTGCTTGGCAATTTTTCGGCGGTACTCGTTAACCTCGATTGCGAAGACCTGTGTCGCCCCGCACGCTTTTGCAACGGCAATTGCGAACAGCCCGATTGGGCCGCAGCCCGTGATCGCGACCGTCTTTGCCGCCACGTCACCGGAGAGCACTGTATGGACAGCATTGCCGAGCGGGTCAAAAATCGATGCGTACTCGGGCGGGATCGCCGGATCGATCTTCCAGATGTTGGTCTCGGGAATCCGCACGTATTCGGCGAAGGCTCCGTCCGCATCCACGCCGAGAATCTTCACGTGCTGACAGATGTGCGCTTCGCCCGTGCGGCACTGGAAGCACTTGCCGCAGTTCACGTGCATTTCCGCGCTGACGAAGTCACCTTCCTTCACGCTGGTGACTTCGTCGCCGACGGCGACTACCTCGCCGCAGAACTCGTGCCCCGGAATGAGTGGAGGATGAATGCGGCGTTGCGCCCAGGCGTCCCAGTTATAAATGTGGAGATCGGTGCCGCATACCGAAGCGACTTTCACCTTGACGAGTACGTCCTGCAAACCGAAAGCGGGGATCTTTACCTCGCGTATTTCGGTGCCTGGCGCGGCCTGCGACTTGACCACCGCCATCATTGTCTCAGCCATTCATGGCCCCTTCTTGCCGACAAGAAAAATGATACGCCGATTCAGCGACTGAATATGTCACGACAAAACTGGTCATTCTAGCACGCAGATCAATTCTGAATTTTGAATTCTGATTTCTGGTTGAACAGGCATTCACTGCTCCGGCGGAGAGTTCAGGGCGCCATCACGTTCGGATGTGATGAGCGGCTAGCACAGATTCTGCTTCGTGCACGAAAAATTTTTGTTGACATTTGTGGTAAGTACACGCAATATCTTGTGGCAGAGTAGTTGTCCATTCAAGCGGTTGGACAACGAAGAGCGGTTGGGCTCAATAAACCTTCAAGGGAGAAGGTTTCAAACTAAAAGGAGGCAATTCAATGCCAGCGAAGAAGAAACCGGCAAAGAAGGCCGCAAAGAAGGCGAAAAAGTAGTTAGCGCGAGCGTTACGCTCGCGATCCGGGCCACATAAAGGGCATCTGCAATAGCGGATGCCCTTTGGCTTTAGAAGAGCAGTACCTAGTACACAGTACCGAGTACTCAGAACTAGGTACTGGGTACTCGGTACTGGCGCGATCGTGAAAGTCGTACGTCAGAGAATCTCGTCGGCACAATGAAGCCGTGCGCGAGCCAGACCCTTTGGAGTTATACTCCGGTAACGGCTCTGCGATTTCCCCCTTAGAAGAACTCATGGCAGTAAAAGCAAAAACCGGCGCAAAGAGAAAGCAAGTAGAAGAAGTCGTCATCCCCGACCGGCTATATTTCCGGATCGGAGAAGTGGCGGAATTGTGCGATCTGCCTGCCTACGTGTTGCGGTTCTGGGAAACTGAGTTTTCGCAACTCCGTCCCACAAAGGGCAGCACTGGCCAGCGCATGTATCGTCGCAGTGACGTCGAGACCGCACTGCGGATCAAGAAGTTGCTCTACGAAGAAGGCTTCACGATTCCCGGCGCACGCGAGCACTTGAAATCGGAAGCAAAGACTGCAAAGCAGCAGACGCCGATGTTGTTCGCAGTCGCCAAACCCCGCAACGAAGAACTCAAACGTGTCAGGCAAGGACTGCAGGAGATACTCGGCATCCTCGCCAAGAACCACGCTCGCTAGAACCCCCAGCCGCGCCCTTCGTCGTCATTTCGTTCTATCGAGAGCCACGGAGCAAGCTTCGTATGGTTACGATTTCCCCACTTCCATCACGGCCAATTCTTCGTCCTTGATGCCGCGGGCTCTCTGTCTTGCCTTGATGTCGGCAACCCTGGCGCAGAGTATTGATGTCTGCTCGCACAGACGATTCACCTGATCACGCAGTCTCATCATCTGTGCGTGTCGCTCTTTGTCCATGAGGTGGATCATTGGCTTCTGTTCAGCCGGCGCTTGCGAGCGGCGCATCCATTCATTGATCTCATCGGTCGAAGCCATTACAGCACGGCTGCTGTCGCCCACACGGTGTACGGGAAAATCGATCTCGCGCTCCCAACGCTGAACCGTTCGTAAGCCCTTGCCGACATAGGTTGCGATTTCCTGCCACGATTTGAGTGTCTCTCCCATAAATCAACTCCTTCGATCAACCGGGGTAGATCAGCGCTAGGCGGCCCTCAAGTGCTCCAGCAAGTCGCGCGGGTGTACGGGCTTGGACAAGAGCTGAAAATCGTAGCCGCGTTGCCTGGCCTCCGCAAAAAGCCCTGCCGTGGCTGCATGACCGGAGAAGAGAAGAATCTTGCAACCCGGATGTTTCAGGCGGGTCCTTATCGCAAGTTCAATGCCGTTCATGCCGGGCATGCTGACGTCGGTAATCAGCAGGTCAGGACAATCGCCCTCAACGAGCTTAAGCGCGTCCTCTGCGCAATAGCAAGCCTTGGCGGAAAATTCGCTCTCGTTCAGAATGGCGGCCAGCGTATCGGCGATCACACGCTCATCGTCTACGATCAGTACACGGCGACGGTTATTGGCGCGAACGCTGCGGGCGTGATCCGCCGCAGCCAACGAGTTTGCCTCGACCGAATCCATGGTACCTGTTGTGCTAAGGACGTCATCAACTGGCACTGTTTGGAAGAATTTCGTGGGCATGGTGCCCTCCATTCCTCAAACTTAGCACTGTTCTGTGAGTACGGGGAAACTGCTTAACAAATTGTTACGCAAAGAGTTAGTGAACTTGTTACGCAAGAAGTTAGAAGACCGAATAGCGAATCCATACCATTGGGCTTAAGTCGCCGATAAAGAACATTCTAGCCATACGAATCGTTTGACATCACAGATACGTCTAGATACGATAGCTGCGCGTTAGGGCTGCGGTACGTACGAGGATGCAACTTTGAAAAAGAAGGACTCTGTGACGCCGATGAATTTCTCGTCCATCACCCAGGTGGACGTTCCGCAGGGGCGTGTCGGCAAGCACCACCTCGTCGTTTCGAGAATCATCAGTGACATCGAGCAGCTTGAGTCTGGTCGTGCGCTTAAGATCCCCCTGAAAGCCCTGGCTGATTCCAAAGAAAACGTCCGTTCGGCCCTGAACCGGGCCACACGCGCCAAAGGCATCGTTGTTGCAACGGCCAGCGACCAAGAGTTCTTCTACGTCTGGCGGCCAAACAGCGACGGCAGCGACAAATAGTCAACTCCCGAGCTTCAATCTCCAGACCGTCGCTATTCGTACCGCAAAGCTTCGATCGGTGGCAGACGCGAAGCTCGAATTGCGGGGATCATTCCCGATATCAATCCCACCGCACCCAATATCAACGTAGAGACGATCAACGTGCTCGGATCGATGATGAGTCGGATGTCGCCGGCCTCGGCATTCTTTGCGAATGCACTGTAAAGCGTCAGCCTGCCGACCGAGAGCGATACGATGTAGGCAAGAATCACGCCGAGCAGGCCGCCCATGGCCGTAATGGTTAGCGCTTCGGCAAGGAACTGGAAGAAGATTTCGCGACGCGTGGCGCCCAGCGCTTTCTCCACGCCGATCTCGCGCGTGCGCTGCTGGACCGACACCAGCATGATGTTCATCAACCCCACGCCGCCGATCCCGAGCGTCAGTGTGCCGATGAAGCCGAGCAATATCTTGAGCCCGAGCGTGATGATCTGGAACTGATGAAGCTGGTTCATCAGGTTGAAGACCATGATCGCACGGCGATCGGTCGGATTGTTTTTGTGCGCCGTCGCGAGTACCGAGCGCGTGGATTGCTCCAGGTGCTCGAAGTCGTTCATTTCGTAGTTGTACCAGATTGCGTCGATGTAGTGCGTGTCGCGCAGATCGCCCATTGTCGTGAACGGGATGTAGATGACACGATTGATGTCGTCATCTCCTTCCTGCATCTTCGGGCTTAGGACTCCGATGACTTCGAAGCTCAGGCCATCCACGCGAATGCGTTCGCCCACGGCGTTGCGGCCCGAGAAGAGCTTGTCCTTTGCATCGGCGCCGAGCAGGGCTACGCGGGCGCGGCGCATCTCGTCTTCGGCGTTATAGAAACGCCCCTGGGCAAGCTTCAGAGCGCGTACCGATTCGACGCTCGGATAATTTCCGCTGACCGGGAAAGTGAAACTGCGCGTGTCGTATTGAACCGCGGCCTGCTTGCCGCACTCCGGGGTGATGTGCGTGATCTGCGGCAGGTTGGTCGTCAGCAGATCGACGTCATCCATCGTAAAACGAATCTGCGCGCCGGCCTTCTGTCCCCCAGCCTGCATCGACGTGCGTCCGGGAACGACGATCATCAGCTTGGTGCCGAAGTTGGCGAAAATATTCCCGATCGCCTGCCCAAAGCCGTCACCGTAGGCCAGCAGCATCACGACCGTCGCAATGCCCCAAGCCATGCCGAGTATCGTCAGCGTCGTGCGACGGCGGTTGTGGCGCATGGCGCTGTAGGCTTCGTGCAATAAATCGTGGACCATGGGCTTACTCCTGCCGTAGTGCCTCGACGGGCGGTAACATGGCTGCTTTACGAGCCGGATACAGGCCTGCAATGACGCCGGCCAAAGTCAACGTTCCGATCGCAAGAATTGCCGTCATCGGCACCAGCTTCGGAGGATCGAAGCCCTGCGGGCCTTCAACATTGCGGGCGAGGAACATGAGTCCCCCTGAGAACATCGCGCCGATCAAGCCACTGACCAGCGTGAGCAAGAGTCCTTCGAAGAAGAATTGCAACAGAATGCCGCGGTTCGTTGCGCCCAATGCCTTACGTAGTCCGATCTCGCGCGTGCGTTCGCTCACCGAAACCAGCATGATGTTGATCACACCGATTGCGCCGAGCGCCAGTGTGACCATCCCGACGCTGCCGAGAAAATAGTTCATCGCGTCGAAGATCGTGCCGATCATCTTCGATTGCTGGATGGTGTCCCAGCCCTCAAAAGCGTTGTCGTCCTTAGGGTCGAAGCCGTGGTTGCGGCCGACAATGTTGCGAACCTCTCGCTCGGCGATCTTGTGTTCTTCCGTATATCGCGGCTGGTAACCGATGAAAGAGATGGCGCCCACGTTGTTCTCGCCCTTGACTGGAAACAGTTCTGTCATCAGTGTGAACGGAACATAGCCACGCATGTTGGTCGAGTTATTGTCGCCGCGCCCGATCCGCTTCACCGTGCCGATGACTTCGAAGCGAGTGCCGTTCAGCAGAATCTTCTCTCCAACCGCGGGGCGCCCGGGGAACAGGTTGCGCCGCATCTCGTCACCAAGCACGATCACGGCACGCTTCTGCGTTTCGTCCAGATCGTTCATCCAGCGGCCCTGATTCACCGGCAAATACCGTATCTGGTTGAACTGCGGTTCAACGCCGGTGATCTGGCCGTTGGCGCTGGCGAACTCCGAAACGGCCCGCACCTCGCTGCTGGTCAGCACAGGTGAAGCGTTTTTCACATGGGGCGCCTCTTTGCGGATATCGAGGTAGTCCTGGTAGGTAAGCATGTAGCGTCGTGCGGAGGCCATACTGCCCTGAACGGAGGGAGCACGTCCAGGGTAGATGAGCATCAAGTCCTGCCCGAACTCGGCCATCTCGCGCTTATTGCCCGAGCGAAATCCTTCACCGAGACCAACCAGCAGCAGGAGTGATCCAACCCCCCAGGCTATGCCAAACATGGTGAGAAACGACCGCAATTTGTGCGCCCACAACGTGCGGAATATCTGCGCAAATATATCGACGAGCATCCGCATAGTGCTGTGTACGCATTCCAGAAGGGAATAGTTCCAAGGGCCAACCGGTAAGACGGACGGTGTGCTGGAAGGTAAGCGGGAAGCTTCTTCAAAGGTCCTAGGGGCACGGCGGAATCGAGTCTTGGGAAGGGCACGAGTTTACTCGTGCCGCAAACGGTCGCGAATGAATGGCGGCTTCAGCCGCTGAGGTCAGCCCTTCAGTACGAAGCTAACTTCCTGGGACCTGCCGAAACGATGCCGAGACTAACTTTCGCCTACTCGCGCTAAGAATTCGGTTCCTGATAAAGCCCAATCACGTTCCCAGCCGGATCGGAGAATCTTGCGGTGATCTCGGGCGCGTCCGCACCGATTTCTTGAACGATGACGCCACCGTTGGCAACCACCGACTTCATCGTCGCCTCGACACTGTCCACCATCACGTAAAACAGCAGCCCCGGCTGCTTTGCCGGCGGACGGCCCGTCACCCACGAGCCACTTACTTCTCCCACCGCGTCGTCGAATGCTAGGTGTCCGTCGCCGCGCTTCCTGACGTTCCATCCAAAGACGGTTTTGTAGAACTCCGATGAGCGCGCAATGTCCTCCGCCGGTATCTCGACGTAGCAGATCTTTCCGTTCCCAATCGTCGGTGGCATGTCACCTCCAGGTTTGTAGTTGGATGCACCACAGGCCCGAAGGGCCGGAATTCATTAGCCCAGTCCGTCAGGGCTGGGTCCGAAGAAAAGCAATTCCCAAGCAGCCATTGACGAAGGTGCTATTGTGGACTGCTATGAGGCGCCGCGCCGCAGTGCTTTTCGCTTTCATGCTTCTTTCGCCGAGTCTAGTCCACGCCCAGGCTCATGTCCTCGCACTTGAAAAGCAAATCGGCCCCGGTTGGAATACGGGTAATTGGAGCTGGATGAGTTTTGTCGCATTCAGTCAGGACGGAACAATGGTGGCGTCCGACGCTGCACCTACTCCGGACGACGCCTCGGGTGATCTCACGTTGTGGAGTTTCCCTGAAGGCCAATTGATTAAGCGATTGAAAGGCGGGCCAGCGGCGATTTCTTCGGATTGGAAATACTTCGCCACTGAACACGGCGTTCGTGAAATCGAGAGCGACAGAATCGTGACTTCGCTGTCGGCCAAGATTTGGGCGGACCACGCCTTCAGTCCTGATAGCCGCTACGTCGCCGAATCATATTCGCGTTCAGGCATGCCTGCCACTGCGATTATCGAACTCGCGACTGGTAAGCAGGTGAGCGCGTTCGGAAAACACCGTTCATTTTCGTTGGCGTTCAGTTCCGACAGCGCAACCGTCGCCTCGGGCCACTGGGAGGCCATCACATTGTGGAACGTCCTGACTGGCGAGAGAGTAGCCGCACTGCATGGCCTGAGCCGCTACGTGGTTGGTCTGGCGTTCAACAGAGATGGTTCGCTACTCGCGGCGGCCAATGACCTTGGATCAGTTGAGATTTGGGATATGCGCCGCCGCGCGAGAATTCATAAGATTGATCTCGAAGGTGGTTACGTATCACAACCTGCTTTCAGCCCTGATGGAGAGTACGTCGCCGTCGGAGTGTATGGTACTGGAACGGTATTTCTGATGGACGTCAAAACCGGCAAGGTTGTCGACCAACAGAAAGTCTCGGACCTGGGCTGCGGCTCAGTCGCATTCAGTCCGGACGGTCGTTTTCTGATCACGCCTTCCACGGGCGGCCTGATCAAGTGGCCCTACGACAGGGGCGGGACTGTTCGCGTGTTCAGGGTCTATAGTGAGGCCGCTAAGAGATAATGCTGCACCGTCTTCAGCCCCGAAGCGGCTCTCGAATTTAGCCCGGCACGGAAGTGCCGGGAGACCAGGCAGACAACATCACAAGTCCCGGAGGGACGTCCGAGGGTTCACCGTTACACACACTGCCCTCAGTTCGACGGCTGACTTGGATCAGGCTCCTCGCAGAACAAATAGAAACCGAGTCGTACCTGAATCTTCTCTGCCGATCCCGGCTCAAAGGTCCACTGCCTCACTGCATCCTCGACGAACCCAAGCAGCCACAACTCTCCGGATCGAGGGCGACCATCAGAAATCAGTTGTGCCGGTCCGACTTTCTCGACCGCACCATTCGCCGCAACGTCCAACTCCAACACAAAGACACCCTCTATGCGCCTTACTTCCGCGAGCGGAGAATAGACTGGCGCGACATAGTGAACGAGTTTGCGGCCTCCCGAATCGATCAGACTCCCTTTCCTCCCTCTAGTCCCCCTTGCAGCATGTTTGTATTTCGCCAACGTGTTCTTCAGTTTGCCTCGGTCAGTCTCCGCACCGACTGTCGGGTCAGCGCCCATGGACACCGTTGCAATAATGCTGGGGTGCATGCCACCTGGGCTGCCATACCAGAAACCGTCGTCAAAGCTTCCGGATTTCAGCTTCGCCATCAATTCGGAACCGGTCTCAACCGGCAGGAGTGTCATCTCACCGTCGTCCGACCACGCTGCGCGGAGGATGGTGTCTTGTAGCTTCAGGAGCGGAACCGCACTCGGCATCGCGGCCTTGAACTTGGCGGCATTCAGCTGATAGGTCGGCAACTGGAACACTTTCTTCTCATCCCCGCATTCCGCAACAATGGCAGCACGCGAGGTCACGTCTATTTCAAGTTTGCCCCGCGCCTTCTCAACGGCCTGTGCTACCTGGTTCGGCGACAACGAACAGACATCGACCTTAACAATGTTTCGCAGCGAGGCGCCCCGCAAGTGGGCTCTGGTATTTTCCACGGAAGGGTCGTTACACGGTTGAGTGGCGGCGTTAATGTCGACATAATCGATCACGACGCCCCCCGGTTCCTCCGAAATCTCAGTAATGCCTGCTTGCCAGTAGGGATAAAAGTGGATGTCGTCAATGCGAGTTAGATACAGTCGGGTGAGCTTCGATTGACCTGCGGAGCCAGATCCACCGCGCGACTGCTTGTCATCCGCTCGCATCAATGAGATCGCCGCCAGCACTGTTACCAGTAACATTGAAATGCTTCTAGTCTTCATAACCCCTCACTGCACGCAAAAGTCAAACCGACAGCAAAGCGTCGAGCTGAACCTCGCTACAAGAACGAGTTCACACGATGTTCTTGCAGGCAGATTGTTGGCGAAAACACGCCTTCTGTCCGACATCGTTCTTGACGTTGTTGATGTCAAGTCCCTCGTTTCCCTCAGATCTCTGCAACTCACTGATCGCCAATGAAATCCAGTTTCGCCCGCCTTGTCGGGTTTTGTCCTATCAATCTGCTAACCTCGTTATAGAGCAGAGTTGCAGTCGGCTACGTCCTGACGGTCGCCAGACGATGGGGTATAGAATTGCCGACGATGAACCACTAGCGACCAAAGACACGTTCGTAAGTGCTTTGTTTACGGTATTTTGCGAGTAACCCCTTTAGATTGCTGACTCTAGGGGCAAAAGTCCGCTAAATATCATTGTTTTCAACAAATCACTGACTGGAGGGGGGAGGGCCCCCTGACTGAACCGCTGTAGATAACGGTGCCCCATATCTGCCCGGTTTTGGCAGATGTGGGCGAGGCTACCGTGCCCGTCGCCGTTTCTTCGGTGCAGGTTCTTCTTCCGGAACGACCGCGAAGCTCATCTTGCGTTCGACCGGATCGATTCGATCCAGCAGCACGCGGATTTTGTCACCCAGCGAGTAGGTCTTGCCCGTGCGCTGGCCGATGATCTGCTTGGTGTCATCGTTGTAGAAGTAGCGATCGTCATCGAGTGTGCCAATAGGCACGAGGCCCTCGATGAACATATCGGCCAGTTCGACGAAGAAGCCGTACTTGGTGACGCTGATGATGAGCGCGTCGAAGTCCTCGCCGATGCGGTCGGCCATGAACTTCACCTTCTTCCAGTCCATCAGCTCGCGCTCGGCATCATCGGCGCGCCGCTCGGTCTGCGAAGACTCCTCGGCAATCTCGTGCAGAACAGGTTCGGGGATAGGACCCCACAAATCGGGTGATTGCGTGATCGGGTGATCGGGTGATCTTCCGTCCCTTTTTGAGGCGCGTTTGGACCATGGTGAAGGCACATCCGAACGCACCGATGCCTGTGTAGGGACGGGGCTGTGCCCCGTCCGGTGTGCGGGTGCCGCACCCTTCCCTTTCAGGGGAGGGTGCGTTTGATATCTCACGTCTTGGTGCCCCACGTTCGCGGAGCTAACGTGGGGATGTTCCTCGTCATGCAGCACGGACTTCAAAATCCTGTGGACGATCAGGTCAGGATAACGTCGGATCGGCGACGTGAAATGCGTATACGTCGGCGTGGCCAGCGCGAAGTGGCCTTCGTTCTTCTCGGAATAACGGGCCTGCTTCAGCGAGCGCAGCATGAGGAAGCTGAGAATGCGTTCGACAGGAGTTCCAGCAATTTTCTGCGCCAGCTTCTGATACATGCGCGGCGTGATGTGAATGTCGTCGGGAATTTCGATCTGCTGACGTCGTTGTCCGCCGCGACCACGACCACCGTCCCGCCGTCGCGGACGCCGATCGTCGGTGTACGAAAACTTCTTGACCGGTAGATTGCCGACACCGAGCGAATAACCAAATCCGGCCGCAACGTTTTCGAAGTCGATCACCTTGCGGGGCTCGGGTTTTTCGTGAACGCGATAGATCGACGCGACATTGCGCGTTTCGAGATAACTCGCGACGCACTCGTTAGCAGCGAGCATGAATTCTTCGATCAGCCGGTGCGCAAAGTTGCGTTCAGCGCGCGTGATCGACTCCATCATGCCGAGTTCGTCGAACTCGATCTCGGGTTCGGGCATGTCGAAGTCGATTGAACCGCGTTTCTGGCGCTTGCGGTTGAGGATGAGTGCCAGCTCCCGCATTAGCTCGAAGACGTCCACCAGCGGCGCGTAACGTTTGCGCAGCACCGTGTCGCCTTCAAGCAGCGCGTTGACGTCCGTGTAAGTCATGCGCTCAGCGCTACGGATAACCCCTTCATGCAGCTCGTATCCGATGATTTCGCCCTGATGATCGAGTTCCATGATGCACGACATGACGAGACGATCGACCTGCGGGCGCAGCGAGCAGATGTTGGTCGAAAGCTCGGCCGGAAGCATCGGCACCGCACGGTCCGGGAAATACACGGAGTTGCCGCGCAGCCGTGCTTCGTCGTTGAGCGCCGAGCCCTCGGTGACGTAATGCGCGACATCGGCAATATGAACTTGCAGTTCGTAATTGCCGTTGGACTTCCGCCGGACGAACACGGCGTCATCAAAGTCGCGCGCTGTTTCGCCGTCGATGGTCACGATCGGCAGATTGCGGTAATCCTGACGTTGCTTGAGCTCTTGCGACGAGATGATCTCGGGCTCGCGCTGCGCCTCCTCCAACACCTCGACCGGAAACTTGTGCGGAATATGGTGCTTGCGAATAATGATCTCGACATCGACGCCGAAGTCGTCTTCAACCCCAAGCACCTCGATGATGCGACCCTTGGGATTCTGCGTCGGCGACGGCCAATCCGTAATCTCGACATCGACGACCATCCCGTCCAAATCGTCCAGAGTCAGCGCCCGTTTGCGCGCTTCGTCTCCAAGTACCCTGTGCCTTTCCTTCGCGTCCTTAGCGTCCTTTGCGTTGATAATTCTTTCCGCCCCGTGCGGGATGATTACGTCCTGCTTGATCTTCTCGTCGATCGGGATGACGTAGTTGTACTTGCGCCCGTAGTGGAACGTTCCGACAACAGTCGCGTGCTGACGATCCACCACGCGGACGATGTGCCCCTCAGCACGCTCAGGATCGCGGATCTCGCGAAGCTCGACCAAAACCCGATCACCATGCATCGCTGATCCGATGGCGTTGGGCGGAATGAAGACGTCACCTTCGAATCGTCTCTCGGCCTGACCACGATCGGGGATAACGAATCCGTAGCCGTCGCGATGCATGGAAAGCCGTCCAGTGAGCTGGTTGCGGGCAGCGACAGTCTTCGGAAGCCAGAAGCGGTCGGCGTCGGCTCGGAGCTTGCCCTTGCCGACCATATCCGCCAGCATCTCGGCAAGTACGCGGCGGTCCTCCCCACGCACGCCAAGTTCGCGCACGAGCTGCTTATAGCTGGCGGCCTGTTTCGGTTGCTTCTCCAGTTTTCGAAGTATTGCTTGCTCAGAAAGCATCGATTTATCTAATGATCTGACGACTTGTTGATTTGTTGATCGGATGTTCGAACCGGCCGGACGATTTCTTTGGAATGCAACGTAAACTCCGGAGGCCCGGTCTCGTGTCTGCTCGGATTTTGGATCATCAAATCATCCGTTCATCAAATCACCAAATCCTATGGCCCGTTCTCTCTACTTCTAGTCCGATTACCTTAGTTCGCAATAGGTCTACTTGAATTGTACCCGTAAGTAGTTTCTCTGATATAAGAAGTGCCAACAGCGGTGGAGAATTTACCCAACGCTGGCGAGTGGGGAATGAGCGAAATAGGGAGCAAGTTGTTCAACCAAAGTAGTTCAATCCAGCATCTCTACTCTTATCAACGGGAACTCGCACTGTAATTTTTGTTCCAGATGGAGACGCAGTTTGGCCATCTGAGTGCCATTGACCATAGCCAGTAAACAATCCCTGGAGGAAGCACTCGCTATCATGTGGAAGCCAACTAATCAGCCGACACCTAGTCATCCGACGACGCCCGAACAGCCAAAGAGCACGGCGCCAGCCTATACCCCCGCGCCGGTAGCTGAGCCGTCGCCCGTGACCGCACCGCGCAATGCTGTTGTTAACACCAACGAGCAGGCCACCATCGGCAAATCGCTCGTGATCAAGGGCGAGGTCACCGGCTCCGAGTCGCTCTATATCGACGGCCGCGTGGAAGGCTCCATCAACCTTTCCGGCAACCGCGTTACGGTGGGCCGCAATGGAGTCGTTTCGGCCAACGTTACGGCGCGAGAAATCGTCGTGCTCGGCAAGGTGCGCGGCAATCTGAATGCGACCGACCGCGTCGACATCCGCAACGAAGGTTCGCTCACCGGCGACGTTGTTGCCCAGCGCATCAGCATTGAAGACGGTGCTTTCTTCAAGGGCGGCATCGACATCCGCAAGCCCGGCCAGAAGGAAGGCAAAGACGAGCCGGTCGCCGTTGCTGCGAAAGGCGCGTAGTTCTTGGCGCGATGGGCGCCGCAGGCACGACCGAAGGACGAGTGTGTCCGGCGCCCCGAGCCCTAAGTTTTGAGTTTGATTTATGGAGTACTGAGTACTCGTTTCTGAGCCCGTAGGGTCAGAGGATGCCATGCTGGACAAGATTTTGCAGTTGCTTCGCCTGAGTTGCCCCCACAAGAACCTCTCGCATCCATTCGCTACTGCTGGCGCCGTGCAACACAATACCCGCAGCGAGTGGGACTCTGTCCCTTCCAAAAACGCGAGCGGTCACTACATCGTGTGCCTGGACTGCGGACGGAAGTTCAATTACGACTGGCAAAAGATGAAGATCGTGCGGTAGCAGCAGTTCGGCTCTACCGTTTGGATTGATAGCGACGGGGCTATGCCCCGTCGTCAGCCTTTCTGCGTCTATTTCTTGCTGAGCGGACTACCTTCTCTTCAGTGCCCTCAGCGCTCCGCTCAGGGTCGATACGCCCATCATGCTGGTGATGAGCAGATAGATCAGGCCGTAGGGTATCAGCACACAGGCACCGACGATCACGGGACGGTGAATAGGCAACCGGATCTTGATTACGTAACCGATCGCTGCCGCCACGATTGCCGCTCCCCAAAGCTTCAGTATCAGCGTCACCGAATACGGCACAACGCCGATGCGTCTGTGCAGTGCGCGGCGGAGCAGGGCGAACTCGACCCAGCCGGCGAATCCGGCAGAGATGGTCAGTCCGGCGACACCCCAGCGGCGATCGATGTGTAGCATCGGCGGGAGCGGCAGGGCACAGAACCAGCCCAACCCGGTTGTGAGCGCGACACGGACGACAGCGAAATTGAGCGGTGTCCGCGTGTTGCGCAAAGCGTAAAAGGCCGATGAGTACAGCCGTCCCGAAGTTGAGGCAAGCAAGCCAACGGCTGAACCGGCCAACACGCCCCAGACGTATGTGACGTCTTTCGCGCCGAATGCACCGGAACGATACAGCGTCGCCACGACTACATCGCCGAGAACCAAGAACGCAACGGCTGACGGGATCACGAAATACGCGATCTGCTGGAGCCCGCGTGAGATCCGCTCTCGCAGAGCCTTGGCGATCTCCTCCGCGCTTCCCGTCGCGCTCGACATTGCCGGCAGTTCGGCCGCGGAGACCGACATTCCGAATAGGCTGACCGGCAAAAGGTAGATCATCTGGGCATACGCCAGCGCCGAGACCGGACCGGTTCCCAGGAAGCTCGCCAGCATCGAGTCGACATAGGCACTCACCTGCACGACACCGCGACTGACGAAGACCGGGAAGAAGTTGCGAACAACCGTTCGCACATGCTCGGAGCCGAACCTCAGGTGCACACGTAGCGGCCAGAGGAAGCGAAGAACGACCGGCAGCTGCACCGCGAACTGGAGTGCGCTGCCGATCACCGAGGCCCAGGCAACGATCTCTGCCAGCCGATAATCCGTGACGCGGCCACCGCGCCAGTAGAACCCCGCGATGATTGCGGCGTTCCAGACCACGGGTGCCGTGTACGACAAAAAGAACTTGCGATGGCTGTTGAGTATTCCCAGGCACCAGGCCGAGAACACCAGCACGCCGACTCCGGGGAAGAGGATGCGAACGAGCCGGATTGTCAGCTCGCGCTTTTCTCCGTGAAAACCGGGCGCGATCAGGTCGATAAAGATCGGCGTGGCCGCAATCCCGAGCGCGACAATTACCGATGTCGTCAGGAATAGGAAACTGAAGATTGCCTCGGCAAGCTCCGATGCTTCTTCGTGACGCTTCTCAGCGTCGAGTCGGGCGTAGACCGGAATGAAAGAGGCCGAAAGGACTCCTTCGCCGAAGAGATTTTGCAGGAAATTGGGAATCTTGAGTGCCGCGTTGAAAGCGTCGGCGGCGTCGGAGTTTCCGAGGTAATGAGCAAATACTCTGCTCCTCACTAGTCCGGCGAGACGGCTGAGAAGGATGCCGGAGGCGACCATTGCGGCGGCGGCCTTGGTGGCAAGACCCTTTTGTCCCTTGGGAGCGGCGGCAGTTACAGTTTCAGAATCACTCACCTTAGAGGAGATTCTAACAGCAAAGCGGCCCGACGTTTCGTCGCGAGAGAGCTTGTTTTGATCACGTTATGCGTTTCGAAACTATTGGCCCGCCCCGGTGTTTGACCGTGGCAGGTAGCTGTGCCTCCTTGGGCATCGGGTTGACTGGGTGGTCTGACCCGATGTCCGCTTGGGTGACTGATTCGCCGCAGGCCGGTGCCGGGGATGGTTCCTGGTTCGGCCTGCGGCATGTCAGTCTGAGGACTGTTAACGGTCTGTACCGTACTCCCTCCCCCTCCCCCCTCCAGTCAGTGATTTGTTGCAAACAAAGGTATTTAGCCACTTTCTGCTGCTACAGTCAGCAATCTAAAGGACTTACTCGCAAAATACCGAAAACAAAGCACTTACGAGACAGTCGTGGGTCCTTCGTCGCTGGTCATTGGTAAACACCACCGGACATCTTTGGGTGACTGTTAGGAGATAGAGAAGTTGAACTCCGCTCTATTACGAGGTTAGCAGAGTGATAGGACAAAACCCGACAGGGCGGGTGAAACTGGATTTCGTTGGCTGTCAGTCAGTTGCGGAGAAATAGGGGGAGCGAGGGGCTTGACGTGACGCAGAGAGGCGGGTAGGTGGGTGACGCATCTCCAGGTGAGATAGGGAGTGGAAAGGGCTGTTGTCGCCAGCTATTGCGCTGCCTCGATACAATGGTCTGAATATGCGCCTAATTTGGAAGAAGTACGACTCCAAGTTCGACCCCATAGTGACGGTCTGCGGAGCGGGATTCGCAGTTGGTGGCGTGTATGGGTTGATACTTTTGGGCCATGCTCTGAGCAACCCTGTCGTATGGCTTATAGCCGCGCTTCCAGTTCTGTGCACAGTGATGGGAGTTGTAACGCTTGTTCGGGAATACCAACTGTGGAAACTGCGACAGCCAGAACGAAGGTTTGAAAATGAGCAGCGAGACAGTTGACTTGTTGAAACACGGCTTCATTGCGGTGCTCTTAGTCGTGGGTTGGTTCGCTTTGATTTCGGCCAGCCACAACATCGCCGTTCAAGTGCTGCTCGGTTGGGTCGGCCTCGGTGTAGTTGTCCTGTATTTCCGCTGGCAGAAACGGAACAAGCTACGCCCGCCGGACGCTTAGAAACCGGATAACTGTTCGTATATCCCCTTATGTACAGTTATCCCGTAACGGGAAGCATCTGGAAAGCCACGAGGATAAGGAATGGATGACTGGCAACCAGCAACGATCGAGAATATAAAGCTAATCGTCGCAACGGGCCTGTCAGCCTGTGATGCCGAGCAACGGGCCGCATTCGAGAGGTACAGAGTAGAGCCATTTCGTGCACCCATAGTTCGATACGGCGAGACGGGCACGGTGGTGGTCGTTGCGCGGAACGGAAATGAAGTCATGTACTACGAGGACGTGGAAGAAGGCTTCAACGTCTCGCCAATTGCTCCCGAAGGGCTGATTCTCGAACACTGGTGCAATCAGGACGAATTGCCGTTCGCGCTCAATGCTTGGATAGAGGGCAGGTTCTACTGCAGGTTAGGCCCCGCCAACCCTGTCGCTTTCGATAGCTGTTCATAAATCCCCACGTGTCCACCTATTCGAGAGAATCTCGTTTGGCGCGATGGAGTAAACAGACCCATCTGCCACAGTCGGGCACCGAGTCGTCGATCATACGGGAGATAGTCAACGGCCCACCCTTCGCAACAGCGGCGAAGGATGGGGCTCCTGCTGTTTTTTTTCAACAAGTGGAACTTCCGCTGCGAATCGGAGTAAAGTACTGGCGCTGTTCGCGCGAATGCTGATTGAAGAGCGCGTGACGCGGATAAGGAGGAGAATATGAGATCTATCGTTGCAGTCTGCCTATTTGCACTTGCGATGACCTGCGTGACGATCGCACAGAATACTCCACAACAGAGCACCCAGAAACCTGCTATGCGGCACGGACTTCACGTCGAGATGGCGGTGGCAAGCCATGCGGTAGCGATGCCCGCGGCCGACGAAAAGGACGCGATTGTTGTAGCGATTGCGGCTGACGGCAAGATCTTCGTAGACACGAACGCAGTCGAACTAACTGCTCTTAGCAACATGGGTACAGGTACGGTGTACGTTAAGGCTGATGCGCGGGTGCCGTATCAGAAGATTCTCGACGTACTGAACGCTCTGCACGGTCGGCCAGTAGTGCTTCTGACCGCACCAACGGCCGAAGGGGAGAAAGGGAAACCCGTGCCACCCTATGGGATGAAAGTCACTGTAGGAGGGCTGTGAAGCCGAGCGCGAGTGCTGCACAGAAATAGACGTGAACAACGGGACTTTGGAGTACATTAGCTGAACATGATGAGCCGAGGAGCGCTCGCTTTCTTCAGCGCGCTGTTGATTTTCAATGTCACCGCCGATTCAGCGGAGGTACACGCGCTTCCTCACCAGTGCGAGACCGTCGACATGACCAAGACCGGACGCCCCATGATGTTCGCTCCGCTTAACGGAGTCGCGATGGGCATCTCTGTACCGCGCACGGTTTTCCATGCAGGCGAACCAATAAGCATCTACGTTTGGGTGAACAACCCGACTGACCGCGAACAGGTACTTTGGTCTTGCTCGCTTTGGTATCAGTGGGGCGTTGATGTGTACGACTCAAAGCGGCACCGGATTCCAACCCGGCAGGAATCGCAGCCGAAGACCAGCGACGGATCGAAGTTGCAGGGTGACCGGTTTGCAGCTTTCACGCGCCTGACACATCCGCCGAAACTGTGCTTCCGTGACGTGCCGCTTTCAATCCCTCCAGAATATTGCGGGCTACTGCGAGACGTGCGGGATGTCACCATAGAGCTCAGCAACAAGTACGATCTACGTCCGGGCAGTTATCTCATCACAGAAAAGAACCAGAACCCTGAACAAGGCGGGATTTCAATCATTATCGTCGACAAAAGTGATAGCCGAAAGTGAGTCGCCGACGATTGCTGTCGAAACATTGCGATGTGTACAACAATCCCGATCGGGATAGGCTTCATGCTCTTTCGGAGCACCACGTGAAATGAAAATGATGCCTGATATCGCCAGCTAAGGCGTGATACTCGCGGCAGACCATCTCATTGATCGCCATGTCACAGCCAATCCAGAGCAGCCGGATAGGTTAACGAATGCCCTGATATCGTCAACAATCTCGTTTACTTCGCCCCGTTCATCAGCTCAAATTGCGGATATGCAACCTTTTGCCTCAGTGGTAGTAATTGTTGTTGCGCTATCGACCGCCTTCGCGCAGACCTCGACGCCGCATTCATTAACTGGCGAACTGGCAGCACTGCATTTACAAACGGCACTGCTTTTCCCTTCCCAAGGAGTCGATGAATTTCCGGTCTGGTCGCCCGATTCACGCTATCTCGCCGCCAATGTTCAGGGGAAGTGGTTCAAGCTAGAGATTTCGACGGTTCAGCTACAGGAAGCGAAGTGGCACGGGAAGCCCATCGGCGTTGTCAAGACGAACCAAAAATTCGCTCAGGCGACAGATGCAGAAATAGCGGAGTGGCTGAAGGCCGCAAAAGAGCAACGAAGCGTCGTGTCTAGCTCGGGCATCACCGTTGAACTTTCACAACATGAACTTTCTACTTCGCTTGTGCTTTCAAGAGGCAAGGACCGCAAGACACTTTGGAAGACGGACCTCGAAAACTGTGGCGGACTCCAGTTGTCACCAGATGGGCGCTATGTTGCCTTCATCTGTGAGACGAACGGCGTTTTCGCGATGGATGTTGACGCAGCGTTCGCCATCAAATGACCGTAACCAAGATAGGTGTTGGTAAAATCCCCATCTATCCACCTATCGCGAGTAGCCGGATAGATGGACGAAAGCCCCGATATCAGCAACAATCTTGATGAGACTTGCGCCTTCATGTTCGAGCGGCTAGAGGGCGCAAATGACAAACTCTCTCCCAAAGATCTGTCGGCGGAGCTCAGAGACGGACTCACCGGTTGCGTTTCGGATTTTGTTAATACGTGACACTTCTCGATCTGTAGGGCAAAATGACTGATTCTGACTCACTACACAACTGGAGGAAAACTAACGTGAGAAAGATGTCGAATCTCTGGACGAAGCGAGCTTTCGCGGGGCCAACCCATTTTCTTTTGGCAGTCGCTGGACTTGCGTTGGTCGCTGGGCTTGCATTGCCGGCGCATGCGCAAAACGACCGGATGACACCCATCGCGACGCCTTCACAGCCCAACGCGATCGAACTCGGCACCGGTCCGCTGCCTGGTGCGAAGAACCCGGAGGCCTGGCATAGCCAGTACGGCAGCCAGTTCGCGCGCAACGTGACGGTTGCGACGCTGACGCCCTTTCTTCCGGATCCCGCCAAGGCAAGCGGCGCCGCCGTTGTTGTTGCGCCCGGCGGCGGTTTCATGACCTTGTCCATGGAAAATGAAGGCTGGAACGTCGCCCGCGCGCTGGCAGACAAGGGTGTCGCCGCGTTTGTCCTTAAATATCGTCTGAACCAGACACCGGCCGACATGCCAGCGTTCGAAAAATCCATGCAGGAAATGTTTTCGGCTACAGCGCGGCCGTCGCGCCCCGAACCCGATAAGGCGATGGCTGGTCTTGCCCCTCAGATCGCCGACGCCCGGGCGGCATTTGCCCTTATCCGGAAGCGGTCTGCCGAGTGGCATGTCGATCCGAACCGGATCGGCATGATTGGCTTTTCCGCCGGCGCGATGCTGACAATGGCAACTACACTTGCCGGCGAGGATGCGAAGCCCGCCTTCGCCGGAAACATCTACGGTCCTCTCGCGTCGATGACGGTGCCAGCCGAGGCGCCGCCACTGTTCATCGCCCTGGCTGCCGACGACCCCTTTTTCGCAAACAGCGGCTACGGGCTTATCGATAGCTGGAAGGCCGCGAAGCGCCCCGTCGAATTCCATCTTTTTGAACAGGGTGGCCATGGCTTCGGGATGTACCAGAAGGAGACTACGAGCACCGGTTGGTTCGATGCCTTTGCGCGCTGGCTCGGGATGCATGGCATGCTGAAGCCGACAGGATCAGCAAGCAGCGCTCGTTGATGCACCGGGTGCGGGACAAGCTCCTCTTAAGGGCGCAGCCATGCGAGGCTGCGCCCAACGCTTCCTGATGTTCAATGCTGCGTTGAGACGCACCCTCCCCTAAAGGGGAAGGGTGCGGCACCCTATCCGCGCATAAGGTTTGCTAGTGCAGAGGAGGAGAGAGGGTGCGTCACCCGGCGAGTTCTGATGTCAACTTCACCGAAGCGCGGGCGAGACGCCCCCGCGACAGCCGCCGGGACGGCAGCGCTCCCCGTAAGAATGCCAGCCAGAATCGTTGACGGCTAGTAGGGGATTTTGCGCTTCACAGGAACTTTCACGCAACAAACAATTCTTCAGGCCGGACCTTCCGGACTGTGTTATCCAAGGAGCTATTTGTGAGTAGAACCAACATCGTTCACCGCTTCCTGGCTGCATGCGTCGTCATAGGAATCCTGGTTTCTTCCGCTGTCGCGCAGGCGCCGCAGAAGCGCGTAGTTCACGCCGATCTTTCGCGCACGGTGGGGCCGCACTCGGCGGTGCCATTGCGTTGCGTTGGCGCGGGGCGCGCCAATGAGGGGCTGCGGGCCGACTGGCAACAGCAGCTCGCCACGGTGCAGTCCGAGATCGGCTTCGGGTACTTGCGCATGCACGGGCTGCTGCATGACGACATGGGCGTCTACACCGAAGATAAAAAGGGCAATCCTCAGTACAACTTTCAATACGTGGACGCGCTCTACGACGCGATGCTCAAGATGCATATCCGACCGTTCGTCGAGCTGGGCTTCATGCCGTCGAAGCTGGCCGATGGGAACACCACCATCTTCTGGTGGAAGGGCAACACGGCGCTGCCCAAGGACTACGACAAGTGGAGCGGACTGATCCGTGCGCTGGTCTCGCACTTCAAAGAGCGCTATGGCGAAGACGAGGTCAACAAGTGGTATTTCGAAGTCTGGAATGAGCCGGACATTCGCGGCTTTTTCCCGCACAAACTGGAAGACTATTTCAAGCTCTACAAGGTGACGTCGGAGGCCGTTCGCGCCGAGTGCGCCAAATGCCGAATCGGCGGACCGGCCTCGGCCGTGCCGTACAAGGCTGAGGAAGAATTCGAGAAGTGGATCAACGCTAACCCCGAGCCCATCGATTTCATTGCCCTTCACGCTTATGGCGTCAACCAGGGTTTCCTGGATGAGGATGGGACGGCCGGCACCATCATCAACCCGGATCCTGATTCCGTCTCCGGACGCATGCGCCATTCGCGCGAGTTGATGAACGCGGCGAACATGAAGAACCTCGAGCTGCATTTCACCGAATGGAGCTCAGCCTACACGCCGACCGACTACATGCACGACCAGTATCATCAGGCCAGCTTCATTCTCGACAAAGTCAAGCGTGCTACGCCTTACGTCGACTCGATGTCGTACTGGACGTTTACGGACATCTTCGAGGAGATGGGGCCTCGCTTCACGCCGTTTCATGGCGGGTTCGGGATGATGAACCTGCAAGGCATCAGGAAACCCGCCTACCACGCGTTCAAGTTCCTGAGCCGGCTTCAGGGAGACGACGTTCAGTCGGACGACAACCAGTCGTGGATCACCAAATCGAAGAACGGTACGATCACGGTTCTCGCGTGGGATTACTCGCCGGTGGTGCCTCCGAAGGGCAAGACCGACCAAGTGTTCTACAAGCAGGAGCTGCCTGCGGCGGACAAGGGCCAGCTAGTGATCGACCTTGCTGGCGTGCCTGACGGCAAGTACAAGGTTGCCGTTTACCAGACCGGCTACAAGCGGAACGATCCTTTCACGGCCTACGTGGGGATGGGTCTGCCGAATCAGCTCACGCGCGCGCAGGTTGCCGAACTGGACAAGCTCAGCAGTGGCGCGCCGGTCTCGCAATCGGAGATTACGGTGGCGAAGGGGAAGTTCTCCACGACGCTGCCGTTGCGCGCTAACGATTGCTTTGAGCTGGTGCTGACTCCGGTGAAGAGAGCGAAGTAGTCCGGGTTGAACGCGCACCCTTCTCCGAAGGGAAGGGTGCGGCACCCGGCAGCCTGGCGATTTACTCACACGCTAACCCTACGAGCGGGTCGGAGAGAGACTAGATGAATGTTATCCGTGAATTTTTCGTCTCAGCCAAGCATTGGCAATTGTCTTTGATTTGCTTAGGCCCATTCGCGGTCGCACCGCTGATTCCGGATTGGGTTTGGAGTAGCCAGAGCTTACTGTATTGGATTCCGATGACCGCTCTCTCCATCGTCTTTGCCTGTTACATCTTCCTTTGGGCCTGGTCTTACGGTTCTTTTCTATGTGCCGCTACGCCGCATTCAATTCGACTTAAGCTGCGGTTTTTCCGTGTTGCTGTGATCTTCCTTTTTATCTATCTGCCGGTACCCAATCTCGTGCCGTTGAGCAAATGGGATTGGCTCCTACCGCTCGATTTTCTCTGCATGCTCTGCGCGCTATACGCGGCGTTGTTCGTGGCCAGAAGCCTCGTTCGCGCAGAGACTGGAAAGCGCGGCACGTTTACCGATAATGTAGTCGCGTTCTTATTGCTGTGGCTTTGGCCCATTGGGATATGGTTTTTTCAGCCGCGGATTAACCGCCTGTTTGTCGCGAATTGTAAGAATGGCGGAGGCACCGTTTCAGGAGCATGTGAAACAGTCCAGTCGTAATCTACTGTGAAGCGTCAGAATGGATTCAAGCTCAGACCAGAGCTATTACTGCCATCGTGCTCTTGATATTGACCGTGCTGAGCGCGGCAGGGGAGACGCTACATGTCGCTGTGGGTATTTACACTCTGAGGCATTACGACGTACCTTCCCGCTCGGAGCTGTGGGCCCAAGTTTTTGGGCTGCTTGAGACCTTTATCTGGATTGTGTTTCTGATCGCATTTTCCAGCAAGAAGGTTACGGCCACGACCCGTCTCATCCCAAGCATCTCGGGAGTGCTTGCTCTCTTTACTTTTTGTTCGGGCGTGTGGAGCAGCGTGCAAATGTGGAAGGCGTTTGTGGCCAATCCACACTTGCCGATGGCGTCGTGGGACTACGCGCTGCTTCTGTTTGGGCGGGGGACTCTGATTCTGTTCTATGTAGAGATTTGGAGAAGATGGAAGCGCGATTTGACAATTCAGCAGAATGTTGTTCGCTGATGCAGTAAGGCGCGGCTTAGGCGATGTTGCGGGAATCGGTTGAATTCTGACAATCCCAGTTGGGATAAGTGGATACATGGGCTGAGATTGTCCACTATCGTGGAACTCTGTTGAGAAACGACGTAAAGTGCTGACCTAGGACATGAAGCAGTCGACGAAAGACAATCTCATTTATCTCTCCGTCGGCCTGACTGTGGCCGGGGTGCTCGCCTTTTATGTTTTCTATAACGCAAGAACATTGGGGACGGTACCAGAAATACCGGGACCTGTCCTTTGGGGTCTGATGTCTAGTCCCGTAATTGTTGCGTTTATTTTTGAACGGTTTTGGCAGCACCGCCGTCGCCGTTGGCTTTGGGCAATAGGTGGTGCAGCAGGCTTGTTAAACGGGTTCTCCTGTCTTATCGCTTATATGCTGCGATTGAGTCCTCCGGTCTGGGTATGGAGCGCGATGACGATGGCATGGGTTACCATCGCGTTCATGGCCGCTTCCAAGGTCTTAGTGAAAGGCCACAACAAGTAAGCACGGAGAATGGCAGTTGTCCTTGCGATAAGTATGTATACGTCGCCGGGTACTCTCCTCTGGCCTGACAATCGCATTGCAAGTAGAATCCACGGAATGTTACGCGCACTCAAATTTGCTGGACTTGTTTCACTCCATGGCCTTTTTGCCCTGATTGGCACACAGATTGTTGAGATAATCATTGACAAGGCTTTTCATCTCAATCCATTAACCGCATTGGTTTGGAAGGAATGGGCTCTGAGCATCATCTGCGCGGCTTTGATTGGGTTTGGGATGTGGCGCACATGGCGAAACGATGCCGCGAAGTGGGCTTGGCTTCTTCCGGCTGTTTGGTTTGGTGACAGACTGCTATCGCTATATGCAAAGGTGCACTGTTCACCGTGGTTGTGGTTTCAGCTATCTGGAATGGGGTGCAACGGAACCGAGTCCATAGAGTGCATCAACTTCGTGGTGTTCACGGTCCCCTTCGTTCGTGGCCTTGCGTATTCAGTCGGAGCTTACGTTTCCTCAGCCGTTTACGTTCGTCAAACGCGTTCTTCGGCAACGTCGGCAGTGTAGTGAACATGACGATACTGTCGGTAAGTCGCCTTTCGTCCACCTATTCAGAGAAGTTGCTTTTGAGACGGGATATAAAGACCCACATCTGCCAAAGTCGGGTAGATGCGGGGCACCCGGTCGTTGACATGTGAGAGAGTCAACAGCCCCGTTCGTAATCACGACGAAGGTGGGCACCCGGCCGGATGGAGCCGGCTCTACAACGGTCGGGGACGGTGTGCCAGGCTACTACGGGAGTGCCGGACTGGAGTCCGGCGCTACAGTGTGCGCTATAACGGTTGCGGCGGTGAGGGAGCGTTTTCCGGGAAACGCATGCGGAAGTTCAAACTTCTCTTGACTGAACCCCCCATCTAAGTTTAAAGTCCGCACGAACAGCGGGAACCCGATTTTCGGCTTCGAACTGGGTTGATCTGGAAAGCGTTTTCTCAAGACCTGCCGCAGATACAGAAGAAATCGTGAGGGGAACAATGAATAAGAAGATGGAATTGTGGTTTGTAACTGGCAGCCAGCATCTCTACGGGCCGGAAACGCTCGAGAAGGTGGCGGAGCACTCCCGAGTGATCGCTCAGTATCTGTCTGACGCGCCCGCGATTCCGGTCAAAGTAGTTTTCAAGCCCGTGATGACCACGCCGGATGCGATTTTCCAGCTCTGCCTTGAAGCGAATTCTTCGGCGAATTGCGCAGGCCTTATTACGTGGATGCACACGTTTTCGCCGGCAAAGATGTGGATTGCCGGGTTGCGTACGTTGAGCAAGCCGTTCGTGCATTTGCACACGCAGTTCAACCGCGAGTTGCCCTGGTCGACGATTGACATGGATTTTATGAACTTGAACCAGTCGGCGCACGGCGATCGCGAGTTCGGATTTGGCGTGAGCCGGATGAGGATCAACCGCAAGGTGGTGGTTGGATTCTGGCAGGACGAGGATGTGTTGCAGGAACTGGGTGTGTGGGCACGCGCGGCGTGTGCGTGGCACGATTCGCAGAGCCTGAAGGTAGCGCGTTTCGGCGACAACATGCGCCAGGTTGCGGTGACGGAAGGCGACAAGGTCGAGGCGCAGATTCGGCTGCGCTACACCGTGAATGGTTTCGGAATCGGCGACCTGATGAAGCACGTCAACGCAGTGACGGACGGCGAAACGGACAAGCTGATTTCGGCTTACGAGGAGGAGTATGCGGTTGCGGCTCCGCTGCGGAAGGGCGGAGAGAAGCATGCGTCGCTGCGTGAGTCGGCGAAGATCGAGTTGGGGTTGCGTTCGTTCCTGGAGAGCGGTGGGTACAAGGCCTTCACCGATACGTTCGAAGATCTGCATGGGCTGCCGCAGTTGCCGGGCTTGGCTGTGCAGCGGTTGATGAATGACGGATACGGCTTCGGCGCGGAAGGTGACTGGAAGACGGCGGCACTGGTACGCGCGATGAAGGTGATGGCCGCGGGGCAGTCGGGCGGTACGTCGTTCATGGAGGATTACACCTACGATCTGCGCAATGGCGGCAAGGTGCTGGGCGCGCACATGCTGGAAGTATGTCCGTCGATCGCCGACGGCAAGGCGAAGGCGGAGATTCATCCGTTGGGCATCGGAGGCAAAGCGGATCCGGTTCGACTGGTGTTCACGACGAAGACAGGGCCGGCGGTGAATGCAACGGTCATCGACATGGGCGAACGCTTCCGGATGATCGTGAACACGGTTGAAGTCGTGAAGTCGGAGCCGTTGCCGCATCTTCCTGTGGCCAGTGCGGTGTGGGTACCGCAGCCGAACCTGAAGGTCGGGGCGGCGGCGTGGATCCTAGCGGGCGGCGCGCATCACACGGGCTTCAGCCAGTCATTGACGCCGGAGCATCTCGAGGACTTCGCCGAGATGGCGGGCATGGAGTTCGTGTTGATCGATAAGGACACGAAGCTGCGCGATTTGAAGAACGAGTTGCGGTGGAACGATCTTTATTACCGGTTGGCGGGCGGCCGGGCGTAGGCTCGGACGTCCCTACGGGACTTCAACGTTACGGCGACACCCACCCGGCACTTCCGTGCCGGGCTAAATTCGGAACGCCCCTGCGGTGCTTGGGGATAGAAGGGCGCTTTGTTTATTGGGGCTGAGACCTTATGACAATGGCAGCTGACCAACTTGCTGGGGCCAGATCGTCGGCCATTCAGCGGCAGTCTTTTGCATCGGCCGTAGCGGAGAAATTGCGCGAGAAGATCATTCGAGGCGAACTGCACGAAGGCGAACAACTGCGCCAGGACGTGATCGCGAGCGAGTTCCAGGTAAGCCGGATTCCCGTACGCGAAGCGTTGCGCCAGTTGGAAGCCGAAGGCCTGATCAAGATCGTGGCCAATCGTGGTGCGGTGGTTTCCGCTTTGTCGCCGGAGGAAATAGCCGAGCTGTTTGAGATTAGGGCAGTGCTGGAGTCTCATGTATTGCGGCAGGCGATCCCGAACTTGAGCGACGACGACTTCAGGAAAGCTGAGGAGATCCTGAAGGGATATGAAGACGCCGTCGAGGGAGACTATGATGTCAGCTCGTGGGGGAAGTGGAACTGGGATTTTCACTCCGTGCTTTATGCTCCGGCGAACCATCCCGTTCTGATGAACCTGCTGCGCACGCTGAACAACAACTGCGATCGCTACACGCGCTTGTACGTGCTGTTCACGCGCGACCTGCATACTTCAGGATGCGCGCATCGAGCATTACTCGAGACATGCAAAACGCGTGACGCCGATACCGCTTGTGGCGCGCTGTGGAGTCACATCATGGATGCAGGGCGGTACTTGAAGGAGTTCATTCGAAGCCGGCGTGAGGGCGGATCGGCAGGCGGTAGGGTATAAAGATCCGGATTGCGTGTCTCGGCTGCGTGGGGCCACGAGAACGCGAACACAAGAGCGGCGAGGAGTCAATAGTCGATCCGGAGGCCTAGATCGAAGGACTTGTCGCGCAAACGTTTTCTAGAGCATTTTGGGCCGATTTGTACGAAACTAAGAAGCGCAATGTCTCCTCACCAATGCCGTTGGGAAGAAGTATTAGAGAGAGGCCTGTGCATTGATGGTTCGCTGCTTCGTCCGGCAGTTCTCCTCTTGGATTGCTGCTGGAGAAAGCATGGGCGGAGACTTGTTGGAGTGATGACAAGCAGCGTGTAACCAGGCACTCATATGTGTTCTGGCGACGGAGGGATTAAATGAAGGTTAGTGCGTTAATCACGATCTTTGTATTAGGAGCCGCGATGATTTCAGCCGCAAGCGATGGTAAGTCGCCCGCAAAGAAGGCGGGATGTGAGAAGCAGTCTTTCGGAAAGACAACGGACGGCAAGGAAGCCGAGTTGTTCGTACTGACTAACAAGAACGGGATGCAGGCTGCCGTCACGAACTACGGCGCCACTCTCGTGAAGTTGATCGTTCCGGATCGCAATGGAAAGCTCGGCGACATCGTGACCGGATACGATGACGTTCAGGGCTACGAAAAGGGATCCACTTTCTTCGGCGCAACAATCGGTCGCTACGGAAACCGAATCGGACACGCGCAGTTCCAGTTGGATGGCAAGACCTATACGCTGGCCAAGAACAACGGTCCGAACAGTCTGCACGGCGGCGTCAAGGGCTTCCACAAGATGTTCTGGGAAGCGAAGGACGTTTCGAAGCCGGATTCTCCCGCGGTCCAGTTCACTTATCTGAGCAAGGATGGGGAAGAAGGTTTCCCGGGGAACCTGAATACGACCGTCACCTACACGCTTACTCCGAAGAACGAACTGAAGATCGACTACAAGGCTACGACGGACAAGCCGACTGTTGTTAACCTGACGAACCATTCGTACTTCAACCTGGCCGGCACTGGCGACATTCTTAAGCACGAAGTCGTGATCCATGGCAGCAAGACGACGCCCGTCGATCGAGGCCTGATTCCTACTGGTGAATTGAAGGACGTCAAAGGCACGCCGTTTGATTTCCTCACGCCGCATGCCGTTGGTGAGCGCATCGGAGCCGACGATCAGCAGATCAAGTTCGGTGGTGGCTACGATCACAACTGGGTTCTAGACAAGAAGGGCAAGGAACTGGCGCTGGCGGTTGAGGTTTATGAGCCGACGACCGGACGCGTGATGGATATCTCGACGACCGAGCCGGCTATGCAGTTCTACAGCGGCAATTTCCTGGATGGCGCGAAGGGCAAGGGCGGAGCGGTTTATGCACATCGCTCGGCGTTCTGCTTCGAGCCACAGCACTATCCGGATTCGCCGAACAAGCCGGCATTCCCGTCGACGGAACTGAAGCCGGGGCAAACGTATCAGACCGAGACTGTTTATAAGTTCTCGACCCGGAAGTAATTGTGGGCAGGGCGGTCGGATGCTCGATCGCCCTGTCTTACTCTGAATTTGTATTCGGTAGGGCGCTGAATTAATGAAGCTTAGCGAGATAGCAAAGCGGGCAAAAGTATCACCTTCAACCGTGTCCCGCATTATCAATCGGGTTCCGACCGTCGATCCTCACCTTGCAAAGAGAGTTTGGAAGGTTGTTGAGGAGATGGGGTACTACCCGAATACGCAGGCTCGCGCCCTGGTCTCCGGACACAGCCGGTTCTTCGGCCTAGTCGTTTCGGAACTGACCAATCCTTTTTTCCCGGAAATTGTGCAGGCGTTTGAAGACGCCGCAGTGGAAAACGGCTACGAAGTCTTGCTCGCATCGACGGTGCACGATACGGGGCGGATGGAACTTGCAGTCAGGCGGATGATCGAGCGCCGAGTGGATGGCGTCGCGGTGATGACGTTCGGAATGGAAGATCGTCTGCTTGAGCACCCGAACTTCAAGGACGTCCCGCTGGTCTTCATCGATGTTGGACCGAACAGGCCGCGGGTCAGCAATATCAAGATCGATTATCTGAGTGGAATCCGGCAGGCGGTTCAACATCTCGCGGCGTTGCGGCATACGCGAATCGCATTCATTTCGGGGCCGCTGGATTTGAAGTCTGCGGTGGCGAGAAAAGCCGCGTTTCAGCAGGCAATGCGTGAGATCGGGCTCGAAGTGTTCGACGAGCTGCTGGTCGAGGGCGACCATACGATTGAAGGCGGCATGAAGGCGACGGACAGTCTGCTGATTCTGCGAGAGCCGCCCACGGCAGTATTGTGTTCGAATGACATGACGGCGCTCGGCGTGATGCATAAGTCTTACGAGCACGGAGTCAAAATTCCCTCGCAATTGTCGCTGGTAGGTTATGACGACATCAGGCTTGCGCAGTTTGTGCTGCCGCCGCTGAGTTCGGTGAGGATGTCGCAGACGGAGTTGGGCCGACTGGCGTTCCAAGCGCTGTTCGCCGAAGTGCAGAGAGCAGAGCCCGCTCAAACCCGAACGGAGTATGTAATCCAGACGAGCCTGGTGTTGAGGGCGTCAACGGCGCTTGCCCCAGGATTTGGACCCCGTAGTTAGTAGCCTTGTCGACCGGAAGTGTGTTTTTTGTGCTTACGAGAAAGCGCTTGCTGTAGTCTTGTCTCGAGCACTCGTTCAACATGGAATGGCCCTAATGGCTGCACGGAAATCGTTACCCCGGAGGTCGTAATGCGTTTGAAGGAGTTGCGTGAAGAGGTGCTGGAGGCCAACCTTGAGTTGGTGCGTCGCGGATTGGTGCTCTACACATTCGGCAACGTGAGCGGCATTAATCGTGAAGAGGGCGTGATTGCGATTAAGCCAAGCGGCGTCGATTACGCCACGATGAAAGCTTCCGACATTGTACTGACGGATCTGAAAGGCACAGTTGTTGAGGGCACTCTGCGGCCTTCGTCAGACCTTCCCACGCATGTTGTGCTGTACGACAAGTTTCCCGGGATTGGCGGCGTTGCGCATACTCACTCTGAATCCGCGACAGCCTGGGCACAGGCACGAAGACCGATCCCTTGCTTCGGGACCACACACGCTGACTACTTCTATGGTTCTATTCCGGTGACCGATTGCCTCAGCCCGAAAGAGATCGAAGGGGAGTACGAAAAGAACACCGGCCTGGCGATCGCGAAGACCTTTTCAGGTATTCCGGCCGAGAGTATGCCGGCTGTTTTGGTTGCGAACCATGGGCCGTTCACCTGGGGCACAAGCGCGACGGATGCGGCGCATAACTCCGCGATTCTAGAGACAGTGGCGCGGATGGCTTTCTACACGGTTGGGCTGAACAGTTCGGCGGGTCCGGTTTCCAAAGAGCTTCAAGACAAGCATTATTTTCGCAAGCACGGCAGCAATTCCTACTACGGACAAAAATGATTATGCCTGCGGCTATCCTTTTTGAGACATCGCAACAACTGGTTCACTTGTCGTTTGTGGACCTGGTGATCATCGTATTTTACTTTGCGCTCGTTCTGGCGATCGGCTTCATTCTGAAGAAGAGTTCGGGGA
>JAEYQK010000079.1 GCA_023410055.1 Acidobacteriota bacterium
CTGGGCGTGGAGATCTCGATCGTGGTCGGTGGCGGGAACTTCTTCCGTGGCGTGGCAGCACAGGCCCGCAACATGGACCGGGTGTCGGCAGACAAGATGGGTATGCTGGCGACGATGATCAACTCACTGGCACTACAGGACGCCATGGAGAAGCAGGGTGTTTACACGCGCGTGATGGCTGCCATCGAGATGCGCGAGATCGCCGAACCGTATATTACGCGGCGGGCCGTTCGACACATGGAGAAGGGGCGCGTCGTCATTCTGGGTGCGGGTACCGGGCATCCTTACTTCTCGACCGATACGGCAGCGTCGTTGCGCGCAGCCGAGATCAAGGCTGACGTCGTGCTCAAGGCCACGAAGGTCGAAGGCGTTTACGACGCCGACCCGGTGCTGTTCAAGGACGCCAAGAAGTTCGACCAGATCAGCTTCATGGAGATGGTCAGGCAGGGTCTAAAAGTCATGGACCTGACCGCCATCACGCTTTGCCGCGAGAACAATATTCCCGTCATCATCTTTAATCTGAACAAGACAGGAAACATCCGGCGAGTGGTACTGGGCGAGCGCGTGGGATCGCTGGTCAGCGCGGATTAGTGGCTGTACACAATCTGGGTACGATTGTACCCGCAACGGGTACGACCAAGGGCGACTACAAGGTCGCCCTTTTCGCTTTCCGGAGAGTTATTCTTCCCTCTTCTTCGGCAGGAACAGCCAGCGCAGGATCATCTGCAGTATCGATAGCAGGATTGCCCCGACAAAGGCGGCCTTGAAGCCGTCAATGTGAAAGCCCGGGGCGAAGGCGCTGGCGACCTTCAACATCAGCGCGTTGATGATGATCCAGAAAATGCCGAGGGTGAGGATCGTCAGCGGGAAGGTGAAGAACTTCAGAATGGCGCCGAGCGTGGCGTTGATGAAGCCGATCACGACGGCGGCCCAAAGCGCGGCAGTAAAGCCGTCCACGTGGAACCCGGGAACGAAGTGAGCGACGATGAGCAGGGCTAACGTCGTCAGCAGCCAGTTGATGATCAAGCGCAACATGGCTATTGAGCATAGATCGTGCTGGCCGAGTTCACAACAGGAAATGGGTGCCGGCTCCGTGTTCTTACTCAGTGACTTGGACAGCGCACGGCGATAGACTCCTCTTTTGCGTAACTCTGCTTTTCTCGCGAGGTAGCTTACTGATGCCGACGGATGCAGTCGCTCCGGTTGAGAACGTTCTCGATGCCGCGGAACGGGGCGCCACCATCGTTACAGCAAACACGCGCAGCGCGCGCGCGATCGTGCAGGCGGACGACGAGCGACAGAGTGCTCGCGGGTTGGCCGCCTGGCGTTCGCCCGACGTCGTCAGTTGGGGCGGGCTGCTGTTACGGCTATGGAATGAGGCGCTGTATGGCGGGCTGACGGGCGGGATCACGCTGCTGAATACAGCGCAGGAGCGACGGTTGTGGGAAGAGGTCGTCGAGGCGGACGCGAAGGAACTGTTGAATCCGGTTGCGACGGCGGAAAACGCGCAAGCCGCCTGGGAGTTGGCGAAGGAGTACGGCGTACCGATCAGCGGCACGGCTTACGAAGGCAATCCAGAGACGGAAGCGTTCGCGAAGTGGGCAGCAGAATTCGAGAAGTCGTGCAGGGCCAAGGGCTGGTTGAGTCCGGTGCTGTTGCCCGACGTGCTTGCAAGACACGTCCGGGATGGGCACCTCTCGGTTCGCAACATCATGCTGGTCGGATTCGACGAATTCACACTGCAGCAGAAGGCGTTCATCGATGCGGCCGTAGAGGCCGGGGCGTCGTGCGAGATCGTTGAGCTGGTGCAGAGAGTCGAGTGCGCGAATGCTTATAAGGTCGCCGCAGCGGACCAGGATGCCGAGATCCGGGCAGCGGCAATTTGGGCGAGGGAGAGGTTGACTGAAGGCGCGCCCTCCCCTGCGGGGAAGGGTGCGGCGCCCCGAGTCGCGGTTGTTGTGCCGTCGTTGCAGAATCTGCGAGCGCACGTGGAGAGCCTCTTTCTCGCGATGCTGCATCCTGAGCAGGTACCTGCGGGCAGTTCAATTCAACAACGCGCATTTGAGATTTCGCTAGGATCGCCGCTTTCCGAGAGCCCGGTCATCGCTGCTGGGCTGCTGATCCTGAAGCTGTGCTTGGAAACAGTGTCGCTGGCCGAGGCGGGAGCGATACTGCGGTCACCATTCATCGCGGGCGGCGATTCGGAAATGACTGCGCGGGCGCAGTTGGACGTTCTTCTGCGTAAGAACCGAGTCCTTGAAACTGACGCTCGTCGTCTATTGGATCGCGCACGAAGAAACTGTCCGGTTCTGGTCGAGTGCCTTGGCAGGGTGATGGACGTCGATTCTGTCTCTTCGCGCTCGCCTCGCGACTGGGCTGCGCTCGCGACGGTGACGCTGCAATCCATAGGCTGGCCGAAAGGTGACCGTTCGTTGAGCAGCGATGAGTATCAGGCGGCCGAGTCGTGGACGGCAATGCTGTCGGAGTTCGGTTCGCTAGAGGCGATCGAGCCGGTAATGGATGCGCGTCGATTTCTTGCGGCGCTCAACGAGATGGCCTCACGCCGGCTATTTGAGCCGGAGAAGACGGGCGCGCCAGTGCAGATCATGGGATTGCTGGAAGCGGCGGGATCGTCCTTCGATCACATGTGGGTGATGGGCCTGCATGACGGCGCGTGGCCGATGCGATCCGTACCGACACCGTTCATTCCGGCGGCATTGCAAATGAAATACGGCCTGCCGCATTGTTCTCCGCAGAGGGAACTTGAGTTTGCCGAACGAGTTCACAATCGTCTGCTGCGGAGCGCCAGCGACCTGGTGCTGAGCTGGCCAGAGAAAGACGGCGACGCCGAGCTAAGACCCAGTCCGTTGCTGGATGGACTAGGAGAGCGGGAGCTGCGCGAGATCGTCGACGAGCAGGCTGACACTTGGGGCAAGCAATTGATGGCCTCATGCAAGAGCGAGATCCTGACCGACGAAACCGGCCCGGTGATCACTGAGGGGACGCTGGTTAAAGGCGGCACGCGAATTCTTGAGCGCCAGTCGGCTTGTCCCTTCCGGGCATTCGCGGAACTCAGGCTGGGAGCGATGGAGATGGATTCTCCGCAACCGGGTCTTGATGGTCTTCAGCGAGGCAACATCGTTCACAACGCAATGGAGTTCGTTTGGAAGCACCTGAAGACCCACGATGCCCTGATGGCGTGCGAGAAGCTGCGAGAGCTCGTCAGCCAAGCAGTCGATCAGGCAATCGAAGAGGCACGCGCGGGCGGCACGGCCGAATGGGAGCGAACGCTGGCTGAAATCGAGCGCAGGCGGGTGACGGAGCTAATACTGAAGTTCCTCGAAATCGAGAAGACGCGTGCGCCATTTACGGTCACGGCTGAAGAGCAGAAGAGAATTGTGACACTCGGTGGTCTGAAGATGGATATGCGCATGGACCGCGTCGATTGCTTGCAGGATGGGCGCCAGGTACTGATCGACTACAAAACGGGCGAAGTATCGGCGAAGTCGTGGGAAGATGAGCGGCCGGAAGCTCCGCAGATGCCCGCCTACGCGGCGACCATGGAGGGGGAAGTCGCAGCCGTTGCCTTCGCACAAATCAAGACGGGCAGCGTTCGCTATTGCGGATATTCGCCGGACGCGCAGGTTATGAACGCCGGTGACTACGCCAAGACCGCTCCCGGCGCGCAGGGAAAGCAACTGACGGATGCGATTGCTGCGTGGAGGAACGTGGTAGAACGGTTGGCGTCGGAGCATCGTGAAGGCCGCGCGGAGGTGGATCCGGCGAAGCCAAAGAGCACGTGCAGCTATTGTCCGTTGCCCGCGTTGTGTCGTTATACGGAACTGCAAGCGGAGGATGCCGGCGATGAAGAATAGTCTTCCTCCAATGGACGAAGCGGTCCGCAAAGAAGCGCTCAACCCTGAAGGCTCGTTTATCGTGCAGGCTCCTGCGGGTTCGGGCAAGACGGAACTGTTGACGCAACGCTATCTCACGCTGCTGGCGCGGGTCGATCAACCGGAAGAAGTGCTGGCCATTACGTTCACGCGAAAAGCCGCGGCGGAAATGCGGAATCGCGTGCTGTCGGCGATCGAATCGGCAGACGCCCCTACTCCGATCGACGATACGCCACACAAACGTTTCACGCGCGAGTTGGGACGCGCTGTGCTTGAGCGCAGTCGCGAGCGCGGCTGGGACCTGCTGCGAACGCCGGGACGGCTGCGAGTGCAGACCATCGACTCTTTCTGCGCCTCGACCGTGAGCCAAAGGCCAATGCAAACGGGATTCGGTGCAGCCGCAGATGTCGCCGAAGAAAACCAGGGCCGTACACAGCTCTACAGGCAGGCAGCGCTGAATACGATCAAGTCGATGTTGGTGCCTGCACACGACAAGTCGGCGGCGATGAAGCGGGCACTGGTGCATCTAGACAACAATGTCGCGCTCGTGATCGAACTGGTCTCGGAGATGTTGCAGCGACGTGATCAGTGGGAGCGATATGTCTCGGGTCAGAACCAGACGGGGCTGCGGCAACAGTTTGAAGATGTTCTGAAGAGAATCGTGGAGGGCGCGCTGCGTCATCTGCGCGAATGCGTGCCGCAAAGGCTAGGAGCCGAGATCGCTGCGTTACTAGCCATTGCCGAGAGAAATCTAAGCGAGGAAGGCCGGGATAATCGTTTGCTCGCGCTGCACGGGATGACAGCGCTGCCATCGTGCACCGGGGAGTCTCTTGAGCAGTGGCGGGCAGTGCAGTGGTTCCTGCAGACGCAGAAGGGTACTTGGCGGGTCAAGCCGAACATAACGATAGGCTTTCCAACCTCCGCGCGCGAGGCGAAAAAGCGTTGCGAAGACTTGCTGAACGAGCTTCAGGCCGAAGGATACGAGGATTTCCGCGATGCCCTGGAAAGCCTAGGCCAGCTACCCGCGACGAAGTTCGAGGACTCGCAGTGGGAAGTGCTTGAAGCCCTGCTGGCGATCCTGCCGTTGGCCATTGCGGAACTGAAGAAGCTCTTCCGCGAGAGTGCTGCGACGGACTTCATCGAGATTTCGCAGGGAGCGTTGACGGCACTGGAGTCTTCGAAGTCGCACGCTCTCCAACACCTGCTGGTTGACGAGTTTCAGGACACCTCGGTGATGCAATGGCGCATCTTCAACGCACTTGTCGGCGGATGGGAACCTGATGACGGCCACACGGTGTTTCTCGTGGGCGATCCGATGCAGTCGATCTATCGCTTCAGGCAGGCGGAAGTTGGCCTGTTCCTGCAAGCGCGGCAGCAGGGATTTGGAAAGCTCAAGCCGAAACCGCTTTCATTGCAGGTCAACTTCAGGTCGGATGTCGCGCTGGTCGATTGGTTCAATGCGCGTTTTGAGAGCGTGTTTGGAGATGCCGACGATTCGTCGCGCGGGCTGGTGAGTTTCAACAGGTGCTTTGCTGGTCCTGGCAAAAGGACGGGCGCCGAGCCGCAGATGCATTGGGCTACGGATGCGGAGGACGAAGCGGCGAAGACGGTTGCGACAGTTCGCGATGCGTTGAAGGAAGACGGCAGCATAGCGATTCTTGTACGTGCGCGTACGCATTTGCCGGCCATCATTGAAGCGCTTCAAACTGCAGAAATTCAGTTTGAGGCGATCGAGATTCAGAAGCTGGGCGAGCGAGCGGTTATTCGCGACCTGCTGATGCTAACGCGGGCGCTGCTGCATCCGGCGGACAGGCTGGCGTGGATCGCCGTACTGCGCGCACCGTGGTGCGGCATGACGCTGAACGATCTTCATGCACTTTGCGGACACGATCAGAAATCGGCAATTTGGGACTGCATAAGCGGCGATATCAGTGCCGTCAGCGAAGACGGTCGCGCGCGGTTGGAGCGTACACGCGCAGTGTTGAGCGCGGCGATTCAGCAGCGTCTTCGCGTGCCATTGCGCCAGTGGGTGGAAGGCACTTGGATCGCGCTGGGCGGCCCGGCTTGCTTGAGCGATGCCGCCGATCTGGAGAACGCGGAGTCTTTCTTCGAGCTGTTGGAAGCCGCGGACCAGACCGGAGGATTGAATCCCGAGGACCTTGTTGCGGCGTTTGACGGACTGTTCGCGAAGTCACAAACTGGCGGCGACGTACGCGTGCAGGTGATGACGATCCATAAGGCGAAGGGGTTGGAGTTCGATACGGTAATCGTGCCCGGACTGGCGCGAGGGGCGCGGAACGATAACTCGCGTTTGCTGCTGTGGGAAGAACGCACGACCGAGTCCCGCACCGAGTTGCTGCTTGCGCCGATCACTCAGAAGGGCGCCGAAGAGAAAGACCCGATCTATCGTTATCTGCAAAAAGCCGAGGCCGCGCGCAAGACCGAAGAAGACAAGCGCCTGCTCTACGTGGCGGTCACGAGAGCTAAGCGGGCTCTGCACCTGGTAGCTGCGCCGAAGCTGAGGAAGAAAGATAACGAACTCAGCGGCAGTGGATCGCTACTCCAGTTCCTGTGGCCGGATCTGAAGAGAAACCTCCAGGGAAGTGAAGATGAAGAGCGCCTGCTCGCGGCTCAGGAAGAACGGGATAACCTCACGATTGCCGCGGCCGAAGAGCATGTGCCGATGATGCTGCGACGCTTGCCGGTGGATTGGCGATTGCCGGATGCCCCGGAGCCGTTGCGTTGGGCTGCAGAGGATGTGAGAACGCCAGTTCCAGATGGCGAACGAATCACCTACGACTGGGTCAGCGAGCGCTTGCGTCACATCGGAACCGTGGTCCACGCGATGACGCAGCGCATTGCGCGTGATGGTTTGAAGTGCTGGCCAGCAGAGCGCATCAGGCAAAGCAACTCGTTGTACAAAGCGGCGCTCGCGGAACGGGGATTGGGGCAGGCCGAAGTCGATCAGGCCGCGGCTGATGTCGAACAGGCGTTGCTGGGACTCGTAGCGGATGAGCGCGGGCGTTGGACGCTAGATGCTCACGAAAAGGCGCAGAGTGAGTACGCGCTGAGCGGCGTGCTGAACGGCAATCGCGTCGAGCACTTCAAGCTGGATCGCACGTTTGTCGATGAAGACGGCACGCGCTGGATCATCGACTATAAAACGGCGCGGCACGAAGGGAGCGACCGCGAAGGCTTCCTCGATAATGAAAAGATCCGATACAAAGATCAGCTCGACGACTACGCTCGGCTATTTCACAGACTCCAGCCGGATCATCCGATCAGAGTCGGACTGTATTTCCCCCTGTTGCGCGGTTGGAGAGAGTGGGAGCCGGAGATCGGGTGATCGGGCCGACTGCTGATTGGGTGATCGAAGCCCAAAAACGAAGAAGGTTCTAGAGCACGAGGGAAGAATGAAGACCAATGCGGCGCGATTGTTGGATTCGTTGGGAATCAAATATGAGTTGAAGGAGTATGAGGTTGATCCCGATGATCTGGCCGCCGAGAGCGTGGCAGCAAAGGTGGGACTGCCGCCGGAGCAGGTGTTTAAAACACTCGTAGCACGAGGGGATCGCAACGGCGTTTGCATGGCCGTGATTCCGGCAGACACGGAGCTTGATCTGAAAGCATTGGCTGCCGCGACCGGGAACAAGAAGATCGATCTGGTGCCGCTGAAGGAAGTGCAGCCTCTGACCGGGTATATTCGGGGCGGGGTAACGGCTCTGGGTGCGAAGAAAGATTATCCCGTAATTGCGGATGAGACGATCGAGCTGTTTGACGTGATCTCGGTCTCGGCCGGAGTCAGGGGCACGCAGTTGTTCATTGCCCCGTCCGATTATCTGCGAGCCACATCAGCAGCAATCGCGGAGATTGCGCGATCGAAGTAGTGGCTGTATGTGCAATAAGAAAAGCCGCCCGTTCAGGCGGCTTGTTCTTTTGAACCTCAGATCAGAATTACGGCTTCTTCGCGCCAGCTGGAGCAGCCGCGGGGCGGGCGGTTGCTGCAGGCTTACTTGCGCCGGCTGCCGGAGTCGGCGGCGCCGGAACGCCAGAAGCGGCGTTGTACTGCTCGACAACTGTGGGGGTAACGTCGGTGGCGGTATTCGCCCACAGAACCGGGCTCTGCTGACTCGAGACGTCGAGGATGACCGTGTAGCTGTTGGTCTTGGCGTACTTGTCGAGGGTCTCCATCAGCTTTTGGCCAATGCGGTTGATGATCTCGTTTTGCTGGCCCTGGAAGTCGGCCTGCGCGTCTTCATAGCTGCGCTGCAGGGTCTTCTGCTTGGAGTCAATCTGCTTCTGCAGGTTGGCGAGCGCATCCGGATTCAGCTTGTCACCCTGGGTCTTGAGCTGATTCTGGAGATCGGTTACTTCCTGATTCAGTTTCTGGAGTTCGGCCTGTTTCGGCTCGAACTTCTTCTGGAGAGCAGTAAGATCGCGCTGACCTTCGTTAGTGCTGACGATCGCTCCCTGGATGTTGATGATGCCAATCTTCGTGGAGCCTGCGGGTACGGTTCCAGCAGGAGCAGCGGCTGTCTGAGCGAAAGCGGCTGTTGCGAGGACGGCCAAAGCCAAAAGGGTTGCAAGCTTTTTCATTGGTGTGATGAACTCCTTGGAGATCCCTTCAGGACTCCGAAAAATCCTTCCTGGGAACACGCTATCTGCCCTGACGCTCAATACGTGAGGTAATCAGCTTCTGAAGTTTCAGGGTCTCAGATGTGGCAATTATAAGGAGCAGCATAGGGTAGCGTCAAATAGTCCCCGCCCTCCCCGCCGGAAACAGTAATTCACCTAGTTTGAGTTGCGGCAGGTCGACTAGGGGTTGTGAGAGGTCGCAGGACATCTGCCGTCGCGGTCGTTGATCACTGCCGTGAGCAGGCTTTAATCGACTGAAGCCCCGCGCCAACTCGCGCCGCGTTTCTATTGCGCCTCGGGAATCACTCTTGTTCATCGCTAATCGATCACTCTCGTTGTAAAATCACTGCCTGCGACAGCGGTTTTCTGACTCTGTCGGGACACTTTCCGTTTTCGCTCCCGAACGGTTATCGCGGTCTGGTGAAATCGCCTCGTCCGGAATCATCTATGCCCGAGAGAGAAGCGGCGGGAAAACCCGCCGACGGTTCAATAATGACAACTCCGGAAGGCGCGCCCCGCGACGGCAGTTCCTCCAGCTCCGAACCGCGCTGCAACATCGCCCAGCCTTCCGGCCGCGAGTTTCATCAACTTGCAGAGTCTATTTCCCATCTTGCCTGGATGGCCAATGCTGACGGCTGGATCTTCTGGTACAACCGCCGTTGGTACGAGTACACGGGGACCACTCCAGAGCAGATGGAAGGCTGGGGCTGGCAGTCCGTCCACCTTCCTGAGGAACTTCCGAATGTGATCAAGGCTTGGGAGACTGCGATCCGGACCGGTGAGCCGTTCGAGATGACCTTCCCTCTGCGCGGTGCCGATGGAGTTTACCGTCCGTTCCTCACACGCGCAACTCCCTTGAAGGACGCGGATGGTAAGGTCGTTCGCTGGTTCGGCACTAATACGGATATCTCCGAGCAGAAGCAGACCGAATTTGCCGTCAAGCGAAGTGAAGCGGAAGCCCGTGCCCGCGAGGCGGAACTGGCCGCCATTCTCGACGCGGTTCCGGCGATCACGTTCATCGCGCACGATGCTGAATGCCAGAATATGACCAGCAACCGCGAAGCATACGACTTCTTGCGATTGCCGTATGGCTCCAACACGTCGCGGTCAGCTCCGGCGGAAAGTCGGCCTGATTTTCGAGCCTTGAGCGATGGACGAGAACTGCCTCCCGAGGAGCTGCCAGTGCAGCGGGCCGCGGCTACTGGTAAGAAGGTTGTCGGCGCAGAACTGACCCTGCTGTTGAAGGACGGCATCAAACGAGACATCTTCGGCAACGCCGTCCCGGTACTTGATGCTGCGGGTAACGTTCGAGGGGCGGTGGGCGCTTTCATCGACATCACCGAACGGAAGAGGGCGGAGCAGGAGGCCTATCAGCTCAGTCAAAAGTTGCAGGCGTTACTGACAGCGCTGCCCGTGGGAGTTTCTTTTTCAGAAGATCGCACCCCCTTGGCCATCACAGGCAATCCCGCCGCGCAGCGTCAGTTCGAGATCAGGCCCGAAGATAATCTATCGGCCTCGGCGCTGGAAGAAAATGCGCCCGGCAGAAAAATACGGTTTTTCCATGACGGGCGTCAGATCACCGACGCCGAGTTACCCCTGCAAAGGGCAATCGCCGAGAATCGCGAGATTCCCCCGATGGAGCTTGAGGTGCAGATGCCGGGCGGCCGGCGTTGGTTCACCGAAGCTTCTGGTGCTCCCGTCCGCGATCAGAATGGTGATGTAGTCTGCGGCGTCGCCGTCACGGTCGATATCACGGAACGCAAGAACGCGGAACGCGCCCTGATGCGCGCTGAAAAACTAGCCACTGCCGGACGCCTGGCAGCAACGATCGCCCACGAGATAAACAATCCGCTCGAGGCGGTCACTAACATCTTGTACCTTATCTCTTCCGAATCCGATTTGGATCGTATCCGCGAATACGCAACTGTCGCTTCGATGGAACTCAGCCGGGTGTCCCATATCACTCGGCAGACTCTCGGTTTTTATCGCGACAGCACGTCTCCGCAATCCTTCAAAGTCTCTCAACTGCTTGAAGAAGCTGTAGCACTATATAAGAAAGAGTTTAGCGCGGCCAAGGTGACCTGCAAGACCGATTACGCGACTCCCGGCGAAGTCCATGGCTTTGCCGGGGAGATGCGCCAGGTTTTCTCAAACCTAATTCGTAATGCGGTGGAGGCCGCTCCCGAAGGAGGGTTTGTCAGCGTCTCAGTCAGGGAGACGCGAAAAGCAGGCAAAGAAGGCATTGGAGTGTTTATCTGCGACAATGGCCCCGGAATCCTTCCCGAACACCAGGGTCGCATTTTCGAACCGTTCTTCACCACCAAGGGCCAAAAGGGAACCGGACTTGGCCTGTGGGTCGCAAAGGATCTCGTACAGAAGCACGGAGGCTATATTCGCGCCCGCAGCGCCAGGGTAACCGCTCGCCGGGGAACCTGCCTGTACGTTTTTCTTCCTTCCGGTCAGAAGAAACCGGCGGCATCATCCACGCAAGGCACTGCTGACTGAGATTGATCTGGAGTAGCGCCGACGCCGAGGGAGAGTCTGCCTTTACGCACCGACAGCAACGAGTATTAGCCGATGCTGTCAGATTGGCTCTGGCCAGTCAGGCCCGACGTTACTCGCAGGTAGGCTGTGGAACCGGCGGTTTGCTGGACATGATGTTACGCGGTTCAGGGTAGGAAAGCTCCGGTGCAGCCTTCTTGCTCTCACACCGATGCAGCTTCGCTTTTGTCGCTTCTTCTTCGCGAACAACTTCGTATGCAGTAGCCATGATTACTCCTTGTCCTTTAGTATTGCCACTCATTCATTCACACGACGATTCAATATTTCGATCCCTGCTATAAAGAAAACGCACCCTTCCCCGACCCGGGGGAGGGTGCGAAACTGACAACCGACTACTGAGAACTGCTTTTACTCCTGCGCGTCCGGCTTCACGTGCACCGGATTCAGGAACGGCATCATATCGCGCAGCTTCGCGCCAACCTGCTCGATCTTTGTTTCCTGGTCCTTCGCGCGCAGGGACTTGAAGGTCTTGCGTCCGGTTTCGTTCTCGGCAATCCACTTCTTGGCGAACGTCCCGTCCTGGATTTCCTTCAGTATCTTCTTCATTTCGGCGCGGGTTTGATCGTTAACAACGCGTGGACCGGAGACGTAGTCTCCCCACTCAGCCGTGTCGCTGACCGAGTAGCGCATGTAGTTCAGGCCGCCGCGATACATCAGATCGACGATCAGCTTCAGCTCATGCAGGCATTCGAAGTACGCGATTTCGGGCTGATAACCGGCTTCCACCAGCGTGTCGAATCCGGCCTTTACCAGCGCCGAAGCGCCGCCGCACAGAACAGCCTGTTCGCCGAACAGATCGGTCTCAGTCTCTTCCGTAAAGGTTGTTTCGATGACTCCGGCGCGAGTTGTGCCGAGAGCACGCGCGTACGAAAGCGCCAGCGCCTTGGCGTTTCCAGTCGCATCTTGATGAACCGCAAGAATTGCCGGTGTCCCGCCACCCTCGGTATAGACTTCGCGAACGCGATGGCCGGGCGACTTCGGCGCAACCATCGTCACGTCGACGTCAGCGGGAGGTTTGATGGTCTCGAAGCGGATGTTGAAGCCGTGCGCGAACATCAACATCTTGCCCGCTTTCAAGTTCGGCTCGATGCAGCTCTTGTAGACGGCGGCCTGCTTCGTATCCGGCACCAGGATCATGATCACGTCGGCCCAGCCTGCCGCTTCGGCCACGCCCATCACCGTCAATCCGTCGGCCTTCGCCTTCTCTTTCGAGCGGCTAGTGTCGTGCAAACCGACACGTACATCAACGCCGCTGTCCTTCAGGTTCAGCGCGTGCGCGTGACCCTGCGATCCGTAACCGATGATTGCAACCTTCTTTCCCTGGATCAGCGCCAGGTCGGCGTCCTTGTCGTAATACATCTTGGCCATGATTTCTTCGTCTCCTTAATCAGTCTTTATTATTCGGGCAAATCACGCCAAGTAGACGTCATCGCCGTACGAAAAAACTTCCTCTGGTGGCTGCGCTGCCTGCGCCGCCTTCGATCCGCGGGCCATCGCCACGCGTCCCGTTCGAACCATTTCCACGATCCCGTAAGGCTGCAACACTTCCAGCAGCCCGTCGATCTTCTCTTCGGCTCCGGTGATCTCGATCGTTATCGATTCAGGTGCAACGTCGATCACGCGCGCGCGGAACGTCGCCGCCAGTTGCAGCACGTGCGTTCGCGTCTCGTGATTCGCCGAAACCTTCACCATCGCCAGCTCGCGGAAGATTGACGGCACTTCGGTCACGTTCTGCACGTGCAGCACGTTTACCAGCTTATAAAGGTGAGCTTCCAGTCGCTGTGCGCCGTGAATATCCGTGTCCGCCACGATTGTCATTCGTGACACGTCTGGCCGCTCGGTATGTCCGACCGTCAGCGACTCAATGTTAAAGGCTCGGCGGCGGAACAACGAAGCCACGCGGTTCAACACGCCCGGCTTATTCTCAACGTAAACCACAAATGTCTGTGACGCCATGTCTCCTCACTTCCCTATCGCGTCGTCGAACCCGGCTCCCGGGCGACGAATCATCTCGTGCAGGTCGGCTCCGGCCGGCACCATCGGATAAACGGTGTCTTCCTTCTCAACGTGGAAATTGATCAGGCACGGTCCCGCATGTTCGCGCGCCTCGCGAACGGCCGGCACCACCTGTCCGCGCGTGCTGACGTTAATGCCCTTGATTCCGTGCGCCTCGGCGAGTTTGACAAAATCCGGACTGACAAGCGGCGTGGCGTTGTAGCGGCGATCGTAGAAGAATTCCTGCCACTGCCGCACCATTCCGAGATAACCATTGTTAATGACCGCAATCTTCACGTTCAGGTTTTCCTGCGCGATGGTTGCGAGTTCGCAGTTCGTCATCTGGAAGCCGCCATCACCAGCGAGCACCCAGACTTCCTTGTCGGGACATGCGAACTTCGCGCCGATCGCGGCGGGCAGTCCGAAGCCCATGGTGCCGAGACCGCCCGAAGTGATATGCGTTCGCGGACAATCGTGTTTGTAGTATTGCGCGCCCCACATCTGGTGCTGGCCCACGTCGGTAACGACGATGGATTGTCCGTGGGTCTCGCGCCACAAATCGTGAATGGCATGCGCCGCGAAAAGCTTGCCAGCGTCTGGCAGGTTCTGAATATCCCGCACCGCCGAATCGCCCTTGAGTTCGTTGATTTGTGCGAGCCACTCGGAGTGATCGCCACGATCTACATTGGGCAACAACGACTCGAGCACATCTTTAAGGTTGCCGACCAGCGCAGCATCGACCTTGATCACCTTGCCGATCTCGGCGCGGTCCAGTTCGATGTGTATCTTTTTGGCCTTTGGAGCGTAGTTGGCGGGATTGCCGGTCACACGATCGTCGAATCGCATGCCCAGCGCAATAAGAAGGTCAGCATTCTGGATGGCGTGATTAACCCAGGACTCGCCGTGCATGCCCATCATCCCCAGGTTCAGCGGGTGCGTCGCCGGGAAACCGCCAATTCCAAGCAGCGTCACGGCCACTGGGATGTTCGCTTTTTCCGCGAGCTGCCGCACTTCCTGCATCGCTCCCGAGAGCAGAATGCCCTGACCGGCCAGAATCACGGGGCGCTTGGAATTCTTGATCAGCTCCGTCGCTCGCTCCAGTTCGCAATCATCGCAATGCAGCGGCGGCCGATATCCCGGAAGCTGTGGCGTCGCCGCATCCCAATCGAACTCGCACGACTGCTGCTGCGCATCTTTCGTGATGTCCACCAGCACCGGCCCCGGCCTTCCAGAACGCGCTATATAGAACGCCTCGCGCATGGTGCGGGCGATGTCTTCAGGCCGCGTGACCAGCGAATTGTGCTTTGTGATCGGCAGCGTGATACCAGTGATGTCAATCTCCTGGAAGGCGTCAAGCCCAATCAGCTTGCTGTGGACCTGACCGGTGACGCAGACGATCGGCGACGAATCCAGCATGGCGGTCGCGATGCCGGTAACCATGTTGGTGGCGCCCGGTCCCGAGGTCGCGATTGCTACACCAACTTTGCCACTCGCGCGCGCGTAGCCATCGGCCATATGCGTCGCGCCCTGCTCATGACGAGTCAGCACGTGATGGATCTGCGGGTACTTCCAGATCGCGTCATAGGTTGGAAGAATCGCGCCACCAGGATAACCAAAGGCGGTTGTCACGCCCTCGTTCGCCAGGCACTCCCAAATGATCTCCGCACCAGTCTTCTTCATAACTTCCTTTGTCTGCGGCCCCTGCCGCGTGGCTTCGAAACTGCCTTTTCCCTTGTCGCCAGAAACAAAAAACCCACTCGCCTCGGCGGTGGGTTGGGTACTTTCTGATTCGCTTACCTCAACCCGCCTTGCATACAGGGACTACTACCAGAAGTCGTACGAGTACGGGCGTTACCAGCACACCGGTTGAGGTACGTATCGCAGGACGACGAAATGTCTGGCTAATCTTCGACATGAGATTGAGGTACTTTAGTTCAAATCGACAGCCGAGTCAATAAGCACCATTTATATTACCAGTAATTCTATTAGCTCTCGTTATAAGCAATTCTTTAATGAAATCAAACACGAGCTAATAACTGCCGGATCTTGGTGCCCGGTTCAAGCCTTCTCTTGACTCGAGCGGGATTACTTTCGAAACTGCTTTCGTAAAAATTCCGGCAGCTCTGAGCTCATTGCGTTGTCAGCACTGCCGGCGTCCGGATAGGAGCGCAGTTACGAATGCCCTATAAGTGTAGGACGAGCCAAGCCTCTATCAATCCGACAATTTTAGCTAACTATGATCGAAATTCTTGATGCTCAGCAACATACGGAGAGGCCTAGGGTGCCCCGTTCAAGCCCTTCCTTTGGCTTGAGCGGGGTGAGTTACCCAATTCAAGCCAGCTATCGTTTGGCACCCAATCGCCGGATCACCAGTCACTCAATCCGTCATTTACATCTTATTACGATATAAAATTGTCTTATTCCGGCCATAAATCGCATTTTTTAAAGGAATTTTGAATGTCCAGCAACGGAACAATGAGTTGGACGGCAGTCGCTCCCGAAGGTACTCTGCGATTGCTGGTTGGGATCGCGCGAGCTTCATCGTCCATAGCGCGTGTTCTTGAAGAGAAGAAAGCAGGTTCGAATGAGCAGGCTTCGCCTCTCAGCTCTTGTTATTGTTTCCGCCCTTGCGGCGTTGATGATTTTGCCGTGTGCATCCGCGCAGACCACTGCGGCTCCATCGGCGGAGGTTGCCGATCGGCTGGCCCAGATGGAGAAGCAGATTTCCGAGCTGCAGGCGCAAATCGCAACCCTCAAACAGCAAGCCGCCACGCCGGCAACTGCTCCGGTTGCGTCGGCCGCGGTCGCCACGGACGCGAAGCCCGCCTCCGGCCCTCTCGACGGCTTCAATAACGTGCTGGGCGGTGCGACGCTGACCGGTTACGTTGACACCTATTACAACGTGAATTTCGATCAGCCGGCCAGCCACGTTTCCGGCTTGAGGGCCTGGGACAATTACAACAGCGGCTTTCAGCTGAACATGGTCAACCTGACGCTCGATAAAGCTGTTAGCGCGGAGAGCCGGGCTGGCTACCGCGTGTCGCTTGGTTTCGGGCACCAGATGGACGTGATTAACGGCAGCGAGCCGGTTGGCTTTGTTCACAATCGACCCGGTTGGGATCAGTACCTCATGGAAGCGTACTTTTCGTATCTGGCTCCGGTGGGCAAGGGCCTCCAGATCGATGTAGGAAAGTTCGTCACGCCGGTGGGCGCCGAAGTCATCCCCACGAAAGACAACTGGAATTACACGCGCAGCATACTTTTCGATTACGCAATTCCGCTTTATCACTATGGTGTCCGGGCAAAGTACACCTTCAGCCCGAAGGTAGCTCTGACCGGCTTCGTGCTAAACGGCTGGAATAATGTCATTGACAACAACAGCGGCAAGACCGGCGCTGTGTCGCTGGCACTGACGCCGACGAAGAAACTCACGATCACGCAGAACTACATGTTCGGTCCCGAGCAGAACTCGTCTTACGCAGGCGGTCTGCCGACGGCGGATAAGCACTGGCGTCAGGTCGTTGACACCACAGTTGCCTACTCGCTCACGAACAAACTGACGGCGCAGGCGAACTTCGATTACGGTCGCGACTCAATCGAAGGTGCTAAAGACTCGGTTTACTGGACTGGTGGCGCGGGCTATCTGCGTTACGTCTTTAATCCCAAGTACGCTCTGACCGGACGCTACGAGTACTACCTGGATCACGACGGCTTCACCACTGGCGTGCCACAGCACATGCACGAAGTGACGGGCACGTTCGAGCGCCGTATCGCCGGACACATCGTGTCGCGACTGGAATATCGCCGCGACATCTCGAATCAGCCAATTTTCTATACCCACTCATTCGAGGGACCAACCTTGAAGAGTCAGAACACGTTCACCGCCGGCGTGGTTTACACGCTGGATAAAACGGAATAGCTAGATGACTCGGATAGGGCACGGCTTCAGCCGTGCCATCCAGGGCCAATAACAAAAGGGGGCTTTGGCCCCCGAGGTAGACGGTTTCACTGCTCCCGTTCCGAACCCAAGCGGGATGGGAGCGCAGGGGCCGGAGGGGATCGGAAGGAGTCAGCGGTGGCCCGTTCAAGTCTGCTGTTGGCTTGAGCGGGATTGAGAACACAACGAGCAGTCGGGGGGACTGCTCATCATGCGGTCACGCGGCCCGGGAAATCACTCAACCCTCTTCAACCAGCACCCAGGTCGCGTCCGCACCAGTTTGCCGCCGATGGCGACGAGACTAGTCTGCCAATCCCATTGCAGGATTGGCTAACGCCATTTGTGGCCCCTTTCGAGTCGCAGGTGAATTCACGAATGAGTACAGTGGAAGCAATTATGTCGTCAATACCGTCAACAGCGAACCTTCACGAACTGTATGTCTCAGAATCGGCGCGAATCCGGCAGCGCTTCGAGGCGACCGCGATCGGCAGCGCCGTTCTGGCCGAACGCACTGCTCTCGTCGATTCCATCGTCCGTGAGTTGTTCAACGAATTCGTAACCGGACGAGGCGAATCGCCCAAGCAGTTTTGTCTTGCTGCCCTCGGCGGATACGGCCGGAAAGTCCTCTTCCCGCATTCCGATGTTGACTTGCTGTTTCTGGTCGACGACAAAGAGCTCGAACCCCTGTACAAAGAAAAGATCTCCCGCATGAACCGCGAGTTGTGGGACATCGGTGTTCGTGTTAGCCCGACGAATCGCACGCTCGCTGAATGCAGTCAATTGCATCGCGATAATCTCGAGTTCAACATCTCGCTACTCGATTGTCGTTACCTGGCTGGCGATGGAGCGCTGTTCGCAAAGCTGCGCGAACAAACAATCCCGCAGATGATTCTCCGCGAGAGCACGCCGCTTGTTCAAAACCTGGCGGAGTTGACGCGCGGCCGGCACGAGAAGTTCGGACACACCATTTCCCATCTTGAGCCCAATATCAAGGAAGGACCCGGCGGCATTCGCGATTACAACGTGATCTGCTGGCTTGAGCTCATCGGGGGTCTCGAGCGCCGTCACAAGTTTCCCGGCGTCTCTGAACTCTCGCCTGTCGCGTCGAGCGACGAGATCGCCAGTGCAATATCTTTCCTTGCCTCGGTGCGCTGTTTCCTTCACTATCGCCAAGGGCGCGACAACAATAATCTGACCTACGAGTTTCAGGACGAAGCCGCCGCCGGCGGTATCGGAATCGGCGCAGGCAATTCTCTCAGCGCCGCCGACTGGATGCGCCAGTATTTCCGCCACTCGCGAGCGATCTATCAGCTCGCCGTGCAGGTCATGGACGAAGTTCCGCCATCACGTTCCTCGCTCTATTCAGTGTTTCGCGACTGGCGGTCGCGTCTGTCGAACGCAAATTTTTCTGTCGTCCGGGAACGCGTGTTTCTCAAGCAGCCGAATGCAATCAAAGATCCCGAGACTCTCCTGAGTCTCTTCGAGTTCCTCGCCAGGCACGGCTTCAGGCTCAGCAGCGAGGCGGAACGCCACGTTCGCGAGGCCGTGCCGGTCGCGGAATCCTGCGCCGCGCACATCGCCGACTACTGGCCCCAGCTCTCTCGCATACTCACCATGCCTCACGCCGCCGATGCGCTACGCGCCATGCACCATCTCGGCATTCTCGTTGCCCTGTTCCCCGAATTGCGCCTGATCGACTCTCTCGTGATACGGGATTTCTACCATCGCTACACGGTTGACGAACACAGCCTTACCACCATCGAGAGTCTTCATCGCCTCAAGGCCCCCGCTGATGCTCTCGAACAGCGATACCTCGACATTCTCAACGAAATCGACAAGCCGGACCTCCTGTATCTCGCGCTTCTCTTCCACGACGTGGGAAAGGGCATGGAAAACGATAGCCACGTCGAGGGAAGCCTCCAGGTTCTCGAAGGTGTACTCGAACGCCTGAAACTCGGAGCTGCGCAGAGTGATACCGTACGTTTCCTGGTTGGCAGTCACCTGATGATGTCGGCCACTCTGCTCCGCCGCGACATCTTCGATCCGGAGACGGTACGCAACTTCTCCGAAGCGGTTGGCACCGCGGAGCATCTCAAGCTCCTCACTCTATTCACCTACGCCGACATTAAGTCCGTTAATCCCGACGCGCTGACGCCCTGGAAAGCCGAGACGCTTTGGCAGCTATACGCGGAAACGATCAATTACCTGAACCGCAGCATCGACGGCTTCCGCGTGCACATGCAGCAACAGCATGCCGATCGCATCGAGAAAATACGCGCTCTGGTCGAGGAGGGGCGCAAGCAGGAACTGGATTTCTTCCTTAGGGGATTTCCGACGCGCTACCTGCTGACCCACACACCCGAGCAGATTGTTGAGCACTTCCGTATGTCGCGCCGCCGCGATAGCGAGTCCGTCCACGTACTGCTTGAGAAGAAGAACCACCACTATGAAATGACCCTGATGACTCAGGACCGCAAGGGACTGATCGCAACCATCGCGGGCGCGATCGCAGCCTGGGGCATGAACATCCTCAAGGCCGACGTCTTTTCCAACCACGCCGGTCTCGCGCTCGACACCTTCCGCTTCACCGACCTCTTCAGCACTCTTGACCTGAATCCCACCGAGATCAGCCGCTTTGAACGTCACATGATCGAGGTCGTTTCTGGCGAACGTGACGTCGAAGAAATGCTCTCCGGACGCTTAAGTCATCGTCCACACGTCTCTCCAAAAGTGAAAGTGGAAACCCAGATCTGGTTCGATAACGAGAGCTCGTCTGCCAGCACCATCCTGGAACTGGTCTCGCAGGACCGCCCTGGATTGCTTTACTCCGTCGCGAATCTGCTGAATGAGTCCGGCTGCAACATTGAGGTCGCCCTCATTGACACCGAAGGTCAAAAGGCCATCGACGTCTTCTACGTCACGCACAAGGAAAAAAAGCTCGGGCCGAAAATCGAATCCAAGATACGCGAGACGTTCGTCCAGCAGCTTGAGCAATAAGGAACTCGGGATTGCCCTGTGCTGCTGACTGGACTAAACAAGCGGCGTCCATCTATTTTGAAATCGCATGGTGGCGCCGCATGAATCACGTTTGACACCCGCCCTGTGATGGCCCTAAACTCGCATTGCTTGATGACTGTCCTTCTCTAATTCGCTCCGTCGCGCGTAGTGGAAGCGTTCCTTTCCTCAAGGGCGTAGTGCGCGCATGAGTGCAACCCACAACTTCACGGAGATTAGAGATGCAGCTTTCGTCATTGGGCTGGAATCCGAGGTTCGCAGCCGCATTCGCCAATCATGCTTCTGCCGGGCTGGTGGCCGGGCGCGTTATTCAACAGTTCAATCACATCTACACGGTCGCAACTGAAGCCGGTGAAATGCGTGCGCAACTCTCGGGCCGGCTACGCTACGAGGCCCCGCTCAATCAACTGCCCGTAACCGGCGATTGGGTTGCGCTGCGCACCTCGAATCAGGACTCGGCGCAGATCATCGCAGTCTTGCCGCGTGCCACGCGCTTCTCTCGGCGCGCTGCCGGAAAAGGCGACCGCGAGCAGGTCATCGCCGCCAATCTGGACTTCGCCTTCCTGGTAACCGGTCTGGATAACGACTTCAGCCCTCGACGTATCGAACGCTATCTAGCGGGCGCCTGGGACAGCGGTGCCACTCCCGTCGTCGTCCTGAACAAGATCGATATATGCGCCGATCCCGTGTCTCGAATCCGCGCCGTCGAGCAAGTAGCCGCCGGAGCGGCGATTCACGCCGTAAGCGCTCTTCGCGGAAATGGGCTTGACCAACTCGCGCGCTACTGCCTGCCAGGACAAACGATCGCTCTGCTCGGCTCGTCCGGCGTCGGCAAATCAACTCTGATCAATCGCTTGCTCGGGAATGACAGCCAGACCACGCAGCCGGTGCTCGCAGATGGCCGTGGACGCCACACGACTACACGTCGCGAGCTTCTTTTCTGCGCGCAAGGTGGCATGGTGATCGATACGCCCGGTATGCGCGAACTGCAGCTGTGGGACGACGACGAAGGTTTGCAGATGACCTTCGATGAAATAGAGACCCTCGCTCGCAACTGCCGCTATCGCGACTGCAAGCACCAGGGTGAACCGGGTTGTGCCGTCCTTGAGGCAGTCAATGCCGGAGAGTTGGGCGCCGAGAGACTATCGAGTCTTCACAAGCTACAACGTGAACTGGCCTTCCTTGATCGTCGCGATGACCCAGCTGGAGACTTGGCTGAAAAACGCCGCTGGAAGAACATTCACAAATCAGTTAAGCGCTTCATGAACGAGTCCCCGAAATACAAGTGAAAGGAACCGGCGCTGAATGGGCGATGACGACGATTTTCGTCATTGCCCTATTTCACATATACAATCGCGGCATTCTCGAGCGGTCTGCGCAGGCGATGAACGCCGCACGATACCCGGCTCGCAACTCGCGAGCAAGTACAACTCCTTAATCTAGCGAGCAAACAAAACCCCGCTTCGCACAAACGTACGAAGCGGGCATCTCAGACACTTCGAGTCTTGCTTATTTCGCGAGGGCGTCGGCTGCGTTCGCCGCCAGCACCCATCGGCTGCCAATGTCGATCACGTACTCGTTTTCGAACCAGAGGAAACCGAAGTCGTCGATGCACTCCGGGAAGTCGGGTTTAATGACGATGTATCCCGGAATCACTCCGCCCGGAATGAACGTATTGTCAGCTCGGTTGTTGCCGTAGGCCTTCAGCTTCGAAGACGTTCCCACCGAAGACACCCACGACGTGCTCGATACCGGATGCGTGCCCAGGATATAGTTCGCGACCCGCAGGGTGTAGTCCTTGCTGACGAGCTCCGGAAATGCCTTGTGCAGGAAGTACATCTGGACGCCGAAATCGACCACAAAATCGGCGCCTCCCCACGAGTCCATACTCGGCGGCACGCCGAACGGATTTTTCGCCATCTCGGCATCAACACCGGCCACATAGGACTTCACCGCTTCTCGTAGCTGGTTCTTGAAGTCCGCGTCCATGTACGGCAGCGCTTCGACCGCGCGCCACCCATCGACCTTGAACCGCTGTCGTACCGTCGGCAGCAGTTCTCTTACGCGCTTCTTGTACTCCTCCCCGCCATTGGTAGCGACGAGCAATTCAATAGCTGCTTTCCACTCCTCGGTCTTCGATGGCTCAAGAAAGTTGGACATCGCCGGCCACTCGCTGATAGTCGGGTGAGCGTGCTCCTCATTCCACAACTTGATCGCCGTATCCAGACACTCCTTCGACAGCGGATCGTCCCAGCCTTTGAGCGTCTGCGATGCCATCGCCAACGAGGCTGCGGTGCCGTATTGCAGCGTCGCGAGCTTCGTCGTGAACGCCCATCGATCGTCCGGTGTTCCCGAGTAGTCTCCCTGTATCTCATTTAGCTTCAGTTTCGCCGAATAGATCCTTCCGTCCGTCTTCGACGCAGCATCGCCCAGGTGCGTGTACTGACGCAGCGTGGGATCGATGATGCCCGGAATCGGATGGCCAATGGACTTGATCTGCGCGAGCAGTTGCAACACTCCGTGCTTCACTTGCTGCACCGTGTCGGGTACACCGTCAGGCCGATGCATCTCGACCGTGCGCGCCGTCTCGTCCACCGTGAGTTGGTCCCACTTCATGCCGAATTCTCGGTACGCCAGCGCCAGGTTCTGAATGACTGTGTACTGACTCTCGGCGCGGATGTCGTAATCGCCTGCGTCGTACCAGCCGCCGACATTCAATCCCGGAATATGTTCGCCCGGCTTGTAAGGCGAGTCGATGCTGGCCGTGCGATAGTCATCGAAAAACGACAAGTGCGCCGGTGCCTGCCGTGCATCATCAAGGTGCGACACGCCGTGCCACAAGCGATATCCTTCGCGCACCGAAACGTGATCCATCTCGACGGCTAGATACCCGTCCAGCGTCGATTGCCAAGTCTTGCTGTAAACGTCCTTCGCGATCGGGAACAGCTCCGTCCGCTGTCCACCATATTCGATCGCATACAGACCAGGGTCTTTGACGGTAGAGAAATCGAACTTCCTGTATGTGTAGCGTAGCCATGGCGTCGCCTCAGATACCGGGCCCTCGAACACCTGCTTGTACGAACCATCTTCCGACAGACGCAAAATCCTCGCCGTCTTCGGAGCGTCGAACTTCGGATCGAGTTCGAGAACGGCAACCTTCGGGAAGTCCGGCGGATACCCGACCTGGCTATGCGCGATCATCGGCGGCCGCGTCCAGTTCGGAATGACGTCGGGACGGATGTGCCAAATCACCGCGCCCTCGGTCTTGCCCGACGGAATCATGGTACGCAGTACGAACCAGCCGTTCTGTGCCCGGTTGCGCCCGTCATAAAGCGCCAGCGGTCCGGTTTCAGAAGATATCGTGATGCGATGCAACGCATCTTCAGGAGCAAACGTGATGCTGCTATTTCCACTGGCGAACGGAAGTGGCTGCGTATAGCCCTTGTCCTTGTCCCACTCTTCTTGATATGGCAGCTTCTTCGGATCGTCAGGCGACGGCGGCACTACTTGCATTGCGTCCTGCGGACTGCGCGGGAATACGCCAAAGCTCTTACCGTCTATCGCGAAAGTCTTCCCCATATAGATTGAAGGAAGGAACTCAAGACTAAAGCCAGCGCGTCCAGCCAGCTTCTCCGGCAGCGGCTTGTTCAGATTTACGCTGACCCGCACGCCACCCGGTTCGGGCGTAACTTCGAGCCGGTAATCCATCTGGTAGGTCGGGAACGACAGCTTAGCCACGAGTCGGTTGTGTTCCTTGTCGGCGTGGCGGTCCTTCAGTTGCGCGACCAAGTCCCACTGTTCGGGCGTCGGCATCAGGCGCACGTCGCCGTTGTTGGCAATGCGCTCACCGTGCAGGATGAGCTGCATGGCCGTGTTCTTTTCGTCCACAAAAACGGGGTGGAAAGTGTTGCTGTAAAGAAACACGCTGAAACCTTGCGTGTTCAAATAGCCGTTATCAGTGACTTGCATCGCGAAATCTGCGCTGAGTGCAGGCAAGCAAAGGAACAGGCAGGCCAGCAGGACCGCATGAAATCGGGTGAACATAGGGTGATCCCTCGGGGAGTTCTTACCGGCTGAACTCCGATATCCGGTACATAGATAAACGCCAAAGACGCTTATAGATCAGCATCGTACCAGAGAACCACGTTCAAGAAAGATGGAGACTCAGCCCCGACCGCGATTCTCCCAATGGTTACTAATTATGGGCCTAGGGTTACTCACGAGTTACTTTGGTGCTTTTACATTATCCAAGCGTCCGTGAAAATATGCTGAACCACTACAGGGCCCCCGCTTTTTCGGAGGACTGTTGCGACACGATCTGATCAATCAGACAATTCGTCGCAGTGGACGCATCCCGCTCTCGACTCGGCTGGTTATCACGCCCGCTCAGACTCAGGGCGCCTTCCGTGCCGAGTCGCAAACCATCGATGTCAGTTATCATGGCGCACGAATCTTCACAAACGCCGACCTTGGAACGGACATGGAGATTCGAGTGTTCCAGCCCTGGCGCAACCGTTTTCAAATCGCCAGAGTCATTTGGGCTCACAACACGAAGTATCGCGAATACGGCATCGAACTTGAATCGGACGAAGATTTCTGGGGGATCCAGTTTCCTCCAGACCGTTGGCATGAGCTCGATCCCGAGAACCGCCCCATCTCGCGTTTCTCTGAACCGGAGCCCGCTGTAAATCAGGCAACACCGGTTTCGGCTGATACGTGTGTGACCACACCGGCAGCTCAGATTGAGGCAGCAAAGGTTCCGCCGGCGTCCCAGCCGTTGCCTGCTTCTGTTTCTAAGCCGGCGTCCCTTGAAGGAATTGACGGGTCCAGCACTCTGGAGATTCCGGCGTCCGGCTTGGAAATCGGCGTGAGCGGAATCACGATGGCTGGCCTGCCTTTTCGCGAGACCGGCGTCTTCTTTCCGGCAGATGCCGACGACAGGATGGCCAACGTCTGGCTGCACACGGTAATGCGCGACGGAGCGAGGCTGCGCCTGACGTTCCCCAACAGCTTCGTCATGACCGTTCGTATCCGCGCAACCTTCACCACTCACAACGCCGAAGGTAAGAAGAACAAAGAGAGCATCGCGCTCGTCGAACTTCCGACCGGAGTACGTATCTCGGTTAACGACGACGATTGGTCGTAAGCCGCCGTACGCATCGGTCTCCGCAAATACCGAGCTCTGCCCTCTTTCCCGAACTAACTTACAGTTGCTTACTGCACTTGCAGCGACGCTTTCAGCAGATCGCCGTCACGCGACGACGGCCCGACTCCTATCTGAAACTCTCCCGGTTCCACCACCCTGCGCCCTTCGGCATCGACAATCTCGAACGCTTCCCAGGGCAAGTTGACTTGCACCGTCTTCTTCTCTCCCGGCGCAAGATGCACGCGCGCAAAACCCTTCAGCGCCTTGTTCACCCACGTAACCGACGTCACCACGTCCGTCACATACACCTGTACGATTTCGTCGCCTTCGCGCCCGCCGGTATTCTCGACATCAACCGACACCGTTGCCGTCTGCTCGCGCCCCAGCGTAGGGGCACCAAGCTTCAGATTCGAGTAGCGGTACTTCGTATAACTCAAGCCGTGTCCGAACGGGAACAGCGGTTCCTGAGTAAGGTCTGCGTACCGAGTACCGTGCTGTCCGCGCACCTGGCTGTAGAACACCGGTTGCTGTCCCACATGCACAGGTACGGAAATCGTCAGCTTGCCCGACGGATTCAGCTTTCCGAACAGCGCCTCAGCCAGCGCACGGCCTCCTTCCATCCCTGAGTTGAATCCCTCGAGAATGGCCGCAGCGCGTTTTGCCGAAGCTGGTAGCACGAGCGGCTTGCTGTTTACCAGCACCACGATCATCGGCTTGCCCGTCTTCTCCAGCGCATCGAGCAGTGCGACCTGACCTCCCTGCAGCTCAAGTGTGGCCGTGCTCTGCTCCTCGCCAACGAATCGCAAATGGTCACCGACCACGGCGACGATCACATCCGACGCATTCGCGGCAGCCACCGCCGCCGGAATACTCGAAAGATCGTCATTGATGATCGAGCATCCGCGCTCATAGCGAACTGTCGCTCCTGACGGCACCAATGCACGAATTCCGTCCAGCACCGTGGTGGTCTTTTCCCGTGGGTGCTTGCCTTCTTCTGGCAGATGCTGAGACGACCCTAGGCTCCAGTCTCCCAGCTGCTGCAGATCGTCGTCTGCATTCGGCCCGATCACAGCAATCGACTTCAGCTTCGCTGGATCCAGCGGAAGCAGGCCGTTATTCTGCAAAAGCACAAGGCTCTGCCGCGCAGCAGTCAGATTCACTTCCTTGTGATCGGCCCGCGTAGTTTCGGCTGCGGCTCGCGTCAGATCGGGCCGCCGCGGATTCTCGAACAATCCCATCCGGAACTTCAGCGCCAGCAATCTCCGCACGGGCCCATCAATCTCGGACTCAGATAGCCGTCCGCTCCTCACCGCTTCGATTGCCCCTTCGTAGAACTTCGGCGTGGTCATGATGATGTCGTTGCCGGCGCGTAGCGCCATAACCGCCGCATCGGCGTAGCTCGCCGCAACCTTCTGCTCATACACCAAGCGGCCCACGTTGTCCCAATCGGTCACCAACACGCCGCGGAAACCCCATTCGTTCTTCAACACATCCGTCAGCAACCAGCGGTTCGCCGTCGAAGGCACGCCGTCCATCGACTGATAGCCGGTCATGAACGTCATAGCACCTGCACGCGCGGCACGCTCAAAAGGCGCCAGGAAATAACTGCGCAGCTTGCGCCGGGAAATATCGGCTTCCGAGGCGTCGCGTCCACCCTGCGTCTCCGAGTAGCCTGCGTAGTGCTTGGCGGTGGCCAGCACGGCCGTAGGATCGTTTAGTCCTTTGCCCTGATACCCGCGGATCAGCGCCGCGCCAAACTCGCCAATCAGGTACGGATCCTCGCCGAACGTCTCCCCTGTGCGCCCCCAACGCAGATCACGCGTCAAGCAAAGTACGGGCGAGAACGTCCAATGAATGCCCGTAGGGGCCATCTCTTCGGCAGTCACACGCCCGACCTTCTCGATCAGTTCAGGATTCCAGCTCGCGGCCAGCGCAAGTTGCGTGGGAAAGATCGTGGCGCCTTTCCAGAACGAGTGCCCGTGAATGCCGTCCTCGCCAATCAGCAGCGGGATGCCGAGCCTGTCCTTCGCCGCAAGGTCCATCGCCCGATTCGTCTTCGCTCCGACAATATGCAGGATCGATCCCGCATGGCGCGTATTGATGAACGAGAGGTCTTCGCCGCGCGCGTCCCACATCATCAATTGCCCGACCTTCTCTTCGAGCGTCATTCGGCCGATCAGGTCGTTGACGCGCTCGTCCACGCTCAAAGCGGGATTGCGATAAGGTGGCACAGACTGAGCGGAAGCTTGGAGAATACCCATCACAATAAGGAAGAGTAGGACAACACGGACCAGCGCTGCCAGTCCGAAATTCGGTGCGAATATGCTCATCTCGTTTTCTCTCTTAAACGACAAACATGAAGATTTGAAATGCCAAGCCAGCGACGACAAATAATGACTGCGCAAGAGAATTGCTAGCTAGTCGTGAGCCGTTGACTCGGGTGGTGTCTGTGGCTTCTGCTCGTCAGCTTTCTTCCGAAGTTCGCGCACTTTGGCCAGTTCTTTTCGCGATTCTTCTACGTTACCCATTTCCTGATACACCCGCCCGAGCCGATAGTGCGCATCGGGTTCGTCGGGCTGCAACTCCACAGCGCGTTTCAGAGCGACGATTGCTTCCTCGTATTCTTTCTTCCGTAACAACAGCGCTCCAAGGTCCAGAAACGCGATTCGCAGGTCACGACTCATTTCCGTTGCCTTCCGGAGATATGTGAGCGCCTCGTCGAAATGCTCTCGTTTCAACTCGATGTCACCGAGATATGCCAAGGCCTGGGCGTGGCGAGGATCGATAGCGAGTTCCTGTTCGAATTCTCGCTTCGCTTCGTCGTACTGATGCAATTCCCAGTAAAGATACCCTAGTCCGAAGTGAACATTGGGTTCTTTGGGGCCGGCTTTTGCGGCGGCTTGAAACTCAGCGATGGCTTCCTGTGTCTTCCCCAGCCCATCCAGCGCCTCGCCGGCGAGCACGTGCGCCGCGACCGAATTAGGGTCCAGCCGCAGAATGATTCCGTATTCCTCGAGCGCACAATTGTATTCCTTTGCAGATAAACAACTCTGCGCCAGAACGCTATGCAGTTCTACATTGGAAGGATCGGCCTGCACCGCTATCCTCAGTTGTTTGATTGCCTCTCCGAACTTCTTTGCTCCGTGGTAGCTCATGCCCAAAAGCAGCCGAACTTGTGCGCTCTTCGGATTGTCCGACAGGGCGGCTCTCAGCGGCGTGATAGCGGAATCGAACTTTCCAAGTTTGAACTCGGCCAGGCCCAGGTTGAGTTGAATGCCCGGCAACTTCGGATCGAGTGCGAGCGCCTTTCTGTAGGCGGAAGCGGCCTCTTCATATTTCTGCTGCCTCGATAGAACTACTCCGAGGCTGGCGAACGCTGCCGCGTCCTTTGGATTCTGTTTCGTCACGGCGCGCCACGCTTGTGTGGCCTCCAGTAGTTTCCCCTGCTGCTCGAGTGCGATTGCGTCTGACGGAGTCGCTTTCTGCGCGAACGCACAGATGGGCAAGAGAACCATAAAGATCGCTGTTCGTGACTTCAACATATTCATAGCGAGCGTGTCGGGATATTCAGGTACTCAAGTTCTACTGGCGACATTCTATCTCTATCGTGCACTGACCGTACTGATTGAGAAAGAAAAGCCCCGCTCGCGTGTAAGTGCGAGCGGGGGCAGGGTTGTGAACCAGAACAGTCTAGAAAATGAACTTCGCTCCAAGCTGAATCGATCGGGGATCGTAAACTCCCGTGATCTTGCCGAAGTCGTCGGCAGCGACGTTGTTACTCATGCCGCCAGCCTGACCGTTCGCTCTAAACTGCGGATGGTTGAAGGTGTTGAAGGTCTCGGCGCGGAGTTCAAAACGAGCTCTCTCGCTGAAGTTGAACTGCTTGAACAGGGCCGTGTTGAAGTTGTTGCGACC
>JAEYQK010000095.1 GCA_023410055.1 Acidobacteriota bacterium
GGGCCACGGAACTCGCCAACAAGAAAGGGACTTTTGTCATAAGGGCGAACGGCTCTGTTGTCGGGAACACCGGCGGCGATGTCCTCGGCGTACGCCTTCAGCCAGGCGACAGTATTGTCGTTCCAGACAAGATCATTGGCGGCTCAGCGGTATGGAAGAACATGATGACCACAGCGCAAATCGTCTCGTCGATTGCCCTCACTGCCGCGGTTGTAGCAAGTTTCTAGGCAGACGCAATCTGGGTATGCGCGGATGCCCTGATGCTTATGCGCGTGTGAAGGCAGCGTGAGCTCCCACTGCAAGTTCAATCGGCAGCGGCTCTGAATGAGTCCGCTTCGTCATGGGATGATCGATTGCCCGCGAACGCGGCGGCAGCAAAGGCCAATACAACGGGATAGCATTCGAGAGTGTAGCGCGTCTCGGGGTTCTCAAGAGAGCCGAGGAACGCCGACCGGACCAAGACGAACAGAATCAACAGGCCTGCCCAGCGCAGGTTGCGGCGGCGAAGAATTGTCCAGAAGGCGGCACCGATGAAGAAGAGATTGATGGCGGCCGTTGTTACTCCCCAGAACGTGCCGTTTGGATCGTCTTTCCATTCCCACCAGCGGTCGTTGGTTTTCAGGAGGTCGGTGCGAGGGCGGAACCACATGTCGGCGATACGAAGAACAGGCAGGACGACGTAGTAGCGGAGACGCGAGTGTTGAACTCGCGCGTCTGCGATTTGACCGAGGCGAGCGTCCAACTCGGGCGTCCAATCGAGAGTGCGGTTGTACTCGGAGAACAGTTCGTCGGTCTGCCGCCGCTGCTCAGGAGAATCGAAGGCGCGGCTCGGCAAGAGGTTGACATTGAACTTCTCGCCGGGAACGGTCCAGTAGAAATCGACGACGGAGACGTAGTCGACCATCCAAGTCTTCGTCCAGCGCTGGAGGCCAAGATTTGCCGATTCATCGGGCCCATTTGCATAACGAGGCGCTAGCGGCTGGAAGACATGGAAGTCACGCCAGTTGCGGATGGTCCACGGAATGAGCGGAGAGAGTGCGACCGCTGCGACCAGCACTCCTGCCAGAACGGTATTCAGCTTCACGCCGAAACCGCCCGAGGGTTCCTGCTGATTTGCAGTGGGAGCGAAGAGTGTATATAGAAGATAAAGTCCTAGTGCTGCGAGCAGAATTCCGCCGTCGGGACGCAGGACGATGCTTACGGCCATTGCTAGTCCACAGCCGATCCAGTAACGCATTCTTCCCGCGGCGAGATCGTCGAGGCCTGCGATTGCGAAGTCGAGCGTTAGGGCTGCGAAGAAAATTGCGAGTGTCTCGGTCAGCGGTGCAGCAGTGTAAACGGCCGTGAACGGGCACAAGGCGGTCAGCCAGAATGCTATTTTGGCCGCACGCTCGGAGAATGTCCGGCGGGCCAGGTCGGCTACGACGAAGCATGTCCCGACGTCGATCAAGGCTTGGACGATCAGGACCGGCGTGTAGCGCTCCAGACCAACAACTTTCCAGATAGCCGTGAGGAAGGCCGGATAAGCGGGCAGACGGATGTAGGTCGGAATTACACCGGTATCGGTGGTCAGACCGAAAATTCCGCTGGTAAGCCAATTGGCTGCGATTTCGCCGTAGATTAACGTGTCCCCATCGATGCGCGTGAACTTGAAGACGAAAAACAGGCGAAAGGCCAGGGCTACCAGAGCGCCAGCGGCGATGAGAATCTTGTTCCTGCGCACGAAGGAGTACACGACTGAATCGTAGCAGGATGAAGCGATTGGCGGAAGCTAGGACAGAAGGACAAGGGACACGAAGGCTTGGCCTGTCCAAACCGAGATATGGTTTGAACAGGCCAGGCCGAACGACTGAGAAAGATCTGTGGGCTTAGTTGTCGCTTAAGACGTCATTGTAGTAATTGATCATCATGCGCTTTGGAACATTTCCCTTACCGAGAGGGAGCTTCTGCTCCAGAGTTATGTTGCCGGTCAGCGTTCCGGAACCGAGAAGGACGATTTTGCCATCCGGCATCTCGAAATAGAGCGGTACCAGCATCTTGAACTTGGGCGACACATTGGACTGGACTAGTTTGAAACTTATCGAGGCACCGGTGCTGTCGTTTTCGATGTTGTAGGTGAAGTCGTACTTCGGGAACTCCGTGCCGTAAACCCACTCATCGAAGAACCAGTCCATCTTGTGATTGTGGTCTATGTCCATGATGGGAGACATATGCTTCTCAACCACGGCTTTGAAGTCCTCGGTGCTGGCTGGTCGATCCCGGTAAGTTGCAACGAAATCGCGCATCGTTTCTTTGAAGCGCTGATCGCCGGTTTTTGGATCCCACATCATTCTGCGGAGCATGTGCAGAACAAAAGAGCCCTTGTCGTAGATCAACGTGTTGTAGATGTCGCCGACTTTGGTGGAATTGACGCGGTAGCCCATCGTGAGCGGGCCAACATCGATGGGGCGGTATCCGTACTGGTTCTTTTCCCGGAGCGATCTTTGTTGAGACTGCCATATGCGGTTGTACAAGCCTTTATCGGCATCTTTGTAGACCGCTTGCACGAATAAGGAGGCGGAAAGCTGAGCAAATCCCTCGCTCATCCATTGGTCGCGATAGGAAGCCCAGCCGACCGTGTGTCCCCACCATTCGTGGGCAATCTCGTGCGGTGCAACCACGTTCCAATAGGGTTGCCGAGTCTCGTCGATCCCAAACTGATGTTTAACGGTTGAATCGAAGAAAGAGCAGATCGGTAACCAAACCAGTCCCGGCCACGCTTGGCCGTAATTGCAGGCGGTCTGTTGGGTCATGGCGAGCCGCTTGTACGAGAGCGGTCCGAAGTAGTCGGTGTAGAGGCCCATAGCCAATTGAGCCTCTGCCATCTTCTCCTTCATCTTTATGGTGGTGTCCATTGTGCCGAGGGCCGATCTTTCTTCCCCATCTACGTTCTCCTCGGGCAGGCCACCTTGAAACGACTGCTTAATGCTCCTAATGGAATCTGGCAACTCGGTGTTGGCGCAGGTCTGAATGATGAAGCCGTTATTCAGTTTCAGCTCCGTTGACTTAAAACGTCCGAAGTTGAAGCCCGTGACACTAATCGGGGCTTCTGTTCTCCATTGGGTGACGTTCCAGTCGCCTTCGTTCTTCTGGCTAAGCTGCGTTCCGGAGGCGGCGATCGTCATTCCCTTGGGGATGCGGAATGTCATCTCGTAGTCCGCATAGTCCCCGATTCGAGTGGCGGGGAACCAGTCCTCTCGCGCTTCCGGGGAGTAGTTTCCGCCGCCAGTGTTCGATACAGCTTCCTTACCGCCGTAGGTGACGTGGAGCGTGAACTTCGATCCCTTAGGAAGGGGAGTCGGAAGAATCACATTGAAGTTATCAGGGTCATCTCTGTCCTGCCGTACCCACGGAACCTTCTCGAAGATGTACGCCAGGGGTTGCCCGGATTCGTCGGTCACGCTGTCGATCTTGAAATTGCGGAAGAGCGAGAAAGGCAGTACGCGGATTCCATCGCGCACGGCGAGAATCGTGGTTGTAGCCGAGACCTTCATTTCCGCGTTCTTCTGAATGGTGGTATCCAGCTTCTGCGAAATCAGATCGATCGGACCGTTCATCTGGCTGCCTTTGGCGGCACCTGTCGCGAGTTCCGATCTCAGGTGGCTGGCGGCCCAGATTCCGAACTTGTTCTCGTCGTAAGTGACAAAAGCCACTTCTTCAGGCTGGAGCCCCCAGGAAGTAACCCCTTGAGGGTCGACAATGAACAACTCTTTACCACTGTAGTTCTTGCCGTTTACGAATGCGGCAAAGAATCCACCGGGGCTGGTGGCAAGTACGTCCTGAAGTATGCGAGCGGATACGTTGTAGCGCACTTCGCGGTTCTGGTGTGTCGCCTCCAGATTATTGGCCAAAGCTTTTGCCGCGCGATCGGCGGCGCTCAGGTCCCGGGCTTTCGGGGCAGCTTTCACAAGTTCATCGTAGGTTCCGTCGGTGAATTGCAGAACGACCACTTCAAACCGTTCATTGAAGTCAGAGGACTTGCTCAGCAAGGCAAGACTCTTCTGCTCGGCTGCAGAGTCGGGCTTCAGCGCAAGAGAGCCTTCGCCCACGAAGACCGCGGCTGTCACTTTTCCGTTTACCGGCTCGGCGAAAAATATGGTTCCATTGCGAAACGTGAAAGTAGCGAATTCCCGTTCGAGGACGATGTTTTCAGCAAGCAGCGCTTCTTTCCCAAGTTTGAGGTTGCGCAATTGCAGGTAGTTTTGATCGGAGTTGGCTATGGGCGCTTGCGCCAATGCCACCACTGAATGCAGGATGAGTAAGAAGAAAGCCAGATGAAATGGGCAGTAGAAAAAAAGCCGTTTGAATCGCACCTTCAGACTCCTTTTATCGTGAGCTGAAATTGTCGATCAATGACGCGAGTTTTTCAATTTGTTTCAGAATTGGCGGCACTCTGCCCTTGCTGCGGCGATCTCATTCCGCGATCAGTAATTGGAACAGCGGGTGACACGTAGTAATATGCGTTAGGCGACTTCTTCGCCCTGTGCGACTCCGTAGCTCAATTGGATAGAGCATCAGACTTCGGATCTGAGGGTTGGGGGTTCGAGTCCCTCCGGGGTCGCCATTCCTTTTTTATCGGGTCATCTGGCCATCGGGTCATCGGGTCATCGAATCCCGAATCTAGTGCGCCTGGTCAGCTACCCTTGTTGTCCCTCCCCCTCCAGTCAGTGATTTGTTGCAAATAAAGATATTTAGCCACTTTTTGCTCCTATAGTCAGCAATTTAAAGGACTTACGCGCAAAATATCGGAAACAAATGGGTTAGAGCCCGTTGTTGGTCGGTAGTCGTTGGTCGTTGGCGAACCCGAGACCGGTGGTTATAACTGGCGACCACGGGAGCAAAGGAATTGAACTGCGCCTCTATTAACAAGGTTAACAGGTTGATAGAGCCAAACCCGACAAGGCGAGCGAAACTGGATTTGGTTGCTTCTCAGTCAGTTGCAGAAATCTGGGGCAAGCGATGGGCTTGACATGCACACGAGCGGACGGGTGGACGAAAGGCCTGTTCTCGTCCACTAATCAGAATACTGAGTCTCTGTTGTCCAACCGCAGCCCGCTTCCAACGAGCCGTTCTCTTTTGTCGCATCTAAGGATCACATCATGGACAATAGCGAACAGAGACCCGTTCGCGTGCCAAGTGGGCAGCTCCGCGCGGAGTTGCGTCGGCTCGAATTGGCAAGAGAATTGAGCGAGGAAACATTGACGGCGATCACGAACACGGCTGAGTACGTCGAGTTCCACGCTGGGCAGGTGGTCATTGAAGTCGACTCAGAAATTACCCATGTGTGCTTAATCATAACGGGCCGTATGCAAGCAACGCTTTACGACTCGCTGGGCAGAGCGATTCTGAAAGATACTTTTGTTCGAGGTTTTCCCGTTGGATTGTTTTCCCTCGGTCTAGCGGATTTCTCTCACATGCGCGTCCAAGCGATTGAGCCGTCGACGGCAATACGGTTGACGCTAACGCAACTGCTTCAATTGACGGCGAAGCATCCAGACTTCCAACTCGCTATGTTTCGCACGGCATGTAACATACACAAACGATATTTGACGGTCGATCATGCCCTTCCGCAGCCATCGGTCGTGGGTATTGTTCATCACTCCGAGGCGAGCCGTCCGCTTGTCGATCGCGTGGCACGTCGTCTTTGTGAGTTGGGTGAGTCACCATGTGTTGCCGGAGATGACGAACGCTGGAAACCGGAGGGGAATATTCCCTACAAGCTCCTCGCGGGAGAAAGGGTTTCAGAGGAACGAGGCAAGATTCTTAAAGAGTGGAGCTCGAACAGGCGATTTCTGGTGGACATTCGTGCTGACCATCCACGAGAAGCAATGAGCCAATTCTTGGGCTACGTGGATGTGGTGCTTTGGTGTGTTCGGCCGCAAGATGCGAATGCGGCAGTGCATGAGCTCCAAGCGCTGCAAAAGAGCGTACCCGGATGGAGAGACAAGTTCCGCATTGTGTGGCTCCTCGACAACAACGCCCCATTCGCTCCATATGTACCGGAGCTACACGAACTCGCGGCACGAGACTTTAAACTCACTCTTGACGCTCCTGCAGCAAACCAGAGCAGGTTACTGCAACTCGGAGTCGAACGTATCGTCCATCACCTGCGAGGCGTCCAGATCGGTTTAGCACTCGGAGGCGGCGCGGCTCGTGGCATGGCTCATCTTGGGGTGCTCAAAGCGCTTGAGCAGCATGGCATCTACGTCGATATGCTGGCGGGTACAAGCGCTGGGGCGATGACCGGAACCATCTATGCAGCTGGCTTTGATCCCGAAGCTGCTACCGGTTTCTTCACGGCCGATCTGAAGCCGTCGTGGTTCTTTCGACAGCTGCCCGGTGGCGGCTACTGGTATCTTCTCTACAAGTACAGACGACACCATTTCGATTCCATGCTGCGGAAATACTTAGGTCGAGCCAGGATGGAGCAGCTAATCCTTCCCATGCTTACAGTCGCCGTCGATCTTGTCGAAGGGAAAGAAGTGGTGCGCGAGGCCGGCGACGCAACGACCAGCGTTCTGGAAAGCATCAATCTTCCTCCGCTCGGGCTTCCTATCCTTGCGTCGGACCAAGCGTTAGTGGACGGAGGATTGCTTGACAATATTCCTGCCAACTTGCTGGTAGCCAGGGGATGCAACTTTGTTATCGCATCGAGTGTGACAGCAAAGATAGAAAGCGACTTTATGGGAATCGGTTCCGTTGCGCGTTCACGGCGCAGAGCTGTCTTTGCGACACTTCAAGTGCTCATGCGACAGAACATGATTCAGCACCACAGCATGAACGCGGTTGGAGTACAGCCGGCAGACTTTGTGATCGCACCCGACGTGACCTCCTTTGATCTATCAGAATTCACTCGGGCAGATGAAATGGCGCGGATCGGGGAAACGACGACCAACGCGAACGCCGCGAAGCTGCTTACAATGCTTAACAAGCTTGATTCCAAACTCTTCGAGAGTCCCGCCCCCGACGAGCGGCTCTCAGCTGCGTGAAGGGCTTGAGCGCGGGAAACGGGGACATCTCGGTATTGAATCTCGACAGTATTGCTTCAATGGTCTGGATTGCCGGAAAGGCCTATTCGCACCAACATCTCACGATAGCTGGCGCAGAATCGCCATGTAATTCACTATCCCAGGTCGGAAGAAGCGGACAGGTAACACATAGGCTGTTCTAGATGACTGTCGTGGGTTATGCTGTCGTCCGAGCGTAATGACTGATGCAATGGACGCCAACAACGAGGTTTAGGACTGAACTGGGCGTGTTCGTAACAGCGATAGTCCTTCAGTTTGGGACACTCCACAGTTCGTCACACGTCGTCATTCGTGCCTCAGACATATTCCGTGTTGTCGCCCTGATTAGCTTCGTAATCCTACTAGCCGAACGTCGCTGGTATCGTGGAAGCGACAGAATCGATTGTGCAGTAAAAGCTTCGGCTGGCATTTTCGCCATTGCAACCGTCCTGTTGTGCTTCTACCTAATGGAAGCTAACGTACTTCCTCATAGTTCAGCAATGCTCAACTTCGTTTTAGAGTCATTGTTCGCCTTCGGCGGAGTTGCAGCGTTTCTGTTTTGGGTGGCTTTCGTGTACACGTTTCGCAAGAGCAATGAACGGTGACCGCCCCAGTTATCGTGGAACTCTGTTGAGAATCGGCGTAAAGTCCTGACGTGAACTCTCCGAGCACAGTTGGAAAGGCCGTGCATTCCGCTCTCTTTTTGCTCTGCTTTGTTTTCTTTGTCAGCGTTCTTGGACCCAGCCCTCACGGGCAGGGCTAGTTGGATGCCAGCCTTTCGGGCCTGTGGTTCGGTGTCAGTGAGACTAGGGCTTCTAAGGTATGTGTTCGGGCGTGAATTGAATACTGGACCGCGGCGGCGCGGTAGTTCGCCACGAAAGGAACGAAGATGTTCACCGATCACAGGAGCAAGAAGATTGCTCTAGTTTCGCATTGCCTGCTCAATCAGAATTCGATTTCAGACGGCACGGCGGATTGTCCCAGCCAATTCAAAGAAGTCGTGGATGTTCTCATGGCCAATGAGGTGGGCCTAATACAGTTGCCATGCCCTGAGTTGCTGTGCCTGGGGCTGGACAGGCAAGACGAACGCGGCGCTGAGAGAGAGTTGCTTGAAGAGAACACCAGGATCAGGGGTCTGATGCAGCGGGAGAAGAACCTCAAGCGTCTTCGAGAAAAGGCACGAGAGATAGCTGCGCAGCTTCAAGAATACGATCTCCACGGGTTCACGAATGTCGGGCTGATAGGTGTGGATCGTTCACCAAGTTGTGGCGTGTCGACGACTTCGATCGCAGGCGAGGAGAAGTCTGGAATGGGAGTGTTTATCCAGCTTCTCTCGGAGGAACTGGATAAGCGATGTCTGAAGGTCGCGATGGTCGGCGTGAAGACGAGCAACGTTGACGAGTCCCTGGTGGCGGTTCAGCGACTGGTGGCTAATTGTGTCAAATAGGAAGTTTGTTGCAGAGCGTTCGGTCGGCCCTACGGGCCTTAAGAGATTTCCCTCCTAGTACCCGGCACTGCCGTGCCGAGCCAAATTCGAGCGCCCCTTCAGCGCTGAGGGCGAGACCTCCTTTTCAGGGCTGATCAGTGTGGCACCACCTCCAGCCTACCTCAGGCATCTAATCCGCCACTTTCGGTGCGTGTGCGCTGGAATGTCAGTAGGGGGAGAGAAGCGGTATGTTTCAGCAGATCCTAACCCCAGTCGGTGGTCTTGGCACGACCATTCTTGTGTCTCTTGTTCCCGTCATTGTGTTGTTGTTCCTGCTTGCCGCGTTGCGAATGACTGCATGGCTCGCAACGCTGATCTCGGGAGTAGTGACGCTGGCTGTCGGCGTACTCGTCTGGCATGCGCCGTTTGGGCAGACCATGAAGTCGTACTTTTATGGCAGCCTCACGGGCGTGTGGGTGATCGACTGGATCACGTTGTGGGGGCTGGTCATCTTTAATACGCTCGTTCTGACGGGCGATTTCGACCGATTCAGAAGGTGGATGATTCATCAGGCCACGGCCGATATTCGCATTCAAACGATCATGCTCGCGTGGGCGTTTGGAGCGCTGCTGGAAGGGTTGGTCGGATTCGGGTATCCGTGGGCGGTAGTGACGCCGATCCTTATATCGCTGGGGATTTTCGAACTGGATGCCGTGCGTGTGGCCGCGCTCGCGAACAATGCGCCCGTTTCGTATGGCGCACTGGGGGCGCCGATTCTGGCGTTGGCGGCAGTCACTGGGTTGCCGCTTCTCAGGCTGTCGGCTTCGGTGGGAGACATTGTTGCCGTGCTGGCGCTGGCTCCATGCTGGATCCTTATCTATCTGGTATCAGGCTGGAAGGGGTTGAAAGAAGCGTGGCCGCTGGCGCTCGTTGGATCGTTCTCGTACATTCTGGGGCAGTGGCCCGTCTCGCATTACCTTGGGCCGTATTTGCCTGACCTGAGCGGGGCGCTGGTTTCGTTCTGGGCGCTTTTCTTGTTCGTGAAGGTGTGGAAGCCGAAGACGATCCGCGCGTTTGGTGGCGCGCCGCTTGTGCCTGCCGTGTCGGGCGGGTCGCAATCGGCGAGATTGGCTCCGCCTGAGGACCTGCCGAGCGGCTTCCGGGCGTGGATGCCGTTCATTATCTTAATTATTGTGGTGGTGGTCTGGACTGGTCCTTGGTCGCACTTGCCGAACTGGAGTCTGCACAAGTCGTCGGTTCAGGCGGTGTCTTCGGTTACGCACAAGCCACTTTCATCTACGTTCAACTTCAATCCACTTAGCGGCGGGACTTCGATCCTGGCATCCTGGCTGGTGATTCTGCTGTTCCTGCGACCGAGTGCGACGATCATCAAGCAGGTGTTTGCGAAGACGTTCAAGCAAATGTGGGGAGCGTTCCTGGTCGGCTTCTTCATCTTTGGTCTGGCGTATGCGTTCGTGTTCACGGGGATGGCGAATTCGCTGGCTTATGGGTTGTCGAGGATCGGCCCGGCGTTCATCGTGTTTGCACCGATCTTGGGGTGGATCGGCGTCGCGCTGTCGGGAAGCAATACTTCGACAAACGCGATGTTTGGTCCGGTGCAGGCGGTTACCGGGCGACTCCTGAACATGCCGGTGCTGCTGCTGCCCTCGCTGAACTCGGTCGGATCGGAAGTCGGGAAACCTGTGGCGCCGCAGACGTGCAGCGTGGGCGTGGCAACGACGTCTTATGTGCGGCGGGAAGGCGTGGCGATCCGGCACAACATGGCCTGGACGTTGATATTGCTGGGATATCTGATTCTGATCGGGCTGCTCTTCTATTATGTGCTGCCGAATACGATGAACATATAGGTGAGGCACTGAAGGGCTGACCTCAACGGCTGAAGCCGCATTGATTTTGCGCATTTAGCGGCACGCCTGAAGTCGTGCCCTTCCCAAGGAGCTTTTGTATCAGCAGCCTGTAAGCCGCATCAATGCGGCACTTTCGTCTAAAATCGGCCCCAAAATCCCGCTCTGTCCTGCTATCCTGATGTATGACTCACATAATCTGTAGCGCATTGTTGTTCGACATGGACGGCGTGTTGATAGACTCGACGCCGGCGGTCGCGCGTGTGTGGGCCAGTTGGGCCCAGGAACATGGTTATGACCCTGATGAGGTCGTGCGAAAGGCGCATGGCAGGCCGAGTATCTCGACCGTTCGTGATTATTTGCCGAACGGCGATCACGAGGCCGAGAACAGGGTGATCGAGCAGCGCGAGATTGATGATATGGAAGGCGTGGTGCCGCTGCCGGGAGCGTTTGAGTTGTTGTCGGCGCTGCCGCTGGACCGATGGGCGATCGTGACATCTTGTACGCGGCCACTGGCGGAGGCACGTTTGAAGGCGGCAGGATTGCCGCGGCCGCGCACGTTTGTGACCTCGACTGATGTCACACATGGCAAGCCTGCGCCGGAGCCGTACATCAAGGGCGCCGAGATGCTGGGCTTCAAGTCGGCCGATTGTGTTGTGGTGGAAGATGCGCCGGCTGGCATTCGCGCGGGCAAGGATGCGGGCTCACGAGTGATCGGCTTGCGCACGATGTTGTCCGATGCCGAGTTGGAGGCGCTTAGGGCAGACTGGCTGTTGGATGACTGCGCGGGAATCAAGTTCGAAACGGCGACGGCAAGTGGCTTGTCGCTGAAGCTGGACACTGACGAAATGAATTGTGGTTGCGCACCCTCCCTACGGGAAGGGTGCAGTAACCCGCTAATTTAGGAACTGCACTGATACCTTTATTTCTACGGAGCTAGTAATGGAGCACCTCGACCAACTTTCTATTAACACGCTGCGATTCCTCGCGGTTGATGCGATTGACGCGGCCAACTCGGGACACCCCGGACTTCCGCTCGGCGCCGCCCCCATGGCTTACGTTATTTGGGACCGGTTCCTGCGCCACAACCCCAAGAACCCGACGTGGTTCAACCGCGACCGGTTTATTCTTTCCGCCGGACACGGGTCGGCACTGCTCTATGCTCTGCTTCATCTTTATGGCTACGACCTGCCGCTCGAGGAAGTGAAGCGCTTCCGGCAGTTGGGCAGCAAGACTCCTGGGCATCCGGAGTGGCGTGAGACGCCGGGCGTCGAAGCGACGACTGGTCCGCTGGGACAGGGCTTCGCGATGGGCGTTGGCATGGCAATCGCCGAAGCGCACCTCGCAGCACAGTTCAATAAGGACGGATTCCCGATCGTCGATCACTATACTTATGCGCTGGTCTCGGACGGCGATTTGATGGAAGGCATCTCCGCCGAAGCGGCGTCGCTGGCCGGAACGCTTGGTCTGGGCAAGCTGATCTATCTCTACGACGACAACCACATCTCGATCGAAGGCGACACGAAGATCGCGTTCCGCGAAGACGTGCTGGCACGCTTCAACGCATACGGCTGGCACACCCAGCGCGTTGCCGACGGCAACGATCTTGATGCGATCGAAAAGGCAGTCAAGGCCGCGCAGGCTGAGACCGGCAAGCCTTCGATCATCGCGGTTCGCACGACGATTGGTTTCGGCAGCCCGAAGCAGGGAACAGCCGGTGTCCACGGTGAACCGCTGGGCGCAAAGAATACGGAAGAGACGAAGAAGAACCTGGGCTGGCCGGTTGACGCGAAATTCCTGGTTCCCGATGAAGCTCGCGCGCACTGCGCGGAGTCGGGTAAGCTTGGCGCGAAGCTCGAAGCCGAGTGGACGGCATTGCAGGCGAAGTATGCGGCTGCCTATCCGGAAGCGGCGGCCTTGGCGAAGAGACTGATTGCTGGCGAACTTCCGGCGAACGTGCCCTATCCTCTGTACGACGAAGACAAGAAGGGAATGGCAACGCGTGTTTCCGGCGGCAAAGTCCAGAATGCGATCGCGGCGGCCGTGCCGGAACTAGTCGGCGGTTCGGCTGACCTGACGCCTTCGACGAAGACCAACATCACGGCTTCGGGCGACTTCAGCGCGGAAGACCGCAGCGGACGCAACTTGCACTTTGGTATCCGCGAGTTCGCGATGGGCGCTGCGATGAACGGCATGGCGCTTCACGGCGGCTTGATTCCTTACGGGTCCACGTTCATGGTGTTCTCGGATTACACGAGAGCGGCGATTCGCCTGGCGGCGATCATGCAGGCGCATACCGTTTGGGTGTTCACGCATGACAGCATCGGCGTGGGCGAAGATGGCCCGACTCACCAGCCGATCGAGCAGGTTATGTCCATGCGTATGATTCCGGGCGTGACCGTGATGCGTCCGGCGGACGCGAACGAGGCTTCTGCGTCATGGAAGGTGGCGGTCGAGAAGCAAGGGCCGGTGGTGCTGGCGCTGACGCGTCAGAATCTTCCGACACTGCCCGATTCCAAGAAGGTTTTCGAAGGCACGCTGAAGGGCGCTTACGTCTACTCGGGCGTGGCGAATCCGGATGTGGTGCTGATCGGCACGGGTTCGGAGCTGCCGGTTGCGATTGAGGCGGCCAACAAACTGACTGAGTCCGGCGTGAAGGTGCAGGTGGTATCGATGCCTTCATGGGAACTCTTTGACGCGCAGTCGGAAGACTACAAGAAGAGCGTGCTGCCGTGCGACGTTCCGCGCGTTGCGGTTGAAGCAGGTATCGCGTTCGGCTGGGAAAAGTACACAGGAGTGGACGGCGCGGTCGTCGCAATGAAGAGCTTCGGCGCTTCGGGCAATGGCGATGCCGTCATGAAGAAGTTTGGCTTCACGGCTGACAACGTTGCTGGGGTTGCGCAAAGCGTTATCGCGAAGAAAGCGAAAAAGGCCTCTGCCAACTAAACGCCTGTTCAGCAGAACTAAGAACGCGTGGGCAATTTTGCTCACGCGTTTTTGTTTTCCAGAACGGGTCGGTTGGCAGAGCTCGATTCGAGCCGAAACGGGCAGGGCCTCAGAGAGAACGAAGCAGGCCGGGGGCAGAGGATCAAGTGCGAACGCGGACTGTGATGCTTTAGAACGAAGGATGTGATATAAGACACCGAATCAGGTGTTCCTTAAGGGCAAGAATTTCGCTAAGTGACAGCCCGGATGGTTCTCTTGTGCCACGGAGATTAGGTCCTGGATGTTCAGGCATGCTCGATTTGTCGCTATTAGGCCCGCAGCGCCACGGTAAGCAGATTGGTTTGGTGGCACACGCTTTGGGCAGGTAGCACTCCCGTTGGTCAGTACCGTATCCGGCGCCTCTACTAGGAAGCGTGCGACGAATGAGTCGGAAGACAGTCTCAGCTCTGCTGATTGAGCAAGACCGGAGCAACGCGAGCCACGTTCAACGCCTCGTTGCTGAAACAGGTGACACGTGTTCACTGAGCGTTGCCGAATCCCTCGCGGCAGCGCTCGATATCATCCACGCCGGCGAAATCGATATTGTGCTTTTAGGCATTCGTTTGCCCGGACCCTCAGCGCTGCTGGATACCCTGCGGGATGTGCGCGCGAAGCTGCCCCAATCCATACCCATCCTCGTAATCAGTGATCACGATGACCAGCAAGAAGCTCTTCATGCGCTGCGATCAGGGGCACAAGACCATCTGATCAAGGGCGAATTCGACGGAAGGTCGTTGCTCCGGTCCATGCTGTATGCCATCGAGCGGCAGAAGACTCGTGAAGAATTGTCCAAGGCATGCGTTGAGGTTGAACAGACTAAGGAATTGCTACGGCAGAGCGAGCGTAAGTTTCGGGCCATCTTCGACCGAACTTTTCAGATGACGGGGCTCTTGTCTCCAGACGGCACAGTGATGCAAGCGAACCGCACGGCTGTGGATTTTGTCGGTATTAGCGAGGCGGACGTACTGGGGAAACCGATTTGGGAGGCGCCGTGGTGGGCACATTCTGAAGCTCAGCAGGAAAAGGTGCATTCTGGAGTAACAAGAGCGGCGAACGGTGCGTTTGTTCGTTTTGAGACTGATTTGGTTACGCTCGACGGGAAGGTCCGGCACTTCGACTGCTCGCTGACGCCGGTGACTGATGAAACTGGGCGCGTGGTTCTGATTATTCCCGAAGCACGCGATATCACCGAGCGCATAGTGGCCGAAAAGGCGCTCTGGGAATCAACCCAAATGTTCAAGTTGGTGCTGGATAACATGCCTGCGTTTGTGTTCTGGAAAGACCGAAACGGCGTGTATCTCGGCTGCAACCATCTATTTGCGGCGAACGCCGGACTGAAATCTGCCGAAGAAATCGTAGGGAAAACGGACTTGGATCTTCCGTGGAAGAATACCGAGGCCCCAGGTTACAGGGCTGTTGACCGAGCCGTGATGGAGAGTGGGACTCCGAAGATCAATTATGAAGAGACTCAGCGCACGGCTGACGGCCGGACCATGGATGTGCGAACCAGCAAGATCCCACTGAGGAGTCCGGAAGGCGAAGTGATCGGGGTGCTGGGCGCGTTTGAAGATATTACTGAGCGGAAGCGGGCTGAGCAGCGACTGGCGGAGGCTGAAGCGAAATATCGCTGCCTTGTCGAAGAATCGCTGGTCGGGGTGTACCTGATTCAGGAAGGGCGTCTTGCATATGCGAACTCATGCATGGCACAGCTGTTCGGCTATTCGCAGGAGGAGTTGATCGGGCGTCCCGTTGAGGAACTGGTCGTCGAGGAAGATAGGCCGCTTGTTGTTGGCAACGTGCGAAAGCGTGAGATGGGTGAAGCGGCCACTATCCAATACACCTTCCGCGGATTGCGAAAGAATGGGCAGGCTATCGATGTCGATGTGATCGGCACGCGTACTTCGTACAACGGAAACCAGGCGGTTATCGGGACGATGCTGGACATCACCGAGCGCAAGCGTGCGGACGAGGCACTGCGTGAAAGTGAAGCCAAGTATCGACGCATAGTGGATACCGCAAACGAAGGAGTGCTTGTTCTCGACCGGGAAGGCAGCATCCAGTTTGCTAACGCCCGGATGGCGGGAATTCTTGGCTGTGCAATCGAGAAGGTCAATTCGGCGAATTTGAGTGACTATTTGTTCGAAGATGACTTGCCCGATCATTACGGCAAGTTGGAGAACCGGCGCAAAGGAATTTCCGAAACTTACGAACGCCGGTTCCGCCGTGAAGACGGTCGGGCGGTTTGGACGATAGCCTCTGCTGTTCCGATCAGCGATGACGAGCACAAGTTCGCTGGTTCGTTTGCCATGTACACGGACATCACGGAGCGCAAGCTTGCGGAGGAGGCGCTGCAGGAAGAGAGGATGCTATTTATTGGCGGGCCAGTTGTTGCTTTTAGGTGGAAAGCAACTGAGGGCTGGCCCGTCGAGTATGTATCGCCCAACATATTCGAGCAGTTTGGTTACCGCCCGGAGGACTTGACGAGCGGCCGCATTCTGTATGCCGACATCGTCCATCCGGACGATCTGCCTCGCCTGATTTCGGAAGTAAACGCCTATTGCGCCGCCAAGGTTCCCTGCTGTGAGCTGGAATATAGGATCGCCCGCGCGGACGGGCAGCATCGCTGGGTTTATGACTTCACGGTAGTGATTAGGGATTCCAGTGGAGCTGTAACTCACTTCCATGGTCACCTGAGTGATATCACCGATCGCAAGCGCGCAGAGGAAGAGCAGGCCAGACTGAGGCAACACCTTCATCAGGCACAGAAGATGGAAGCTGTCGGGCATCTCGCGGGCGGCATCGCTCACGACTTCAACAACATTCTCGGCATCATCAATGGATACAGCGAACTCCTGCTGCAGGATTCGCAATTAACGAAAGAATCACGAGATTACGCTGACGAGATACTGACGGCAGGAGAGAGGGCCGCGTCGTTGACCAGACAACTGCTGGCGTTCAGCCGCAAGCTGATGCTGAAGCCAAAGGTCCTCAGTTTGAATGCCGTCATCAGCGGATTGGATAGGATGTTGCGCCGCTTGATAGGCGAAGAGGTCGAAGTAAGGATGGTACTTGCCCCCGATCTGGACTTCGTCAAAGCCGATCCCGGGCAGATGGAGCAAGTGCTTCTGAATTTCTGCATCAATGCGCGCGACGCGATGCCAGAGGGGGGCACGATTACGATCGAGACCACGAATGTAGAGGTCGACGAGGCGACTGCAGTGGAGCACTTTAACATGGCTCCGGGCCGCTATGTCAGGGTGATGGTCAGTGACACCGGCTCAGGTATGGATGAGCATACCTTGTCCCACATTTTTGAGCCGTTCTTCACCACCAAGGGGCCAGAACGGGGAACCGGGCTCGGGTTGGCAACGGTTTATGGGATTGTGAAGCAAAGCGGAGGGCACGTGTGGGCGTCCAGTACGCCGGGCAAGGAGACCAGGTTTTTCGTGTGTCTTCCCACGGTGACACAAGAAGCGGAGAACCAGTACAAGGAAAAGACGAGTCAAGAAGCGTTCCGTGGATCAGAGACGATACTGCTTGTTGAGGACGCTGCACCATTACGTGCCTTGTTCCGTAGGCATTTGGAGGACAACGGCTACTCGGTTCTTGAGGCCGAGGATGGCGAGAGAGCCATTCAGATCAGCGACAGTTTTGAAGGCTCTATTCCGCTACTATTGACCGACGTAGCGTTGCCAAAGATTAGAGGCTCCGCGCTGAGCAGAATCCTTCAACAGCGAAGACCCGGCATACGAGTGTTGTTTGTCTCCGGCTACACCGATACAGCGATTGCTCCCGAGGGAGAGATGCAGGTTGGCACGGCTTTTCTCCAGAAACCTTTCACGGCGGAGGCGCTGGTCAGAAAGATACGCGAGCTGCTTGATTCTCGTCCCGGTGTGATGGACAAGGGTAGCTCTCCGGATCAGAGCTCGAACTACCCGAGGCTCAATTCTTGAGACGCTTGTACTGGTGATTCAGGCGTGTCGCCTTACAGTGCGTTCGGGCCGCGCATCTCGGGAGGCGTGCCGAGATCCATGAAGCGTTCGTCACGCGCTTCGTCGCGCACGGAGCTGAGAGCGACGGTTACTTCTCGAATGTAAAACGCTGTCGCCACCAGTAAGGTGATGAGCGACGCAACGAAAACCGCGACAGCAACCAGCGCTGACTCTTTCCAGTAAAGTCCGAATCCCAATAAAAGGCAGGACGCGATAGTTCCGGCCAATGAAATCAGTGCAAAGAGGAAACAGCGGCGAATCATTTCGGCGCGCCTCTCGATCGAGGCGATCTGCTCGGTGTAAGCGTCGGCCTCCTGCTGTCGCGCGTTCTTTGCGGCGTTGTACCGGGCGTGAACGTACTGGCGAAGGCGGCTGACGATCCCCATGAGGCGCACGTTGATCGAGAGAATTAGCAGGCCGGTCGCGGAGATCAGGATGGCGGGGGCGAGAAACGCCTGAAAGATCCTGGTTACGTCTTCCATCTTGGGGATTCTACCGTATTCGGGCGAGCGGGCGGAGTAATTAGCTGTGTTGTTACATGGTCATGCTGGATGAGCGTTCGTCAGAGTGCCTGAAGAATTCCGTGCAAAGCGGATCGGAGTTTCTGTAAACTGTGGCAACTCCGAAACATAGACAATTCCAGGGAGAAAAGATGCTTATCCCAATTGGGCACGAGCACATGCGGGCCCGGCGCTGGCCGATCTTCACAATTGCACTGATTGTCATCAACCTCGTTGTCTTCATCCTGACAATCACGAGTCTCGAACGAGAAAGCCCTGAGTTGTCTACGGTCAAGGAACACATTCTGCGGCTGGCGGCGATGAATCCGGAACTGGAGATTGCTGACCCAGCGCGGGAGATGGTCGATAAGTATCAGAAGGCTCACCCCGACGAATGGGTTTTTCAGAAGCGCAGCGAGCGTCCGATTGCCGATGCATGGGACCTGCGAGTGCGCGGATACATGGGTGACGGCCTTACCCAGGCCGAGTTGCAGGCGGAGATGAACGCGCTGGTCGAGCAATACAAGGGTTTGCAGCAGGACTCGCTACTGGAGCAGTATGCGTTCGTGCCGGCGCATCCCACTCCAGTTTCGTATATCACCGCCAACTTCATGCACGGGGGTTGGCTGCACATCATCTTCAACATGTGGTTCCTGTTTCTGGCTGGAGTGGTGCTGGAAGACGTTTGGGGGCGGATTGTGTTCCCGATCTTCTACTTGCTGGGTGGGATTGCCGCTCTGCTGATGCACGCTGCGATGAATCCCGCGAGTATCACACCGTGTCTGGGTGCATCAGGAGCAGTCGCTGCCCTAATGGGCGCCTTCATGGTGCGATTTCCAAAAGTAAAGATCCACATGTTTGGCTGGGTGCTTGTGCGAATATTTCGGTTCGACGCGGCGGCGATCTGGTTGCTTCCGTTCTGGCTGGCTTCAGAGGTCTTCACGGCCATCGTGTGGAATGGATACGGCGGCGTTGCTAACTGGGCCCATGTAGGAGGATTTGCCTTTGGGGCTTTAGGGGCAGTGATTCTGAAGGCTACGGGGATTGAGCGCAAGCTGGACGAGACGATAGTCAAGAAGATCAACGATAAGGCGCCGGAGACTCTGCAAGCCGAGCAGTTGATAGAGGAAGGCGAGTTCAACGCGGCTGAAATCGCGCTGAGAGACGTGCTTGAGACGAATCCGAACAGTGTTGATGCGTTGCTGCTGCTGCAAAAGGTGTATTGGCGGAAGAACGACATGCAGCAATATCAGGAAGTCACGTTGAGTCTCTCGCGAGCCTATCTGAAGGCGCGGAATACTGATGCGGCGTGGCAGGCGTACGAAGAGTTTGTGAACGGTGGCGGGAAGGACATGCATCCTGCGGTGTGGCTGGATATCGGCCGCCTCGCCGAAGACACGCAGCGGTTCGAGCGCGCACTCAGCGAATATGAGAAGTTGATAGCGACGTTTCCGAACGCGCGCGAAGCCCTGATGGCGCAGATTCGGGCTGGGCGGATTTGCCTGAAGCAGTTGGTACAACCGCGGAAAGCGTTGATCTTTTACGAGAGTGCGTTCGCTTCTCCGGTACCGCACCTCGATCTTGAACCGACAATCTCGGCGGGAATACGAGAGTGCAAGGCGGCTTTACCGCTGGCGGGTGCGGTTTCGAGCCGGGGAAACTTGTAGGCTAGTCTCCGGCTCGAGATGCCGTGGCGGCTGCTTGATTCGTGGGCATCAGGCGCCCGGGATCATAGCCACGACTGCGCATTGTTTGAATCGCCTCCTTGTAGAGTGCGGGATCCATCTGCGGCGTACGGCTGAGAATCCAGAGATACTTGCGGCTGGGTTCGCCGACGATCGCGTATTCGTAGTTCTTGCCTAAGCCGATGACCCAGTAGTCGCCTGAGAAGGGCCAGAAGAAGGTCACTTTCAGCTTTGCATTCGTTGTCGAGTCGACCACGCGTGCAGTTGCCTTCGCCGTGTTGAGAGTGCCGTCTGCTTTACGGCAGGTATTGACGACCTGGATCTTGCCGTCCTCGCGAAGAGTGTAGTTTGCCGTGGTGTCGGACGAGCACTTCTTTTGAAAGCGGTTGGGATAGCGGGCGATCTCGTACCATGTTCCTACATAGCGCTTGAGATCGAGCGAGGGGACGGTCTCGAGCGTGGACGATTCAGCATAAGATCTGGTTGCGGTCATTAAGGCGAAGGCCGCTGCCGAGAGGGCTACGGCGATGCCGGTCTTGGTCTTTCCATTCATAGTTATATCGATGTACGCAGTCCCGAAATGGACCATGAACTTTCGATGGGTGGGAAATTGTGCGGAAGGTGGTGCAGCAAACTCGCTGGTGTCGTAAAATCATCTTGTCTAGCAGCATAGTTACCGCACGCCGTCGCCATTTCGGCATTCCCTAATCACTCGCCTGCGCAATGTGTTTGCGATCAGGAGGAACTTTTGTCCGATCAGAAATACCGCCAGCACGGTTATATGGACCGTGAGCGCGATAGCCAAAACCAGAATCAGGACCGGCCCAAGCCTCGGCCCAGAGAAGAGACGTTCGGCCCGCGAGCGCTGAAGATGCCCGGCACGCGAACGGTGTCGCGATGCACACAATGCGGGGTCGTTCTAAACGTAGCCGAGATAAACGGCCATTGCCCGCAGTGCAATTTTGAATTGCATTCGTGCAAACAGTGCGCCCACTTTGATCCAGGCGAACGCAACGAATGCCGCCAGCCGATACCGGAGCGGATCCGTCCGAAGGACCGGCGCAACGATTGCACGTTCTATGCGATCAAGACCGCTGTTGAGCGCGAGACTTCCACGAGCACCGGCTATACTCGCAGCACGCCAGCTGTGAGCAGCGCACCGAGTACGGCGCAGGACGCGCGGCGGGCGTTTGAGAACCTGTTCAAGAAGTGACTGTTCGACAGCTTGTGAAGAAGTGAAAAGCACCTTCCCAAAAGTACGCCCACTCTAGAAGCCAGAGTGGGCTCTCCTGCTGTCACAAATCAAATCACGCATTTCGCCGGGCCGCATCAGCTTCGAGTGCCAACTCGTTCAATGCATCGAAGAACCCTGAGGTTTGGCCGGTGAAGAGACCATCGGCGGTGAGCGCTTTAACGGCCCCCATCGCGGCCCCCTGCGTATTCGTGGGGCGGATGATAGAGCACTTTGGAAGACTCCTGCTGAGGAATGGAGTCGGCTCGGGCATGATCAGGTTCGACTGAAACAACTCAGATTGGCCGGTGGTCAGGTCTTTGAACGTTACCGTCGCTCCCGTCACAGGATCTACATCCGTGACCGGCGTCGCGTTTCCTGCCTTGTCCTGCCAAGTCTGGAAGTGCATCGTTTCGGTGGGACCGATGCTGAGCAAGACCCGCAGGACTTCGGGGTCGGTGACACGCTGAGCTAGGCTCGGATACAGACTCGTGCCTCCTTGTTCGATGAAGGCAAAATGGAATCCTGCCGTGAATGCAATCGCCTTGAGGTGGTTCGAGATGTTTTGTGCGGTGCTGCCGGCCGTGTCGTTATCGTTTCGGGGAATCGCGGTACGATTCACAATGGTCGCCGCTTGCGGAAAGACAAACGACGGATCTAGATCGGGATTTTCCGAGTCGCTGCGATACCGCGTCCAGAAACTGGTATCGACATTTAGTTGCATCAGATTGGTAAGTCTCAATCTCGACTTGTTTGCGCCAGTTGCCTGGCTGCCCGGGAGTGTTCGGAATTGCTCCAGGTTTACGGTATCGCCTCCTCTCGATGCGAGGTATGCATTGATGAACTGTTGATGGCTGATTTCGTCATCCGTGTTGTCGAAGATGTACTGCGACATATCCGCGTCGAGAAGTTGCAGCGCCGCAGTGTAGAGAGGGTTTCCTGCCGTAACGGCGAAGCCGGTCCTGACATTGTCGTCGTCCACCGCATTCGCGATTTCGTTGCTTTGGACTCCACCGAGTTCGGTGTACTGCTCCCAAAGATCGGATTCGAGGATTTCAGCTGCGGCAAGGAAGCGCAAGATTGCGGCGTCACCCTTGGGAAGTTTGCCTCCCGATGCGGCTACCGTAGTCAGCGGGCCGAGCACAGGCAGCGCTGCGCCAGCGCCAATCAAGCCAAGTCCCTTGAGCATTGAACGCCTTTGGATACGTCTAGCAAGAAATTTCGAAGAGGGTTGAGCAGGGGGTGCGGAGAGGAGATCGTTCTTCTTGCCCATTACACACTCCAACATCGGTAGTTCCGGCTTCATCTGCAGATGTCTCCCGGTTTTCCATGCTCTGATGTATTACCCTGGGCGTGGTTGTACGAGAGATTCGAATAATGCGTGAATTTTCTGCGTAAATTGCTAATCAGCAATACAGGATGGACGAGAGAAGCGAAATCCCGGCGCATGCCGGGATTCTCTCTGCATATCGGCGCGCGCTACCTCTTGTATCCGATCTTTCTCAGGAAGTCGTGGCGGACACGTGCGTCGTCGGCGGACTCGATACCTTTTGGTGATGACCCATCGATCACGCCCATGATGCCGCGTCCCTGAGACGATTTTGCCACGACGACCTCAACCGGATTAGCGGTGGCGCAGAAGATGGAACAGACTTCCGGTACGTTCTGAATAACGTTAGTCAGATTAATTGGGTAGGCGTTGCGGACGATGAGGACGAAGATGTGTCCGGCGGCGATGGCTTGAGCGTTGCGAGCGGCGGCCTCGCGGAGTTCGTCGTTGTTGCCCTCGACGCGAATGAGGCAAGGGCCGGAAGCTTCGTTGAATGCGACGCCGAACTGAGCCTGCGGCACGGTGTTGATGACAGCTTCATAGATGTCTTCGGCGGTTTTTATGAAGTGCGTCTGACCGATGATGATGTTGGTGTCAGACGGGAAACTCATCGGGACAGCTTCGAATTCGAGCATGATTCTCTCCCTTGTTCAATTCAACATGTTAAGCGCGGCCTGGTGCCGTGGTCTAGGCAAGGTGCCTGACTTGGAAACAGAAAGGCAGCGCGGGAGAGGACGCAGGAATTGCTGAATCAACGCTAACAAAGTGGCGATAAGACGGTACTACCGTAATGGCGAAAGGACTTAGGTAACTACCCCCGCAGACTCCTGTTGGAACTAGTATCGCGCTGTTGGTGCAGGAGGTCTGCTATGGCTGAATGCGACAGAATCAAACAATGCACGTTCATCAACAGCCAACTTGCGGCGATGCCAGCAATGGCCGAGATGCTAAAGAAGAGGTACTGCCTGGGCAACTGCACAGAGTGCGTCCGTTACCGGCTCGAGAACAAGGGCGTCAGCGTACCGATGGACCTTTTCCCGGACGATGAAAAGGCAGCGCAGACGTTATTGCGTCTAGCAAGCTAGGCGCGGGTCTCAAACTCCAGTAGTTGAAGACAAGGGTTGTACGGGTTCCATGCGAGCAGTGAAGTGGCGCAGGAATGGCGCTTCGTAGGTAAGCCTCACGCCACGGATCTGCTCGCGTTTTCTCCAGACTTCCAGAATCACCTCAATCACATAATCGATGTGGCTTTGCGTGTAGACGCGTCGGGGAATGGCGAGGCGAACGAGGTCCATTTTGGCGGCTTTGCCGAACATCAGCGAGCCGATCTCGACGGAGCGGATGCCGCCTTCGAGATAAAGTTCCGTGGCGAGGGCGACGCCGGGGAATTGTTCTAGCGGAATGTGCGGCAGGAAGGCGCGAGCGTCGAGATAGACGGCATGGCCTCCGGGCGGCTGCACGATTGGCACGCCTTGTTCGGCAATGTGATTGCCGAGATAGGCGGTGGAGGCGATGCGGTATTTGAGGTAGTCCAGGTCGAGCGCTTCCTGTAAGCCGACGGCGATGGCTTCGAGGTCGCGCCCGGCGAGGCCGCCGTACGTGGGGTAGCCTTCAGTCAGGATGAGAAGATCTTTTTCCTGCTGGGCGATCTTGTCGTCGTTGGTGCAGAGAAAGCCGCCGATGTTGGCCATGCCGTCTTTCTTTGCGGACATGGTGCAGCCGTCGCCGAGTGCAAACATCTCCTGCGCGATCTGCTTCGGCGTTTTCTCGCTAAAGCCGGGTTCTCGGAGCTTGATGAAGTAGGCGTTCTCGGCGAAGCGGCATGCGTCGAAATAAAGCGGAATTCCGTGCTTGCGACATACGGCGCTGACCTGGCGGGCGTTTTCCATGGAGACTGGTTGTCCGCCGCCGGAGTTGTTGGTGACGGTCAACATGCATAGGGGCACGCGCTCGCGGCCAACGCGGGAGATGAGCTCTTCGAGGGCAGCCACGTCCATGTTGCCTTTGAAGGGCGCAATCAGCGAAGGCTGCTTGCCTTCGGGACGGAGCAGGTCAACGGCTTCGGCACCGACGAATTCGACGTTGGCGCGAGTGGTGTCGAAATGCGTGTTGCTGGGTACGACGTCACCCTTCTTGCACATTACGGAGAAGAGGATACGCTCGGCGGCGCGGCCCTGGTGCGTGGGGATCACGTGGCGGTAGCCAAAGATGTCCTGAATGGAGTCGCGAAAGCGATTAAAGCTTTTGCTCCCGGCGTAGCTTTCATCGCCTTCCATGATGGCGGCCCACTGGTGGGTGGACATGGCGCCGGTGCCGGAGTCGGTGAGCAAGTCAATGAGAACATCGTCAGCGGGAAGGAGAAAGAGGTTGTAGAAGGCGGCCTTGAGTTGTTGTTCGCGTTCGGCGCGGGTGGTCCAGCGGATCGGTTCAACGCTCTTAATTCGAAATGGCTCGATGATGGTTCGTATGGGCATGATCTTCCTCCCGGCTGCTCAATAGTGACTTCGGTTTGCGCCAACTGCCGCCACTGCTTTATAGAAGCGAACGTGTGATTGTATGCTTCCTGAGTAGAATTGGAAAAGTCTTCACACCATGGATCGGGAAGCACAATACGAAGTCTTATTGCTGGTACGCGGAAATTGGGAGCTGATTGGCGCTTTCCGATATTTCGAACCGGCAGCAGCAATGGCGCAGTCGCGATCGGAGCGGGTGCGGCTTGTGCGCACCTCATACGAGGAGGGAAAGGAAGTTGAGCGCGAAATACTAGTCGAAGTGGGAGTAACTAGAAATCGCGACTGAGCATCTGAATTAGGACTGAAATAAATCTGAAGCTGGATCGAGTCGTTATGCCAAAGAATCCCGCAAAGAACTACCAGCCTGGACCGGGCACATCCCAGGAAGCGACACGGACGCGCGATCCGGAAGACCCTAACGTCAGTCCTGAAGAAAAGAAGAAGATAAGAGAGAAGAATCTGGACAAGACATTGGCAGATTCGTTTCCGACGAGTGACCCGCCATCAAGCATACCTAATCCCGGGGAAGAAGAGGACGCGGCGTGAACAATCGGGTGATTGCGTGATCGGGTGATCGGGTGATTGGCAACGAAGGCTCGGTTAGAAGCGCACCCTCCCCTGAAGGAGAAGGGTGCGGCACCTACTAGCTACTTCAAAGCGCTGCTTATAAATTTCGAGACATCTTGTTTTAAATTCGCGAGCGACTGATCATGCAGGTAGATCATGTGGCCCGAGTCGTAGTATCCGGTGCTGATGTTGCTTCTGAGTTTCTCCGGAAGCGACAGGTGCGCCAGCGTGTACTGCGTTGCGTAGTAGGGTGTCGCGAGGTCGAACCAGCCACTGGCGACGAACAGCTTCATGTATTTGTTTTTTGCCAGCGCATCGCGGAGCGCTTCAGCCGTATTCGGAAATCCCTCACCTGCCGAGCCCCAAGTCCACTGGCGGTTCACGTCGAACGAGAGAATCTCATACGGCATGTCCGTTTTGTAGCCAAGTTCCGTTCGGATGTACTGGTTGAGAGCGGACGTAAACGGCGGGAACGTTGTCGAGATGCTCGGATCAAATTCGGTGGAGTCGCTGACAACGTTGAGGCTCGGGGCCGTGAAACGTGCGTCGATTCGGCCGATAATCTCGCGCTGGCTGCGCAGTAGTTCTTTGCCGAATTGATCTTCTGCAACCCGCAAGTTGGCGTAGTCGATGAATTGCTTGCTGAGGCCGGTGAGGCGAGAGAGGTTGTCGATAACGGATTGACGCTCCTGTGCTGTGAGGCGATCGCCTTTAGCGAGCGCATCGGTGTAGGGCCCCGAAGCGTACTGCTCGGATTCCTGTAAGGCTTTCCTGAAGTCGGCCTGAAGCTCGGGAGAGAGCTTTTTATGGTACCAGGCCGCCGCCGTGTAGCTCGGCAAATAGAGGATGTAGGGCAGATCATTGCCGGGCACGAACTCAAGCGTTTCGAAGTTGAGTACTGTGGAAACCAGAACGATGCCGTTGAAGACGATGCCGTGGTCGACGAGGTAGCCGCTGAGTCCGGCGGCGCGTGTAGTGCCGTAACTTTCGCCGGCGAGGAAGAGCGGCGAGGTCCAGCGTTCGTAACGGCTCAGATACAGACGAATGAAGTCGCCGACACTCTGAATGTCACCCTGCAGGTTGTAGTACTTCTTGGCGTCGTCCTTCTTTATGGCGCGGCTGTAGCCGGTGCCGACCGGGTCAATGAAGACGAGATCGGTTTGGTCGAGCCACGTGTACTGGTTATCAATCAACTCAAATGGCGGAGGGGGCATGTAGCCTTCGGGCGACATGCGAACCCGTTTCGGTCCGACTGCGCCGAGATGAAGCCAGACGGAGGATGAGCCGGGGCCGCCGTTGAAGGTGAACGTCAAGGGCCGCTTTGGTCCGGCACCGTCGAGCGTGTAGGCAATGAAAAACATCTCGGCCTGGATCTTGCCTTCGTCATCTTTGATCGGGAGACGACCTGTTGTCGCGGTGTAGCGCAGGGTCTTGCCGTTGATCGTGATCTGGTGATGGGTGACGACGGGCTCGGGTTCTGGCTTGGCTTCCGGCTTTGCTTCTGCTTTGGCGTCCTTAGCAGCTTCGGGAAGCTGTCCCTTCTTTACGACGGTCTGGGTGTCGCTGGAACTCTTTTGTTCGGCGGAATCGTTTTCTTGGGCGAAAAGCTGAAGGGCAATCAGAGAAAACAGCACGGCCAGCACGGCCAGGCGAATGCGCATTTGTTGAGCTCCTGAACCTTAGACGAACAGCTCGAAAGAAAGATAGTACACAAAGGCAGTGGTTAGTGGGGAGTGGCCGGTGGCGAGCGGAGGCGGTGTCGTATAGTTGTTCGCATGAACAGAACGGCTGTCATTGCGGGATACACGGGGCTGGTGGGAGGGCGGGTTTTCGGGTGCATGCATTCTGCTGGGTACAGAAAGGTCGTTCTTCTGCGGCGGCGAACGACTACCGCACATCCGTTTTCCTATGTGGCTCCAGTGCGGCCAAATCCACCTATTGTGGAACTTCGCGCGGTCGACTTTGACCGACTGACGCCCGCTGATCTCGCCGGTGCCGATGACGTTTTCTGCGCGCTGGGTACGACGATCAAGAAGGCCGGATCGCAGGACGCGTTTCGCAAGGTTGATTTTGATGCCATCGTGAACGTCGCGCGCGCAGCGGTCGAAGCGGGCGCGAAGCGACTCGTGCTGGTGTCGTCGGTGGGAGCCGATCCGAATTCGAAGAACTTCTATTTGCGCGTTAAGGGCGAGACCGAGCAGGCCGTAGCTGCGCTGCCGTTCGATGCGGTTCATATCATGCGACCGGGCTTGCTGCTGGGTCACAGGAATGAGTCGCGCCCGGGTGAGCGTGTCGCGCAAGCCGTTGTGCCGATGCTGAACTGGCTGCTTGCGGGATCGCTGCGAAAGTACCGGGCAATCGCGGCCGAGACGGTGGCGAGAGCGATGGTGGCTGCGGCGCAATCACCGGCAACGGGTGTGAACACATATCAGTACGACGAGATAGAAGGCCTGACGAAGAGAGTCCGAACGAACGCGGGCTGAAAGCGGAAGCGTAATTCCCGAAATGGAATAGAAGCGGGCGAGCTCAGCTTCAGCAAAATATAAACATCCGCCGATATTCAGCGTAGAGTAGTGGCGTAATGAGTATTCCTGGAGGTGTGGCGTGAAGAAGCTGGTACTGATTGCACTCCTTTTGACATCGGTTGTTGCCCTCGCGCAGATTGGGCGTATCGAGATTCCGGCAGGCACGCCGGAGGACCGCGCTGCGCAGGCAATCAACGCGGAAGGCGATTCGGCGAAAAAGACGGCGATGTGGCAGGACTTTCTCAAGAACTTCTCTTCGAATCCGCAGGCCGTTGCTTTTGGAAACTGGCAACTCTCGGAGCAGTACAAAGCGAGCGGCGATTTGGCGAAGGCGCTTGAGCACGGCACAAAGGCCGCCGAAGCACAGCCGAATAATATGGACATCCTCGTGAGCGTTGCCGATATTGCGCGGCAGATGAAGAACGCCGAGGTTGTGGTCGACTGCGCTGCCAAGGGGGGAGTTGCTTTCAACGGCATCTCGAAGCAAGCTAAGCCGGAAAGCGTGTCGGAGGAAAAGTTCGCTGAGCAGGTGAAGTCGGACCTGGATTCGGCACGCCAGGGGTACGAGTTTCTTGAGGCTTCGGCCCTGGACTCAATTGCCAACGAACCAGATGCTAAGAAAAGAATGGGGTACATCGAGCGTTTTATGACTGCTTTTCCCAGCTCACGCTTCGAGGAGCAGATCGGGCAGCTCTCGGTGTATACGGTTAGCCAGTTGAACGATCCGGCCCGTCTGGCAACGTTCGGGGATAACTTGCTGAAAGCGAACCCGAACAGCGTGGGGACGCTCGTGCTGCTGGCGGGAGCTTTTGTCGAGAACGATAACTCCACTTATGTCGCCCGTGGCGAAGGTTATGCTCGTAAGGCGATCGAGTTGTTGAAGACTCAGAAAGAGACCGATCCGAAGAAGCAGACGCTCTACTCCGGTATGGCGCACTCGGCACTTGGGTTGGCTTTGATCAAACAGGGCAAGTCCGCTCCGGCGATTTCCGAATTAAAGCAGGCCACGACGGAGCTGAAAGACGAGCCAACGTCGTACTCGACAGCGCTCTATCGACTGGCTTTCGCTTACGTGAACTCGAAGAATTATCCGGAAGCGAAGGCGGTTCTGAAGCAGGGAGTCGCGGTGCAGGGGCCGTATCAGGCCGCGTGCAAAGATATGCTCAGCAAGATGGAAGCGGCTGCGACAAGGGCGAAGTGAGGGGGATCAACCCTCGGGTAGTAAAGGGAGTCAAATAGTAAAGGGCACGGCTGAAACCGTGCCCTTTTCAAGTCTGGCTGGGAAGCGCCCAGCTATATCGGTCGTTATTCCTGAGATAGAACGTCGTAGTTGTAGTTGATCATTGCCCGCTTTGGTTGCATGTTTCCCAGCGGTACTTTCTTCTCGACGGTGGTGTTGCCAGCCAGATTGGCAGAGCCAAGATAGCGGACATCACCGTTTGTCATCTCAACGTAGACTGGCACTCGCATCTTGAACTGAGCAGATACTCCTGACTGGGTCAGCTTGAAGCTCAGGACTTTGGCTCCGCCTGGATCATTCTCCAGCGTGTAGGTGAAGTTGTACTTGGGAAGCTCGGTTCCGTAGATCCATTCGTTGAAGAACCAGTCCATTCTGCCATTGCCGTCCTGGTCCATTCCGCGAGTCATGTGCTTCTCTACGATGGCCTTGAAGTCTTCCGTGCTGGCGGCCTGATTGTGGTATGTGGCGGCGAAATCGCGCATCATCTCCTTAAAGGCCTGATCGCCCTTCTGGTTGTCCCACATCATCATGCGGAGCATGTGGAGCACGAACGAGCCTTTGCCGTAAATGAGCGTGTTGTAGATGCTGCCGGTCTTGGTGGAGTTGAGGCGATAGCCCATAGTCAGTGGACCGACATCAATCGGGCGGAACCCGTATCTGTTCTTGTCCTGCAGGGACTTCTGTTGGCCCTGCCAAATGCGCTGATACATTGCTCCTTTGTCAGTCGGGCTGTAGACGGCCTGAGCGAAAATAGAAGCGGATAATTGCGCGAAGCCTTCGCTCATCCACTGATCGCGATAGGAGGCCCAGCCTACAGTGTGTCCCCACCACTGGTGGGCGATTTCATGAGAGGCGACAACGTTCCAGTAAGGGTGGTAAAAATCGTCGCCTATGACTTGGTGACGCACTGTAGCGTCAAAGTAGGAACATATCGGAAGCCAAACGAGACCCGGCCATGCCTGCCCATAGTTACACGCGGTCTGCTGAGTCATCTCAAGGCGCTTATAATCGATCGGGCCAAAATAGTCGCTGTAGAGTCCCATGGCAATCTGCGCTTCTGCCAGGGGCTTCTTCATCATCGAGGTAGTATCCATACTGCCCAGCGCTAAGGACGTATCACCCTCTGACCCTGGCAAACGGCCCGTGGCAATATTTTGCAGCTGTGTCACCGAGTCCGGAGATTCGATGTTGGCACACGCTTGAATCACGAAGCCGTTCTTCGACTTCTGCTCAAGTACCTTGAACTTCCCGAAGTTGAAGCCCGCTACGCCTATTGGACCTTCGGACTTCCATTCGGTGACATTCCAGTCGCCCTCTGTCTTCTCACTGAGCAATGTACCGGTTGCAGCGATCTTCATTGTCTTGGGGATATGGAAGGTCATCTCATAAGCCGCATAGTCGCCCCATCGGGTAGATGGATACCAGTCATGCCGCGCAATTGGGTAGTAATTGCCGTTACCTTCGTTGGAGATGGCTTCCTTTCCGCCGTAGACCAGCTTCACAGTGAACTTCTCGCCTTTGGCAAGGGGCTTCGGCAGAATCACAGTCAAGTTGTCCGCGTCGTCGTCTTCATTCCTGTACCAGGAGCGCTTCTCGAAGACGTAAGCCAGTGCTTGTCCTGATTCATCAGTCACACTGTCGATTGAGAAATTTCGAAAGATGGAGAAGGGAGCGGCGCGGAGTCCGTCTCGCAGGGCAGCGAACGTGGTTGTCGCCGAGACCTTCATTTCGCCAGACTTGCGCAGTTCGGCATCGAGCTTCTGCGAAATGAGATCAATCGGGCCGTTTATCTCGCTGCCTTTGGCCGTTCCTTTTGCTTGTTCAGCCTGCAAATGGCTGACCGCCCAAATCCCATATTTCTCTTCGTCGTGCGTGAGGAAGGCGACCTCTTCAGGCTGAAGATTCCAGGCGGTAATCCCTTGAGGGTCGATGATGAAGGCTTCTTTGTCGTTGTAGTTCTTGCCGTGGATGTATGCGGCAAAGTAGCCGCTTGAATTCGGAGAGAGGACGTCCTGCAAAATGCGGGCGGATTCGTTGTAGCGCGCCACGCGGTCCTTGCGCATGGTTTCGAGGTGGCCAGCGAATGCACCAGAGGCGCGGTCGAGAGCGCCGGAGTTAGGTCCGGGCTTGGCAGCTTTCTTGAGCTCTTCGTAGGTTCCGTCCGTGAAGCGCAAGACAACAACCTCAAAGTGTTCGTTGAAATCGGAAGACTTGGTGAGAATAGAGAGGTTCCTTTTCTCAGCGGCTGATTCCGGCTTCAGCGATAGCGAGCCATTGCCGACAAACACCGCACCAGTCACTTTCCCGTTTACCGGAGCAGCGAAGTAAATGTTTCCTGTTCGGAATGTGAAGGTAGCGAACTCGCGCGTCAGTACGAGGTTTTCGGTAAGGATCGACTCTTGCCCAAGTCTCAGGTCTCGCAACTGAGTGTAAGTCGGATCTGAATTGCCGACTGGGGCTTGCGATAAACAAATGTTGGACAAAAGCAATACCGCGATAAGGCAAAAGCACACACGTATCTGACTAGCGCGCATATTTCGCTCCTTGATTGCTGCGGCAAGAATTGTCTAAGAAGCGCGGGCTTCTTTCAATGAATTTCTCAAGGGGGTATTGGGCGAGATGCGCTTGAACTGGCGTCGACAAGAAGTTAGGTCGATGAAAGGCGAGGGCAAAGTGCCCTCGCTCCAGCCGCCGGGGCGGCGGCGCTACGAAATTCGGACGGGGCAAAGCCCCGTCCCCACACAAATCAATCGGCGGCAGCGGTGGTTTTGAGGGCCGTCAGGGCTCGGTCCGTGGCCGCGAGAATCGCTTCCGGACCGACGGGTGAGCCGGTAGCGTTCTTCATCCAGAGGTCGGGCGCGAGGTTGCCGAACTTTGCCATGCGCTCAAACTCGGGACCGATGTGGCCGGCCTTGTTCATCTGCTCCTCGATCTGGAACGCGATCATATGGCCGATCGGGTAGTCGGGGAGATAGAGGAACGAGTGAATCATGTGCGAATAAACCGCCAGTAGCGGTACGTCCTTCTTCTTGAACACCGGCGCGTAATACTTGTTCCAGGTGTCCTTGGCGATCTGGATGACGGCGGCTTTGAGTTCTGCGGGCGTGGCGTTCGGATGATCGTACATCCAATGCCAGACCTGCATGTCAACCAATGCGACGCCGGCGATCTCATAGGTGCCCCAGAAGTCGTTCAGAACGCGCATGGCGTCCTGTTCGGCATTGGGCTTGGGAAGGCCGAGCTGTTCGAGATCGTGTCCCTGAAAGACGAAGGCGAAGGCTTCTGTGAACGCCGTGTTGGGAACGCCAGTCAGCGTGTAATGATCAACATCGTTCAACGATATTGTTTGCTCCACGTTGTGACCCATTTCGTGCATGGCAACGTTGAACCCTTTGTAGTCCATGCCGTCTTTGCCTACGCGAGTACGAAGGTGGGCCTTCTCGCCTTTCATTGCTGCGCCCATTGCGTGACCGGAACCGCGCGCCGGATCGACTGCGATCGAGTTCGAGAGATACTCGGCGCGTTCTCTCGGCCAGCCAAGATTCACGAGCAGGTTGGCGATGTCTTTGTGATAGGCATCCGGCGTCGGATACCGCTTGGTGGTGATGGCGTTCAGTTGAGCTTCGGTGTAGCTCCCGCGCGGACGGAAACCGTTGTACCAGATGTCGAACGGCTCAAGCGGACGGCCAAGGCGCTTTTCGATCAACGCTGCGACTTGGGCGGCCTGAGGCGATGAGACGATTGCTTCGAGCATCTTGCGAACGCGCTCTTCGGGAATCTGGCGGTCTTCATTGAAGCGGCGCGCGATCAGGGTGCGGGCGGTCGGCGAATACTTGTCGTACTCACGTTCGGCCTTGAAGCATTCGAGCAGAATTTTGTAGCGGGTGTTCGGCTCGGCAGCGTTGCTGGCCGCCTTCTTATTCGATCCTTCACCGTCTTTCTCAGTGCTGGCTCTTACTTCGTTCGTCCTGAGGTCCCAGTCGACACTTGGGTTGTCGATGACGGACTCGGGGATGGTCTGGGTGATGATGCGCTCCATTACGTCCTGAATGGCGCGCTGCTTGGGAAGGGCCGCAGGGCCTTCGGCGTACTCGGCCTTGATTTCGTCGCGTAGGTTCCAGTGCGAGAGCAGGCTCATCTTCGCGGGGAACATGCGGTTGCCCTGATCGTCGACGATGTGGTGCATCCAGATGTTGTATTGCGAGATGTAGGTGTCAGCGTCGGCCGCTGCCTTCGCGACCTTCTGATTGACCTCGGCGGGGACGCGCTTCGAGAACTGCTCGGCCAGACGGGTTTCGGCCCACTGGCGGCGCGTCCAGCTCTGGCCTTCGCTGAGGCGCTGGTCGAGCGTGGTCAGGGGGAAATTAAGCAGGACAACGAAGGCGAGCTTGTTCTGGAAGAAGTCGTCGCTAACGTGTGCTCCGGGCGAGTAGGCGGCGAAGATTTCGTCGTAGGGTTTGATTTCCCCCAGATCGAGGTCGGCCTGCTGGCGGAACTCGCGATTGATCTCGTTGAGGTGCCCGCTGAGCTTTTCGAGCAGGTACTGGAAGCGATTGAAGAGGGTGTCGACGTCTTCCTGCTTGCCGGCAAAGTTGGTCAGGATGAACTGTTCGAACTCGGCGGCGCTGCCGTCTTTAACCTTGGCGTCATCGCGCCAGAATTCGGCTACCTGCTTGATGCCGCGCTGAGCACGGGCGCGCTGGGCTTCGCCGTACTTGGCGACGAGTTGATCTTCAACTTTCTTGCTGGCAGCGGCGATCCACGCTGGTTGCGCGGCGGTTTCGGACTTTGTCTCGGCGGCTTTAGTTTTCGAGCGTGGAGACTTCGGCATTGCTGACTCCTGGCTGTAGAGCGGCGTGGTTACCAGCACGCACGCGAGGGCAAAGACCCACATCTGCCAAAACCGGGCAGATATGAGGCATCGTAGATAGATGTTGTTCAAGGAACGCAAGATAGCGCCTCCGGGGAAATCAGTCGAATCCAAATAGACGGAACAGTATAGCTGGAATCGCGGTTAAGCCAAAGGGTACGTGAACCGATCGGATATGCGGATGAACGGATGAGCGGATCAATTTGCCAGTACATATCCCCGGTCGCACCCCCCGCTCAAGCCAGAAGCAGGCTTGAACTGGGCACCGCGGGATGTTGCACCGATTTGGTAAGTCGGCGAGGAGAGGGGTATCGTGATTGTATGAACGAGAAGCAAGAAAAGCCGCAGTCAGAAGAGAAAGCAAAGGCCCCTGAGAGGAACTTTCCGAATTGGATATGGCCAATTGGACTTGCTATGGCAGGGATGGGCGCCGCGGCAACGGTCCTGTTGCGCGGGTGCTGGCATCGGAACATGAGTTGGCCGGTGCGGTACCGCAATTATGCGTACCAGACCTGCAATGATTGCGGGATCATGAGGCTCTTTGATGACAGGAGATTTCGTCCGTACGGGCCGTATGGGTACGATCTGGACAAACTGATTGCAGGTCATGAGCAGCGGCGAGCGGAACGCGTGAAGAGAGCGGGCGGGAAGGAAGAGCCCAAAGACGATTTTGTGATCTGAGTTTTGTGTGAAATCCCCACGTTAGCTTCGCGAACGCGTGGCATCCTTGTCACGGGACTTCGTGCGACGACTAGCGTGCCCGAGCGAGTACGAGCGTTACGTCGTCGGGTTGTTCGGCGGCACCGATCCAGTCCATCACAGAGCTGGTGACGATCTCCGAGATGCGGGGCAGAGAACCGTTGCGGCACTTGCGAATGAGGTCGATCAGGCGCGCGGAGCCGAACTCACCGAATTCATTTTCGGGTTCGGTGAGCCCGTCGCTATAGGCGACGAAAAGTTCGCCGGGGGCGAGTTGCACAGACGCTTCTTCGTAAGCGACCTCGTTGAACAAACCGATGACTGTGCCTCCGACTGTGAGTTCTTCGATCGTGCCGTTCTGGCGGACGATGAAGGGCGGCAGGTGTCCGGCGTTGGAGTAGGTTAACGTGCGAGTCTGACCATCCCAGATTCCGAAAAACATGGTTGCGTATTTCTCTGTGGGAGTGCTGTGGAACAGGTGACGATTCAAAAGTCCAAGCACAGAGGCCGGCGACTGAATCACGCTGCGAGGCATGAGCGACACCGATTCGCTGGCAAGCGCAATTGCTGATGCTCCGGCGGCCACGAGCTGTTCGCGTACGGGTACACGGCCCATTTCGTAGACGCGGACAGCTGAGTGGATGTTCGCCATCAATAGCGCGGCGGAGATTCCTTTACCACTGATGTCGCCGACGGCGAGTCCCATCTTCTCGTCGCCGAGCGGGAGGAAATCGTAATAGTCACCGCTAACGGAGCGGGCTGGACGGCAGACGCCGTGCACTTCGAGAGATTTCAAATTGCCCAGATCACGCGGGAAGAGCTGCTCCTGAACCTCGTGAGCGATGGCGAGTTCGCTTTCCATGCGCTGCTTTTCTTTTTGCTCAGCGATCAGGCCTTCGAGCGAATGGCTCATGGAGTTGAACGCAGTCTCGAGTTCGGCCATCTGATCGTATCCGCGAACGTTGATTCGATAAGCGAACTCACCCCGATTGATATGTTCGGTGGCGCGGTAGAGTTCGTAAACGGAGCGCGTCATCGTGCGCGTGAGGCGAATGCCGATGATGAGAGCAAGCAGTTCGATCAGAGCAAGCATAGCCGCTATGACGAAGAGCACGACCAGAATGGCATTGCCTTGCGTGCCAAGGTTCGAGAAGAGCCGGTGAAACAACAAGGATGGTCGCGTGCTCACGAAGAGGTAAGGTGCTCTCGTGAGCTTTCCCGTTTTCCAGTCAAACAGACTTATGGGCGTTGCCCAATCCACGCTGATGTCCCATCGTCCGGTCGCTGCAGGCAGATCTCCGACGCGCAGATCTGTGCCGGTGAGCACAACCTGGCCGAGATCCGGCGTGATGTCACTCAGCAATTTGGCATCGAATGGGACGTTGGAAACGACCGTGAGGGGTTCATGGCCGATTGTCACGGACCGTGACGCCCGCAGAAAGAGCCGATCTCCTTCCTCAACGATTGCGCGAAAGTCCTTTCTATCGGGCGGTAACGGCGTTGCTTGCTGGTTGCGGTCGGGGCCGGACTCGCTGAGGACGATCGCTCGACCTCGATACCAGACGGTCGCTCGGCGGTGAGGGAAACGCGCGCTATCCTGGAAGCCTGCAAGTGAGGAGAGTTCGTCACCCTGCTTTACTCTCTGTGCGAGGTTGTTGGCGAGAGTGAATGTCGATGCATCGAGTGAGTCGATACGGTCCTGCAAGTCGGAGGTGATAAGGAACGTAGCAAATTGCCCCGCGAGCAATTCCGTCGCTACCAGAGCGAGGGCGAGCAACAGGATCACGGGTATCACGCCGATGAATACGTAGGTGATGATGAGGCGGTTGCGCAGCCTCCACATGACCTTCTTGCGAAGCCAGCGAAAGAAGACGAACCCGCCAAGAACGAGGCAGATAATACCGATGGAGACGAGCCAGGTCGCGAGAATGCTGGCGGCGTGAGGCCAGTTAATCAGCCGGAATGTTTGCTGAAGCAGATATAGGAAAACTTCAACTCCAGCCAGATAAATGACGAGGCGCACGATCGCGCTGCTGCGGGTCCATACCTCGCGGGGTGACGGCAGTGTTCGAAAAGGGCGCTTCATGCGAATCCACAGATTATATCTGTCACAAACACCTTATTGTCAGGGGTTTACGTTGTAATCAATGTTTATTGTAGAACGTCCTACGTAATGGACGTTCGAGACCGTAAAGTGTTTTACGGAGCATTTTCATTGCCGACTAATTTGCCAGGTGATGCCGAAATTGTCACCCAAGAAAACGTTTTCCACAGCTTTCCACAGCATCTGTCGTGCTATGCTACGAAGCCATGCAGGGTAGTGGATTACGCATTCTCGTGGTCGACGACAAGCCCGCCGTACTAATGACGTACCGGCTTATTCTTCAGCAACAAGGTCACGATGTTGTGGCAGTTTCGTCTTGCAGGGAAGCAATCAACGAACTGAATGGTTGTCAGTTTGACTTGCTCCTTTGCGATTATACCTTGGAAGACGACCTGACCGGTTTCCACGTGATCGACGAAGCGCAGAAGAAAGTGCCCGGGATACGCAGTCTGTTGATGACCGGGTACTCAGAAGACGAGGTCGGGTCGGAAGCTGCCGAACGCGGAGTCCGAGTGCTCTTTAAGCCTGTGAATGTAGCAGAGTTGCTGCGTGAAGTGTCCGGAATGCCGACACTCAGGCAGGCTATTGCGTAACTGGATTTTTAACCTGCTTCTACTTCACATCTTTCATTGCCAGCATTGTTCCATAGTCCTGCCCGGAAGACGCCACGGCTCGTGCGACCACTCCTGCGAAAGCGTCCCTGAACTCCGGATATTTGGCCAGCAAACCCTTAATTAGAGCCACGTTGTCGTCGTAAGTTTTGGCAACGTTGGATAAGTCGGCTGCCTGATACTTCACAACCAGGTCGATGTCGTTCCCAACCGCAGCGGGAAACATCGTAGTGATCTGGTACGTTTTGCCCGCCAGGTTGAGCGCAACCGGAGTTCCCGCGGGAATATCGGCCGGGCGCGTGGAACTGAACTCATCGTATAGCTTATCGAGTTGCCGATTGGACATGGCAGGAAATGGCCGCAGCAGTGAGTCTCCCATAATGTAGTACAACCACGCGTTATGGGTCTGGCCTTTTGCTTTGTATGCGCGTGCCTGCTGTATGAACCAGTTGCCGTCGTGACCGCCTTCCGTGGTCGGTCTCGGAATACAGCCTGCAATGAGCCAACGGTTCTGAGAGGACTGGAGTATCCAGGAGATCGAGTAGCTGCTCTTGTCGGCCTTGGCGTCCTGAATAGCCACCGCATACTGTCCGGGTGGAAGTGATGGGAATACGAATCCGACACTGTCAGCTGAATTGAAGATGCCGCAGTAGAACTCCAGTCGGCTGTCCTTTGAAGCGCCTGAAGACACTCCTTCGGAGGGCGATGGCGAGTTGTTCAAAACGTAGATAGAACGCAGTGTCGGCGTACCTGCAAAAGCATCCTTGTTCTCGGAAACGGTGCTGCCGATCTGAGAGAAGTCCGGAGTGGCGCTTTGCTGCAACGCCGAGACGTTGCCCTGTTGAGCCAACTGAAAATACTGGGCTGTTGCACTCTGAATGGCGTTGCGCGTCGCAGGCGCGATGTCGTTTCCCGACTCGCAGGTCTGGGCCGAAGCAAACGCGGAGACCATCATTAGGCACGACAAGACGAAGAAGATGAAAGGGACATTCCCAGTAGTGAACCGCAGTTTTTGCAGTTCCATAAGTCAGTTCGCCTCCTGGTACTCTGAATCTTAAAACGCGAGTGCCCGAAATAACAGATGCAAACCTGAATGGTGCGGCAGACCCACGCGCAAGAAATGAGTGGCGCTAGTCCGTTGATGTTTGTGGATTTCGCGAATCTTGGGTTCCGGGTGGTAAAATCAGGGCAGATCGAGATGCAGTTCTGCTGGTCCAAATTCGCGTTACTGGCAACTCTCGTCGCGGTACCTGCGCTGGGCCAGAAGCCTACAACTCCGGTTGGCTTCGGTGCGGCCCAGCTACCTCCGGCAGCGATAGCGCCGACCGTTCCCTCAGCGAAGGCCGATATAGCAACCAAGTCTTCAGCTCCTCCTGCGGCAGCCAAGACCGCGCAGTCTAGCAAGGGACGGCACAACAACAAGAAGAAGCAAGTCGAGAAGGTTCCTGAGCCAGAACTTCCTCCGCCTCCACCTCCGACGCCGGAGCAGTTGCCTCCGAATCCTCCGCAGGTCAGCTACCTGAACGGGCAGTTGACGATCCAGTCGACCAACGCGACGATGGCCTCGATCTTTACTGCGATTCGCCAACAAACGGGAGCTGCAATCGACCTACCCGCTGGCGCGGGCAACGAGCGCGTGGCTACCAGGATAGGTCCTGGTCCCGCGAACGACGTGATTGCGTCACTGCTGAGCGGATCGTCATATGATTTCGTGATCGTTGGAAACGCCGATGTTCCGGGCGGCGTACAGCGGGTGCTTCTTACGAAAAAGGGCACATCAGGATCGGGAAACAACATCGCTGGCATGATCCAGCGTCCAGTGACCGCGCCTCAGACGGTGGCTGACGACAATCCAGACGACGAGTCCGACGTGGAACCGGAGCCGGAGCAAGCCAATACGCCGCCGGAAGGACCAGTTCCTGTACAGCAACCGCAGCAGATGCCCGGCAACGTACAACCGAACGGACAGCCAAACTCAATTGCCCCCGCAATGCCTCCTACTGCTATCGCTCCCGGTGATCAGCAGCAGCAGCAACAACAGGGGGATCAGGGCAATGGTGGCCCGCAGATAAAGACTCCTGAGCAGATGTTGCAGGAGCTTCAGCGGCTGCAGCAGCAACAACAGCAACAGCAAAGACAGTAGTTCCACCGCGCTCAAGCCACGGGCCAAGATGCGCCCGGACGGCGACGCTGAGTTCCCCCCCAGAAAAAAATCCTTCGCCTTGGCGAAGGATGGGAACCGATTGTCTTTGTTTTTGTGTTTAGGTTTTTGTGTTTAGTCGCCGGAGCTTACGTGAACGGCACTCAAGGGTACGGCTGCGGTTTTAGGCGTGCGGTGACCGAAGGCGCGTAGAATGCCGATGATCGCAGCGTAACCGCACGCGATCCCGAATGCCAGACAGACGATGATGGTGCCAAAAAGCGTAGTAGAAACTATTAATGCCTTCACCTTGTATTCCTTGTTGCTGAATCAAATCTAACAAATCACATAAGCGATGAACAGCCACGAGAGCCTAGTTCGATCAAGTCTTCCACCGCACCGGGCGCACCATAGCGCTTCACCAAGTAAGATCCGGGACGGGCAGGGAAACCGAGCAGATCGGGGAGTACGGCATCAATGATCGAATTGGCGTCAGGGCCGTGGAGGAACAACTTGCAGTAGCCTCCACCCCACTCATCACCATCGAGCTCACCGGTTCCGGAAGTCTCCATGACGCTTTCAATGCGGCAGGTCAGCGTTTCAATCGGCTCTTCGTCTTCGAGGTTGCCGATGTCGCTGTCACTGAGTCGCAAGTGAACGATCACGCTCTGGTCGTGCAGGGACTCGAGATTGTGTTCATGCGCAGCCAATATGGTCACCACAGCTACTCTATCCCGCATTGACCTGCCTGTCTGTTTACAAATAAGATACAGGTGTACTGTTTTGCCAACCCAGTGTCGAACGTATCTGTATAGGCGTCCACAGTACGGAAGGTCTTGTCTCCCCGGTCATGCCCATCAGCAAAATCACAGTGCGCGGTGCACGCCAGCATAATCTCAAGAACGTCGACGTTGAGATTCCACGCAATACTCTGACCGTCGTTACAGGCCTGAGCGGGTCGGGGAAGTCGTCCCTCGCGTTCGATACGATCTATGCCGAGGGCCAGCGGCGGTACGTCGAAACCTTATCTGCCTATGCGCGCCAGTTCCTCGACCAGATGGAGCGTCCCGATGTGGACGTGATCGACGGCCTATCGCCATCGATCTCCATCGAACAAAAGACTACTAGTCGCAGCCCGCGGTCGACTGTAGGGACAATCACTGAAATTTACGACTATTTACGCTTGCTCTATTCGTCGATCGGGCTACCCCATTGCCCGAATTGTGACCGGCCGATCTCGCGACAGACGCCCGAACAGATCGTGGCGCGCGTGATGGAACTCACGCCCGAAGACCGGGTGATGATCATGGCCCCGATCGTCCGCGGGCGCAAGGGTGAGTTCAAGAAAGAAATGGAGAAGCTGGTCCAGCAGGGATTTACCCGAGCCCGCGTGGATGGCGAACTGGTCAGTCTCGAAGACGAGATCAAGCTGGACAAGCGCAGGAACCACACGATTGAGGTGGTAATCGACCGGCTGCTGGTGAAGGCGGGGATCGAGAAACGGCTGGAGAATTCGGTCACGCTGGCGATGAAGCTGGCCGATGGTCTCGTGCAGGTGGCGATCGTCAATGGCGAAGAGCACATGTACTCGTCGAAGATGGCGTGTCCGGACTGTGGTATCAGCGTGGCGAAGCTGGAGCCGCGATCGTTTTCGTTCAACAGCGTTTATGGGGCGTGTTCGGAGTGTAACGGTCTGGGCAGCAAGTACGATTTTGATCCGGCGAAGGTGATTGTTGATTGGTCGAAGCCGTTGTTCGACGGTGGCCTGGGGCCGGGTTCGGGATCGAGCTATTTGCAGCACATGGCGAAAATCGCGGCGGACTATTACAAGTTCGATCTGGACACGCCGTTTGAGAAGTTCCCAGCAAAGATACAGAACCTGTTGCTGTACGGGCCTGATGAGAAGGAGGCGCCGAAGACGGGTTTCCACGGGATACTCGCGTTCCATAAGCAGAGCCTCGACGAGGCCACGAGCGATACGTATCGCGAGTGGATGATGGGTTACATGTCGGCGACGGAGTGTCCGGTGTGCCACGGCAAGCGCTTGCGTCCGGAGAGCCTGGCGGTGAAGGTCAATGGCCTGTCGATCGCCGACTTTACGGCAATGAGCGTGGGGCGTGCGGTAAATGCAGTCGCCGAAATCACGCTCAACGATCGCGAGAAGCAGATTGCCGGACGGATCGTGAAAGAGATCGCCGAGCGGCTGTCGTTTCTCGATGCGGTTGGGCTCGGATACATCTCGCTCAGTCGCAGTGCAGCGACGCTTTCGGGCGGCGAGGGGCAGCGGATACGGCTGGCAACCCAGATTGGATCGAAGCTGCGCGGGGTGCTCTATGTTCTCGATGAGCCCTCCATCGGGCTGCATCACCGCGACAATGATCGTCTGTTGCAGGCGTTGGAGTCGTTGCGCGATCTTGGAAACACGGTGCTGGTAGTCGAGCACGATGAAGAAACGATCAGGCGCGCGGATTACGTCATTGATCTAGGGCCGGGCGCGGGACGCCATGGTGGCGAACTGGTTGCCAGCGGCACGCCGGAGCAGATCGTTCATGCGGATCGCTCGCTGACGGGCAAGTACATTTCCGGCGAGATGCAGATTCCGGTGCGTCCAGAGCCGCGCACAGCTAACGGGCACGCGCTGACGGTGCTGGGTGCGCACGAGAACAATCTCAAGAACGTTGACGCCGTTTTTCCGCTGGGTCTGATGACGCTCGTAACCGGCGTCTCTGGCTCGGGGAAGTCGACACTGGTCAACGACATTCTTTATCGTGCGCTGGCTTCGAAGCTGTATCGTTCGCGAGAAAAGGCCGGCGCGCATCGGATGCTGCTCGGAGTTGAGTACATCGACAAGGTGATTCGGATTGATCAGTCCCCGATCGGACGGACACCGCGGTCGAATCCAGCGACGTATACCGGCGTGTTCACGGCGATACGCGACATATTTGCCATGCTGCCGGAAGCACGAGAGCGCGGCTACAAGCCGGGGCGCTTCTCGTTCAACGTTGCGGGCGGGCGCTGCGAGGCGTGCCAGGGCGAAGGCCAGCGGCGGATCGAGATGAACTTCCTGCCGGACGTGTATGTGCAATGCGAGGTCTGCGGCGGCAAGCGGTATAACTACGAGACGCTGGCGGTGAAGTACAAGGGCTATTCGATCGCCGAACTGCTGGAGACGCCGGTTAGCGACGCGCTCGGGATTCTTGAGAACATCCCGCAAATTCGGCAGAAGCTGCAGACGCTGGTGGACGTTGGGCTCGGCTACATACATCTCGGACAGTCGGCCGTGACGCTGTCGGGTGGCGAGGCGCAGCGCATTAAACTGGCTCGGGAATTGTCAAAGAGGCAGACGGGGAAGACGCTCTATATCCTCGATGAGCCGACGACAGGGCTGCACTTCGACGATGTTCATAAGCTGCTGGAGGTGCTACACAGACTCACGGATTTGGGAAACACGATTATCATCATTGAGCACAACTTGGATGTCATTCGGAATGCTGATTGGATCATCGATCTTGGCCCGGAAGGTGGCGAGGACGGCGGACGCATTGTTGTCCAGGGTACGCCCGAGCAGGTTGCTAAGAACAAGAAGTCGTACACGGGCCAGGCCCTGGCGGAATACTATCGGCGAGCGCGTGAAGCAAGCCCGGCCTAGTGACTGAAGAGATACTCTCGTCGCGTGGCTTCTTTCTGTGTCACAAATACATTCTCCGTCTCTCCCTTCTCTAATAGAATCAGAACCAACATGGACGACAACGCGCCCGATAACAACAACGTGATTAACGAGCAGATCAGGCAGACTGATCTCTCCAGCCCTGAAGTCTACGCCGGGCCTGAGGTGATGCCTTCTATCAACCTGCGTGCGGCGGACCGTCCGCTGTGGACCGGCTGGGACGTGCTGTTGATCTTGGTTATTACCATAGCCGTTGTCTTCTTTCTGAGCATCATCGCGCTGGTCGGGGCTATTGTTCTCCAGGGTGCTTCGGCTAAAGTCGGCGACTCAATGAAGGATCCTCGAATCATCATCCCAGTGCAGACGGTTGCGTATCTGTTCGTCTTCTGGTGCATGGTGATGATGGTAAAGCGTGGAGAGCCGATTTCGTTTTGGCGCGCTATCAGTTGGAAATGGCCAAAGCGTTGGTTCGTCTTTCTGGGCGGGGGCATGGCGCTCACACTCGTCATCCCGATTCTCTCCAAACTGCTGACCATACCGAAGCAGCTTCCTATCGACGAGATGATGAAGACGACGACGAACGCGTACATCATCACGGCCTTCGGTATCCTTGTCGCCCCTTTGCTGGAAGAACTCTTCTTCAGGGGAATGCTGTATCCGCTTGCGTGCGAGCGTGTTTTGACGGTTGTAGGTGCGATCACTCTGGAAATTTTGTTGCTGTTGCCAGCAGTGGTAAAGCACCCTCGGTCGGGATGGCTGGTGCTTGTTCTGGCACTCTTGCTGTTCAACATTTTCTTGATTGGCCTGCGCGTGAGTGGCCGGCATACAAAATGGTTTCGCCCCGGTAATCCAACAACGGTTGGTAAGTATATAGGTCTGGGCGTGACGGCGTTCGGCTTCGCGATGATTCACGGTTCGCAGCTCGCTTCCGCTTTTGGGCCGCTGCTGATTCTGCTGATTGTTGGTCTCGTGCTGACGGGAGTGCGGGCGAAGACGGGATCCGTGGCTGCAAGCGTTTTGATGCACATCGGCTACAACGCCACGTTGTTTACGGTTCTGTGGTTCCTGACGGACCGTTTTCGGCATATGGAAAAAGCTGCGGGCATGATGATCTTGGGACGATAGTTCCCGTCGCGCTCTTCTGGTACGCTATGGCGTATGGCAAGTTCTCACGAACAGCTGCTTTCAATCATCGCCAGAAAGTCATTCAGACTTGGGCAGTTCAAACTTTCCTCCGGCGGCACCAGCGATTACTACATTGATTGCCGCGTAACCACCCTCGACGCGCGTGGCGCAAAGCTCGTGGGCGAGGTGTTTCTGCACGAGATTCAGCAGAGGGGCTGGAAGCCGCAGGCCATCGGCGGCATGACCATGGGCGCCGATCCAATTGCCGTATCGGTCGCAATTGCCAGCGGAGATATTCAGGCTTTCCTGGTGCGCAAGGCCGAGAAGCAGCATGGCACCGGTCAGCGGATCGAGGGTTTCCGGGAAAAGAACGCCAAGGTCGTCATCGTGGACGACGTGTGCACGACCGGAGCGTCGACTGTTCAGGCGATTGAAGCCGCGCGCGAGGCTGGGTTTGAGATTGTTGGCGTGATGTGCCTCGTGGAGCGGACGGAGGCCGATGGGCGTCCGGCTGTGGAGAAGGCTGCGGCGCCTGCGCCGTTTGTGAGCGTCTTTACAGATATCGATGTTCGTGAAGAGCACATCAAACAGAAAGCCGCAGCGGCAGAGCCGCCGATGTTCGCGGTCTAGCGAGTTGAGTTCAACCGAAGGAGGGATGCAAATGATCGGGAAACTTGGTTTCTTCATGGTCGTTGTAAAAGACATGAACCGTAGCATCGCTTTCTACCGTGACGTACTCGGGCTCAAACTGACTTTTCAATCGGACACGTGGAGCGCGCTCGACGCGGGCAACGTAAAGGTCGGTCTGCATGCCGAGAGTGAACACCTCAAGGTGCATCCGACGGAAGCGGCGCAGTGCGGCTTCTACGTGGACGACATTCAGAAAACCGTGGCTGAACTAAAGGGAAAGGGCGTCCACATCCTGATGCCGCCGAAAAAGGAAGACTTCGGATGGCTGGCAGTATTTCAGGACGTTGACGGCTATCACCTTCAGCTTTGCCAGATGAACAAATAAAAATGATCAGTGGTGCCCCAGGTTCGCGAAGCCAACCTGGGGATGTCCCGTCCACATGCTAATGAATTCCAAACTCAAGTTCCGATTGGCGAACGCAGCCGACATTTCCGCGATCATCTCGGTGGTGAACGCTGCGTTCGCCGTTGAGCAGTTTCTGGAAGGTACGCGGACTGATCCTGAACGCATGGAACACCTCATGAGCGAGGGACAGTTCCTGGTCGGCGAAGATGAGTCCGGACGCATCGTGGCTTCCGCGTATTCGCAACTGCGTGGAGATCGTGGATACCTGGGCATGCTGGCTATCCATCCCTCGCGGCAGGGCAGTGGTCTGGGGCGACCGCTGATAGAGTTCGGCGAGAAGTACCTGCGCCAGCATGGATGCAAGTTTGCCGATCTGACCGTGCTCAGCCTGCGCACGGAGTTGCCGCCGATTTATCGCCACTGGGGATACACCGAGATAGGGACCGACGAATTTCATCCTTCACAGCCATTAAAACCCGGCTTCGAGTGCCATTGCATCAACATGGCCAAGCCGCTCTGATGGAGCGTCTCCCGTATCAACTGACGACCTTGGGTCAAGCCTATGAAGGCCTGCAACTGCCCGTAGCCGTGCTGCTCGACAACGTGCGCAGCATGTACAACGTTGGCGCGTTCTTCAGGACCGCCGATGGCATCGGGATCGAGAAGCTGTATCTCTGCGGTATCACGGCGTATCCGCCGAAGAAGGCCATTTCAAAAACCGCGCTCGGGGCCGAAGAGCATGTGGAGTGGGAGCACAGTTGGGACGGTCCGGCGATGATTAACGGCCTGCGTGCGCGAGGATACGAGATCACAGCGATCGAAACCAGCTTGCACTCGGTCGATCTCTTTGATTGGAAGCCGAACTTCCCAGTGTGCGTGATGTTTGGCCATGAAGTTGACGGCATTCGCCCCGAGATGTTGGCGCTCGCCGATACGCATGTGCGCATTCCGATGCTGGGCCAGAAGCACTCGCTTAACGTCGCGACGGCGGGCGGCGTGGTCATGTACGAATTGTTGAGGAAATATCGGGGGATGTGCCGGTGACGAATCCCTCGCGAACGTGGGGCACCACTGTTGCGGTGCTACAACTTCTCACTAAGAATCAAAGCTGATAGCCTGTAGTTTCGAAATTCAAAACTCGGAATTCACAATTGCTTAAGACACTGGAATGGACAGATGCGGGTGTACGCTTCATTGATCAGACGAAGCTGCCCACGGAAGAAACCTACGTTGACTGCGCTACTTATGAAGAGGTAGCGACGGCGATCCGCGACATGATCGTACGCGGCGCCCCGGCGATTGGCGTGGCGGCCGCCATGGGCGTTGCTCTCGGCGTAAAGAATTCGCAGGCGCAGCACGTTGCGGAATTGCGGCGCGAGTTCAACGAAATCTGCGAGTTGATAGCAGCAACGCGTCCGACGGCGGTCAACTTGTTCTGGGCCGTCAAGCGCATGAAGGACAAGTTCGACACATTGGTCGACTCTCCTGTTCCTCAGATCAAGCAGGCCATGATCGCCGAAGCGCAGAAGATGTACGTTGAGGACATCGCGGCGAACGAGGCCATGGGACGTCACGGCGCGACGCTGATGCCCGCGAGCGGCGGCGTGCTCACGCATTGCAACGCCGGAGCGCTCGCGACCTGTGGATACGGCACGGCGCTGGGCGTCATTCGCGCGGCAGTAGAAGCAGGGAAGAAGATTCAGGTTTTTGCCGACGAGACGCGTCCGTTCCTGCAAGGCGCGCGTCTGACTGCCTGGGAGTTGTGCAAGGACGGCATCGACACGACACTCATCTCCGACAACATGGCCGGATGGATGATGCACAACGGCAAGATTCAGGCCGTTGTGGTGGGAGCTGACCGTATTGCCGCCAACGGCGATGCAGCAAACAAGATCGGCACGTACTCGGTCGCAATTCTCGCGAAGGAGCACGGAATTCCGTTCTATGTTGCTGCCCCGTTCTCCACCGTTGATATGCAAACGCCAGACGGTTCCAAGATTCCGATCGAACAGCGTTCGTCCAAAGAAGTCACGCACTTGGCGGGAAAGCAGATTGCTCCAGACGGAGTGAAGGTGCAGAACCCAGCATTCGACGTGACTCCGGCGAAGTACATCGCGGCGATCATCACGGAGCGTGGTATTGCCAAGGCGCCGTTTGGGGAGTCGTTGAAGGCGCTGGCGAAACTATAGTTCCTAGAGACTTCCAGTCAGAGAATCACAAGGGCGGAGTCACCCGACTCCGCCTTAGCCGTTTGTGCCCGTGCGAGGTTCCGAGTAATCTGCAATGGGTTGCACTGGTGCGGGCTCGGCCTGCCGTTTACGGTACTCGATCGTGCGCACCTCAATCTTCCCGTCACGAATTCGAGTTTCGAGGCATGTTTGCGGATGCACGGCTGGGCCGTCAACTACGTGTCCATCGCGAATCGAGAATCGCGATCCATGCCAGGGGCACTGGATGATGTCGCCGTCTAGCTTGCCCTCCGAAAGCGGTCCCCCAAGATGAGCGCAATTCTCCGCCAACGCGAATACCTGATCTCCACGCCTTACCAACAGAATCGGACTTTGCTCATGCATCACGCGCGTGGGCACGCCGTCAGAAAGCTCGGATTCGTCTGCAACCGCTGCGAATTCCTTCGGGTACGCGTGCTCGGAGCTGTGATCGACGCCGATTCGCTGTTCGTAAACGAGACTGCCGCCCAGTTGCGCTGCCAGGGCTGACGCAAGATAGCCCGCAACGGCCAGCGTTCGTCGAGCCGCCCGTGACGGCCGCTTGCGAGCAACAAGCGAACTGGTGAACAGGGCCACGCTGGTGATGTTCAGAGCGGCATGCACAACGCCGATGCGCCTGGCGGGAGGATCGGTGTCCTGCCAGTCGGTAAGGCCAGTCACGGCGGCCCCAAGTGCCCCAACCAGTCCAAAGGCGATTGAGGCGTCGGCAGCTTTGGCGAATGATTCGTCGCCCGTGGCGGCGTCAATAACGTCAAAAACCAACGCAGTGGTCCATGCGCCGATCGGGATGTCCGTGAGGATTACATGGAGAGGATGGCCGACCCAGGTCCCGTGCAAGAAGTTCTTAGCTTTCTGCCCCGACGCGCCGCCGGCGTGGAAGAGCTTATGGATAGCGGATTGTAGAGTTTCTTCGATTGGCTTTAGCCAGTCCTGTCGCGCAACTCCCCGAGCTAGCCGTTGGGATCCCACATGCCCTCCTGCGTCTTGAGAATTTGGTGATTGGGATGGCGGCGCGAGGCGGCAGGATGGTACTCGCACCCACGGAATCCGCGTGCTCAGCCGGTCTCGAATCGCGGAAGGTTACCTTCTTCCCCGGAAGTAACCGAGTGGGCACCCAAGGTAACCAATTAGTCCCGTTTTGGGCCAGTTTTTACTTTCTATTTAGTAATGAATGAGGCGAGAATGTGAGTAGATGCTAGACCGTGACAGGTTTATGAGGGCCAGCGAGGTAGTTAGCCGCCTCGTCGAAGGCGAGGTGCTGATCGTGCCTGTTAGGGGCAAGGTCGGCGACTTGGCCTCCATATATGCCCTTAGTGGCGTGGGGGCCACGATTTGGGAGGCATTGGTCAGCCCGAGAAGCTTTCAAGAGCTACTGGAGTTGATCGTCAGCGAGTACGAGGTTACGCCAGACCAAGCAAGGGCCGACTTGGAGAAGTTCTTGTCGGAGATGATTGCTGCCGGCCTATGCGTGCCAGCAAGCGACACCAAGTAGGGACACTTGCTGCTGGAGGCGGTTGATAAAGCGCGATTCCGACGATGAGTTATCTTTCGGGGACACAGTATGGGACTCAAAACATACGGAGACTTCAGCCGCTCGATTCACGAGCGCTTCGAAGGGAAGCGAGCCGCGCTGGAGGTGTCTCTCGAACTCACGCATCGCTGTCCGCTTGGCTGTCGGCACTGCTACAACAATCTTCCGGCAGGAGATTCCTCGGCAACTCAAGAGTTGACCACAGACGAGTACTTCAGAGTGCTCGACGAAATCGCCGACCTGGGTTGCTTGTGGTTGCTTTTTACGGGTGGCGAGATACTCCTGAGGAAAGATTTCATCGAGATATACACGTATGCCAAAAACAAGGGCTTCCTGATAACCCTTTTCACGAATGGCATATTGATCAACGAGAAGATCGCCGATCACCTGCTCGAATACCCGCCTTTTGCGATTGAGATCACTCTTTACGGCCGGACCAAAGAGACCTATGAG
>JAEYQK010000107.1 GCA_023410055.1 Acidobacteriota bacterium
TTGAACCTTGCCTCAACCGGTGGGGGAAGATTTGGCGTGCTACTGACATTCACGTCCAGTGGTTCTGTCTGCCCGATTCGGAATAGCTGCATCGTCGGTTCCACCGCCACCGAAAACTTCGGCCCCACTGCGAGAGGTCGCAGTCCGATACTGTTGTCCTGCTGCATGAATCTGACCTCGATAGGCGCAGAGATCTGCCCCCAGTGGCCACCTGTATCGTACTCAGCAACCGCGTAAGCCACAGGACGCGGCAGTGGCAACACAGCACAGTCATCGTTTTCGACTTGGAATACCGGCTCCAGCACGCTGTCGCGATGCTCGCAAGGGCGTGTGTACGACGCATCTGGCGCAACCAGAACCGAGAAGCGCGTCGTCACTGTGTTCCCCTGCGCTCCAATGGGACTCACACGTCTCGCTGCCCATCCGCTCGGAATATCGAGTTTCACGTTGGCGACCTTGACCTCGATCGGTGGCTTGGTGAAGGTCACAGCGACTTCAAACGTCCCACCGCGAACCGCCATGAAGCCCTCGCGTGTCGGCGGTGCTCCATCCACAACAGCAACCATGCTGATGCCGAGCGCCAGGTTCGCCGCCTTCAAAAACTGTTCTCGCTTCGTCTCAAGTTGCGTCAACAGGTCATCTTTCGCCGCGGCTGTTAACGAAGAGTTCTTCACCTCGTCGATGATGTGCTTGGTTCCGTTATAGCCGCTCAGCAAAGGGTCCGCAGCGCTGGCCGGATCGGCCTTAACGACCTCAATGGCATCATTCACGTCCTGTTGAAGATCCTTCAATTCAGGACGCAGGAACGGCACCTTCCGCTCCTCATCTTCCAACCGGGACGCCAGACCTTCAATCGTCGTATCGATACCGTCGAAGAAGTCCTTCTCATGTGCGCCGGCAGGCAGTTCTGGCAGCACCGAGTCCACCAACTTGTAATAGGAAACGTGCGGCCCCGGCGAAACGTTCCACGAACCGGCGCCTTGCGAGAGCTGAAACCTGAGTCCCTGCATCGCAAATTGCAGATACGACATCCCCAACGCCGGATCCGTCGCACCCGTATCCAGCGCGAGAGTATAATCTTCATCCTTCGGCGGAGCTCCCTGACCGAACGGACGGATGTTATCGACATAGAGCTTCTTCGCCTGCCACGGCTGCAGGCCTTCTTTGATCTGCTCGGGGAAGCGAGTCGGATCGGCAGCAGCGCGAAACGCCTCACGCGTCAGAATTCCGGCCGCCTGATGATGTCCGTGTCCATCTCGTTCATTACCCTGGAAACGCGAAACGATCACGTCCGGACGAGACATGCGGATGACACGCACCATGTCTCGCAGAGGCACGTCATGGCCGCCCCACTTCTGAAACGTTTCATCGGCGCTCTTGGAAAAGCCGAAATCCGCTACCCGCGTGAACCGCTGATGAACGTCGTAGTAGCGATCGGCCGCGAGCAACTCCAGCGTACGCACAACACCTAGCACGTCGAACAGCGTGCTGCCGATCTTGTTCTGACCACCCTCGCCACGATTGAGCGTAAGCAGCGTTACATCGGCACCTTTGGCCCGGGACTCAAGGACCAGCATTCCGCCGTCTTCATCATCCGGATGCGCATCGGTGTGCAGCAGCCTGGCGGTCGTATTCAACCGCTTGAGCGTTTGCTTGAGCCCCGCAACGCCAGTATCTTGCGGCAAGGGCGTGTTCGCCTGGGCGAACCCCGCGCAATCCAGTGCGAGACAGCAAGCCAGAAAAAGAACTAGTTTCAGGAAACGAGTCCCGTTATGAGTACGGCTTCGAAGTGCTTTCATGCAGATATGTGGATGATGCAGGGGGCCGCTCAAGATTCGACTTTGATCCAATCACTTTCCGGCGACAACCGCTTCGGTGGCATTTCCGATCTGTTCCTGTATCTGTCGCCGGAATTCGAACGGATCGGCAATCCTGTTGAACGATTCGATTGATCCGCCGGTCCCGCGAACTGTAACGGTGCCGTAGCCCATCATTCTGCCTCGCAGATTCTGGTCGACCCCGATGCTCTCAATCTTGTTCAGAAATATCTCCGCCGTCTGTTTTTCGACGATGCCGATCTTAGCGATTATGCGCTTATTGGTGACAACGAACTCAGCCGCTCTTCGCTTCATTGTCCCCACCAGCACCACGACGCTCGATGCAATGAAGAGAACGAGAGCAGCGATCAACAGACCTGTGCGAAAACCATGTGTCCCCGAAAACGCCCCAACCACGAGAGCAATAGCCGCAATATCGATCGCCATTGCAGGCACGACGGAAGTAACCAGCGCAGTCCAGTGAACGCGACCGCGGAAGGTGATATGTTCGCCCGAAATGAGATTCTGCTCAGCGTAGCTCATCAGTTTGCTCCGTAATTGAGGAGGAGGTTCATCTTACCAACTGGACAGGCGATTGGGCGAACAAAAAGCACAACAGCAGTGACCGAGGTTACCTAGACGCCCAGTTGTACGCGACTGATATCGAGGTCCAGGGCATTGCGAACCAGCACCTCTTCATACGAGATATCCAGGTCCACCAGCGGAATTCTGAAGTGCAGCGCGTCGATTAGCCGTTTTCGGACATAACTCAGTGAAAGATCAACAACTGCCAAACTGTTCGAAACCTCAAGACGAACCGGTCCGTGCTTAAGTCCGAAGATTGTGACTACCTTTTTCAATAGGCCGATCACACCCTGCTGAAACTCGGCTGGATACGCGGAAAGCAACCGTGGCTCGTTGGACACCTCAGCGACCGCCAACACGCGCAGCTTGTGATCCCTCATGACGCATTCGATAGTGAAAGCGGCTTTGTCTTCGGTACTCAGCCCAAGGCCCCTTAGTTTTCGTCCCAGAAGCGACTTACTCGCGCACGCGTCCGCCGCCTTTGGCGCATGGAAGGGAAGTCCAACCATGCTCGCGGCCCGAGCGACGGTCGGAGCTATCGCATCCGTAATTGGAACCATGGCGGCTACCGGGTTGCCGTGGATGAACTCCACCGTGTGCAGCGCCGAATCGCGTGTGCTGAAGTCGAGGCGAAACGCGCCGCTATCGTCCGCGCAGCCCAGAATCATCTCCAGCGCAAACTTCTCTGCCGCATCGCGAATCCGCTCTGCATCGCCCGCAGTAGGTGCGAGCACGAGTATGCGTTTAGCTTCGGCCACGTTCCTTACGATAACAAACTGCCCAACAAAAAAGGCACAGTCAGCCAACTGTGCCTTACTTCCAACAAAACCAAGAAACCGGTCTACACTCCGACTGTTTGCGGGAAATACTCCGGGAACTCGCGCCTGTAAGGCTTCTTCTCGCGATACGAGCGCGCCAGCTCCATGTAGATTCCGAGATCGCGATCCAAGTCGCTCTGCGTTCCGTCGAAATAGAAGTTGCGAATCGGAATACCGCCGAAGTTCTTGGATAGTTTCGGATAGATCGCTTCGCTCACAATTCCGTTCATGCAGGTGAACGGGCTTATGTCGATGATGCCGTCGGCGCCCTTGGTCGCCAGATAAGCCGCTTTCCCGACGCTTAGCACCATCTCTCCCAGGCAGCCGTTCACAGGCAAGTAGGGGAGCGCCATCTCAAGCGTCTCATGAATTGTCGGCTCTTCGTACCCGCGGAAGTCTTCCTTGAACGGTTCAATGATCGCGTGTTCATCGCCCAACTGGATCTTGTCGCGCAAGATGGCTTTGATCATGTCGATGCTGAGCATGCGTCCACGCAGCTTCAGCTTCCGAACCTGCTCGGTGTTCGTATAAAGCACCCACTCGGAGATGTCGCTCAGCCACCCCTCGGCGTCGAACCCCTCGAGTTTGCGGATCAAATCTTCGTTGCTGAACGTATTCAGTCGGCAGAATATCTCACCGACGACGCCAATCAGTGGCACCTCGCGATCGTATGCAGCGGGCACGGCACGGAAACGCGCACGGCAGCGATGCATTGCCTCCACGATTGACTTCATCTGGCATCCCGCATCGGCGCAACTGCTTTCGATCGTCTTGCAGATGTCCTCAATACACTGCTGGTAAGCCTGGTCGGCGGAACCAGCTTTGACTTCGTAAGGACGCGTCCGATGGCATGCTTTTCGCACGGTGTCGGCAGCAACCAGTGCGCGCCAACCGCCGCGGATGAAGGGCATCGAAACGTCACCAAGGTCCGCATAGCCGTTCTTGCTGGTCGGCGACAATATCTGGATATCTTCGTACCCGATCGTCTTGAGCACCTTCTGGAGAAATGGCGAATACTGGCCAAATCGGCAAGGCCCATCGGCGGTCGGCATGAAGAACACAGTCTTCTTCGGATCGAATCCCGGCTGTTCCATGACACGCAGGAAATCGCCTACCGTGACCTTTGCCGGATAACACTCGTCGCCCGTGGTGTACTTTCCGCCAAGTTCTCGAGTACGCGCGTCAGACGGCGGAGTCGGCTTCGCGTCAATGCCAAGCCACTTGAACACCGCGGAGAAAGCCTCCGGGCTGCCTTCTGCCATGGTCGGGATAAAGACGGTCTTTCCCGCCAGCGGATGGTCCGCTTTGATTTTTCGGGTTACATGACGGTGGCGGATGGGCATGATCTCAAGAATCCTTTGCTGTCTAGGTATGCTTCGCAGCGGGTGATGAACCCCGCATCGTTTGCGTGACCGTCGAACTGGAGAATCAACGATGGCTTACCCGTCGCGTCATCCAGGAACGACTTGATATACGAGTCAGGACCGCACTTGAAATTCGAAATATAGACAATGTGCAGGTTCGGATACTGCCGTGCCATGCGTGCAGCCTGTAAGATACGCCGTCCCGAGTTCCAGTACATATTCGGATTGACGTCGCTAATGTCCTCGTCATCGATGGGCATGAAGTCCATCGGGATGACGTTTACGCCATAAAGCGCGCGCAGTTTCCGCGGAATATCACAGTTCACGCTCCGGTCGTACATGTTATAGGCGCGTCCGACAAGCACGATCGCCGGCTCTCCTGTTTGCTTGATCTGCTCCAGTGCTTCGGCGCCAGCCTTCTGCATTGCATCGTTGAAAGCTGCCTGCGCCGCGTAAGCCGCCTCAAGTGCTGATTTCGTGCGCTTCAGGTTGCCGAACTTCGCCTTAACGAACTGGCCAAGCTCTTTCTCGACATGCTTCGGCCCGAATCTGAAGTGAACCGTTGGGCACAAAATCTTGTCAGAACTTTCTTCAAGCTGCGGGACTGCACGAATCACGTGCGGCAGAGTTTGGTTCCACGGACACAGGTGAGACTCCAACTGATTCTCGAACTGCTCGGGAATCTCCTGGTTCACAACGTTGGGGATGAGAACGTAATCGACCTTCTTGTCGATCAGGTCTTGTACGTGCCCATGGGCGACCTTGATTGGGAAGCACGGCTGCGCGATCGAAAGCTCTTCGCCGTCCGAGACAATGTTGCGATCTGTCGGCGACGAGGTGACTACGTCGAACCCGAGCTCCTGGAAGTAAGTGCACCAGAATGGGAATCGATCGAAAAAGAACATCGTGCGCGGGATTCCGATCGTCTGCCGCTTATGTCCGTTCGCCATCGGCGAATGCAATGCCGCTTCCAGCAACTTCTCGCGGTAGGTGATGAGGTCTTCGATGACCGGGTGACGATCAACTTTCACGCGCTTTCGGAACTTGTCCGAGCACTTGTCGCCCCAGTACGTCTTCTCGCCCTCAATCTTGAATTCCTTCATGTCGCAGTAGTTCGAGCAGGCTTTGCACACGAACTCCCGCGTTTCGTAGTTGACCTTGTTCAGGTCATAGCCACGGAACTTGCTCTCCTGGCGCTTGTCCTTCATCACGTCCCGTGCGAGCAGGGCCATGCCGATAGCACCAATAACGCCATTATGCGGAGGAACGATGATCTTTTTGCCCAGCACCTGCGAGAATGCAGCAGCGACAGCATCGTTATAAGCCGTTCCGCCCTGGAAGAAGATCGTCTTTCCGATCTTTCGGCCGCGCACTACGCGGTTCAGATAGTTCAGTGCCACGGAGTAGGCTAGTCCTGCGCAAAGATCTCCGACTTCCGCGCCCTTCAACAGCATCGACGAAACATCGCGCTCCATGAAGACCGTGCAGCGTTCGCCCAGCCGCGAGGGGCTTTTCGACGCCAGTGCCTTCTGCGCGAACTCACCTTTGATCGAGACGCCGAGCTTCTCCGCTTGTTCTTCCAGGAACGATCCCGTTCCGGCAGCGCAGGCTTCGTTCATCGTGAAATCCACGACGATGCCATTGTCCATGCGAATGAACTTCGAATCCTGCCCACCGATCTCAAAGATCGTATCGACCGTGTCCATCGCAAGCATCTTCGAGACGTGCATGGCACCGGTCTTGTGCGCCGTGATTTCGTCGTTGATCGTATCGGCTCCGACCAGTTCGCCGATCAGTTCGCGTCCCGAACCAGTCGTGCCCACGCCCTTGATGTCGAGCTTTGACGCGATGTTCTCCGCGATTTCCTGCAAACCCGCGTTCACCACCTCGATCGGCCGCCCCTGCGTGCGAATGTAAATCTCGTAAAGCAGATTGCCGCTTCGGTCGATCACGACCAAGTTCGTGGAAACTGACCCGATATCGATTCCGAGATACGCCTCAACCTTGCCCGCCTCAGGCAATTTCGCGTCTTCACCGCGGTCACGGAGCAGAAGAACGTTCTCCATCGAAAGCGGTTCGCCGCCGGTGAACTGGTGCTTAATCTGGGCGTGCTGCTGAAGTTGGTGAATGCGCTTGAAGCTCCTCTTGCGGCGCTCTTCGGTCTCGAACATCGCCGCGCCAATCGCGCCGATCCAGGCGTAGAGATCCGGAATGATGAAGTCCTTCTCTTCCAGCTTGAACGCCTCGCGCATGGCGTTGCGAACGCCTTGGTTTAGCGCAACCGCTCCGATGAATGCAACCGGCGCGGCCACTTCGCGTCCTTTGACAATGGCCGACTTGAAGTTGCGTGCGACAGCATCGCATAGTCCGCGCAAAATCTGATCCGTGCCATAACCCTTCTGCTGGGCGTGGATCATATCCGATTTCGCGAACACCGAGCAGCGCCCCGCAATGCGCGCGGCTTGGCTGGCCTGACATGCGGCCGAACCCACGTCCTCGATGTTGTAGAGCAATCGCGACGCCTGCTGGTCGATAAACGATCCCGTACCTGCGGCGCAATCGCCGCTCGTCGAATAATCCGTGATGCCCAGATACTTCGACGTGGCCGAGGGTTCCAGGCGGATGTACTTCGACGTCTCGCCGCCCATCTCAAAAACCGTGCGAACTTCCGGATAAAAAGTTCGAATTCCCTTCGCTACGGCGCGGAACTCGTTCTCGAAATAGATGCCGAGAATCTTTGCGATCAACTGGCTGCCGGATCCGGTTACGCGGATGCCTTCCACGTTCTGCTCTGGAACGAACTCGTAAAAATCCTTGAGCAGGTCGAAGGTCGATTGGATCGGGCTGCCCTGAATGCGGCGGTACTTAGAGAAGACGAGTGGCCTTCCCGCCAACGGACTCGATGTAGGAAATTCCGCCGAGAAGAAATCAGCAGACTTCGCGATCAGTTCTTTCAGTTGCGGCGCATCGCTTGCATCGCCGATGGCGGCAAGCTTAAGGCTTACGCCGCCTATGTCCAGACCAATATTAATGCTCATGAAGTCCCACTCACCTCAGACCTCGGCGCTCAAACGCCTTCGGCGGAATCGGGGTTTTCGGGCCAGTCGATCGCGCCCGCGAGAGGCCATGCTCCTACACACTCTACCCCATATATTCTGAGTAATGAGCAGCTTACCATCCTTTACGGGTCTGCCTGCAAGGTGAGTAGCCGAATGGAGGATAAAAAGGGGCGAACGGTGGTACCTAAATAGCGAATGGACGCCCAAAATCAGCAAAACTCGTAAGCTGTTGCCTGCATCTGAAGTCTGATTCAGTGTTCTCCAAGGAGGCCCGATGAAAGCAACTCGTCTAGCAGTCCTGAGCACGATTGCGGTGACTCTTCTGACGCTCGCCGCTCTTGCAGCCAACGATCAACAAACCTACACCGGCTGGGTTATGGATCAGAATTGTGCAGCCAAGGGAGCAAAGGCGGATGTCGAGTGCGCCAAGAAGTGCATCCAGGGAGGCTCGCCCATGGTACTGGTCAATGATGCGGACAAGAATCTGTTGACCGTGGCCAATCCCAAGGCTCTGGAAGATCATATCGGCCATCACGTAAAGGTGCAGGGAACCGTCGCGAATAACAAGTTGACTGTAATGAGCGCCGAAATGGCACCGGAAAAAGGCGGCCAATAATAATCAATGCAGACGATTCCGGCGCCACCGCAGGCCAAGCTCAGCCAACAAGGTGATAGCCGCCAGGAATAGCAGGACGTGAAGAAAGCCCCCGAGCGTCTGACTAGTGATGATTCCAACCAACCAGAGTGCCAGTAGGATTACGCAAAGAGTCCAAAGCACGCGGGCCTCCTGTTCGGAACGCTAATACGTTCGTTGCAGGAGGCCCCTCTTCAGTTGCAAAGCAACAGGTACCCCACGTTCGAACACGTAGCGCCGGACTCCAGTCCGGTTGTAGCGCCGCCGTCCCAGCGGCTGTCGCGAGGACGTCCCGTCCTTGCCCGGGTGCCCCGTTCAAGCCCGGTTTTGGCTTGAGCGGGGTGACGGCTGTCACCTACCTCTGGAATCCCATCATCTGCATGTCTTCGCGTGCTTGATCGCCCGTCGACGCAATACCCTGCGCGCGCAACTTGAAGTCGTCCGGGTTCGTCGCGTTCTCCAACGCTGTCTCGAACGAAATCAGACCCTGCGTATACAACTCGTACAGCGACTGGTCGAACGTCTGCATACCGTACTGTGAAGTGCCCGCCGCGATCGCGTCGCGAATAAGCCGCGTCTTTTCAGGAGTCAGAACGCACTCCTTGATATAAGGCGTGGCCATCATGATTTCGACCGCCGGCACGCGTCCCGCTGCATCGATGCGCCGAACAAGCCGCTGGCTGATGACGGCGCGCAACGTCGCCGCAATCTGGAGCCGAATCTGCTTCTGCTCAGGTGGCGGGAACACGGAGATGATACGGTTGATCGTTTCTACCGCATCCAACGTATGCAATGTCGAAAGAACAAGGTGACCGGTTTCAGCTGCATGTAGCGCGGTCGAGATCGTATCCAGATCGCGCATTTCGCCCACCAGGATGACGTCGGGGTCCTGACGTAAGCTTGCCCGAAGCGCCGAGGCGAACGATGGCGTGTCAACTTCCACTTCGCGCTGGTTTACGAATCCCTTCTTGTCCCGGTGCAGGAATTCGATCGGGTCCTCGATCGTGATGACATGCTCCGACCGGCTTGAGTTGATGCGATCGATCATCGCCGCAAGAGTCGTTGATTTACCGGAACCCGTGACGCCCGTCACCAGCACCAGGCCACGCTGCTCCTCGCAGATGCGTTCAACGATGCGCGGCAGATAAAGCTCATCCAGCGCCCTTATCTTCGTTGGAATTACGCGGAGAACAACGCCCATGTTTCCGCGCTGCTGGAACACGTTCACACGGAATCGCCCAAGTCCGGCAACGCCGTATGAAAGGTCTAGTTCCGAAGTCTCTTTGAACTTCTGTTTCTGCCGGTTCGACATCATGCTGAAGGCCATCGTCAGCATGTCCTCGGCGCCGATACGCGGCTGGTCGGTAAGCGAGACCAAGTCGCCATCTACGCGCAGGCAAGGGTGGTTCCCGACTTTCAGGTGCAAGTCGCTAGCCTTGCGCTCCATCGCTATTCGAAGCAAATCATCAATATGCATGCTAATCCACGTTTCCGCAAAGAGTGGGCTCAACTTAGCACGGAAGTTCGAGACTTACCAGATTACCTTTGTTGGTTCCTGATTTCTGGCGTTGGAGCGCTGGCCTCTGGCCGGCTGTCGCGAGGACGTTTCGTCCTTGCCATCGAACGAAAAAGGCGCAACCGATAGGCTGCGCCTTCCTAAATCTATTCGTTCATCCGTTCAGCTGCTAATCCGGTGGTTATACCGATACTGTCCGCTTCTTCTCCATCGGAACCGGCGTGAACCAGTTGAATTTGTCCGCGGCCCGGCCCTCTGCGATATCGAAGAACGCCTTCTGCAGCTTCTGCGTTATCGGCCCAATCGACCCATCGCCAACCAGAATCTTGTCAACGGACCTGATGGGCGTTACCTCGGCGGCGGTTCCCGTAAAGAACGCTTCGTCGGCAATGTAGAGCATTTCGCGCGGAATCATCTGCTCGACGACTTCGATTCCGTTCGCCTTCGCAAGCTGAATGATGGCGTCGCGCGTTATGCCCGGCAGCACCGAGTTTCCCAGCGGTGCTGTGATGAGCTTTCCACCGCGCACCAGGAATAAATTCTCGCCCGAGCCCTCGCTGACGTAGCCGTTTACGTCGAGCGCAATACCTTCGACGTAGCCATTCGCAATAGCTTCCATCTTGATCAGCTGCGAGTTCATGTAGTTTGCGCCGGCCTTGGCCATCGCAGGCAGCGTATTCGGTGCCAGCCGCGTCCACGACGACACGCAGACATCCACGCCCTTGCCGTCCGCGCTCAGATACTTGCCCCACGACCAGTTAGCAATATAGACCTCGATAGGATTCCCGCTCGGGTTCACGCCGGCCTCGCCATACCCTCGCAGTACGATCGGGCGGATATAGCACGGCGCTACCCCATTCGCCTGAATGAGTTCCACCATGGCGTTGACCAGTTGGTCACGCGTGTACGCAACATCCATCCGGTAGATTTTCGCCGAGTCCAGCAGACGCTGCATGTGCTCGTTCGCGCGAAAGACCGCGGGGCCCTCTGGCAGCTTGTAGCACCGGATGCCTTCAAATACGGACGTCCCATAGTGGACCACGTGCGACATCACGTGGAGCTGGGCGTCGTCCCAGGCTATGAATTTACCGTTGTGCCAGATCTTTTCTGTTTTTGGAATGGGCATTCAAGGCTCCTGTAGGAAGCAGGCTTTCTATCAATCTTGCTCCCCAAATGCAGAGTACCCTATAAGCTACTCTGCATGGGGATCAAAGAATCAATTATAACCTTTCGGAACCTAGGTTCCGGAAGATACACCTGGAGTGGCCTTCGGTTCGTCGCCGTTTGCCATCTTCGGAACCGTCTTGACCTCGTCTCCACGGAAGTACTTGCCGCTTGCCGTCCTCATTTCCGGCATTGCCGTGAACGGCTTGCTGTAATCGTTGCGGGCGTTCCAGAACAGGAATCCTATCCCTCCCTTGTCCTTCGCGACTACAACTTGCGTCTTGATGTACTCGGGCGAGTACGTCTTCGTTTTCCATCCGAAGGCTTGTAGCCAGGGACGCAAGACCACCCCGCTGCCCTTTGTGATCGACGCGAACTTTTCCATCGATCCGCCAATGAAATGCTCCGGCGCGTCGCCCGGTTCCTTGTATCCGTCCATTCCGTAGAAGTGCGACGGGTAGATCATCGGCGACAGAATGTCGCAATGCTGCGCCATCTTCACGATGTCCTGGCCCGTGTGCGCCAGATCGACATTCCTCTGCCACGCCATCACGCCAAAGACATCCAGCGAGAACAGCACGCCCATCGGCTTGAGTTCGGCGTGTGCCGTCTTCAAAAAATCGGCAATCACGTCGGCACGCGTCCACTGAGGATGCTTGCTTTCGAAAGTAAACAGGGCGTCTTTCTGATCGCCCTCAGCAGGGAACCGCACATAGTCGAACTGGATCTCGTCCACCCCGGACTTCGCCGCGTATTTCGCCAGCCCGATGTTGTATTCCTGAATCTGCGGATTCGACGGATCGACCCAGACCAGTTTCCCGTTCTCTCGCCATGCCTGACCCGTCTTGCGCGATTTCACTCCCAGTTCAGGATGATTCTGCACAAGATATTCATCGCGGAAGATCGCCACTCGCGCGATCGCATGCATGTCCAGCGAATGGATGTAGTGCACCAGTTTGGGCAAATTGCGGATCGGCTGGTACTTGGAGTTCGAGAGCGGATGCTGGAAGGGAACGTTGACCAGACCATCGCTGTCCTTCACATCAAATACGACCGAGTTGCCGCCCACTTTGCGCCACTCGCGCATCATCTCCAGGCCCTTGGCGCTGCCCGCCATCGTTCCTGTCATGTAGATGGCGCGGACCTCAAAATCTTTCGCCACAGGCCTGCTGTGTTCGACAAAGTCTGCGGGCAGCATGCCGGGGACAATGATCTGCTGGTCAGGTTTGAACCATATCCCTTTGAGCGTCGGATTGGCAGCACGGATCGCGGCCTCCAGTTCCTTCCCCGTCAGGTACTGCGTCTTCGGCAGATACGTGTGTACCAGTCCGGGCAGGCTCTCGCCCTTCTTGGTGACATGGACCTCCGAGCCGGCTGGCAGGTTCAGTGTTGCTGGTGGCGTCGCACTCGCGGCGGCCGGTTGCGACGCCGGCACCGAGGCCGATGCTGCGGTCGGTTGCGGCGACGCAACAGTTTGCACTTGCGCAGGATGTGGCGATGCACCCGATCGCGCCACAACAACTGTGGGCTTCGATCGAACCAAGAAAAGAACGATTGCAGTTGCGATTAGCAGAAGGAACAACGTGGTCAGCAGCGAACTTCTTTTACGAAACATCTTTTTTTCTTCGCGATCCAGAGCTGGGGGAAACTGATACTAGCACGTTCTACTCTGAATGTAAGATGCATTCACAAACTTTTCTGTGACTTTCGACATGGCACTCCGAGCGCACATTGGTGCATAGAGCTTTTGCCCTAAAGTAGCTCTCGTCACGACCTGATTTGGGAGTACCAACCACACCGGCGGGCGCGTCATGCCGCTTGAGAGCCGCGTAAATTCTCTCTCTGACTTTCCGCATCTAAATTAGTCGTCCGGAGGGAAAGGGTCGATTTGAGTAGCTGGTTTTCCAAGTTTTGCAACTTAACGGTTTAGTGCTCCATCTGAGAAGACAGCTTCGCTAGAGAACGAAGGCGGCTCGAATCGGCTACAGAATGGCCCAAAAATATGAAGACTGGTCTTAATACCGCGCTTGACCCCACGCGCCGCAGTTCCGACGCACAGGACTTTGACGGTTCGCTACGCCGAAAGATCGTTGGGCAGGATGCTGCCGTAGAAAAAGTTGTCGAGATCTACCAGATGTTTCTGGCGGGGTTGAATCCTCCGGGACGCCCCATCGGCAATCTCCTTTTTCTGGGTCCAACCGGATCGGGAAAGACCCGCGTCGTAGAGGCGATGGCAGAGGCCCTCTTCGGCGATCCCCGTGCCGTGATCAAAATTGATTGCGCCGAGTTTCAGCACTCGCACGAGATTGCGAAGCTGATCGGTTCGCCGCCAGGATATCTAGGTCACCGCGAGACGCACCCTCTCCTTACACAGGAAGCCCTCAACCAGTGGCATACGGAGAAGCTGAAACTCTCACTGCTTCTTTTCGACGAAATCGAGAAGGCGTCAGACGCCCTGTGGCAGCTGCTGCTCGGCATACTGGACAAAGCCACGCTCACCCTCGGTGACAACCGCCGTGTGGATCTCTCTCAGTGCATCATCGTGATGACGTCAAATCTGGGTGCCACTGAAATGGACGGCATGATCACCGGCGGCATGGGTTTCGGCCAGAAACCCCAGGCGATCGACACCAAGTTCGACGAGAAGATCACGCGTGCCGCTCAGGATGCTGCCCGTCGCAAGTTCTCGCCTGAGTTCATGAACCGCATCGATAAGGTGGTCGTGTTTAAGACTCTGCGCCCCGAGCACCTCGAGCAGATACTTGAGATTGAACTTGGTTTGGTCCAACAGCGCATACTCCAGGCGACCGGGAATAACCAATTCGTGTTCAGCTGCACTCCCGTCGTTAAGAAGTACTTGCTTCAGGAAGGGACCGACCCGAAATACGGTGCCCGTCACCTCAAACGTGCAATCGAAAGGCACGTCGTGTTTCCGTTGGCTAATCTGGTCGCCACCGGCCAGGTTAAGCTTGGAGACTTCGTCCGCATTGACCTCACTGACCAGGGCATGATCTTCGTAAAAGAGGCCGAGGGCGCTCTGGTCCCCGTTCTGCTCGAAAAGTACGGTCCGGAGTTTGCCGCCCAACCGGTGGCCAAAGCCAACGCTCGCGGCGCAAATAGCCGTCGTGACCTGAGCATCAGCTCCACGCTGGATCACAAGTAGCCGTTAGGGACGGAGCTGTGCCCCGTCCTGTTTGGAGCGCTGGCCTCCGGCCGGCTGTCGCGAGGACGTCTCGTCCTCGCTAGGGGGTGCATGTCCCCTAAGCACTCAGAGTTCTTTCGACATGTAGGCCTCGTCCTCACACGCTCGTCCTCTCTGCCACTTACCTTCCTCCCTTCGCATCTAACTTGGTGGCCCATTCAAGCCCGGTTTCGGCTTGAGTGGGTGGTATTCTTTATCTCTGGCCAAATCTCAGATCGCTCGTTTTCCGATCTTTCCAGGGTTCGAGTGATCAGGTGCGGAGTACGTATGAATCGCTCTCTTCTGAATCGATCACTGGCCTTGTGCTTGGCGGTATTCCTCTTCGCGTTCCAGACTCTTGCGGCGACATCTGGTCCGGTACTCCCCGATCCGGGAAACACCGGCGTCAGCAAGGCTGACCAGGAAAAGCTCGGCCGTCAGGCAATGGCCGAGGTTTACAAACAAATGCCAGTGCTGCCCGACTCCAGCCCGGAGACTCAGTACGTCCGGCAGCTCGGTCAGAAACTGGCTGCTGTCATTCCCGCCCAGAATTCCTGGCCTTGGGAGTTCCACGTAATCCAGCAGAAAGAGATCAACGCCTTCGCGCTTCCCGGTGGTCCGATGTTCGTGAACATCGGAACCATAACTGCCGCTCAGAATGAAGCGCAGCTGGCCGGAGTCATGGCCCACGAGATGTCGCACGTCTACATGCAGCATTCGATCAAGCAGATGAAGAAGAACACCGGCCCCAGCTTGCTTGCTGCACTCGGGCAGATCGCAGGGCAGATGATCGGCGGCGTAGGCGGGGCTGTTGCGGCACTCGGCGGTCAGCTCGGCGGCGGAATGTGGAGCATGAAGTACTCTCGCACGGACGAGTCTCAGGCTGATTCCGTGGGCGCGATGATCATGTACAAGGCCGGCTACAATCCTCAAGCCATGGCCGACTTCTTCCAGATACTTTCTCAGCAGGGAGGCAGTCCGCCGCAGTTGCTCAGTGACCACCCTAATCCGGGCAACCGTGAGGCCGCAATTCAGAAAGAGATTGCCAACTGGCCCGCGAAGAGCTACGTCACCACCAGCGCCGCTTTCACCAAGGCCAAACAGGACGCCAAGAACGTCAAGGCGTACACCGCCCAGGAAATCGATTCCGGTGCCAAATCTGGCCAGTGGGCTCGGCAGAACGTCTCCACCGGCGCGACACCGAAGAACTTGCCGGTTTCTCAAGACACGCCGGAACAGGCTCAGCAGGGTGCTCAGCAACAGGGTGGCGGTGCGATCTCAAACGTCAGCCTCACCCAGGTTAAGCCCAGTGATCGCTTCCGTCAGTTCGAACAGGGTGGTCTCAGCATGTACTACCCCGACAACTGGCAGGTCTTCAGTGACAGCAACGGCGGCGGACTGACCATCGCTCCTTCAGCCGGATACTCGAACGGCAACGTGGCTTACGGCGTAGTGATCAACAAGGGGCAGGATAAAAATGCCCGCTCGCTGGACGACGCCATCAACGATCTTGTGCAGGCTTTCCAGCAAGGCAATGCCGACATGAAGGCAATCGGTTCTTCGCAGCCGATCACAGTCAACGGCGTTAAGGGACGTTCCATCGATCTTCAGGGAGCGTCGCCAATCGCGCGCAACGGACAGACCCTGCGTGAACGCGATTGGCTGGTCATGTTGCCAGATCCGTCACAAGACAATGGCTTCGTCTACTTCATCTTCGTCGCGCCAGAGAACGATTTCGCCTCTCTGCGCCCGACATATCAAAAGATGTTGCGAAGCGCCCAACTAACTGACCAGTAGGTTTAGCTGGCAAGCCGAACCGCCGCGCCCGTAGCGCCGGACTCCAGTCCGGCGTTCTTGCTCAGGAGTGCAGCGCCGCCGTCCCGCCCTCGCCAAGTTTTCTTATGTTTTCGTGCCGCCGCCGCCGTCCCGGCGGCTGTCGCGAGGGCGTCTCGCCCTCGCCTCACTGTGCTGCCGTTTTCGTTTCTTTGCTCGTAGTGTCGATCCAGTAAACATCCTGGTCGCGTGTCAACACGAACGCACGTTTGCCGTCCGCGCTGAACCGCATCCAAGAAACACGCGTCGGAAACTTATACTCCTGCACTTTCTGCAGAGTCGCCAGTGAATAGGCGGTAACCTGCCCCGGTTCGTTTTCCAGTAACAACAAATCTTCTTTAGGAGACATCGCGGATGTCCGCCCAAAGTAGACTGCCTTCTCCTCACCCGTCAAAGTCGAATAGAGCAATACCCGATTGTGGTTATCAGCGATCGCAAGCCAATGGGCACCGCCCTTCACTTCGTCCGGTTTGAACGACCCCTTTCCCGTGTCGATGACAACCGACCCCAGCTTCTTTCCTGTCTTCGCATCGACCACCATCAGAACTGCCGCTCCCTTTTTGTCTTTCAGCGCGTCATAGCGACTCTTCAGTGCAGGATCTGCGCTGATCTGCTCCTTTAGGTGGCTGGCTCGTGCATCCCAGCCAAAAACGGCAGTGCCAAGTGCGCTATCCACGCTGATCCCCGGCACATCAAAGGGGAACGGTTGCGTCCACAAAGCGCTGTGCGTCAGAACATCCCGGAACTCCAGATTGCAGTTTGCGGAGAGGTCGTCTCCCTTCGTGGGTTTGAGCGTAATCAGATAATCTCCCGCTTGCCAGACCCGTTCAACCACCTTCCTGTCAGCTTCATAAATGGGTTGCGCATCCAGCGTTCCGAGGTCCATGTCGACCACCGAGCGCTTAACCTCACTCTTATTCGGAAAGTCCGCGACGAAGCGACCACCCTGCCCGACCGAGGCACCATTGAAGCCGCGCACGTGCACAAGTCGCTGACCGCTCGCCAGATTCCACACCCCGCCGCGACTGCGTTGTGATAGTGCCAGCACCTGCAAGTCCGGGCTCACATCGATTGCCCTTAAGCTTCCAATGGAGCTTTTCGGCAGTTGAACGCTTGCCAAGGATTTGTTCTCGCCGATCACCCGTAAATGGACTTCACCACTGTTCTGTTCGAACGCGAAGATATTCCCGAACGCGTCGACAGCATTGCCCGGAGCTCCAATCACGCGACTCTTTTTCAAGTCCGCCAATCCGGCGGGGTAGTTCTTCAACGGTCGGACAATCAGGAAGTCGCCTTTTGTCACGCCGGTTAGGGAGTTCGCGACCAGCAAAATGTCTTTGTCGATGATTGCTCCCGATGGGAACGAAACCACTGCTGACTTATCCCCCTTCTCGCCCGCAATGCCGGCCAGATTCCCTGCGCCTGTGAACGTAAAATGGCTCTGCATCAATTCTTTGATCTTGCCTTTCAGATCGACGGGCTTCATCGTCGCCAACTCCACCGCTACCGCCGAGCCTCCCCGACCAGCCACCAGGTATCGCGCGTCTGGAGAAAATTGCATATCGATCACGGTGGCGTTCCGCGGGTCCGTTAGCATCGCGAGGTACAATCCTAGATTGTCAACGTAAGCAACTTGGTAGAAACCCTTCCTTTCGAACGGTATCGCGCCCGTCGCCACGTCTATAATTCGCAATCCAAGCTTTCCGTCAAGACAGCTTAAGTACTTGCCATCTGGAGAGAGTGCCGTTTGCGCGCACTCAAATGCTAGGGCAAGTTCGTTCACCGACGCGCGCTTCCGCTCCTCAACATTCCACCGCTCCACCCGAAGCGCCGGGTTGTAGAACACGATGGAACCGCTGTCTGGCGTGAATGCCGCGTTATAGGCATCCGGCGCATCAATGCTAAACAGCACCGACAGAGGCTCGCGCTTCAAGACGAAAATCGTGCTGTCGTCCTGGGCCAGAAGATACTTTCCGTCGCGGCTGAAACGAAGATGGTTGATGTCAGCGCGTAATGGCGGCGTAATCTGCTTGTGGGCGATCAGTCCCGGTATCTGTTCCTTCTTAGCAGGCGTATACTCCACCACTGCGGCACGCCATTTTTGAAAGTCAGCATCTCGGTCCGCCTTTCCGATGCACTGGCTCGGCAGCGACTCCGCCGCCTTCAGCGCTTCCCGCAAACGCTTTGCTCCCGGTTGCGTCGTGCCGAAAAAGTCCGTAAGCCAATTGCCTGTCTTGCCTTGGGTCTCGGCGAAACGGTCCCAGACTTCAGCTAAGATTTTCGGGTCGTACCCTGCCCGCGCCATAGCGTACATCGCTAGCTCATCGGCATTGAGCTGTTCCCGCTCCACGCGGTCAGGCATGCTCAATTGTTTTCGTCTAACATTGTCGATGAGTTGGTTGTACTTCTCGAATATGTCCGCTCTGTCCCCAACCGAAGTCACTCCGAGCACACGCTGGAACAGCAGACTCATTCGCAGATCGGCATCGTGAGTGACAACATGTGCCGATTCGTGCGCCAGAATACTCGCAAGTTCGTCTTCACTCTTAACAAACGCGACCATTTTCCGCGTGACGTAAACACGCCCCCCTGGCATCGTGAAAGCGTTCACTACCGGGAGATCGCTAAGGCGAAAGCGAATGGGCATGTCCGTTGGAAGCACCTTCACGATGCGGTCGCCAACTGCTTGAAGCCTTGCATTCAGTACTTCATCTGAAACCACCCCAAAACTAAGCGCCTCTTGCCGGTCCGCAATTATGTCTCCCAGATCACGCTCCTGCTGCGGTGAGAAGATATTGCCCTGAGCAGGATGAATAGGCGGCAACACCGGACATCCATCCTGCGCAACCGTGGACATGCAGAAAAGCAGTACAACGAATAAGGCCGTGATCGTGTTTCTCATGCGGTGCTCCCGGCACAAACGTTATCGATTTAGGCGAAACGAGAGTCGCAGAATTGTAAGTGAGCCGAAGGCGGAGTTCAACATGTGTCAACCCTCGTCTCCCATCCCAACCGCTGCAAGACATTGAATTCACATGAAAAACAATGTCGGCGATCCTGTCGGGTTTCGACCCTGATCTCTGCCATACTTATGTATGAGGTGTACGCGTGCGAGGTTCTGGAGTCCAATAGCCCGATGACTAGATGGCCCGATCCCCTGTTGCCGCAGACTAAGTCCTATGAATCGCAGTACTTAGGCAAAGATATTAGCTAAGTGCCCTTATTTGCAACAAATCACCGACTGAGGGGGAGGCGAGGGGGCTCAGCCCTTCTTCAGTTCGAGGAAGACCTGTCTGGCTACTTCTTTCAGCGTTTCGAACACTCCGGTGCCTTGGCAGGCAACGGACTCAAACACCGGCTCCGACTTGCTGACGAGCTCTTTCTTCAACTCGTCAATCGAGAGCACGTTCGGTAGGTCGCGCTTATTCAGTTGCAGGACGTAGGGGATCGTCTTCAGGTCGTACCCGTGCTCGACCAGATTCCCCTTCAGGTTGTCGAGCGCCTCAATGTTGGCGTCCATTCGCTCTTCCTGCGAATCCGCCACGAACACAACACCATCGACGCCACGAAGGATCAGCTTGCGGCTAGCGTCGTAGAAAACCTGTCCTGGAACGGTATACAGGTGAAACCGGGTCCGGAACCCACGCACAGTACCAAGGTCGAGAGGCAGGAAATCGAAAAACAGGGTACGATCAGTTTCCGTGGCAAGCGAAATCATCTTGCCTTTGGATTTATTGCCGGTCTTGTCATAGATCCATTGCAGATTGGTGGTCTTCCCGCCTAGGCCGGGACCATAGTACACCACCTTGCAATTGATTTCGCGAGCGGCAAAATTGATGAAGCTCAAGACCAGCCTCTAAATGACACAAACTGTGTGATTACAACATCATGCATCTAATTCTGGGAATCCGAGATGCTGCTCGTTTTATACCACACCGATTACCTTCCGCAGCACCTATTTCCAAACTGCTTCTCTGCCAGAATCCTCAGAAGTCACTGCACAATCGTAATACCTGTAGCTCGGCTCATTGCAGGTTACCTTCGTTATTGTAATTTACGGCTTCTTTTGCCCGGGCCTTTCCGGAGGCAACGGGTAGTACCCGTCACGCGCATAGATCCTCAGCCCCGGCTTGTTTACCCTGACTTCAATCGTCCGATAAGCGCTCGACGGCGTGGCGCGAGTCGTGTATCCCAGCGTGTACTGGTTGCGCGCTTCCTCAGTGACTCGGGAGTAAGCCGATTCAATCGCGTCCTGTGTGAACTCGGTGAAGACTTGTCCACCAGTAGCAGAAGCATACTTCGGCAGGATATTGCCCGTTCCAGTTCTCGGAATGTTCAACTTCTGCAGTTTGCCATATATCGGAATCGCCGCTCCGCCAACTCCAACGGCGTAAACCATGATGTCGTTGGAAAGCAGCACCTTCATCACGTCCGCATAGCTGGCCACGCTACCCAGTTCGCGTCCATCGCTGATGATGAACAGAATCTTGCGGTACTCGGTTCCGGCAGCTGCTTCTGCTCTGCGCGCGCGATCCCTCCGCGCCAGATCTTGCGCCGCCGCCAGAATCGCGTCATTCAGTACCCGAGACTGCTCAATCGGGCCACTCGGCATCGTCTCGATATTCGGAGTGTTGTCCATCTTGCGGCCATTGATGACCGGTCCTGATTGGCCCAACGGTCCTCCCACAACGGGTGCCCCCGAATTCGCACCCCTTTGTGACTTAAGCTGTCGCAACATTGAAGTCGATATTTTGTCCGCCGGTGTCAATTCCTGCCATTTCTTTACCGTATTCCCATAGGAATAGATGGAAACCTCGTCGAATTGTCCGAACGCGCCTACTAGTGCGGGAAGAGTCTGCCTGACCTTGGAAAGCTCGGTGTCAGACATACCAAGATCGATTACCACAGCGGCCGAGAGAGGGAAGGGATCGCTGGTGAAGAACCGCAGTTTCTGCTTAACGCCCTCTTCGTAAATGGAAAAGTCGTTCGCGAGCAGGCCTGGCACCAAGTGCCCGTCACGGTCCTTTACCGTCACCGGAACCGTTACAAAGTTCACGTTCTTGCGTATGACCGTCAGCTCTTCCCTGGAACCAGGATCCGGGGCCACTACAGTTCCGATCGGTGCTGTTTGGATATTCGCTCTAGGGGGCGGGACCGGTGCAGCCTGCTCATCCCCTTGCTCATCAGCCGATCTCGGTAGCGGGGCGTTGGGCGACACCGGACCCTGCGGAGGCGCCGCCTGCTCAGGGACAACAGGTGTTGGGGTGGTGGGCGGCGGGTTCTGAGGCGCGTTATTCTGCGGCCTAGGAGCATCCGGAAGCTGGCTGGTCGAGTTCGTCTGCTGTCCCATCGCATGAACCGGAGCCAAGAAACAAGCTCCAAGGACAGCCCAAACCAGAGTCAGCGCGCATGCAATCCTAGTTATCCGAGCAAAACCGTTCCGAAACTTGCCTTCAGGGTACATTAGCCCCGCTCCTTTCAAGCCCAGCACAACAACCAATCGTCTTCTCGCGTCTAATCCAGCAGCGCGACTTTTCCGGGATCACGATGTTCTAAGATAAATATAGACCGAGACCACGGCCCGGAGAAGGCATGTATCCAAAGCTCAGAAAGCCTTACATGAGATTTACCACCGCCGCCCTGTTGCTGGTCCTGCTGGTTCCCGTGTTCTCCGTGGGCCAGGACCAGCAGGAAGAGCAACTACCAACATTCAAATCTAACGTTAACGTCGTCAACTTGTTCTTCAACGTCAAGGACAAGAAAGGCCTTTTGATCCCCGGGCTGACCAAAACTGATTTTGAGGTGCTGGAAGACGGAAAACCTCAGACCATCAAGTACTTTAGCTCGGAATCGAACCAACCGCTCACGCTGGGTATTTTGATCGACAGCAGCGCTAGCCAGGCTCGTGTGCTTGAGTACGAGAAGGAAGTTGGCGCGGCGTTCCTTCGCGATGTGCTGAAGCAAAAAGACGAAGCATTCGTCATCAGCTTCGATGTCACCGTTGATTTGCTTCAGGACTACACGAATTCCGCCCCGATGCTCAGCCGCGCCCTGAATCGTGCCAGGATCAATACCGGCGGAAGCGGTGGTGGGCTGCCAGGACTCGGCGGAGGGCCTTTCCCAACAAGTGCAGATCCCAAGGGCACGCTGCTCTTCGATGCGATCTATTTGGCGTCACACGACAAACTCGCTACCGAGGTGGGACGTAAGGCCATGATTGTCCTTACTGATGGTGAGGACCAGGGCAGCCAACTGAAGATCAGGGACGCCATCGAGGCGGCGCAAAAAGCGGACGCAATCTGCTATGTCATTCTGATTGCCGATCGTGGATTTTATGGCGGGGCTTATGGCGGGGACCGCGAAATGAAGAAACTTGCCGAAGAAACCGGTGGTCGCGCAATTGAAGCCTCCAACAAGCCAGAAAAACTCCGGGCTGCCTTTGACCAGATTGCGGCCGAATTGCGAAGCCAGTACTCCATCGGTTACACGCCTACAAACACCAAGCTGGACGGCTCCTATCGTAAGGTGGACGTTGTTATGAAGGACAAGAACTATCGCATTCAGGCGCGAAAAGGCTATTACGCTGTGAATCAGCAAGAAGGAGACTAGCCACGGACTAAGCCCGCGCATCATTCTGAAGCCAGAAGATAGACACAAGAAAGGCCGAGAATCGAATCCCGGCCTTTCTTTATTAACCCGCCTCTTCACCTACTGCTTCGGTGCGAAATAACCCTTTCTCGCCCGAACCTTTAGGTTCTTATGATTCTCAGCCAGAATCTCGATTGAATGATAACGCCCATCGGGGCGAAGCTCCGCCGGCTTGTAGGCCAATTGGTACTGGCTGCGAAGTTCATCCTGTATCTCGCTGAACGCGTTCGCCACGTCTTGCACTTTGAAGGGGAAGAACGCGCGTCCACCGGTTGCCTCGGCCAGACGTTCCAATACCTTGTCTCCGTGCAATTTCACGCCGCTTACGTTGGTGCTGATGGCGTAAATGATCACTTCGGCTCGCTGTGCCATTTCGATCGTTTCTTCACGCGTAACCCGGCTTTGATTGTCCTCTCCGTCGCTGAGAAGAATTATTGCGCGCCGGACCGAAGTGCCTGCCTGATCAGCTTTCATTAGCTTATCCCGGCAAGCATAAAACAATGCGTCATACATCGCGGTACCACCGCCGGCCCGCAACATGTGGATACCTTTCGAAAGCTTCTCTGTGCTGTCGGTAAAGTCCTGGGTGACTTCCGCGGTCGTGTCGAACCCAATCACAAAAGCGCGATCTGACTTCGGTCGAACGATTTGGTTCAAGAACTCGATCGCGGATTCCTGCTCGAACGCAAAACGGTCCCGGATCGAATTGCTCGCATCAACAAGCAGTCCCACTCGAAGTGGCAAGTTGCTTTCTGCCCTGAAATCCCTGACCCGCTGCGGCGGCTGATTGTTGTCCAGCACCTTGAAGTCGGCCTGCTTCAAGTCCTTAATGAACCGGCCACGCTTGTCCGTCACCGTGAAGATCACGTTGACTTCTGTTACTTCACGTTTGATCGTCGTTATGCTTGGGTCGTCTCCCGCGTCTCCCGCACTGCCCTTCGCGTTCTCCTCGTCAGCCTTTGCGGAATTTGCAACTGGCACAGTGCTCTCGGTCGCCGCCTTTGCCGTTTCCGGTTGCACAGTTGTCTGGGTGGGTGCTGGCGCAGGCTGAGTCTGCTGCTGCGGTTTTGGCGCTTCCTGTGGCGGCGGAGCCTGCTGCCGCTGCATCTGTTCCTGCAGCGTTGCTGACGGTGCAGATGGTAACTCATTCTGATTCGAGGTCTGCGCCGAGGCGCCGAGCGTCGTTATGGCAAAAGCAAGGGTGATTACGGGAAGTTTGTTCATTAGCAACTCTTAACCAGATTATACCTGCCGCAAACGTGAGCAGCGTTACCATTGTGCAGCATTCTTCTAGCCAATCGGTATCACTTAGCTCCTAATTGCATCCAGAAAGCCGGTCAACTCCTTCGGTAACTGACTAGAGAATGAAACGGCTGTCCCCGTCTGGGGATGCCTGAACTCTATTGCGGCCGCGTGGAGGAAATTTCTATCCAAAGAAAGACGTTCCGGATCGCGGGACCTCCCAGACTGATCAACTCTCTTTCCCGAACTCCGCTTTCCAAAGGTACTCCTCAACTCGTGCGGGGCGCCGTACAGTGTATCTCCTACTACTGGATGTCCGACCGAGGCCATGTGGACCCGAATCTGATGAGTCCGCCCAGTGTCGATTTTGACTTCGACGAGTGCAAATTTTCCATATTGCGACTCAATACGTTCGAGCACTCGCCAGTGACTCACGGCCGTACGTCCTCCACTTCGCCGAGTCGTCATCCGTGTTCTGCGTACGGCGTCGCGGCTGATTTCAGCATCGATCGTTCCAGAATCCTGCTTGGGCCAGCCATGGACCAGTGCCACGTACTTCTTGTTCACTATGCGGGAAGAGAATTGTTCGGCAAGCCTGCGGTGCGCCAGGTCATTTTTCGCGACAAGGATCAGTCCGCTTGTTTCGCGATCCAGTCGGTGCACAATCCCGGGCCGAATGGCACCGCCAACGTTCGATAGTGTCCCGAACCGGTGCAGTAGCGCGTTCACCAAAGTTCCGCGATTCCGCTCGTCGTCGGTAGCGCCTGCGCCGGCATGCACCATCATCCCGGCCGGTTTGTTAATGACTGCCAGATCGTCGTCCTCGTAAACAACATCGAGTGAGATCTCTTCCGCAATGGCCCGCAACGGCGGGCGCTCAGCCGGTTCGGTGACAACAACCACATCTTGCGCGCGCAATTTGTAGGAGGGTTTCTCCGCTCTTCCGGCGACCAACACTGCGCCTTGCTCGATGACCTGCTGAATTCTCGCGCGGCTGATGTCGGGAATATGTGCAACAAGAAACTGATCGAGACGCTTGGATGCGTCCTCGGGCGAGACTCTCAGTTCAATCGGATAGGTGATCTCAGGCACAAGCCGATTAGCGCGTCAGACTATTTGGTGCCCCGTATCTGCCCGCTTTTGGCAGATGTGGGTTCAATGGGCGAGCCTTGCGTCCTCAGCGTCCTTTGCGTTGAAATCCTAATTCGTTGCAGAAGCCACGGCAACGGGTTCTTGCATCGGTTTCTTTCGCAGCCAGAGCAGGCCTCCGGCGAGAACCATGACAATCGATATCAACTGCGTTCCGGTCATTGCGCCGCCAAATACCTGACCGCGCCCCGGATCGTCGCGAACGAATTCAAGAAAGAAACGTTCTACGCCGTAAAGGAACAAGTACGCCCCGATCACCTGTCCTTCGAACCTCTTTCGCTTGATCAACAAAACCAGAATCGTGAAATTGATCAGCTCGGCTACTGCTTCATATAGCTCCGTGGGATGGATCCTGATGCCCAGAGGTGTATCGGAAATCTCCTTCGCCAGTGGATTCGTGAACGTTACGCCCCACGGCATAGAGGTCGGTCTTCCAAAGCAGCAACCGGCGGCGAAGCATCCAAAGCGGCCGAATACATGACCCAGCGCGATACCCGGCGCAAATGCGTCACAAGTGCGCAACACCGGCATGCGGTTTCGCCGTATGTACCATACGGAGGCCGCGATGGCTGCGATCAGGCCACCGTAGAAAACGCCTCCAGCCTGGAAACTCGCAAGGCTAAACATCTCTCGCGGATGTTCGGCGTAGTACTTCCAATCCAGCAGAAACATCAGAACCTTGGCGCCAAGAATCGCTGATAGCACAGCGATGATCCCCAGGTTCCAAGCCTTGTCGCCATCCAGACCCTGATTCTCCGCGAATCTTGCTGCAACCAGCAGGCCAGCAAAGACGCCTATTGCCACCAGAAATCCGTAGGTAGGCAGTGAAAACGAGCCGATTCGGAGAAGTTCAGGAAACACGGTGAAGTACCTTCCAAGTTAGATGACGCGGCAATCTCTTCAGACTTTCAGAATAGCAGATGAGCGGAAGGAAAGATGATGTGCAGAATGCATCAAAGCCGACCCGCGGGGCCGTGAGCTGGGCCGCTTCAGAGCCCGTCCTTAGACGGTGGGAACCCGCCGCGATCCGTTAGGCATTTCCGTACTGGCGGAACCTTGCACACGGGACCGTATCTACGAGTCAGGCTCCCTTTTTGCATCTGTTGGCTCAAAAGCGGTTGCCATTTCACCTGCTTTGCAGGCCGGCTTCACCTTTGATGCTACCCAACTCCAGAGAGGCTCGCAAGCTTGCCAGGGCAAATTGTTGGCAGTATTCGTGCCTAGCTGATGTACTCACGGATATAGGCGTCCTTTTCAGCGGCCGCCGTCAACTCCGTCGCGTTGCCGTCAAAAATGACCTTCCCGTCTCTTAGAATCAAGAACGACGTATTCACGTCGGTTCTAGCGGTTCCGAACGTCGGCCTCATCTGTTTCGAATCCACATCGTAGTAGTTCGTCGCCAGCACGTAAGCGTCTGGCAAACGGTGCGTCACCATCAATGAACTCGTCCGGTATTGATCGCGTTCCTTCAGAATCAGTTCAATGATGGTAGTCGATGTCACCGGATCAAGGCCGCCGGTAGGCGAGTCATAAAGCAGTATCTCGGGACGGCTGACGATCGCGCGCGCAATGGCTACCCGGCGTCTCATGCCGCCTGACAACTCCGATGGATACATGTCGAGTGTATGCTCCAGTTCGACGAATCGAAGTGCCTCAACAACTCGCCGTTCGACTTCATCGTCGGTGAGATCATGTTCCTCCATGAGCCGATATGCGACGTTTTCTCGAACGGTCAGCGAATCAAAGAGCGCACTCTCCTGGAACACCATGCCGATGTTGCGGCGCAGATCGAACAGGTCCTCTTCTTTCATCTTCGTGACTTCATGTCCAAGCACGAAGATTCGGCCTCGGTCCGGGCACACCAGCCCCAGTGCAAGCTTCAGAATTGTACTCTTGCCCGCTCCCGCAACTCCCAGCAGCACTTTCGTCTCGCCACGCAGCAGCTGGAAAGAGATCCCGTCCAGTACAGCGTTGTTCTCAAACGAGATCGCGACATCTTCAAAGATGATTGCCTTGTGTTGGGTCTCCTCAATCGAAGGAGACGTTGCGCCCGTTGGTGAGAGTATTTCGGACATCTCGCCTTAGTACCCCGGAAAGACGAGCATCAGGAATCTGGTCAGCACCAGGTCAACAGTCAGAATGAGAACCGAAGCCGCGACCACGGCTTGTGTCGTAGCACGACCTACTCCCTGCGTGCCACCCTTGGCGCTGAGGCCGTAGTAGCAGCCAATACTCGCAATCACGAATCCGAAGAATACTGGCTTAACCAGTCCCATAATGACGTCCGCGAAATGCAGCGACTGCCACGCATAATTCCAGTACTGATTGGAGTCGATGTGTAGCAGCAGGGCCGACAACAGCCAGCCACCCGCCAGTCCGACCAGGTCAGAGATGATAGTAAGAAAAAACAGCATTATCACCGACGCAACAACTCGGGGTGTTACGAGCTTCTTCGTCGGATCAGTGCCCAGCGCACGCATGGCATCGATCTGCTCGGTCACTTTCATCGATCCCAATTCGCTGGCCATGCCGGACGAATTGCGTCCAGCCACCATCAACCCGGTTAACACCGGCCCCAATTCGCGCACCATGGAAAGCGACACTAATTGACCGGTCAGCGATGTCGAACCAAATCGTTGCAGCGTGTTGGACGACTGCAGTGCCAGCACTGCTCCGGTAAAGAATCCGGTCAGCACTACGATCGGCAACGATCCAACGCCGATCAGATCGGCTTGCTGCAAGGTGTCGCCAACGTATCGCGGATGCCCGAAGAGATTCATTACCGAACGAGTCGCCAGCCGCCAGTATTCCTGGACCGCTAGCACGCGATCTTTTGCGAATTCGGTTGGCGAAAGCAGTTCCATGCGTTCTTTCCGAGTATTTCCTCGGAGATTCGAAATATATCAGATGCAGGAGAAAACCAGTACCCGTACTGGGCACCGGATAGAGCTTTTGAGGAACGACAGCTGAGAACTGAGATTTGAGAACTGCTCAGTTCTCCCTGCTAGTCTTTCGCTTGATTTCGATGTTCAGCCGCTTAACCTTCTGATTGAGTGTCGAGAGCGGAACCCTGAAGCGCTCGGCGGCCTCGGTCTGGTTCCAGTTGCATTTCTCCAGCATGTCGCTGATGATGCGGCGCTCCCAGCTTTCCATAATGTCGAACAGGGACGCGTCTGGGTCGTGATTCAGCGGCTGGAAACCGTTGCCTCGGCCCACCATATGGTCCGGCAATTGGTCTACGCCGATTACCGTTCCCGGCGACAGCACCACTGCGCGCTCAACTACGTTTTCCAGTTCGCGCACATTGCCGGGCCAGTTATAGTCCATCAGAACACGCAGTGCCTCGGGCGATATCTGCCGAAGTTGCTTTTCGTTTTCTTCGCAGAACTTCTTCAGGAAGAAGTCCACCAGCAGGGGAATGTCCTCGGGGCGCGCACGCAATGGCGGCAATTCCACCGTGATCACGTTCAAGCGGTAGAAAAGATCGTCGCGGAATTTGCCCTCTCGCACCTGCTGCTTCAAGTCAACATTCGTTGCGGCTATGATCCGGACGTCCGCCTGGATCTCCTGCACGCCGCCCAGATGCATAAACTTCTTGTCCTGCAGCACGCGCAGTATCTTCGCCTGCGTGTCCATCGACATATTGCCGATTTCATCCAGGAACAGCGTCCCGCGGTCCGCTACTTCAAACAAGCCTTTTTTCGATGCTACTGCGCTGGTGAACGCGCCTTTTACGTGCCCGAACAGCGTCGACTCAAGCAGGTCCGTCGACATCGCGCCAGTGTTCACCGGAACAAATGGCCGGTCTTTGCGCGGCGAGCTCATATGAATCGCTTTTGCGATCAGCTCTTTTCCCGTACCGCTCTCGCCCTGCAACAGAACCGTCGAGCGGCTTGGACCCACCTGCGCAACCAGGTCGAATATCCGCAGCATCGGGTCGCTCTTACCTACGATGTTGGTGAAGTTGTACCGCTGTTTCAGCGCCCGCTTGAGCTGAATGTTCTCCTCTTCGGCACGGCGACGCGCAATTGTCGTACGTACATCCGCGAGCAGTTTCTCGTTGTCCCACGGCTTTTGAACGAAATTCGCCGCTCCGCCCTGAATTGCCCTTACGGCATTCTCGACCGTGCCGTACGCGGTGATCATGATGACAGGGAACAATGGGTCACGGTCGCGAATATCCGCCAGCACATCAAGACCATTCTTGTCCGGCAGCGCAAAGTCCAGCAACAGCAAGTCAAACGGGCGCATGGCCCAGCGCGCAAGTCCCTCTTCGGCCGTACTGGCCGTCTCTACTTCGAAATCTTCGAGTTCCAGCAGTGCCTGCAACGATTCACGAATCGCCGCCTCATCGTCAATAATGAGAATCGATCCGGATGCAACCTGCTCGCTTGTGGCGCGACTTCTCGTCGCGACGCCGGCTTCAGACATTGACCGCCTTCTTTAACATTGGGAATTCCAGAACGAACGTTGTTCCTTCGTTCCGGCGACTTTCAACACTGATCTTTCCTGCGTGTTCCTGGATGATTCCGTACGTGACCGAAAGCCCGAGCCCCGTACCGCGACGCTGCCCAGGGGTTGGTGATGTCTTTGTCGTAAAGAACGGGTCGTAAATCCGCTGAATATACTCCTGCGCAATTCCTGTCCCCGTATCCGACACCCTCACCGACACCCCGTCGCCGTTGTTCGTCGACACATGCAGTGTCCCGCCTCCCGGCATCGCATCGCGCGCATTGAGGAACAGATTCAAAAAAACCTGCTGCAACTTTCCGGCATTGCCGTAGATCGATGGCAGTTTCGGATCAAGCTCGTCCTCCACTTTCACCTGTGCCGTCTTGAACTGATGTTCCAGTAGTGCCAGCGTGTCATGAATTACTTTGTTGATGCTCACCTGGCTGAACTCAGTGCCGCTTGTACGGGAGAAGTTCAACAGGTTGTTCACAATCTCCGAGGCGCGGAACGTCTGCTGCGTAATCTTCTCCAGCAACTTCGCCTGCTTCTCGTCGCCAGCCACCTGTTTCTGCATCATCTGCGCGTACGAGGAGATCACCGCTAGAGGTGTATTGACTTCATGCGCCACACCGGCGGCCAGCAACCCAATAGACGAAAGCTTTTCGGCCTGCGACAACTGACTCTCAAGGTAAGTACGGTCGGTGATATCGTCCAGAATGATCAACCGCCCTATCACGTTGAAGCGCCTCGTCACCAGAGGAGCAATCGCGATATTGGTGGTCCGCGTTTCCCCTGCCGGAGTTCCCAGCTTGAACTTGTACAAGTTATGAATCCCCGGCGTTTGTCGCACACGATAGAACTCTTCGGCAAAGCTTGTCGGCAACACTTCGCTGATCGGATGGCCCAGGACCTCGGCACGCGACTTCGCAAAGAGCACTTCCATCTGGGAGTTCCAGAACTCGATCCGGTCGTCCAGATCGACCGCCAGAACGCCCACGCTGATGGATTCGACGATATTCTCGTTGAAGTCCTTCAGTCTCTCGTACTCGCTGACTTTTTGCTCCAGCGACGCGTAGAGCCGTGCATTCTGAATCGCGATACCGAGATACCCAGCGAGCGTTTCCAGCAGTTCCACATCTTCACTGGAGAGGAAGTCGCCTTCCACAGTCTTACCCAACCCGAGCACCGCGATCGTTCGGTTCTGCACCGTGCACGGGATGTAATAGTTCAGGTCCAGCCGGGCAATCGATTCCTGCGCCTGAGGTGTCTCGCGAACAACTTGGTGAGTATTGTCGAAGAAGAGGTGCCCCGCTGCCATTTCAGGCCGCTGCTCAGTGAGGAACGAAAGATCCAGGTCGCGCGTATCGCCAATCCCGAATGACTTTGCCATCGTGAACTGATCGGTTCCGACGGCAAGAAAGATCGCGGCTCGATCCACAAGCAACGTTCGCGACAGGCGGTCAAGCACCGAGCTCAGCATGTTCTCAAGATGCGTTTCGGCACTCAGTTCACGGCCAAACTCAATCAAAGTGCGGCGGTAATCATAGCGCTTACGATAGAAGATTCGATCAAGCTGACCCTGAATCGACTTCTTCACCGGTTCAAATAGCAGCGCAGTGACCGCTATCGCAACGATCAGGCCAGCTTTGCCCGCACTCGGAACCTTGGCGTGAAGTATTTCCGTCGCAATTCCTACTGCAAGGAAATAGACCCCAACAATGGCTGCCGACGCCAAGGTGTAGGTCATGCCACGTTTGAAGATCAGATCAACGTCCATCAAGCGATAGCGGAAGATCGCATATCCGAACGTCAACGGCAGGAATATCAGCGACAAAACGCTGAATCTCATCGCCGTTGTCGGGAGTGCACCCGTCAGGAACGGGATCACGTACAAGAGCGTGAACGGCGTGATAGCGATGATCGTTCCACGCGTCACCCACTTCATCTGTTGCCGCAGAATCGGCGTGCTCGCGTACTTGTAGGTATGCCAGAGCACTCCAGCCGCAACTGCAAACAACGTCGCCCAGTACAGATATATGAGCCTATCGAGCTGCCACGCGAGTATCGCACTCGCAGCCAGCCGCTCCTGCGCCAAAACTCTTATCGAAAGAAGAACCGCCGCGGGCAGATACACTGCGGTCGTGAGCCAGCGATGCCGCTTCACGACGTCCTTCGTCTCAGGGAACGTCAGTACAAAGTGCAGGAAGAGTGCCGGTTGCAGCGCCTCCGCGACAATCTTCGACCAGAAAATAATCCAGTCAAACTGATTGAGCTTGCCCGTGTAGTGAAACGCATAAAAGATGAACGACACCAGGCAAAATACATAAAAGTGTCCCGATCGCGGCGCCGTCCAACGCCGAAGCAATATATAGAGGCCAATTCCAAGATAGATCAGCGCAATGAACCGCAACCCGGAGTGCATCGAGTTATCGGTTGGTACTAGGACAATCGGTACCTCAAGCGAAACATTGTCTCGAACAAGACCGTAAGTCGCCTTTGACCAGACGCCAACGCGATACGTCGAGCGCATCAGGTCAGCAAACTTGGTGACTGGGCGCTCGTTGATCGTAAGTAAGACGTCGCCTTCCTTTACGCCCGCCTTTGCACCCGGTCCCTCCGCGTCAACTCGTTTCGCCTCCATTCCAGACTGACTCTCGGCCCAGAACACCCCATCGTAAGGTGTCTCAAACTCGCGCTCTTTCTGAAAGTTGATAAAGGCAAACACGGCTGCCGCAACCGTCAAGATCGCGAGCGTAACAGCCGAAAAACGAGTTTGGAAATCCTTAGTCATGAACCCGAGGTGCGCTTCAGCTCTCGTTCCCTTCGAGGAACTCGGCGTTGCCGCATACAGTTGCGGCGTATCTAGGTGCAAATCGGTTGCCAGCTTTGGGTGGGACATCAAAAAACCAGTATCAGCATTTTCTATGACTTACATAATCATACCTTGGTTTTGGGATCAACAATATGAAATTTGGAATATTGTTGTGGGTTTGCGTATCGACCACACTATCTGCCGCCGTGTCTTCCCCGAAGGGGCTTCCGAACTTAGCCGACACGGAAGTGCCGCGTAGTGAGCAGCAGGACATCCCAAGTCCCCAACGGACGGCCAACACTTTCCATCAAGTCAAGCCTCCTGAATAACGTGATCTTCCGCAACTCCCTGCAAACACACGGAATATAAACTCCCCCGCCCTGTCGGGTCTTCCCATCTGACTTTGTCATACTGGAACTAGCATCAACTAACAGACGAATGACCCACGGATCTCCCACGTCCGACGGTGCCCCACGTTCGCGCAGCTAACGTGGGGCTTTCGCTTGTATGGTGGCGCAGGCCTTAAAGACCTGCGATCCTTGCCGACTAGAGATGGCCGGCTTTAGCCGCTGAGGTTCGACTCCGAACGCATTTGCCCGAGTCATTAGCACCCTGACAAAAACAGGCCCGTAGCGACGCACGCTCGTGGCGTCGCCGTCCCGTCGGCTGTCACGGCGGACAACTCGCCCGCCGTTACTTCCGCGGCTCTGCAACGTACGATAACGAAACTATCATTCGCACCCGCGCCACAGGCCCGTAGGGCCGCGATTTAGGCAGCTCAGCGCGGCAGCGCTGGGTATATAGCGACAACGAATTCCAGCCCCATAGGGGCGCCACAAAGGAACCATGCTGAACAAGAACATCCGCCGCTGTGCCCACATCAAAACCAACGGAACCCAATGCGGTTCGCCCGCCGCACGCGGCCACGAACTCTGCCACTTCCACTGGCGCGCCGTCAAGGACTTCCCCCGCCGCCGCTCCACCCAGCCCATCCCCGAGCCCGTCATCGACCTCGCCCTAATCGACAGCCCCGACGCCATCCACTATGCCCTCATGCAGATCGTCCAAGGCATCAACAACGATACCCTCAGCGAGAAGAAGTCCGGACGCATCCTCTGGGCCTTGCAAGTCATGTCTTCCAACTTCAAGCAGACCAGCTTCCATCGCCAGCTCGAAGACGAATACTCCTC
>JAEYQK010000006.1 GCA_023410055.1 Acidobacteriota bacterium
CCACCTTATCTCCATCGTCATCCACATCGTAGCGCCGCCACCTTGGCGACTGGAGCGTGGGCGCCCCGCCCACGCTTTGCAAAACGAACTGAATACCATCAACAACGTTTGCCATTCCGAGCGCAGCGAGGAATCCCTACCCGCACCACACAATCACTTCTCCCCAAATCGCGCCCACCTGTTAGAATGTCTTTGCAACCCCGTGCGCGGAGAGATGGCCGAGTGGCTGAAGGCGCACGCTTGGAAAGCGTGTATAGTCGAAAGGCTATCCAGGGTTCGAATCCCTGTCTCTCCGCCATTTAAGTCAACGACTTCCGTGAATCACGCTCTTAGGCCGAAATTCTGGGCGTGTTGTCCCTCAGGCGCAACGATTATCTAAACCGTGTCAAGTCCTGAAGTGTGAATTTCTGTGACCGGGCCGGACTTCTCCGGACGCATCGTAGTGCAGCGCATCTAGCAGAATGTAGGCCTGATGCCGTGACGCCACCAACACGCCACAGAATACAGACATAACCATGTGTCTCTCCCGTTAGGGAGACACTGTTGTGAATGGGTCACCAACATGCCAACTCTATGTAAGTGGGTGTTGGCGTCCCCGGCGGTTCCGAAGTCATCTAATAAAACGTACAAGGGCCGTCTAGACCGCTGGGACCGGCTGGCTTCTCTTGCGCAGAGAGGGGCCGACTTGGACACTCGCCTTATGTACTGCACAACTCGTTATGGCCTTGAAGATCAATGTGGAGTTCTGGTTAGCAAGTACGTCTCCGCAACCGCGCGTCTCATGCAAGCCGTCGGAAAAGGCCGCCAACTATTTCTGTCAGCTCAAACAGAATGCCGCGACTTGCACGCCCGGATAACTGCATCCCAAAAAGACCTCCGGGAACACCGCAGTCTGCACGGGTGTTGACGCGAGTGAGATGGGCTAAGGACAGGCGCAGTTAGGAGACAAGGATTCCGCCGCCACGGATGGGTAGGGGCGGGCTAAAAGTTGCCGAGGGAAGGTCAAAAGACCGCCGATCTTTTCAATGCAGATAAGAATTGATGGCGCGAATGGCAGCATTACATCCGGTCTCTTTCAGTCCCCGCTCTCTCCTTCGCAAGACGGTGCCTTTGAGTTCTTGCTGAGTGGGTGATTCCGAGGGCAGCCAATTGAAGGCGTGTTTGTACCAAGAGACGGTTGCAGGCGATACGTTATGAAGATAGCGGCGTTCACGGATAGACTGGCCAAAGCGGCTCACGTTAGCGCTCCCTAAGCGTGTTGTCTTTTTGAGAGCGCAACTACGTAAGCTGTTGAATCAGCGGAAAGATGGCCGAGTGGCTGAAGGCGCACGCTTGGAAAGCGTGTATAGTCGAAAGGCTATCCAGGGTTCGAATCCCTGTCTCTCCGCCATTCTTCTCACCTCGCACACTCAGCCGATCTGCTTAGCCGTTCTTTCCCTTCACCGGCGTCTGCGTCTTCCCTGCCGACTCGGAACGCACCCGCAAGTCATTGGTCACGGAGAACACTCCGGGAACCGAGTTTGCCCTTATACCTGCAATGTTCTTGTCAGTCTGACTGTCCACCTCGCCGACTAGCGTGACGTGACCGTTATCGACAATGAAGTGGATTGCCGGATTCGTGCCCATTGAGTACCTGCCCAGTCCGCCAAAGCCGTAAACGCTGTAATAGAGTTGCCGACGAATCCTGCTATCCATGGGCGAGGGTGGAAGGACTTCAATTTCATCCTTCACATTCGCCACGCCCTCGACACGCCGCACCGAAGCCATCGCATCGCTCTTCACGACCGGATCGGTGACCTGCCCCATCAGAACCACGGTGTCGCCGTCCACCTTGTACTCAAGATTGTCAAAGACGTTGTAATACGGATTCATCAGCAACTCGTGCATTACTTCACGCGAGATGCGCGCGCTTGATTCAGTCCCGCCCAGTTTCTGACCACTTTCAGAAGGTGCCGGTTGCGCCAGCGCCATGGCGGAAATCAGAATCACCGAAACCGCAATTGCTAGTCTGTATCTCATTGTGAACTGACCTCCGATTACTTATCTCAACCACCACTGTATAGAACTCCGCCGTTCCACTCTGGGCGTAAAAATCGCGTCAAACATGCGTAAACAATTGTCAACCACGTCCGCTTTTCGAAATCTCACCTTAAGCTAGCAACTCAGGCGCGCTGCTCCGTGTTCCTAATTTCCGTCAGGCTTCGTTTAGGAGTGGGTTTGTGAAAAGGGCCGAAAACAAGCGCAAGCTCAATACCGTACCGTTGCCAGACGCGGTACTTTGTGTCGACTGCGAAACCATCAGCAACAGCCCACACGACGAATGTCTCGTCTGTGGCAGCGCTTCGCTCTTGAATCTCCATCGCCTTCTGGAAAGTTCCCTGTCGCGCGGCCGGGAACACGACAACAGAGTCAAGTACACCTTGGAAATTACCGCTAAGGCAAGGGACTTCACGGCCCAGGAGCTGAGCCAAGCCGCTGAATCCATCACTCGTCTGCTCAGTTCGAGGCTAAACGGTGGGTGGGAGGAACTGCACTTACAGGTGGCTCCCGCAGTCGCGACTGACGACAAGACCGAAACGATGGCAGCATGAGTCAAGCCCCAAGCTGTGGTCGAATCGCTCCAAGCAACTGATTACAGAAGAAATCTGGCGTCTCTGGCCGTGTCGGGTTTACCCGCGCAAACTGCTAAAATGTATGTAGAAGCTGCCCGTACTCAACTCTTCTAAATGGGGACCTGTTCTTAGCCTGATGAGCGCCTGTTCCTAGCCCCGCAGGGGCGCTAGAGAATAGCCCAGCACAAGCGAACCCCGTAGGGGTTGCGCAGTGCTGGGTCAACGGTTCCACAGATTCCGAGTCCCGCAAGGGACGACAGATGTTTCAGCAAAAAGCACCATAACCCCTTTGTTTCAAATATTTTACGCGTAAGTCATTCAAATTCAACATTATAGCCAGACATGGCGGCTAAGTGCCTTTGTTTGCAACACGGAGCACATGGGGAGGGGTACCTACTCCGTCTCGCTGCCGCCCTGCGCGACCTCGTTGATGCACACGGTCTTAGCGTTCACGAACTCGCGTATGCCATGCACACTCAACTCGCGCCCGTAGCCGGACTCCTTGACGCCGCCAAACGGAATCCGCGGGTCTGAAGCTACCATGCCGTTGATGAACGCCATGCCAGCTTCAATCTCGTCGATGAATTTGGTACGCTCGCGTTCGTCGTTCGACCACAAGCTTGATCCCAGGCCGAACTTGGTGTCATTCGCAATACGGATCGCATCATCGATGTCCTCGGCCCGAAACACCGAGGCCACTGGCCCGAACAATTCGTCACGGTACCCCGGCGAGTCTTCCGGGACGTCGGTCAGTACAGTGGGTTGATAGAAAAATCCAGGCCGCCCGTCCTTGTGCCCGCCACACAGCACGCGAGCACCAGCCTGAACGGTCTGCTGCACTTGTTCGTCCAGATCGTCCAGAACATCTCGTGTTGCGAGAGGTCCGACCTCAGTCGCTTCGTCCATCGGATCGCCGACTTTCAACGACTTCATGCGCTCCACAAACTTGCTCAAGAATTCATCGGCAACTTTTTCATGAACAATAAACCGCTTCGCTGCAATGCACGACTGCCCATTGTTCACGGTTCTCGCCTGCACTGCAGTCTCCACCGTCTGTTTCATGTTCGCGCTCGGCATAACGATGAACGGATCACTTCCACCAAGTTCCAGCACGCTCTTCTTGATCTGCTTGCCTGCGGTTGCCGCAACGCTGCTGCCCGCTGCAACGCTGCCAGTCAATGTAACGGCAACCACTCGGCGATCTTCTATAACCTTCGCGACCTTTGCCGACTCGATCAGCAGAGTCTGGAACGCGCCCTCTGGAAATCCCGCCTGCTTGAAGACATCCTCGATCGCAAGTGCGCATTGCGGCACATTCGACGCATGTTTCAGCAGCCCGACGTTGCCCGCCATCAACCCAGGCACCGCAAACCGAAACACCTGCCACAGCGGGAAGTTCCACGGCATCACCGCCAGCACTGGACCCAACGGCTGATACTTAACGAAGCTCCGCGTCGCGCCACTCTGCGCTTCTTCATCCGCGAGAAACCGCTCAGCGTTATTGGCGTAGAAGTCGCAAGCCCGCGCACATTTCTCGACCTCCTGGACAGCCGCTTTGATCGGCTTGCCCATTTCCAGCACCATCGTCCGCGCAAGCTGGTCCTTATCTCGCTCCAGCACCTCGCACGCACGCCGCATCAGCTTGCTTCGCTCTGCAAACGGAACACGTTTCCACGTCCGGAACGTCGCAGCCGCCCTCTCCAGCTTCGCCTCGACCTCCGCATCCGTATGCGCGTCAAACTTGCGTACAAGCTCACCAGTAGCCGGATTCAGTGTTCTGATCGCCATTCTTTCCCCAGTGAAACTGCGGTGGCCCACACAAGCCTCCTTTGCTTGTGTGGGTTACTCATTCCGTCGTTGCGATGTCAAAACGCCCCGCAGCGATGGCTACATCACAGCATTGTCATTCCGACCGAAGCGAAGCGGAGCGGAGGAATCCCTACCCCCGAACACGACTCTGCAAATGCGCCTCCTACTTCGTACCAATCATCAATCCGGTCGGCCCCGGCAAGCGCACCTGCTTAACGTCACGGAATCCTGCGTCTCTCAGCCATTCGGAATATTCGTCCGAACTGTACGAACTTCCCTTCTCTGTGCCGACCAGCATGTTGAGAGAAAACAGCGCCGCGAAGAGTGGCTTGGTCTTGTCCGGCTCAAGAATGAACTCCTGAATCACGAGCCGACCGCCGTCGTTGAGCGCTTCATAAGCTCGACGCAACAGATCCTTATTCTGCTTAACACTGAACATGTGGCAAATGGCCGAGAGAAGAGCCAGATCATATCCATTGCCGAACTTGTCACTTCTCAAGTCTCCCGGTGTGAAAGTCACTCGGTCAGAAACGCCCGCCTCCTTCACATATTCCGTCGTGAGCGGCAGCACCTCAGGAACATCGAGCAGCGTGACCTTAAGATCCGGTTTCGCCTCGGCAAAAGCGATCGAGTACGCACCCGAACCTCCGCCGAGATCGATCATGCGACTGACACCATCTAGGCCGACCGCTCGAATCACGACCGATGCACGTTCGCGTGCGTTACGGTGCATGGCCGCGATGAACGCCTTCGTCTGTTGCTCGTCACGCGCAACGCCAGCCGCTCGTCTAACCGACGTTCCCTGGCGGATGCACTCGGTCAGAGTAGACCATGTGTCCCAGAGATTGACGCTGTGCATCAGCGACATCCGCATGTTATCGGGCGAACCATCGCGGAAGAAGCGCGACGAAGTGGCTGTATTCACAAACATCTCGCCACCCTTCTTCAGCAGTTCCATGCCGACCAGGACGTTCAGCAGCATCTCCGTCGCGCGCGCATCACTCCCGAGTTTCTGCGCGACTTGTTCTGCCGTTCCACCGTTGCCGACAGCATTAAAGATGTCCAACTCGATGGCAGTCAGAATTGCACGGCTTTCCCAGAAGCTTTTGATTCGCTGATCGACATCTTCCGGCAGCATCCCCGCCGCATCGCGCGCCTTGAGAGAAGCCACGTACCGGTTGCGATTCATCGTGATCTCAGCTTTCAGCTCACCGGCATTCTCGCGAACAAGCCTCGCCACAGGCTTGCCGTTCACAAAGTGCGACTCCACGATCTCCCGCACATCCTCCGGCTTCAACCCCGAATACCACGTTCCCTCGGGATAGACGACCATATTCGGACCACTCTCGCATAACCCAAGCGATCCGCACGTCGTAACCTGAACTTGGTCCTCCAATCCGCGTGTGCCCAACTCACGCCGCAGCGCATCAATTACCTTTTGCGCGCCTCGGGCACAGCATCCCGGAACGCCTTCAGGTTTTTGCTGATTACAGATAAACACGTGATAACGAAACGGTTCCATGCATCTCTCCCAATCCGCAGTGCAGTATATCGCGCCGCGAACCCCCGTGTGGAATAACGAGTTCTACAATAGAATCCACCGATGATCGAACGACTCGCGTCAACTCTGCTCCGCGCTGACCACCTCACCCGCGCCGTGTCAGGCCGCAACATCGTCGACGACATCTCGTTCGACGTCGCCCGAGAAGACATCTTGGCCATCGTCGGCCCCAGCGGAGCCGGCAAGTCCTCCCTATTGCGATTACTAAATCGTCTCGACGAACCCACTGGCGGAACGGTCCTTCTCGATGGCAATGATTACCGCGCAATTCCGCCCCGCGACCTCCGCCGCCGAATCGGCATGATTATGCAAACTCCGTATCTCTTCCCCGGGACGATCGCCGACAATCTGCGCTTCGGCCCCAGCCAGCACGGACAGAGACTGTCCGATACAGAAATAGACATCCTGCTCGACCAAGTCGGTCTCCCCGGTTTCGCACAGCGCTCGATCCTCAATCTGTCGGGCGGAGAGGCGCAGCGAGTTTCCGTAGCTCGCGCGCTAGCCAACTCTCCGATTGTCTTGCTTGCCGATGAGCCTACTTCCGCGCTGGACGAGGAAGCCAAGCGCGGAGTCGAGGCCCTCATCTGCAACGTTGTCCGCGATAACGGACTCACCTGCATCATCGTCACCCACGACACGGCGCAGGCCGCTCGCATGGCTACGCGCGTCCTTGTCATGGAATCGGGTCGGCTTAAGCGCATCGGCCCCACCGAGGAGGTGCTCAGTGCAGAGCGCATTTAGCAGCAAGGTCCTGCTCGGACTCATTCAGGCAGCAATCGCCGGCGGACTCGCGATCGCAGTCATGCTCCTCGCCCGTCGGCGCAGCATTCACATCGAGTCCGACCTCAGCATCGCTCTCATTCGAGGACTCGTCCAGATCGCCGCCGTTGGCTCCGTCCTCGTACTCCTGCTGCGCGGCCCCTGGTGGACCGGCACCTTCGCCCTCGTTGCCATGATGATCGCCGCCGCCGCGACATCGTCCCGCCGAGCCAAAATACCCGGTTCGTTCGAGGTCTCCCTCTACTCCATCTTCGCCGGCGCCGGATCGGTTATCGCCCTCATGACCCTCGCCCGCGTCATCGACAAGAGCATCACGTCACTAATTCCCGTGGGCTCCATGCTGATCGCCAACGCCATGAACACCAACAGCCTCGCATTGAACCGCTTCAAGGCCGATGTTCAGTCCCACGTAGGTCAGATTGAAGCCGCCCTCTCGCTCGGCGCAGCAGCCGAAACAACGGTCGCCTCCTACGTTCAGCAGTCATTCCGGTCCAGCCTAATTCCGGCCATCGACTCGCTGCGCTCTCTCGGAATTGTCTGGATCCCCGGCTTAATGGCAGGTATGGTGCTTTCGGGTGCTCCACCGCTGTATTCGGCTATTTACCAGTTCGTCGTATTGGCGATGATCTTCGCCTCGTCGGGTCTCACATGCCTCATCAGCACCGCCCTGATCCGGAAACACGCCTTCTCGCCAGCAGACCAACTGATACTCAGGCCCGATGCCACAAAGGCCTGACACCCGCTCACCGCTGGCCCGATTCAAGCCGCCTTCAGTCCCGCTTCTTCCGCCGCCAACTCTGCGATCGAAGACCAATCGGCGTCCGCACCGCCATTTGCGATTCTAGACAGAAAACGGTCTCGTAGGAGACTCGCCACTGGCATCGGCATCGTGACCGCCTCCGCAGCCTGAAGCGCGAGTCGCATATCCTTCAATCCTAGGGCGGCTCTGAACCCCACTGGTTCGTACTTTCCCGCAGCAATGACGCCACCATAGGTCTTGTATACAGGCGCGTTGAACAATGAATTTGTGAGCAAGTCGAGATAGCTGTTCGGATCGATGCCGTGCTTGCGTATCAGCGCGAACGCCTCCCCAAGCGACTCGATCATGGACGCAATCAGAAAGTTGCCACTAAGCTTGACTACGTTCGCCATCGACGGGCGCTCGCCGATATGAAAGGTGCGCTGGCCCATCGCGTCGAACAGCGAACGACAATACTCCACATCGCCTTTTGCTCCCCCAGCCACGATGAACAACTTCGCGGCGGCAGCCGCTTCTGGTCTTCCAAATACCGGAGCCGCAACGTACCTCTGCCCTCGCGCCTTGTGCTCCTTCTCCAGTCGGTCCGAGAACGCCGCGCTGATCGTACTCATGGAGATATGAACGCTCCCCTGCGGAATCGAATCGAGTAGGCAATTAACCCCAAATACCGCCTCTTCTACAGCAGCATCATCGGCCAGCATCGTTATGACGGCCGCCGATGCCGCAGCCATCGCCGGATTCCCCGCAAGCTTCGCGCCTACCTTCACGAGATGATCAGCTTTACTCTTCGTACGGTTGTAGACAATCAATTCGTGGCGGGCGTGTAAAAGGTTCTCCGCCATCGCCGATCCCATATTACCCAGACCAATGAATCCAACTTTCATTTCCTTTAGTCCTGCTTTCATCTTTGGGTAGAGCACGAATCTAGCTGTGCCATTCAGGTTCGGGTGGGGCACTGCTTCAGCCGTGCCGTTCAGACCGATTCTACTAAGGGCTTTAGCCCCTGAGGTCTGGATCTCACTACTGAGTACTGAGTACTAGTCTGTCCTACGCTACTTCGCGCAGTTCCTTCGCCTTTTCCAGTTCGATGGCATGGAGCATTTCCTGGTCATCCCCAAACTTGAAATAGTTCAGCCCGCGTGCGAGCGCCTCACGCGCTTCTGCACTAGCCAGAAACTCAAGATCGTCCTTCGTCACGAGGTCAACGCCTTTGCGGTCTAGGTACATCCACACGTCATTGACACTGCCGTGCACTCCGCGTCCTAGCCCTTCGAGGTACTGCAGAACCCGTTGTGCACCGACTTCACCATCGTGCCGAGCTATGCCAACTAAACCCTCGCTCGCCCGTCGCGCCCACCCAACCACGAATGTTCCGTCCATGACCGCATTGCGTCCGGGATCAAACACCTCGAAGCATGGCTCTGCCTGATTATGCGATGTCGCGTTTGTTACGTATCCCTCAGGCCCATATGGAAGCCCTACAGCAGGGTCCTGTACGTCGCCGATAGCAAAGATCATTGTGTCTACGTCCAGCGTCTCAATTCGTTCAGTCGCTTTCGCTGCAATCGCTCCATTGCGCACCGCCAGCAGGTTCTCGGTCAGGTTGAGGCTTTCAATTCGGCCATCAGCTCCCGCGTTGATCTCCCTTGGAGAGCACAGAAACCGGAACCGCAACTTCGGACGGATCGTCGCTTCGCCTTCATGCTTTCGGAGTACGGCGAAGGGTCCGTCAAGCACCTTATGTGGATCCTGCCCTATAGCCTCCAGTTCTTTCTTGATTCGCCTCAGTTCATTCGCGAAGTCCTGTCGGTCAACATACATCTGAATGTCTTCAAACTCTTTGTCGTCGAACTTGGCCTCAAACGGCCCCCGGCGCCCCACAACAATGACCTCTTCGGCCATGTGTTCCGGATCATCCCTCAACAGCCAACGCGCAACATCTACCATCACATTGCCCATCCCGACCACTGCGATGCGCTTGCCGGTAGAGAAATCCTGAGAGCTGAAGGGTGGAAGCTGGTTGTAGTGGTAGACGAAGTCTTTTGCCGAATAGACCCCGTGCGCCTCTTCGCCCGGAAGTCCCAGCTTCTTTGTCCCTTGTGCCCCAACGGCAAAGATGATCGCCGACGGATTCAGTACACGCAATTCCCCGATCGTGAGTGCTCCCCCATGCTTCACCGGCAAATGCCCGAAGTAGTGCAGATTCGGCTGGCTGAGGACTCTCGCGAACTGCTTGCGCAGTCCAAATTTCATCTTGTCTTTAGTCGGATAGATCCCGTATTCGGCGAGCCCGCCGGGCTTGATGTCGCGGTTGAAAACAACAACATCGTGTCCAGCAAGTGCTATCTTCTGAGCGGCGAAGAGCCCCGCAGGGCCGGCCCCGACAACAAAAACGGTGTGCAAAATACCTCCAACAACTCCGCCCATCTGGTCTCGTACCAGCTATCTCGTCCCGTATTGGATGAGCACTCGCATCTGAAGGTATCGTCCTGGTTCTACACCTGCACGCCTGTGCATCTAGTTGCACACTTCTCCGAGGTAAACTGATTCTGGAGAACTCGCATGGCGGAGATGTTCCCGGCTTTCATCGCGCAGATTCGACGCGTTCCGAAGGGCAAGGTCGCGACTTACGGCGACATCGCGTACGTCGCCGGTTTTCCCGGTGCCGCGCGCCAAGTTTCATGGGCGCTGCATTCCAGCAAGGGATTACCTTGGCATCGCATCATCGGCTCAAGTGGCAGGATTCTATTAGCCGGTGAACTTGGATTCGAGCAGCGCATACGCCTACAAGCCGAAGGCGTAGCCTTCATCGGGCTTCGGGTCGACTTAAAGAAGCACCGCTTCAACTTCCTGGACAAGAAGGGCCAGCGTTCCAAGCCGAAGAGCAAGCGCGCGCCGACCAAACGTTAGCTGGGCTTGATCACAAAAAGAAACGCCAGCACCTCGCTCTGTGTCTTCAGAAACAGACAATCGCCTCAGTGCTGGCCGTGTATTTAGGACCGCTTGCTTCCTATGTGCCTTCGCTCCAGCTCGCCAAGTACTCTTCCTGTTCCGGCGTAAGGCGATCGATCTTGACTCCCATGGACTCGAGCTTTAGCTTCGCAACCCTCTTGTCCAGTTCCTCTGGAACCACATAGACTTTCTTCTCCATTGTCGAGTGATTCTTGGCGAGGTACTCAACCGACAAAGCCTGGTCGGCGAAGCTCATATCCATAACCGACGCCGGGTGACCTTCGGCGCTGGCGAGATTGATCAGGCGGCCTTCGCCCAGAAGGTTGATCTTGCGTCCGTCACGGAGTGAGTACTCTTCAACAAAGTTGCGCGTCGTGCGCTTACCCGACGACAGCTTCTCCAGTGCCGGAAGGTCAATCTCCACGTTGAAATGTCCGGAGTTGGACACGATGGCGCCGTTCTTCATCAGCTCGAAGTGTTCCTTGCGAAGCACGTTCTTGTTACCCGTCACGGTACAGAAGACATCTCCCAATTTGGCGGCTTCTTCCATCGACATCACGCGATAGCCTTCCATCGCCGCTTCGAGCGCTCGGGTGGGATTGACCTCGGTTACGATCACTTCAGCGCCGAGACCGCGAGCACGCGACGCAAGACCGCGACCACACCAACCGTATCCGGCGACCACAAACTTCGCGCCGGCAAGCAGGAAGTTCGTCGCGCGAACGATGCCGTCAATCGTGGACTGCCCGGTACCGTAGCGGTTATCGAACAAATGCTTGGTATCAGCATCGTTGACCGCGATGATCGGGTACTTGAGTACGCCGTCTTTCGCCATTGCGCGCAGTCGGATAACACCGGTCGTCGTCTCCTCCGTTCCGCCAATCACCCCGTCGAGGACGTCCTTACGCTTCGTCAGGGCCGTCGTGACCAGATCCGCGCCGTCGTCCATCGTTAAGTGCGGCTTGTGATCGAGCGCCGACATGATATGCGAGTAATACGTCTCATTGTCCTCGCCCTTGATAGCAAAGACCGGAATGTTGTAGTCGCGAACGAGTGACGCCGCAACGTCATCCTGCGTCGAAAGCGGATTCGAGGCGCAAAGCACCACATCTGCGCCGCCATCACGCAAGGTGATCATTAGGTTCGCAGTCTCAGCTGTAACGTGCAGGCACGCTGAGATGCGAATCCCTTTGAGCGGCTGATTTTTGATGAAGTCCTTGCGGATTGACTGAAGAACGTTCATCGACTGGTTGGCCCACTCGATGCGCTTCTTCCCAAGATCAGCTACCTCAAAACTCTTAACGTCGCAAGCGACATTCATTGGTGATGTAGACATACTCTCCTGTCTGCGCGCGGAGACGGTTTTCTGATTCTTCGATGTTGGCCGGACGCGCTTCTGACATTTTGGCCAAGTTGAGTACTTTAATCCTGAACTAGAACCAGGGCCTACTCCCGCGATCCTTGGTTTCGATATCCAGAACTGCAGGTTGGTTGCCGCGCGAGCAAAAATCGGACGGGGGAGTACCCCCGTCCAGAGATTCTAGTCAATTTGCTACTTCTTGGCTGCCGCCGCCTTGATTCCCGCCTGCTCGGCGAGAGCGGCGGCTTTGTCCGTTGCTTCCCAAGTGAAGTCCTTGTCATTACGGCCAAAGTGCCCGTAAGCAGCCGTCTTCTTGTAGATCGGGCGGCGCAGGTTGAGGGACTCCATGATGCCCTTCGGCGTCAGCCTGAAGTTCTTGCGCACAAGGTCAGCAATTCTCGCTTCGTCGACCTTCGCAGTACCGAAAGTGTCAACCAGGACGCTGACGGGTTCTGCAACGCCGATTGCATAAGCAAGCTGAACTTCGCAGCGATCAGCCAAACCGGCAGCCACCACATTCTTTGCGATATAGCGAGCCATGTAGGCAGCGGATCGATCAACCTTGGTCGGATCCTTGCCGCTGAATGCGCCACCACCGTGCCGCCCCATTCCACCGTAGGTATCAACAATGATCTTGCGCCCGGTAAGTCCAGTGTCGCCCATTGGGCCACCAATCACAAAACGCCCGGTCGGATTGATGTGGTACTTGGTATTCTCGTCCAGCAGATTGGCCGGTATGACGGCCTGAATGACGTGCTTCAGAATGTCGGCATGCAGCGTCTCATTGTCCACGCTGTCCGAATGCTGTGTCGAGATAACAACGGCTTCCACACGAACCGGCTTATGATTCTCATCGTACTCGATAGTGACCTGGGACTTTCCGTCAGGACGGAGATATGACAACGTGCCATTCTTGCGCACTTCTGACAACCGGAGGGTCAGCTTGTGTGCCAACGAGATCGCGGTCGGCATATACTCGGCAGTTTCGTTTGTCGCGTAACCGAACATCATGCCCTGGTCGCCGGCACCACCTGTATCAACGCCCTGCTTGATGTCAGGGGACTGTGCGTGAATCGAACTGACCACAGCGCAGGTGTTCGAATCAAATCCGTACAGAGCGTTATCGTAGCCAATAGCAGTAACCGTGCCACGAACGATGCTCGGGAAATCCACGTACGCTTCCGTTGTGATTTCACCGGAAATGACCACCAGTCCTGTGGTCGTCAGTGTTTCGCACGCAACGCGGCTGTATGGGTCCTTCTCCAGGCACGCATCGAGAATCGCATCGGAAATCTGATCTGCAATCTTGTCCGGATGACCTTCAGTCACGGACTCGGACGTAAAGAATCTATTCTTGGAAGACAATTGTCTCCTCCCTTATACCCAACGGCGAGATGTGACTTCCCTGCGGAAGGATGTAAGTCGGGCGGGGAATACTTTGCCGCTAGTTCAGTCGATTTTTCGACCCTACTGAAAGTACCAGAGAAGCAGCACATCAGCAAGGTTTTAGGGGGAATTGAGCAATCTCAATCTTGAACGAGCAAAAACGGCAACTGAGTAGCAAACCGCTGAAACGGCTTCACTTTCGGTTACTGGACTATACCCTCGGCGTTGATCGTTACTGTGCGAACTTGACTCTCCGCGCCAAGAGACGGCAGCACCTTGCCGTTCAGTGCAACATCAGTACCGCCCGCGTTTCCTGTCTTGATTGTGATGTGGTCCCGGGCTTGGAAATCGCGCTTCGTCGACGGCTCCAATTCGCCAGTCATCACATTCTTGCCATCAGCAGTTACGGACAGCCATATCTTCTGGCGCGCACGAACCGACAGCACAAAATTCCCAGGGAGCACGGTCATCTGCTTGGTCGTTTGCGGGGCACTAGAGGCGCTTGGACTAGCTGGCTGCTGTTGTTTCGACTCCGTCGGCTTGGCACTCATCTGCTGCCCTTGCACCGAAAGACCAGATTGCGCTGCACCAGGCATTCCCTGCGCAGATGCAGCCGGGCTTCCCGTATCCGCCTGACTCCCAGTTCGCGTCAGCGCCGCGTTCAGTGCAGCCTGCTCGGCGGCCGCCTTCTGCGCCGCAGCTTGCTCGGCAGCGGCTCTCTCCGCTTGCAATCTTGCTTGTTCTTGAGCTTCTCGCTCTATTTGAGCTTGTCGCTCCTGATGCGCCTTGTACTTTACGTACCCTACTCTGCCACCCCAGGCCAGCGCGACGATGATGACAAGCCCCACCAGCGCCACCCATGGAAAACCTGATGGCCCATCCACTTCCAGATCGTGAAGTTGTTTCGCCTTCCGGCTGGCAGCCCTTGATTCAGCCTCTAAAGTCTCGCGTTGCGCCAAAAGCTGTGCGGCATCGACTTCGGGACCCTGTTCCAGTTCGCCACACGCTGCAAGATAATCGGATATCGCTTGCTCCTCATTGATGCCGAGGAATCGCGAATACGCACGTACAAACCCTTTGTTGAAGATCCCGCCGGGAAGAATCTTGAAGTTTTCGTCTTCGAGCGCCTTGAGATTACGCGTTCCGATTTTCGTTGCGGCAGCTATTTCTTCCAGGGTGATGCCGCGCATCTCTCGTTCACGCCGTAGCCGTTCGCCAAAAGCTCCCACTGGCAAGCTCCTCCCCTGCACGCACACAATTCCGGAACCGTGCAACTGACCAGTGGCACAATTCCGCTCTGGATGATGGTAACGCCTGAATCATAGGTTGCGCCCTCAGGCGTGTCAAACACAAAAAGGCCTAAGTGCCTTTGTTTCGTAAGCTTCCCGGCTCTTTCGTCCAGGGACTAAGGGTTACCTTCGATTCAAATGCATATTGCTGATAGATACACTGCGCCCCTATAATTGCGGAAACTTCGGGCCGCAACCAGAAACGCGAAATGACAGAGGCCGCCACGACAAACGACGGTAAGCGACAGATGCAGGAGTTGGAGATTTTCCACGACGTAGCGAAAGCGCTCACGTCCTCCCTGAATCTCGACTCGGTCCTGCAGACCATCATGGAGAAGGTTGCGGAATACTTCCGTCCCGACACCTGGTCCCTATTGATGGTCGACGAAGGCCGTGAAGACCTCTACTTCGCAATTGCTGTCGGAGACGCCGCGGATACCCTCAAAACCGTTCGGCTCAAAATCGGCGAGGGAATCGCCGGCTGGGTGGCCCGCCACGGTGAACCATTGCTGGTCCCTGACGTCAAGAACGATCCCCGATTCGCGCGTCGCATCGACGAAGTCACTCAGTGGGAAACAAGTTCCATCATCTGCATCCCCCTGAAATCGAAGTTGCGCGTTCTCGGCGTGATGCAGTTGATCAACGTCCCAATGACCGCTTTTGGCCAAAGCGAAATGTTCTTCCTTCAGGCCCTCTGTGACTACGCCGCTATCGCCATTGACAATGCCCGCTCCGTCGAACGCATTCAGGAACTAACAATCACCGACGACTGCACCGGCTTGTACAATGCGCGGCACCTGTACAAGACACTCGATTCGGAAGTCTATCGTTCCGCGAGGTTCAGCTACGAGTTCACGGTCCTGTTTCTCGATCTCGACCACTTCAAATTCGTAAACGATACTCACGGGCACTTGGCCGGCAGCAAACTGCTCGCCGAAGTTGGAATCTCGATCAAGTCTCAACTCCGCCTGATCGACTCCGCCTTCCGATACGGTGGAGACGAATTTGTGATCGTTCTACCCCAGACCGGCAAAGAACAGGCTTTGAACGTGGCGCGCCGCCTTCAGGAGACCTTCCGCCGCACTTACTTCCTGCAGCAGGAAGGCTTGAAGTTGAATATCCGCGCCAGCATGGGAGTGGCCACATTCCCCGAAGACGCCCGCAGTGCCCACGAGATTATTCGTCAAGCTGACGAAATGATGTACGTCGTCAAGAATTCGACGCGGGACAATATCGCAGTAGCGGGCAGAGGAATGCTGACCTAGACGTTTTCCCACTTTGCGGCGTTCTTCATTAACGCCGCCGAAGACCGCTGTTTCCTCTTCTTCTTCTTCCTTCCGAGTTGCTACGCTTCACTACTCCACTGTAACGGATTTGGCGAGATTCCTTGGCTGATCAACGTCGCAACCGCGCCGGATCGCGATGTGGTACGCCAGCAACTGTAACGGCACGATCTCAAGAATAGGAGATAACAATTCAGGGGCAGCTGGGATGTAGATGACGTGGTCCGCCGACTCCCTGATCTCTTCGTCGCCTTCAGTAGCCAACGCGATCACTTTACCTGATCTCGCTTTGACTTCTTTCAGGTTCGAGATCGTTTTCTCGTAGCGCAGAACGGACGTAGGATCATCACTGTCACAGGTTGCAATGATTACGACAGGAAGATTCTCGTCTATAAGTGCATTTGGGCCATGCTTCATCTCACCTGCGGGGTAGCCCTCGGCATGGATGTAGGAAATTTCCTTCAGCTTGAGTGCGCCTTCGAGGGCAATAGGGTAGTGAATGCCGCGGCCAAGGAAAAGGAAATCATTTGCGCGAGCATAAATCTTCGCCAGATCTTCGCATTCTTCCTCGCGGGTCGTTCCCAATAAGGACTCAAGCTTTGCTGGGAGTTTGGTCAGCTCAGAGATGTAGTGCTTTTCCTGATCGCTCGTTAGATGTCCGCGCTTTTCGGCGATGTAGAGCGCAAAGAGGAACAGCGCCGTCAACTGGGCCGTGAACGCCTTCGTCGAGGCAACGCCAATCTCAGGGCCGGCATGGGTGTAGATGGTCCCGTGGGCCTCACGGGTCACCATGGATCCCACCACATTGCAAATTGCAACAGTGGGCGAATTCTTGGATTTCGACTCGCGCTGCGCAGCGATCGTATCCGCCGTCTCGCCCGACTGCGTAATAAGCATCGTCAGATCGTTCGGGCACAGGATCGGGTCACGATATCTGTATTCGCTCGCGTAATCAACGTCCACCGGTACTCTCGCCAGCCGCTCGACCATGAACTTGCCAGCCAGACCCGCATGCCAGCTCGTGCCACACGCAGCGATGTTGAGCTTCTTCATGGCGCGGAAGTCGTCGTCGCTGAGTTCCATTTCGTCGAGGAAGACACGCCCGCTATCAAGCGATACACGCCCGAGGGTGGTATCACGCACGGCTCGGGGCTGCTCGTAAATCTCCTTCAGCATGAAGTGCTTGAAGCCGCCCTTTTCCGCCATAATGGGGTCCCAGGTGATGTGCTGCACCTGGCGCTCGATCGGATGGCCTTCGAAATCGGTGAGCTTCACGCCCGAAGGTGTAATGACAGCCAGATCGCCATCACTCAAGAAAAAGAGATCGCGCGTGTGATAGAGGATTGCCGGAACGTCTGACGCCACAAAGTACTCGTCTTTCCCAAGTCCAATTACCGCGGGCGGCCCGTTACGGGCGGCAACTATCTTGTTCGGCTCCTCGGTCGATATTACGGCCAAAGCGAACACTCCGGTCAGTTGAGATACCGTCTTCCGAACCGCTTCCTCCAACGAGCCTCCGTGCCCATTGCGCTCGCGAATGAAATATCGCTCCACCATGTGAGCGATAATTTCGGTATCCGTTTCCGTCGTGAACTTGTGCCCTTCCTCGACGAGTTTCTTCTTCAGGACCATGTAATTCTCGATGATCCCGTTGTGGACTACGACAATCTTCTGGGTGCAATCGCGATGCGGGTGAGCATTTTCTTCTGTCGGGCGACCATGCGTGGCCCAGCGCGTGTGACCAATGCCATAGGTGCCATCAATCGGCTTTAGTCGGATGACCTCTTCCAAATTGCGGAGTTTACCCTCGGCGCGGCGAATCTGTAGGCCTTCGCCATTCCCAGCTACGGCAATTCCAGCTGAATCATACCCGCGATATTCGAGACGACGCAGTCCATCGATGATTACGGGGACTACACGTTTTTTTCCGACATATCCGACGATTCCACACATATAAGAAACCCCGCTAAGAGAAGTCGGGCGATGCTGTCGTTCCTTGCTGATTCAGCAACATGCGCTCACTCATTAGATTACGCCTATCCAACTTATGGATTCGCAGAACGACGAAAGTTGCTGATGGAAAAAGTTACCGCGGCCATAAACGCAGCTTATGTGGCAATCTTCGTGGACGCGGGATTCTCAGGCCTTAATCCTCGAGGAGATACCTGTATTCCTCAATCACCGGGTTTGTCAGGACTTCCCGCGCAATTCGAGCCACTTCGACGTCCGCCTGCTCGCGGGTCAATCCCCCGTTCAGCGAGATTTCGAAATACTTGCCTTGGCGCACATCCCCCACTCCCTGGTATCCCATCTTCTTGAGGGCGCCGTAAATGGTTTTCCCCTGAGGGTCTAAAACGGTCTTCTTCAGCGAAACATAGACGTAGGCTTTCATCTTGGGTCAATTATATAGCCCAGCAGCCCCCAAAGGGCATCAATCCTCTCGCGTCCAAAAAGAAGGCGCTGGATATCAACCAGCGCCCGGAGGGAGATGATTACATGTATAAAGATGCCGTTCAGAGCATGGCGGATTCAGGGAGATCCCTGGTCAGACCGCACGTGCCATGCGCCCCTTTCGATTTGGCCCATCGGCCCTTAGTTGGCGCCCCTCACGCGAGGGAGTCACTCGTCCCAGACCGCTCTCTTGCCAGCAGTGCCTTCTTTCGCTCAAGGCCCCACCTATAGCCGGTCAACTTTCCATCGGAGCCAACAACTCTGTGACACGGAATGACAACGGCCACAGGATTCGTCGCACAGGCTCTCGCCACCGCTCTGCATCCCTGCGGATTGCCGAGTTCGATGGCCAGCTGTGAGTACGATCGCGTCTCCCCTCGCGGAATACGCCGCAAGGCTTCGTACACGCGCTTCTGGAACGCCGTCAGCTGAATGTCTATCGGCAGTTCCAGTTTCGGACTCTTCCCTTCAGCTTCTCTAGTCAGTTCCCGCAGCCACTCGCCCAGACTCTCCTGCTGGCGAACAACATCCGCTCTGGGGAACTCCGAATGGAACTCTTTTAGCAGCGCGCTCTCTGAGTCGCCGATCTTGACGGAGCACACGCCTTTCTCGGTGGCGCCCATGAGTATTCGCCCGAGCGAGCACTCGCCAATAGCAAACCGGATTCTCACACCGGGCGCGCCCTTCCCGTACGTCGCAGGAGTCATGCCGATGAATTCCGCGGCCCGCTCGTAAACTCGACTGCTCGAGCCATAGCCCACCTCGTACGTGGCATCCGTAACGTCTCGTCCCTTCACCCTAAGCTCCACCTTGAAGGCCGCCAGTCGCCTCGCGTCGATGTATTGTCTGGGCGAAATTCCCGTGACTTTCTTGAACACCTTCTGCAAATGGGTCGGATTAAGGGCGGTTTTTGAACCTAATTCACGCAACGAAAGCGAGCCGTCGATATTCTTCTCGATGTACCGGCACACAGTCCGAACAAGTTCCAACTGTGCGTCACCCGCGCCCACCATTTCCGGACGACACCTCTTGCACGCCCTGAACCCGGCACGTTCCGCCTCGGCCGCCGCAAAGAACAGTTGTACGTTCTCCGGTCGAGGCTTTCGCGCCGCACACGTCGGTTTGCAGTAAATGCCCGTCGTGTGTACTCCGTAATACACCACGCCATCGAAACGTGCGTCGCGTTCGACGATTGCTTGCCACTCACGACTGTTAGCGTCTTCCGCCATTCGGTGCGTCATTGATTGTAGTATTTGCGTCGCCATGGCTGAAACTTATACCCACAGAGCGACCGGGCACTATCCGAATCTTGACGGCAAACAAGAAAAAGCCGGGTGCATTTGACCAGCCGGGTGCATTTGACCCGGCCCAAGTTCCTGTTCCAAATTGCGGGTAATCTTACGCGGCGTATTTCTTTTCCAGCTTTGACCGTGCTCTGCTGGAAAGCGGCACGCGCCCTGCTCATGTCGCAGTCTAGTGCAGGGTCGCTCGAATTCAGCTTGGTTTCTTCTGGTTGAATTGCGAATGAACTCTTCTCCATGGATTGTTGCGTTTTAGGACGAGGGTGGATGCGCATGCTGGCGCGTATTCTTCGCTCCGCATCTTCCCATTGTTCGCGAGCGGTACCGAGTACGCGGCGCGTGGCCTCCCGGCCCTGCTCCCGAGCCATGAATGTCCCCATTCTGAAGTAGTGCCCGACTAGATGCGGGCCTTTAGAGGTTGGAAACTGCTGCCGGAAACGCTCTCCACCTCAGCCTGCTTGTGTTCTCCACGACTTAGGTCGTAAGCTTCTCGGTCATTGTGTTTATGTTGCGATTCAAGCTGGTATACAGTGACGACTACTACCTTCCGATCGGGGATCACATCTTCCCGGCACAGAAGTACCGCCTCGTCCACCAGCAATTACTCGGAAAGCAAGTTGCTGACGAGTCCGACTTCTTACCGCCCTCGCCCGCCACTGACGACGATGTTCGCCTCGTACACACGCGCGACTACGTAGACAAGCTCCGCACAGGGATGCTTTCGGCCAAAGAGGAACTTGTGATGGAAATCCCATTCACGCCAAATCTAGTCAAAGCGTGCTGGCTGAGTGCAGGCGGCTCAATCAAGGCGGCCGAAATGGCCTTGCGTGACGGAGTTGCAATCAACGTGGGAGGAGGATTCCATCATGCCTTTGCGGATCATGGCGAAGGATTCTGCCTGATCAACGATGTAGCCATCGCTATCCGACGCATGATCTGCGACGGCAAGATCGCTCGTGCCATGACCCTCGACTGTGATGTTCATCAGGGCAACGGGACGGCAGCTATATTCACCCAAGAACCGCTGGAACCTCAACCGCTTCCGTCGTGGTCAGCGCCGATGTTCGCCCCACCTCATCCCGTGAATGTCAAAGAAACTCGTCCGGGTGATGTCTTCACCATCTCTCTGCACCAGGAAAACAACTATCCCGCTTGGAAGCCTCCATCATCGATTGACGTCAATCTTCCTGATCGCACTACCGATGCTGAGTATCTCGCCTGGCTAGACAATGCACTCACGTCCGCACTGCGCCAATTTGAGCCGGACTTAATCTGTTACCTGGCTGGTGCTGATCCTTATGCTGAAGACCAACTCGGTGGCCTCTCTTTGTCAATCGATGGACTTAAGCAGCGTGACGAATTCGTCTTCAATGTCTGCAAATCCAAGAACATTCCCGTTATGGTCACCTTTGCCGGAGGTTACGCGCGACGCCTCGAAGACACTGTCACCATCCACTGCAACACCGTCCAAGCCGCAAAGGAAGTGTTCAACTGGCGCTGATTCCGGAGCGAACGGTTTCGGTTCTCGTCAATGCGATGCGTGGATGCGCCACGCTCGGAGTTAAGCGCTCTGCCCAAGGTGGAACGAAAAGGGTTCGTCTCGAGTTCCTGATGGCTGCCTGAAGCACAAAAACTCGGGACAAGGTCAGACCTGTCCCGAGTTTGATTCAACAGAATTGGGGGCTGGTGCTCTCTTACACGTCGCACGCGGTAGCAGCCAGCTCCGTGTCTCGCTGAATGTAGGCTAGCCTGCGCTCAAGCTGCTGTTTGTAATGGTCGAGATCAACCGGCTGTTGTGCTACTCCAGTCTGCATCGCAGTTTTGGCTACGGCATACGATTCCCAAGCCATAACACGCGGATCGAAAGGCTTAGGAATGATGTAGTCACGACCGAACTTGAGCGACTCGACGCCATATGCGTGGCAGACTTCCTCAGGCACCGGTTCGTGGGCAAGGGCGGCGAGGGCGCGACTGGCGGCCACCTTCATGTCTTCGTTAATACATGTCGCGTGTACGTCAAGAGCACCGCGGAAGATGAATGGGAACCCGAGCACGTTGTTAACCTGGTTGGGATAGTCTGAACGACCGGTCGCCATGATGATGTCCGGGCGGGCATCCATCGCGTCACGATACTTAATCTCGGGATCGGGATTCGCCAACGCGAAGACGACCGGATCATGATTCATGGAACGAATCATGTCCTGGGTGAAGGCGCCCTTAACCGACAACCCAACCAGCACGTCGCAGCCACGAACTGCTTCTTCTAGCGTTCGCGCCGGACTGCCGGTCGCGAGCCGGTCTTTGTACTTGTTCATACCACTGGTGCGACCTTTGAACACCACGCCCTTCGTGTCAACCATGATGACGTTCTCGCGTTTCACGCCCAAGCGGATGTAAAGTTCCGCACACGAAATCGCGGCAGCGCCCGCGCCGTTGAAAACAACGCGCACGTCCTCGATCTTTTTGCCGACCAGTTCGAGCGCGTTCAACATCGCGGCAGCCGAGATAATCGCCGTTCCATGCTGATCATCATGGAAAACAGGGATCTTCATGGTCGCTTTTAGCGTTTCCTCGATCTTGAAGCACTCAGGCGCCTTGATGTCCTCGAGATTGATTCCGCCAAAAGTGGGCTCAAGGAGTTGGCAAACCTTAATCACGTCGTCTGGATTCTCGCTATTGACCTCAAGATCGAAAACGTCGACGTCCGCAAAGCGCTTGAAGAGAACGCCCTTTCCTTCCATGACCGGTTTCCCAGCCAAAGCGCCGATGTTGCCTAGTCCGAGAACTGCAGTTCCGTTGGTGACAACAGCAACCAGATTCGCACGAGCTGTGTACTTGAAGGCAGCTTGCGGATTTTCTTCGATTACAAGACACGGCTGTGCTACGCCCGGCGTGTAGGCCAGGCTCAAATCCCTTTGTGTTTTGCAGGGTTTAGTGGAAACGACTTCGATTTTTCCTGCCCGACTCCCGTCGTGGTAGTCGAGTGCCTCTTGCCTGGTAATGGCCATTATGAATGCTCCGTTACAACCGCTTTTATGAAATGACTTCAGCGCGGTCGGCGGAGGAAGTGACCACGACTCGGCACAACGCGAAGCCCTCAGGTGCGCTTGCGGTAAAAAGTATTAAGAGTACTAAGCACCCATGCTTACACTAATGCGCTGAAGCACAGCTGAACCGTGACGTGCATCACGATAACTATGTGAATTTTTGCTACCTATGATTTCTACCGCTGATAGGTCCGATGAATTCGGCCTGCGCGCCTTCTTGCCAGAGTCACAATCCCGCAGGCGGAATATGCCTGCCATAGCCGAAATCGGAGGAAATCGGCCGCATTGCAGTGATTTTGGATAGTGACCGTAATTTTGGATGGTGACCGTAGTAGAATGAAATGTCACAGGGGGTTGTGCGTGTTATCACCATACGGGTTGGATATCATCGAAAGCTGCTTCACGTGCAAACTGCGCGCGGATCGCATTTTTTGTGACCTCCCTGCCGCCGCACTGCAGTCATTTGAAGCCATAAAGTACGCCACGGCATACCCGAAAGGCGCCGTGCTGTTCGTGGAAGGCCAAGCCCCCCGAGGAATATTTGTCCTCTGCAAAGGCCGCGTAAAGCTTTCGATATCTTCCAGCGACGGCAAGACGCTGATTCTTAAGATCGCAGAGGCCGGTGAGGTATTGGGCCTCAGCGCAACCGTCTCTGGGAAGCAGTACGAACTGACAGCGGAGACAATCGACCCCTGTCAAGTCAACTTCGTCAAGCGAGAAGACTTCCTCCGATTCCTCAGGGAGCATTCAGATGCCTGCTTCCGCGTTGCGGAGCAGTTGAGCGACAAATACAATGCCGCCTGCCATGAGATTCGATCCTTGGGGCTGTCGCATTCAGCGGCGGAAAAGCTGGCGAAGCTGCTTTTGGAGTGGAGTTCAAAGAACGGCGAAGCTCAGAAGCAGGAACCAAGACTGAAGCTCGCACTGACTCATGAAGAAATCGCTCAGATGATCGGCACGTCACGCGAAACGGTAACGAGACTCTTCGCGGATCTCAAGAAGCGTCAGATCGTGCAAGCTAAAGGGTCAACACTCCTCATCCGGAATAAGGCTGCCCTGAAACAACTCGCAAGCGGCTAAAGCATTGAAAATGAGGGCTGATGTACAGGGATCACCTCTAGAAGTGACTCTCATCACTGCCATAAACTCGCATTAGCATTAATCAAGAGTGTATGGAGAGCGTCACATATCCAAGCTGTTTCCGCTGCGAGTTGCGGCCAGATCGCGTATTCTGCGATCTCCCCTCAGACGCGCTCCAGTCGTTTGACGAAATCAAAACGACGACGGTTTATCCTAGGGGCGCCACCCTCTTCGGCGAAGGCCGTCAGCCAAAAGGGATTTTCGTGCTCTGTGATGGCCGCGCAAAGCTCTCCGTCTCCGGTGAGAATGGCAAGCGGTTGATGCTGCGAGTCGCCGGGCCTGGTGAGGTTCTAGGCCTTAGTTCCACCTTGTCGGGACGACCCTACGAAATCACGGCCGAAGCCCTTGATGCATCACAGGTTGTGTTCGTAAAGCGCAAAGATCTTTTGAAGTTCTTGCGCGACCATCGCGAGGCGTGCATGCAAGTCGTTCACTTGTTAAGCGGTGACTTGCACAACGCCTACGAGCGTGTTCGCTCCATTGGGCTCTCTAGGACTCGAAAACCCAAATTGGCTGCCCGAGCTAGAGCATAGCGCCGCGATTCTGCTCCATTGATGGTCGCTTTCTTCCCAAAGCCCCTCTTCCACTCATCGCACGTGCGAAGTATCGCCTAAGGTCCCTCTTTACATGGAACCGTATCAAGGGACCGGATCTAGGCACGCGATTAGTTGTTTGAAGTCAATCTTCCGACTCTCCTGCCAACCTTTTCTTTCCGTCTTCCATCCGAGGATTTACGGTACGCCCAACCTATGAGTATGAGCGCTCGTCGGTTACCGAACGTGTTACTTGCAGACCGCGATCCGCGGTGTGTTGCGTCATTACGTTGCAGAAACACCAACGTGCGGATTTTGCCCGCAAACACGGATCTGATTGCCGCAATAGGGTTGCCAAGACCCACCTACGACATAGGCAACAGCCTGCTCCGTGTGAAACCTGGGATCACATCGGAAATTTGGAGTCGTCCGGTTAAGTCGTAAAGCTTGATCGGAATACAAAGAACGAGGACCAGACGACCAAATTGCATGCGAGCCGTGGGCTCGCACAGGTTTGTCGTGCTCCAGGAGCGTTTAGCTATGCATGTTGCCACACTCCAACGGATTGCATTCCTGTTCGTGGCGTCAGCAGTGCTGATATTCGCGAGCCAGCCGGCCGCCGCAAAGAAGGCGCCGCAGGCTTCGTCAATGATGCCAACCGCCAATACCGGCCAATACGCCGGCGCGGACACCTGCAAAACGTGCCACGAAGACGTCGTGAATCACTTCCAATCAAATCCACACTGGAATTCGACTCTGAAGATTGGGGGAAATGAAGTACACGGCTGTGAAACTTGCCACGGCCCAGGTCAGGCACACGTACAAGGCGGGGGAGACAAGAGCAAGATATTCGTTTTCGAAGGCCAGCGCGCTGACGTAGTCAGCGGCCGCTGCTTAACTTGCCATCAAGCGTCCCAAGAGCACGGCAATTTCCGGCGGTCGCAGCACTTTAAGAACGGCGTCAGTTGCATCGATTGCCACTCCCCTCATCGCGCTCGCGAAAAGAACGCATTGTTGATCGAGGATCAGCCCACTCTGTGCTACCGCTGCCATAACGAAACCCGCGCGGACTTTGCAAAGCCGTATCGTCATCGCGTGAACGAGAAGCTAATCGCATGCTCCGACTGTCACAACCCGCATGGAACGTACTTGCCCAGACGGTCTCTGCGAACCACTGCTAGTCAGGAAATGGTCTGCTTCAACTGCCATCGCGATAAACAGGGCCCCTTCCTCTATGAGCACTTGCCCGTAAAAACCGAAGGATGTAGTTCTTGCCATACGCCCCATGGCTCGACCAATCCGAGATTGCTCCGGGTTTGGCCAGTGAACATTCTGTGCATGCAATGCCATACACAGGTACAGATATCAACCACGCAGGCCACGAACGGTGTCCCGCCGATACCGACATTCCACAACCAGGCACAGAAGTACCAGGCGTGCACTCTGTGCCATCCGGCGATTCACGGTTCAAACGGCGCCGAAACGTTCGAGTACTAGGAGGGAGACATGAAGCAGAGAAAACAACTAGTGATCGCATTCGTTGCGTTCTGTCTATGCCTCGCTCCTTTTGCGAGCGCACAAGTTGACCAGTCAGCTACCGGACAATCCACATCCGTGCCTCCCAAGGAAACGAGGATTGGAGGCTATGTTGGGGCAGGCGACATTGAAGCTGGCTACCGTTTCAGCGATGTGAAGGGAGCAAGCCTAGGTTGCGGCCTTCCGGGCGGAATCTGCAACTACACAGGCATGTGGAACACGCTCGAGAATCTACGACAAGGTCCGAGAGTTTTCTCGCAAAGCTTGTCGCTGCGCTCTGAAGGTAGCCAAGGAGTGTTGTTTGACAACCTTTATGAAAGCACCTTCGGTTGGGGAGGTGACCCGCAGAATGTTGCGCGTTTGCGAATGGAAAAACGAAAAGTCTACAACCTCACAGTTCAGTTCCGTCGCGACTACAACATTTTCGACTATAACCTGTTTGCGAACCCCCTTAACCCTCCTTCGTCGCTGCCAAATCCGGCGAATCCTGTCCCAACTTCCGCCCAGCTTACATCGCCGCATCAGGCCAATACTGTGCGACGAATGACTGACGTCGCGCTGCAACTTGCTCCTCAATCCAAGATCAGCGTGAGGCTCGGGTACAATCGAATCCGCTACGAAAACACGAATCCTTTCACATTCACAACTTTCCACATGCCCGTGGGAACGGATATCGCTCCCAACCTGTTCTACAATTACACGCAAAACCAGTGGAGGGCCGGGGTTGACTTGAAGTTCATCCCGCGAACCACGATCAGCTTCGACGGTATCGTCGGCTACTACAAGAACGATACAAATTCGGCCCTGCTAGCTTTCCCGGTCTTGATCGGGGGAGTCCCTTCGAACGAAGGTATCTCCTGGAACACTCTGGCAAACCAACCTTGCGCCGTCGCTAACCTCGGTACCGTTCGCTGCAACCAAGGCACTTCCTTTTCACGCACCGATCGGTACAGAACAACAATGCCGACCGTAATGGCATCTCTCGAATCACACTACTGGCAGCGACTCGACTTCACCGCTCACGCCACTTACGGCTGGTCCGATATGTCGGGCGCGTATCTGCAAAGCTGGACAGGACTTTCGGGCAGAACAGGAATCGCCCAAGCCATTCAGAACAATCCAATTATCACCCACAGACTGACAAGCAACGTCGACTTTGGAGCGACGCTGCATTTGACGGATCACATTCGACTCAGCGACACCTTCCGTTTCGTGAATCAGCGCTATCCGATCTTTGGAGTCAACTTCACGTCGACCACCCCCGGCACCACAGCAGGCACTGCAAGCGGTGCCCCGACCACTACCGCTGCGGGACAAATCGAGGGTCTGTTTCTCGACACAAAACAGAACGAAACGATGTTGGAGTTCGATGTGGGAAAGCATGCCGGAGTCAATATTGGTTACCGGTACACTCACCGAAGGATTCACTTCAGTGGACAGGGTTTCGATGTTGATCCCGTAACAGGTGAACGCTCGATCCCAACGGAAGCAGAAGCCGGTTTCGATCGCTTTGAAATCCCGCAACACACAGGTATCGGGAATGTGTGGTTCCAGCCAAGCTCGAAATTTCGCGTCAACGCGGACGCCGAACTTTCCTCAGCCGGAATCAGTTTCCACACCTTTGATCCGACGACCACTCCGGTTACCGACTTTTCCATAACCGGGCTGACCACGTTCACGCGCATTACCCCTCGACATGAACAACAGTACAGAGCGCGGGCTACGTTCCAGCCGCACAGATACGTGGCCATGACAGCTGGCCTAAACATCTGGGAGCAGCGCAACTCGCTGAGCACAATTCAGTATCGTTTCCATAACCGAAACTATGGATTCACTGCGAGTGTGACTCCAAATGATCGCATCGGCGTGGATTTCGGCTACAACTATCAGGACGTCCTCCAGAACGATCTGATCTGCTTTGTTGCTTCAGGAACTCCGGCGACGGGATCGTTTCCTGGTCCTGCTGTAGCATCGGCGGGCGCGTGCCCATTCGTTGCCGCCCCATACATCGGGAACGGGGGCGACTACACTGACCAGACCCACTTTGGTTCGGTGATGCTTCGTGTCAAACCTGTTAAGCGCGCCACCCTTTCCGCCGGTTACAGCATCATTCACAACGATGGCGGGTTCACCCAGATCAACGCTCTGCAACCGTTTGGGCCCATGAAGTTTGAGTATCATCGTCCACTGGCGGCGTTGGAAATCGATCTGTTGCACGGACTCGCCCTAAAAGGCAGCTACAACTATTACGACTACAACGAGGGCTCATCGGCGGCAAACCTGTTCGGCGTTGGTAGTGGTCCAACATTCCCGCGTGATTTCCACGCGCATGTCGGAACATTAGCTCTACGTTACTCGTTCTAGGAGATGCTTGCGGCCTTCATTGTACGGAGGCCGCAAGTCCCTCAACCCTCTACTTCCAAAACGATCCAGACCGGTTCCCCGTGGAAACGGAAGACTCTCTCCATCCTCTCGCCTCGCGCCAGGCAGCGAACGGCATAATCCACCCCGGTCACCACCGTGGGAACAGAGAGCATGCAGCCGTCTCCCACACCGTTCAGCTTGGACTTGAAGTTACCCGCCACCATGTTGCAGACCTCTCCCACGGCATCCCATGTTTCTTGATTGTTCTCCCCCGGTTCCAACCCCAGCATTGCCGTAGTCATTTGCACTGCAGCTTCAGAGCTGCATCCAATACTGAAGACACCGCATATCTGACCTGCTAAACCAACCATCGCCGTGATATCGGGATGCGGAGCACGCAACTCATCCACAGAATCAAGACTTCCATTGAGCATCATTCGGAACACCTCTTGCGCAGCAAGCTCAATGAGAGCACCCCACTCAGCGGCGATCGCGCGTTCCCTTCCTCCTGTTTTAATCATCGCCCCTCCAAAATCGGCACAACGTGTTCTTTCACTTGCTCGGCGCTGAACGGCTTCCTTATGTAGCCCTTCGCTCCAGAAGAAAGGGCCTGCATCACATTGGACTCGCTGCCCTCTGTCGTAATCATGACCACGGGGGTTCCCCGTGCGTTTGTTAGGCCCTGCAACTGACGGACAAATTCCAGTCCATCCATGACAGGCATGTTAATGTCACTGAGAATCAGATCAACCCGGTTGGCTGATAGTATGTCCAGAGCTTCGGCTCCGTTTGCCGCTTCAAAGACCTGCGCCAAGTCGATTCCAGCCTGACGTAGCGAACGCTCAACAATCTTTCGCATTACAGAAGAATCATCCACAATTAGTGCACGAGTGCTCATATGTTCTCTTCTCTGCTCGAAGTGACTCAGAAGGTATTGCTGGTAAAGGCGATTGAATGGAAACCAGGAAATCGTTTCGACCATTGTTGTGAGAACTGCAAATCGTCGTCTGCTCCATAACCACAACAGTTCGCAACGCGGTCAGCTGCGCCGACAATCTGCCACAGAGTAGGTCCATCCCAGTCAGACAAACTTTCTTCGAGACGGCTCCCAAGTGCGGATGGAATAGGCTGGATGTGATGAAACAGACCCAGCATGGCGGCATGCTCCGCCGAACCGGTTCCCATAGCCAGAGCAAACCGTTCACTCAACAATGAGACAGTCTGGCAATGCCTGAGCAGGGCGACAAATTGGGCGCTGCCGGGATCAGTACTATGAAATTCAGGGGTAGAAACGACGATCTCTCGCAGTGCCTTGGCTCCAACCAGGAGGACCGCCTCAGATCGTGTAGGCAAATCCCCCACCTTCTCCAACATGGCTCGATACAGTACTCTGGCTGCGATGCTTGGGTCGTTCCACACTGTTCTGACTAACTCCCGGAGGTCGATGGCCGGAGCGCTCAGCAATTGGTCCAATCGAGACAGGACGAATGAGAGTGCAGGGAGCGCATCAGGTTCAGAATGAGAGTACCGGAATCCGGCCCTATTCACGCCTTTGCGCAGCGCCCCTCTTTTGAGATCCTCAGCCATAGCAGTTCTCCTTCGCTACACTGAGTCAATCGGCAATACTTTCGGTTCCCTTTAGGCCGTTTGCCTGTGGTTATTGGAGCAACGGAAGAAGATGTCGAGTGCAGAAGGGTTGAATGAAGATGCACGTTTCAACCTCAGCCAAAAGTATTGATCGCACCTGAATACTCCCATTTCACTTGCGTGCGTCTGGACTGCATAGCTGGTACAAATGCGGGACATCTCAGCAACACTCTGCTCGGTTTCAAACACCACGCCATCATTCCTCAGACGGCGCGCAGCATCCAACTCTCGTTTGGCGGCACTCTCGGCGATGATACAGGGCTGAACTTTGCACTCGAGCATCTGTTCCAGTCCGTTAAAGAGCGAACGGTCTATGTCTGAAGAGACTGCGAGGTAAAGAGTCCGAGAAGGCGAAGAGTAGTGAACTGGCACCACGCCGTACTCGAACTGCAGTGTTAATGGAATCCATGTTGATCTTGTTTCCGAGAGTTCTACACTGCGAAGCATCGGGTAACCCCATTGAACACTCAGGGCTCGAGCAACCTGATCCTCTGTCGCGTAGCCGAGTTTCAGAATCCATTCACCTATCCGGCCACTGCCGCTTTGCTTTTGGACACGCAGCGCAGTAGCTAGTTGATGCCTGTCTATTACTCCCTGTGACAGCATCAGCAACCCGAGTGGAAATCGGTATCGCCGTTCTGCCACGGCCTCGCTCCGCGTCGTCAGAAGCCGTTGCAACCCTCGCTCGACTGCCGCCCGAAAGCAATTCGGGGAGCAACACCATCGCCCCTGAAACCGGATACCGAAATCTTTCTGAGTCACTTGTTCGATAATTCCACTGGTGCGGGCACATACTGCACATACACGAGGTTTCGCTTTCAGATCTATGCCCAACGGCATGAATTGCCTAAAGAAACTCTGACCTGCCACGCTCGCTCCTTATACCAAAACTCCGGCCCTCGACTGTGGTGACGCCACCGAGGTAATTCTCATTCCGTACTTACGGAAAAAAGTTGATCACGGATTCAGTCCAAAGCTCATCCATACAGTCCGCGGCGTCGGGTATGAGCTATCTGAAAACGCATAATGAGAACGAGGCTGCCAAATGCATACTGAAGTACCCGCAGGCGTTATTGTTGCAACCCCGAATGCTTCGCTGCGCCGTCAGATTGTTGAAAAGTTGAGTGTATGGCAATGGCCCGTTCACGAAGCCTATAGCGGTGCGGACGCTCTAAACAAACTCGAGGACAGCGAATGCGATCTCTTGCTGCTCGACCAGATGTTGCCCGATCTAGATTGTCTGGAGCTGACCGAATTAATCAAGTTGCGGTTTCCAGGCGTTGACCTCATGGTACTCGATGCTGTTACAGGTAAGGCCTCGAATGTTCAGCCCCTGCGACGATCCGGAGCCATTCATCTACTCGAAGCGCTCAGGAACGGAATCGGCGCGGCACCAGACAGAAGGACGCCCGCTTCCTCAACTCCGAAACCTACGGCCACAGCCCCAGTATCTTCGCGGACCATTGCGCTGCCAGGAATGGAAGGCGACAGTGAAGCAATCCGAAAAATGTACAGAATGGCGCGATTGGTTGCAGCCCGGGATACGGCGGTGTTGCTGCTAGGCGAGAGCGGTACAGGAAAAGATCTCGTCGCCAATGCGATTCATAAGCTCAGCCCACGCGCTAACAATCCCTTCGTCGTCATTAACTGCGCAGCAATACCCGAGACGCTGCTCGAATCAGAGTTGTTCGGCTACACTCGCGGGGCCTTCACTGGAGCTGCGCAGTCTCGCGTTGGTCGCATCCATGCCGCCCAGGGTGGGACGCTTTTTCTCGATGAGATCGGCGATCTTCCATTGAACTTACAGGCCAAGCTTCTGCGCTTCCTCGAAAGCGGCGAAGTGCAGCGCTTGGGAAGCTCCGATGTATTTAAGGTTGACGTACGCGTTGTAGCCGCAACTAACGCTGATCTTCAAAAGAAAGTTGCCAGCGGCGAGTTTCGGAAGGACCTCTTCTATCGGCTCAGTGTTTTTCCGATCGATTTACCTCCGTTGCGAAACCGCAAGGAGGACATTGTCCCGCTGGCTGACTTCTTTATCGGAACATTGGGGTCATTCCAATTGGGCCTCAGCACGGAAGCGGCCGCGGTGCTTCAGGCGTATGATTGGCCCGGCAATGTTCGCGAACTTAAGCACGTCATAGAACGCGCTATTATTCTGGCCGGCGATGACAAGATTATTGGAGCAAGGCACATCTTGATGATGTCAGACAGCTAGTCTAGTAATTTGCCAGCTCCACAACGGTCCTGTAGATATCCTTCGGCTGAGGGAGTATCTCGTTCTCAAGTTGGGGCTGATACGCAACAAACATGTCTTTGGCGCCGATTCGCCTGACCGGAGCATCGAGTTGATCAAATAGTTCGTCGGCAATTCGGGCGGCGATTTCGGCACCGTACCCCCACCCCAGCATGTCTTCGTGTGCCACGATCACCCGACTCGTCTTTGCCACCGAATTCGCGATAGCTTCCCAGTCGTACGGGTTCAGTGTGCGCAAATCGATCACCTCAACGCTGATCCCATTCTCCCGCTCCGCCCTTTGCGCCGCCTGAAGGACTCGCGGGACCAGGGCTCCGTAGGTCACGATGGTTAGGTCGCGACCGCTCTGCACCACCCTCGCCTTGCCGAAAGGAATCATGTAATCCGGCCCGGGATACGGAGCTCTTCCAAACGTTTCGCGGTATAGGCGCTTGTGTTCCAAGAACAGAACCGGGTCGTCACAACGCATTGCTGTTCGCAGTAGGCCATTGGCGTCCAGTGCGTTCGACGGAAATACTACCCGGACGCCCGGAGTGTGCGTGAAAATGCTCTCGCCAGACTGAGAATGATAGATGGCTCCGCCGGTCAGGTATCCTCCAATAGCGACCCTAACCACGGCAGGACACGAGAAACTGTTGTTCGAACGCCACCGAATCAGCGGCATCTCGTTCCTGAGCTGATGCATTGCGGGCCAGATGTAGTCGAAGAACTGTATTTCGACCACAGGTTTCATTCCGCGCGTAGCCATGCCGACGGCTTTGCCCACAATTGTGGCTTCAGCCAGCGGCGAGTTGAACACGCGGTCTGAGCCGTATTCACACTGCAAGCCACTAGTCAGTTTGAAGACGCCGCCCTTGCCCCTGATAAGCTGTTGCTCCAAGTATTCCTCTCGGCTGCAATCAGCAACATCTTCTCCGAAAACGACCACGCGTTCATCATGCCGCATCTCGTCCCGCAAGCATGCGTTGATGAGGTCCGCCATGGTTCGATCCGGTTGCGGCTTTTGCTCGTCAGAGACGGCCGGAAACTCGGGCTCAGTGTCGAACTGCTTCGATGTCGGATCGACATCCGGAGAGTACACATACAAGGTCTCCGAACCCTTGGCCGGAAACTCCGCTTCGAGAGCCCGGTCGGCGGCAACCTGTACCTCTTCTTCGACCTCCTTCTCCAACTTGCTGATTCCCGATTCGTCCAGAATGCCTTCACGCATCAGGAACGTCTGAAAACGCGGCAAGGGATCGCGTTGCGAGTCCTCTTCGCGCTCTTTTGCAGGACGGTACAAGCGCTCGTCGTCCGAGAGCGAGTGAGAGTACGGTCTGATCACGTGGGCGTGCACAAACGCTGGCCCTTTCCCTGCCCGAACGTAACTGACCGCCTCCTTGAGTGCAGCATAGCTCGCAATCGGATCGGTCCCATCTACCTCGGCGAAATGGAAGTGTGGGAAGTTCGCTACCAGTCGGGAAATGTTCCCGCCCGCAGTGTTCACCTCGACCGGAACCGATATTGCGTACTGGTTATCTTCGATCAGGAAGAGCACCGGTAACTTCCTGTTGGAGGCGCTATTCAGAGCCTCCCAGAACTCACCCTCGCTCGTGACACCGTCTCCGCCGGAAACATAGACCACTTCGTCGCCGTGAAACACCACATCTTTGAACTGGCGATAATCCCCATCATGCTTCCTGGTGGCCTCGGGGTGGCGCGCAAAGTACCGGCCTGCCTCCGCACAGCCAATCGCCTGCAAGAACTGGGTCCCCGTCGGTGAAGACTGAGTAACTATATTTAGTGCCTTGTGGCCCCAGTGGGAGGGCATCTGGCGGCCCCCGGAATTGGGATCATCCGCTGCGCCGACCGCCTCTGCCAATTGCTCATAAGGCGTCATGCCCAGACCCAGGCAGAGCGCGCGATCGCGGTAATAAGGATAGAACCAGTCGTATCCGGGTTTAAGGAGCAGGCCGGCGGCGACCAATACCGCTTCGTGTCCGGCTCCGGATATCTGGAAGAAGATCTTCTGCTGGCGTTTCAGCAGGATTTCACGATCATCCAGACGGCGCGAGAGGTACATCGTTCGGTATATTTCGATGAGCTGCTCGCGGGTCAGCCCCTCGTACTTCTTCTGGTCGATCGGAACAACATTAGGTTCTGTTCTGGTCGCCATCCAATCTCCCTCTGGATTCGAGTACGCGTGGCCCGCTCTGCCCATTAACGCCTCCGGATTCGACCGTCCGTGACAAAGCGGCAGGGCGAAAACGCGTTCCGCAAACCTACCGCTACTTCTTGGATGCCGTCTGGGCCACTGGCAAACAGATGAGAGTGGAAGCTGGGAAGATGCTGAAAATCCTTACAATTACCGAGGTCATCGGGTTGTGACTAAAGTCAGCGGACGATTTGGCTCTGAACTAGTATCTTGTTCAGCGGCCCGTAAAGGCTGTACGATTCGCAGTTGTGGGGTCTGCAAACAAATGGCCGATATTCGTTTAGGTACGCATTCCAGAGTTCAGCAGCGTGAAATCCGGCTTGTCGGGTTGGAGCAATTCGACCAGGAACACCGGCAGCTAGCCACATATATTGGCCAACTGCAGGAGTGCGTGATCCATCAGCGGCCAGCTTCTCACGTCATCTCCATCCTCCGTTCGGTTTACAGCTACGCATTGGAGCACTTCAGGCACGAAGAGCAGGCGATGGAATCCTGGGGATATCCTGGTCTTGAGGAACACAAGATACAGCATCAGACTATTGCAGGACGTCTGGCGCGACTGCTGGAGGACGCGAGCGTTGGGGGCACAGTGCTATCCAGTTCCGTCAGCGATATCCTGGTGGATTGGATCATTGAGCACGTCGAGCACTACGATGTGGAATATGCCAATTACTACAATAAAGGGCACATCGTCCCCTAACTGCGAGTTCCGCTCAAACACTGTAAACTAGTCTGTTACGACCGCACGTCGTTCTACGAGATGCTGAAAATCAACAGGCCCATCCCCGCTGACAAAATCAAACTGCTCATCTTTGACCTCGACGGAACCCTCGTCGATTCGCGTCAGGACCTCGCGAACTCCGTAAACGCTATGTTGCGCTGGTTGCATCAGCCTGAGCTCCCGTGCGACCTCATCGCCAGCTACATCGGCGACGGAGCGCCGATGCTGGTTCGCCGGGCGCTGGGCGATCCCGACGATGAAGCTGAGGTGCAGACTGCGCTCGAATACTTCATGACCTGGTATCGCGAGCACAAGCTTGATACGACTTACGTTTATGCGGGCATGATCGAGGCGCTGCAGGCGATCGAGGCAGCCAACAGCGACCGCAGGATGGCCGTTCTCAGCAACAAGCCCGTAAATCCTTCACGTGCAATCGTCGATGCGCTTGGACTCGGCCCGTTCTTCTTTCAAACGTACGGCGGCAACAGCTTCCACACGAAAAAGCCTGACCCTCTCGGAGCATTGAAGCTGTGCGAAGAAGCAGGCGTCAGGCCGGATCAAGCCGTAATGGTCGGTGACTCTTCAAACGACATTCTGACGGCCCGCAACGCCGGAATGTGGTCCATCGGGGTGAGCTATGGACTCGCACCTCAGTCGCTCGCGCTTGCCCCGCCAGATGTGCTGATCGACTCTCCGGAAGAGCTTCCCGTGGTGTTCGGGATTGCGCCCGTTCCGAAAGCCGAAACGACAGCGCAAGTCCCTGAGCGCGAAGGATTCACGGACTAGCAGCTTTACACCGTAGCGCCGCCGTCCCGGCGGCTGTCTGTGGCGGTATCTTGCCGCCACAAAGTTTACTCTGGGATTACTCCCCCACCCTCCCCCCGGGGTAGTCTGTATCACTGATGATTCAAAGAACTTAGCTTCAGTCTCTGACTGATACTTGACCGACCTTCAGCCTGGACTCTCAGCTGGGCATCGAGCGATACAGTCAGTGCTTCAATTAAGGGCGGCTGAGTTCATTCTGACAAATAGCAATCGCGCTATATAAGCGTAGCCTACTTTTGTGCCAGTCTGACGCGAGGAGAAAGAAATTTCCAAAATCAGAACAAGCGCAACTATGTCCGTTTGGGCCAGAATCGAGCTAATGCTGCGCCGAGGAAGGCGGGAGCAGTTAGCACCAGAATTATCAAGAACTCGAAAGGCCAGAGGTTATGGTTGGTAGGATCATGCCAGCAGTCTGCAATGATGAGAACCACGTTTGCTGCGGAAAAGCCCGCTAGCATACTGAGCGGAACCATCTGTCTTTTCTGGGCGCCCAACGTGACGAACAATCCTAAAACGAACGCAAGCACGGGGAGAGCGTAAAGCGGCAGCGCCGCCGGATGTTGAGGGGATTCTCTCTGTGAATAGGGTAAGCGCCAGAAGAAGATGACGTCGAATGCAACACCAATCAGCCCAGCAAGAAGATAACGCCAATTAGGTAGCTTCATGCTTTCGCCCCCCAAGCTACGTGCCTGACCAGCGATTGTAGCAAGCGGTTGGTGACTTCCAAACAACAACCGCCACTCAATCAGCGTCCTGGAGGTGTGCCTTCCCCGTAATCCGTTCGATATTGATTCGAATGACAGTTGTCCGGGGCGCGTTGTTCTTCATCGCCTCTGCGACTTCGTTGGGGAAGTCGGCGCAAAAGCGTTTTGCAAGCAGTTCGAGGGCCTTTCGCTTCTCCGTCTCGTCCATCACGACGGCAGCGCTGCCAAAAACAACGGCGCTTTCGTAGAGTGTCGAAAGCTTCTGTGGAAGCACTTCAGCGCTAGCGATCGCGCAATAAGAGACGCGCCGCTCAAATTCAATGTTGTCCAGTTTGTGGCCTTGCTGCGCGCAATGCAGGTAGATAACGTCACCCGAAACGACGTGATTCAGTGGGACGGCATAAGGCCATCCGTCGGCACCGACTGTGGCCAGGACGCCGTGTTCGGCACGGGCGAGGATTTCGCGCGCATCGAGTTCTGTGAGCGCGCGGTCGCGGCGACGGATTTCGCGGAACATGGGCTAATGATACAAGAGCGAGGACGGGAAAACCCCACGTTAGCTTCGCGAACGTGGGGCACCAGACGAGGAGAATAGTAGTGACTTACGCTGCGCGGCCGAGAAACTTTCCGATCAGGCCGGAGAGCGCTCCTCCTTCGGGGACATTGCCTCCCGGCGTAAGGTGATCGACGATCATCGGCAAAATCGCGGAAAGACCGGTCTTCGCAATACCAGGTGACACTCCGGCTTTGGAGGCGATCTGGTTCACCTGGTCTGAACCTAGACCCTTTTCGACTTCGTCAGGAGATAGGTTCTGGTTCTGACCAGTTCCGACCCACGAGTTCACTTTATCGCCGAGTCCAGCGCTGCGGAACTGCTGCAACAGGCCGCTCAGCCCGCCCGGACGACTTTGGATATAGTCGAGAAGGGCTTTGGCGATACCGGAATGTTCGGATCCCTGTCCGCCGCCCATCAAGCCGCCAACCATGCCGGATAAATCCATGTGGCACCTCTCTTCTGGTCTGTGAATTTTGGAACCGGGCAATTGGATGCCGTGAGCGATGGCCGTGCTTGCAGCATTTATAATCGAAAGATGACCTGTGCTCGTCATTCGAGCTTGTGAGACCGCAGAATGGATTCGAGCATCGAAAGTGGGTTCCGGGCTGGCAGGATGGTATCGATAGGGATTCCTCGCTGCGCTCGGAATGACAAGTCCTGAGCTTTAATACGTGTACGAGGGCGAGACGCCCTCGCGACAGCCGCCGAGAGGGCGGCGCTACCGGTATCGAGAGATTAATGGATTTTAAGATTCAATCTGACTACAAGCCTCGTGGTGATCAGGGCAGCGCGATCGAGTCACTAACGCGCGGTGTTTACGACGGCGAAAAGCATCAGGTACTCCTGGGCGTAACGGGATCGGGAAAGACCTTCTCGATGGCGAAAGTCATTGAGGCGGTGAACCGTCCGGCGCTGATCCTGGCGCACAACAAGACTCTGGCCGCGCAGCTTTATCACGAGTTCAAGCATTTCTTCCCGCACAACGCGGTCGAATATTTCGTTTCCTACTACGACTACTACCAGCCTGAGGCGTACATTCCTTCGGGCGATGTCTACATCGAGAAGGAAGCGACGATCAATGACGAGCTAGACAAGTTGCGTTTGTCGGCGACGCGCTCGCTCTTCGAGAGACGCGACTGTATCATCGTTGCTTCCGTGAGCTGCATTTACGGCCTGGGATCTCCGGAAGCCTACTACGGCATGTTGCTGTTCCTGGAGCGCGGTCAGAAGATCAAGCGCGAGGACATCACGCGAAAGCTGGTCGAGATCCTGTATGAGCGCACCAATGAAGACTTCCGCCGCGGGACATTCCGGGTGCGCGGCGATGTGATTGAGGTCTTCCCTACTTACGACGACAACGCGTATCGAATCGAGCTTTTCGGTGATGAGATCGAGTCTCTTTCGCAGATCGACCCGCTGTTTGGGACGGTGAAGCAGAAGTACGGCCGGCTGCCGATCTACCCGAAGTCTCATTACGTGATGAAGCCTGAGCAGAAGAACAGCGCGGTCGATTCTATTTTGAAAGAGTTGGCCTGGTGGGAAGTTGAACTGGAGAAGCAGGGACGGCTTGTGGAATCGCAGCGCATTCATCAGAGAACGCGGTTCGATCTCGAGATGATCAAGGAGATGGGCTACTGCCACGGCATCGAGAACTACTCGCGTCACTTCACGGGACGGCTGCCGGGCGAACCTCCGCCGACGCTGCTCGACTACGTGCCTCGGGATTACGTGTTGTTCATCGACGAATCGCATCAGACGGTCCCGCAACTCCGAGGAATGTGGCACGGTGACAAGTCGCGGAAATCCACGCTGATCGAGTACGGATTCAGACTGCCGTCGGCTTTGGATAATCGGCCACTTACCTTCGAGGAATTCGAGAACCGCGTTAATCAGGTCGTGTATGTATCGGCCACTCCAGGTCCGTACGAGTTGACCAAGTCAGCTGGAGTGGTGGTCGAGCAGATTATTCGTCCCACCGGATTGGTCGATCCCGAAGTTGAAGTGCGTCCGGTTAAAGGACAAATTGACGACCTGCTGCACGAGATCCGCAAGCGTGTTGAGCGGGGCGAGCGCGTGCTGGTCACAACACTCACCAAGCGCATGGCCGAGGATCTGGCCGAGTACTACAGCGAGGTCGGTGTGAAGTGCCGTTATATGCACTCGGAAATCGAGACGCTGGAGCGGGTGAAGATCCTGCGCGATCTGCGAAAGGGCGAGTTCGATGTGCTGATAGGGATCAACCTATTGCGTGAAGGACTCGATCTGCCGGAAGTTTCGTTGGTAGCGATTCTCGACGCGGATAAAGAAGGATTTCTGCGCTCGCAGGGTTCTCTGATTCAGACGATCGGACGCTGCGCGCGTCACCTGGAAGGACGGGCGATTCTGTATGCCGATCGCATGACGGACTCGATGAATAACGCGATCAATGAGACCGATCGTCGACGGGCTATCCAGCAGGCTTACAACGAAGCGAACGGGATTACGCCGGAGTCGATCAGCCGTCCAGTGGATATGACTCTGGCGGCGATTGTTGGGGCGGACTATGCGGATTTCGCCGCGCCGGAGAGCGACGGGATTCCCGATTTCAAGTCACAGGAAGAACTGGACGCCTATGTCGCGCGACTGGAAAACGATATGCGCGAGGCGGCGAAGAAGTTCGAATTCGAGAAAGCGGCAAAGCTGCGCGATACCATTCGAGACCTGCGCTCGAAGGAATTCATGTTCGCGTAGTGCGCCCCACGTTCGCTGCGCGAACGTCAGGCACCAGACGTGGGGCTGGCTGTTTACTTCTTCTCATCGGGCGGAGTCTGATTGTTGATGCCGTCCTTGAATCCTTTAATTCCCTCTCCGAGAGCTTTGCCTAGCTCAGGAATACGCTTGGGACCGAACACCAGCATGGCAACAATGAGAATGACCAGCAGGTGCATGGGCTGCATTAGGCCTTCGAACATCGAACCTCCAATCGTCGACACAACAACAGGTATTGATGCTGTTGGAGTGCGATGCGGTGGAAATACTTGACGCACACCTTTACCCCGGAACGAAAAACACCTGAGTAGAAGATAAGTCTCGGCCTAGTCCGCGTCTTGAAGAGTTTTTACGTGCTCTTCGAGGGCCTTGGAGTACTCGCGCTCGGCCTGCAGTTCTGACTGAAGCTTCTTGACCAGTCCCTCGAGCCGCGCGACTTCGACTTTCAACCGCTGCAGTTCGGGAGCAGCAGAAGGTGCGGGGCGAGCAGGGACGGGCGTCGGTCTCGGCCCAACTCCCTCTCGCGGAGGCATTGCAAATGGAGGGGTGCCTGCAGACGCAGCGGGCCTTGCCGAGGGCACCGATCCACGCCCAGGCATTCCGGTAGCGGGCGAAGCAAATATACTGCTCAATGAACTTGGTGCCGCAGGGACTGGAGCAGGGACTGGAGCAGGCACGGCGGTCGGGGCAGCCGGTTTCGGATTAAGCAGATGCTTAACGCGAGCGATCAGATCCTGCGGTTGAAACGGCTTGCGGATCAGTTCGTCAGCCTTGACGGAGAAGGCCTTTTCGGCAACAGCCCGATTGACAACGCCCGACATGAGAATTACAGGTGTGCGGCCTAGACGCGGGTGGGTCTTAACGTATTGACAGATCTCGTAGCCGTCCTTCTCTGGCATGATGAGATCGCTAATCACCACATCGGGAGGAACCTGATCCATCTGGCTGAGGGCGGCATCGCCACTCGGGCAGGCCACAACGGTCATGCTTTCGCGGCGGAAAGCGATCTTGATCACCTCGCGCATGGTTGCGCTGTCGTCGATGAAGTACACAGTCGGTGTCTGGCTCATACCCTAAAAAGCTCCCTCGGCCAGGCCGCGCTCCTCATCCAGCTCGCGCAAGGCCTCCAGCATCAGTTCGGTGACGGATCGCAGCACGGTTCGGGTTGCTGCGGTGTATCCGGGAACAAACTTGTACACACCCTTTTCCAGGCCGTCACAACTCTTAACAATCTGTACGACAGCGTCGTCACCAATCAGGTCGCCGACTTCGGCGTGCGTGACGTCTCCAGAATCGAAAAAGATGATTCCGTCGGCGCGACCGGCGTTGATGTGCAACGCGCCCGTCTGGCGAGAATGTCCCAGCATCTGAATGATGCCGGGCAGATCCAGGTGTGACAGGCTACCTTCCAGCGCCGTCTCTTGTGTGTCGATCATCTGCGTCGGCTGGAAGCCTTCCTGCTGACTGCGCAAGAATGTTCGTACCTGGGCGGCAATGCTGTCGGCTCCGATACGGCGGTCGACGTAGTCGTCACAGCCGGCGCGAAACGCCTTCATCAGCATGTGCTCTCCACCCTCGCCCATCGCGACAATCGGTATCTGGGCAGTCTTGGGATCTGCATGGAGAATACGGGGAATATCGAACGCGCCCATCTCGCGAAGATTGGTTGCGCATACGATCACGTCAGGCATATTCCATTCCAGCATCGTGAGTGCGTACGCAGTCTGGGTCGCGTGAACGATCTCACACCGCTCGCGCTTTAATGACTCCATGAGTCGCTTGGCGAAGAAGACATTACTGTCGATCAAGAGGACTTTAGGCGTCTTGGAGGTGGCACCTGTCATGCGCGAACCTCCCGCGCGGAACTCGTTCGAGCAGTAGTCGTAGGAACGTCGTTTGAAATGAGCTTTTCAAGATCTACAATTTCGACGATCTCACTGCCGATCTGCAGCAATCCTGTAACGTAATCTGGCATGTGCTCTGCCGGAGCGACTTGGCGACCACTGACCAGCTCACATTCTCCGGTCACCGGGATGGCCGTCCATTCGACGAACTTCTTTGCCAATCCCGCCTGCGAATCGGTGAACGCTCGATTGGCTATCAGGTAGAACTTCCTGGGCGGAGCCTTGGGGCCAACCAGCACATCGGCAACATCGCACACGGGAATGATGTGGCCGCGCCGCACGAGTACGCCGATCAGAAAAGGTGTCGTGTGCGGAAATGTCTGCGAACGGTCCGGACGAGCCAATTCAGCGACGGCCTCGGCTGGTAGCGCGAAGCGCTTCTTGCCCATCGGAAAGAGCACGAACGAATTGGCTGGTATGGAACTCATCGTTTATCCGTTTACTGTGCCTCTAGCTTCTTTCGCGGCTCGCCGGCCTCTACGGCCCGCAACTCTGATTCGGTCAAAAAGGCATCGGCCTTGACGACCGGAACCACCGTGGGCATTTCACCGGCCGGATCAAAAACCGTCAACCCGCGATACCAGCATCGCTCGTCTCCGCGAAACGCGTGCGGTAATGCTAAAACATTGCCCATTTCCGCCATTCGGTCAATATGACTAACGAGTAATGCTACCTTCGAATTCCGTAACACAAGCACCCTGGTCGCATGAGAGGGGATCATCCGAAAATAGAGGTTCGCATCAACGACATAGTAGCTGCGCCCTTCCCTTTTCAGCTTGTACTTCACTTTTGGAACCAGCAGATCGGAGGCGATTCCAATTTCTTGCAGACCCTCGGTATTACGTATCTCCTCGACCGCGGCCGCCGCAATCGCGAACACATAGTCACCAACGCCGAACAGAATCACCGGCTCAGTGCGTTGCGCCACTTTCTTTTCGGGCGGACGCTTCATAACACTCCGACTTTCTGAGCGCCGTACACGTACAACACACGCTTCTCGATGGCCGCATAGATGTCGTCGATCCCAAGGACCTGGTCTACGGCGCCAGTCTTGATGGCCTCTGACGGCATCCCGAAGATGACGGAGGTCGCTTCGTCCTGCGCCAGTACGTAACCGCTCGCGTTCTTGATTGGCTTCACTCCCCTGGATCCGTCGCCACCCATACCGGTCAAAACGACGGCTATCGCCATGTTTCCGGCGAAAGCGGCAACGGTCTCCATCGTCAGGTCAGCGCAGGGGCGGTAGCCATTGACGCGCGGGCCATCATCCAGCGTCAATCTTCCAGTGGGAGAGACGCGCATGTGATGGGAACCGGGGCAGACATATAACGCGCCCGGATGCATCAGTTCGCCCTGTTCGGCTTCCTTCACTTTGATCGATGCAATCTCGGAAAGCTGCTGGCTGAACTTGGAAGTAAATACTCCGGGCATGTGCTGCACAAGCAGGACGCTGCCGGGGAAATTGCTCGGGAACCGGGGCACAAGACGCATCAGAACCTGGGGGCCGCCAGTTGAAGCCGCTAGTATCACCACCGGGAACTTGGTGCCTGGGCGTACGGGATTGGGATTCGTCGAAAACACAGTAGTAACGCCTGCTGGGGCCACGCTTGCTGCTGCAGCACGCACCATTGGGGTCTCCGCTGCGCTCTGGGTCGCTGCAACTCGCTCGACGGCCATGTCTTGCAGTGTGGCTCTTGAGGCGTTGCGCACGACCCTGACCTTCGCCGCCAATTTCAGCTTGCGGCACAATTCCTCGCGCACGCTGTTCATATCGAGATCAATGCCGGCGGAAGGCTTTGTCACGAAATCGATTGCACCCAATTCCAAAGCACGAAGGGTCGGTTCGGCGCCGTCGCGAGACTCCGAGCTGACGATGACAATGGGCCGGGGGTTGGTGGACATAATGATCTCAGTGGCCTGCAAGCCGTCCACATGGGGCATATTGATGTCCATGGTTATGACGTCGGGTTTGAGCTTTTCAGCCATGGAGATGGCCTCTCGCCCGTCTTTGGCGATGCCCAAAACTTCAAGGTTCGGATCGGCACCGATTATGCTCTGAAGCACACGGCACATGAAAGCCGAGTCATCGACGACCAAAACCCCGTATTTACCTGCCGTGGTCATTGTCTACCCTGTTCCACTCCAACCGCAGTATTTTGCGCCATCGTTCCGCTTGGTTTAGGCGCCCCGGGAGGCCCAATTAATCTTTGTACAGCCGACACAAACTGGTCTTCAGCGACGGGCTTGACAAGGAAGTCGACCGCACCTTGCTTCATGGCCTTGTCGCGATGCTTCATGCCGGCGCGAGACGTCACTACCACGACGGGGATGTTTCTGGTCGCGGGGTTCTGTTTCAGGTGCGTTATCAGTTCGTAACCATTCGTGCGAGGCATCTCAAGATCAGTGACAACCAGATCGCAACGAGTCTGGCTGACAATCTCTAAAGCCTCGAGGCCATCGCTCGCGAGTTTCACGCGGTAGCCGGCCTTTTCGAGCATACGGCCCACGAACTTGCGAACGCTGATCGAGTCGTCAGCCAAAACCACAACCTTCTCTTCCGGAATGAAGTCGATTGCTTCCTCGGGGATTTCGCCCATTGCCAGAGCTGAAGCTCCGGGGAAGAACAGCCGGGCAGCGTTGGCAGCCGTCATCAACGGTCTGCGCTCGATTGCTTCGCCGGCAATCAGCCTGTTGACGTCGATAAGTAAAATCAGGCTGCCATCGGGTGCGATTGTCGCGCCCGGGAACAGCTTCACATTCCGTAGGTATTCGCCCAGGTTCTTGATGACGATTTCGTCCTTGCGCAGGACTTCTTCGACGACGATACCGATCTGGCGACCCGCCACGTTAACGATCACGAGACGGTAATACTCGTTCAGCGGTTCAATCGGATCGAGACCGAGTTGGCGATCCAGGCGGACAACCTCGGTGACGACATCGCGCACCTTGGTCATGGCCTTGCCGCCGACTTCTTCGATTTCCGATTCGCGAATGCGCCTGATCTCCTCGACGAAGGCCAGCGGGAATGCAAAAATGGATTCGCCACAGCGAACGAACAACGCCTGCGAGATGATCAGGGTCAGCGGAACTTTCAGGGTGAAGCGAGTGCCGAAACCCTTCTGAGATTCGATCTCGATTTCACCATTCAGCGCGGCCAAATTCGATTTCACAACGTCGAGACCGACGCCACGACCAGCCAACTCGGTCTTCTTGGGAGCGGTAGAGAATCCCGGATGGAACAGAAACTCCTGTAGATCGCGCTCCGTCAACCTCGCGGCATCGTCGGCACTGACGAATCCAAGTTCGACCGCTGTAGAACGGATCTTCTCGTAATCCAGACCCCGGCCGTCGTCCTCTACCTCGATATAGATGTGGTTCCCGCGATGATAGGCACGAACGTAGATGTTCCCGTTGTCCGGTTTTCCCAATTCGTACCGCTTGTCGGGGCTCTCTATGCCGTGTGCGACCGCATTGCGGACCAAGTGCAGCAGCGGATCGGCCATCTGCTGAATGATGTTGTTGTCGAGTTCGGTCTCTGCGCCCGCCAGCGACAGCTCAACATTCTTATTGGCCGCCTTTGCGGCATCGCGCACCGTACGCGAAATGCGTGTGTAGAGATTGCCGATCGCCACCATGCGGGCGGCGGTAATTTCATCTTGCAGGCGGTGCGCGAGTTTCGTGAACTCATCGATGTCGGAATCCACTCGCCGCACGAAGCCGTCGAGCTGTGTCAGGATTTCCGTGATGTCGGCGGAGATTTCTGTCAATGAACGAGAAAGGATGCTGAACTCGTCGTAGCGATCCATTTCGAGTTCGCTGAACTCGGCCAATGAGGCGTCGAACTTCTGGGAATAACTTGAATAGCCGCCACGGAATGGGAAAGATTCGGCATTCGTACCCCATCCAGATCCCCCGCCATCAGCCGATCCCTGCGAGGAAGGCGCCGGAGAGTTAGAAGGAGTAGTGATTCGGCTGAATTCGTATTTTTCCTGGAACTCGGTGACCTTGTCGGTCATTCGCGCTTTGCTGAAATTCAGTACGTCGGCAAGGCGCTCAAGTTCCGCAACGCGGCCCACCATGCGGGTGCGATTAATCACGAGTTCGCCGACCGCGTTCATCATGCGATCCAGGCGCTCAAGCGCGATACGAACGGAGCGCGATTGAGGAACTGCGCTGATGTCTTTTCGCAATCCGAGAATCGGTTCGAAGTCGGAGTCCTTGATCTGGGCAGCAGCAATGGGTGGTACAGGAACGTGAGGTACCGGATGAACCTCGGGCGCTGGTGCCTGCAAAGGTACAGGCTCGGCCTGCACAATCGGCTCTTCTGCTGAAGACAACGGCGTCTCGGCAACAGCGGATTCAGCTGCTTCAGGGGCCACTGCATCTGTTGCGACTTCACCGGTAACTTGCTCTGCGACTTCGCCCTCTTCCGCTTCTTTCGGCACCAGGCGGTCAATGCGCGCGATGAGCTGTTTCGTAATGCGCTGGGCTTGAGGTTCGTCCTGCCACTGGCGGTAGAGATATTTCTTTAGAACATCAACCGAGTCGAGGCACAGATCAATGATTTCGGCGCTCGGTTGCAGGACTCCGTCACGAAGACGTCCGATGAGATCTTCGGCGCGGTGCGCTACGAGCGCTATCCGGGGAAGCCCGACCTGCGCCGCAGACCCCTTGACGGTGTGCATGGCGCGGAAAAGGCGATGGATATCGTCCGGATTCGGATTCGCTTCGAGCGCGAGCAGACAGGCCGTAACCGTCTGCAGGTGCTCTTCGGCCTCTGGCAGGAAGAACTCAAGAATCTCGGCAGGAACCTCGCCATCCGGCGGCAACTCGAAGCTAGCGTCGCTGGAAACCTGCTCAGCAGCTGTTTCGACAGGCGCTGCGACAAGCTCTGCTTCAGGTTCAGCAACAGGTTCTGCCACCAGCGCTGATTCGATGGCAGGAGCATCGGCGACAGCCGGTTCTGCAGCTATTTCGGAACTTACAATAGGTTCGGGGACAGACTCCTGCGCAGGAGCAGCTTCGAATGCTGGAGCGGTCGCATTCGGCTCCCCGGGAATTTGGGTCGCTTCTTCGAGATCGAGCAGCTCGTTCTTAAGACCGCTACCATCGTAGATTTCGACGGGGGCGTCCACAGCGAGGGGCGGCGCGTCGGAAGTAATCGGCTCGGCTTCCACCGGCTTCGACTCAAGCTCCGGAATATCCTCACGAGGCGGCCTCTGAGGCATTGCGGGCCGCGGCTTGCGTGCCTTCTGCTCAGTCTCCGTCTGCTCCGGTTCGGCTGGAGGCGCCTGAAACGCGAACGGATACTTGGCTTTGAAAGCCTTGACGTCGTCTTCAGCCTCGGCCGCGTTCGAACTTATCATCCAGAGATCAGACTCGAGTACGGCTACGGCTTCGGAGATGAACTCGACCAGCGGATTCGCCGCATCAGCGGCAATGCCGGCGTTCATCGCATACTGGAAAATGTGGGCAAGCTTGGCAGAAATCTCCGAGAACAGCGGGAACCCATACATTCCCGATGAGCCCTTGAGAGTGTGGGCAGCCATGTAGAGGCGCTCAAGGTCCTGCTGCGCCGGATAGGGATCGGCGAGGATTCCTGCGTATTCGCGCAGGAACTGCAGGTGCTCGGAAGCTTCCTGCAAAAAGACCTCGATGAATTCCTGTTCCGGGGTCACCGCGCCACCTCACCCGCCGCCGCCGTCCCCGACGTGGAGATCGGGACATCGAGCGGCTTCTGATAAATTCTGCTGTCACCGTGCGTGATGGTCTTGAACTTAACGTTCGCGTATGCGGCGGTCTCGGCATGGCCGAGAAACAGGTAGCCGCCCGGTTCCAGATAGTCGAAGAACCGCTGCACCAATGCGTTACGTCGCTCTTCCGAAAAGTAGATCATCACGTTCATGCAAAAAATGCAGTCGAACCTGCCCACGTAAACTGGCTGAGCAAGATTCATCGGCGCAAAAGAAACCAGATTCCTAAGGCGCGGCTTTACCGCGTACCGCTCGCCACGGCGTTCGAAGTACGTGTCAACCTTCGGCCCCAATCTTTCTACAGAACCACGCGCGTAGACGCCATGCTCGGCGTGCTGCAATGCGCTGCGACTGATATCGGTCGCGAGAATCTGGATTTCCCACGCGTCGATAAACTCCAGAGTGTCCGCAATCGCCATTGCGATCGTGTAAGGCTCTTCCCCGGTGGAACAACCGGCACTCCATATGCGCAGCCTGCGCGGGTTCTCCCAAAACTTCTTCATGTGCATTTCCGGAAGCACTCGCTTCTGAAATGCCTCAAACACATCCGGATAGCGAAAGAACGAAGTCTCCTGTGTCAGCATCCGGGCTAGCAGTGCGTCGTACTCGACATTGGAAGCTTTTATGATCCTGAGCAGATCCGACCCGTGCGAGAGCCGTTTTTCGTTCACGTACTCTTGCACTCGCGTGTTGAAGAAGCGGTCCCTTGACGCGTCGAAAAGGATTCCCGAACGCGCTTCAATCAGAGCCCTGATCTCCGATAGTTCGTGCCCAGTTACAACTGCCGAGTTTGAATATTCCGCCATGAAAACCAGTACCTAGTTCTTAGTACCTAGTACTCAGAAGAAGGTCGATGCTTCTACCTCGCCGCTGCGACAACTTGTGGCTTCGGCGCCTGTGCCGGCATGAAAGGCTGTTGAGTCCCATTGGAGACTCGGAACTGAGACAGCGCTTCGTTAAGTTGTTCGCTCAGCTTCACCATCTGCTCGACCGTGCGTGCCGTCTGACGCGCACCTTGCGAGGTCTGACGCGTAATGTTCGAGATGATCTGCATGGCATTGGCCACGCCTTCCGTACCGCGCACCTGTTGCTTGGAAGCGAGGGAGATTTCTTGAACGAGTTCAGCTGACTGGCGAACGACGCTCGAAATGGCGTCCAGCGCGCGACCGGCCTGATCGGCCAGTCTCGCTCCGACTTCCACTTCCTTCGTGCCTTCTTCCATGACGACTACCGCTTCGTTCGTTTCCGCCTGGATGGCCTTGATCAGAGCAGCGATGTCTTTGGTCGCGCTGCGGGAGTGTTCGGCCAACTTGCGGACTTCGTCTGCGACGACGGCGAAACCGCGTCCGGCCTCACCTGCGCGGGCCGCTTCGATGGCGGCGTTCAACGCGAGAAGGTTCGTCTGCTCGGTGATGTCGTTAATAACGTTGATGATCTCGCTGATTTCCAGTGAGCGGTCGCCTAGCGACTTGATCTTCTTTGCGGTGGCTTGCACCGAAGCGCGAATGCGTTGCATGCCTTCCAGCGTGTCGCGGACGGCGCGGTTGCCCTGCTCGGCGGCGTCGAGTGCGCGACGGGCGGCTTCGGCGCTCGCTTCGGCGTTGTTCGACACCTGTTTCATCGAGACCGTCAGCTCTTCAACGGCCGATGAGGTATTCGTGATTTCCTGGTCCTGCTGGGTGGCACCGTTCGCCATCTCTTCTGAAGAGACAAGGATTTCGTTCGCGCTGGTGGACACGTCAATGGCGGCCTTGCGAACGCGCTCGAGCACCTTGGCGAAGTTGTCGAGCATGTAGTTGACTGAATCAACGACGTTGCCGAGAGCGTCTTGCGTGACCTTGCCGCGCAGGGTGAGGTCGCCGCGCGCGATCTGGCTGACGATGGTAAGGAAGTCCGTAACCGAGCGCTGGAGTTCTTCCTGGGCCTGCTGCGTGGAAATGGCTTTCCCTGCGCGCTCGGCTGTTCTCGTCAGATTCTGAGCGATCAGTCCAAAGTCGTCTTGGCTATCGATGGTGACCGTTGCCTTATAGTCGGCGGCGCCCAGGCGCTCAGAAAAACCGGTCAGTTCTTCGACAGGCTTCAACACGCGCGCGTACAGAATCCAGCCCAGAGCTGCGGTGATCAGAACCAGTAAACCGCAAGCGGCCAGCAGTTTCATGGGACTGCCCGATGGGCCGAAGGCGTCGAAGAACGAAAGCCCATTGGCCTTCGAACCCGCCGAAAACGAAAGCGCCAGCACTGTGATCAACACCAAGAGGTTGATCACCACCAGCAGCCAAATGGTCGAACCCAAACGACCCTTCATAAACGTCCTCCACACGGAACACTGCCGCGCAAAATACCTCAAAATCCAAAACTACTGACTCGTCCTAAATCACCGTCATCGGGAACACCCGGACAAGTCTTTTCAAGTCGATCGCCAGCGCCAGCCGGTCTTCATGGCGCAACATTCCGCAACAATGCGGTACATCCTTCGGAGCCTGATCGAGCATTAACTGCTCGGTTGTCGTAAAAGTGCCGATGACTTCGTCTGCTGCAATGCCAATCTGCACTGTTGACCCAGGTTCTTCACCTGGCATAAAGGCCACAACAACACGTTTCGGCAAGAAATCGGGCCGACGTCCCTCGCTGACCGCAATATCAATGACGGGCACGATCGAACCACGCAAATTGAAAATGCCCATCAGGAAAGGCGGGGCCAGCGGCACCTTCGTCACTGACGGCCAGTCCACTACTTCTTCAACATCGAGTACCGCCAGACAGAAGCGCTCACGCCCCGCGCGAAAGACGCAGTACTGGAACGTCGGGAGCGCTTCTTCCTGCTCGATGACCAGACCAGTTTCGGTCTGCTCTTCCGGCTGCTGCTCCGCCACCTGCTCCGCCGCGTTATTGACGACCTCTTCCGGCACTCTGCTCTCCTACGCTCCAACCGGCATAAACTTTTGAACTTCACCCAGCAACTGCTCTCGTGTAAACGGTTTCACAACGTAACCGTCGGCACCCTGCATCTGTGCCCAGTACTTGTCGCTGTCACCGTCTTTGGAGGTAACAAGCACGACAGGAATGTTTTTGTACTCCGGGTGATTCTTCAGTTCCCGGCAGGCTTGAAAACCATTGCGCTGGGGCATGACGACATCCATCAAAATCATGCCGGGACGTTCCACATCGATCGTCGGCTCAAGCTGCGTGGGGTCCATGATTGCGACGGACCAATACCCAGCCTGCTCCAGCACAGCCTGCATGAGCTTGATTTCCGCCATCGAATCATCCACGATCAAAATCTTTTTCAGCGACACAGGGTTCTCCCCGCACTATTCCTACGACAGATAAGCAACTGCGCAGCCAGCATGGTCTTCTCATGCCGTTCGCGCCGTTTACTTGATCTTCAATCTATTCAAACACTTGCAACGACCACCTTACCACTACGAACCAGAGGCGAACAATTGAGACTGTGGTTTCGTCTCACGATGAGACTCCTTCTCAACGAACTTCATCTCCATCTCAAGAGACGAGAACCGTTGCACAATCTCGTGAATTCTCAGGGCCATGGTATGAATGGTCGATACCTGATCCCGCATCTGTGGCGACATCGCCCCAGGTTCTAGCAACAAAAGCTCTGCATTCCCCAGCACGGAGGTCAGTGCGTTATTCAAGCCGTGCCGCATCTCGCCCATATAGCGGCCAAGAGTGGCATCGCGCTCTTGTGATTGAGCCTTGCTCTCCGCCTTCTCTGCTCTCGACTGCGACTCGACACGGCGCAAACACTCGGCAGCGAGCAGTATCAGCGCATCGACCCACCCTTCGTGACTTCTCAATACCAGAATCCTCGGGTGAGACTCACGAACGGATTTCGCCGATGCGCCGTCTTCAGCAACTAGGATGGTTGGTCTTGTCGCGGGAGCCAACGCACCGAGTATTTTCTTGACCTGGTCCTGTTCTACGCCCCCGATGATCGCAACCTCATAGGCTGCCGTGATCGCACCCGCACACAATTGACTGCTCATTACCGTGAAGCCGGGCACAGTTCGCTCCATCTGCCAGCGGTTAACGACGATGCGCGAAAACTCCGCTTCATCGGAAATGATGAGGACCGTGGGTTGACTCATTCGGCGTCCTTCGTAGTGCTCAGCATCTAGTCCTTCACTATCCAATTCGTAACTTCATGCGCGAACCGCGCCGCTACCGCCGTCCGGCCATTGTGGTATTGCAGCGCGACAACGTAGACATCCGCTTCGAGGGAGCCGTCGGCATTCCTGAGCCGCAACTGGTCGGCGAACTCCAATGGGAGAGATGACGCAAACAACACCTCGTTCGCGGTACCGTACTCGATCACGGTATTCTCACTCAGACACACGCCACCGATTTCTCCACCGGTCACCCGTACGGGTACCCGCACCGGAGATGCCCCGGGGAAGAACTGGGCGAGCTTGGCGACGAACTTCTCGCCCGTATCTTCAGACGCAAATTTCCCGTTGTGTTCTAAGCCACGGGCTCTAGTGGCCGCCTCTTGCGACACCGGCTACGTCACCTCAATTCCTGAGTTGCGTCTTCATCGCCAATTTCTGCACCGTGAGAACAGAGAAACGCTGCGAGGCGTGAAGATTCCCAGATACTTCTGTGCACGAGTGCGACCAAATTCGCCAAAACGCTATGTAGTTGATTTGTGGTGGCTTACAGATCTTCGCTGTCTTTGCGAGGATCATATCCGTCTCACGTTGAAACGTCGTCTCACCGGAAGTTGAAACTGAATGACTGAGACGCACGATGCGAGACAGTGGAACTCAAACCCGGCAGAAGATCGGTTTGCGGTGGTGACTTACCGTTCCGTTCCCGCAATGGCGGCCATGGAAGCCGGACGGGGACGGATACCTATACCGTATTGTTTCAGCTTCCGGTACAAGGTCGCGCGGCTGATTCCGAGCATCTTCCCGGCAAGTGTCTTATCGCCTTTGACTTGGTCGAACACGCGTTCAATTGTCATCCGCTCGAGATCTTCCAGATCGGTGGCGGAAAGTGCCGGTTGTTGAGACAATTCGGCGGCCTCACCCGACTTGCGCACCACTGGGGGGAGGTCATGAAGATCGATAACCTCATGGTTGCCCAATGCAATCGCACGCTGTATACAGTTCTCAAGTTCCCGGACATTGCCTGGCCACTCATACTGCAACAAGGCCTTCATGGCGGCGGGAGTGACTTGCACATCCTTATTAG
>JAEYQK010000017.1 GCA_023410055.1 Acidobacteriota bacterium
TTCCGTGGCCCCACCCGCTTGTTTCAGATACCAGTCAGCCTTTTTCCCGGGCGTGTATGCGATGGCGGATGCATTGTAGACCTGTCCACTGATCACAACGAAGTTGGGCATCTTCGGCACGACCAGCACGTCTCCTTCGCGCATCTCAATATCGGCCGGGGTGTTCTCCCAATTTGCGATGTCCCGGGACAGGTCGATCACAATTCGTCCCGAGACTGGCTGACTTCGTAGTGCTGATAGGACCTGCTGTTGCTGTTGCTGCATCGCCTGCAGAAGTGCAACTTGTTCCTGACCGGTTGACGCCCCAGCCTTGAAGTTTGCCGCACTCGACTCGATTCGACTAATCAACTGCTGACGATTAGCCTGCTCGATCTCGCGAACCTGGACGCGCTGCAGTACCGCTCCCTGAGGATAAGCAACATCGCGGAATCCGCCTGCACGTTTGAGAACAACGCTCAGTCTTTCCCCGGAGTGAATGCCGTAGGTTCCCGGATATCCAACTTCGCCCTTAACGGTTACCGAGGACCCAATGTCGCTCCATCCCGTAAGTTGATGGATCGTCACTACATCGCCGGGTTTCAGCTTGATATTTGCATTCTCGTCGCCGTCAATCGCCTTCGAGAGCTCGACGGTACTATGCTTGGTCAGCACCTTCTCGCCGTTGTCCACGACGTAGCTGGCAACATCCGCCGTGCGGGTCATGGCACTTCTCTTGAATCCACCTGCCAACGCGACCAGTTCCGAGACGCTCATATTCTGCGAAAGCGGGTATTCTCCAGGCCGGAGGACCTCTCCATAAATAGCCACCTTCGGAGCGTCAATCTCGTACCGTCCAAACACTCGTACGGTGTCGAAAGGCCTGAGTTCAATCGGATGCTGTCCCGAAAGAATTTCACTCAGCTTGAACTCGATTACGGTAGGTCGATAATCCGGTGGAGCCAGTCGGACGATCTCGGCATGTTCGGAAGGCTCTGGCAAGGTGTCCCGACTTGACCGGAGCACATCGCTCACAGTCATTCCCGCATGGAACGGCAACTTACCAGGTCGGTATACATGTCCCTGAACATAAATCGTTTCTTCGCTATAAGGCAGGATCGAAGATACAGTGATGCGATCTCCGTCTTGAATCTTGAAGGACCCAACAGTCTTGCCAACCGTGTCCGACTGCAACTGATCCGGAACACTGACGCTCAGCAAGGTTCGGCGCCGGTGTGCTTCGATACGCTCGACGTTGATTTGACGCGAGCTGGCGGAGACGAGCAGTCCCCCCGCCGCATCCAGCACCTCTCCCAATTCCGTTTCGGCCTTTAGTTCATAAATCGCGGGACGGCGCACAAGTCCCGCAACCGTTACTTGTGGGCCAACAGGAGGAACCAGAATCGTGTCCCCTGGCTCAAGTCTCTCTCCGTCCGCCCGCATCCCGCGCAGCAGAAAATCATACAGGTCGATCTCACTTATCAGGTTGCTCCCCCGCAGATGCCGCAGTAGACGCATTGATCCGTGGGAGGTAGGTCTACCCGCGATGTAGAGCGCATTAAGAGGTGTAGAGAGCGAGCTTACGTCGTATGCCCCCGGACGCCTTACGTCGCCGACGACATACACACGTACCGTGCGCAGCCGGACGAGAGACATGTCAACTCTCGCCTCACGGAACTGCTTACCCAAAGCGCGCTCAACCGTCTGCTGAGCGACTGCAAGAGTCTTGCCCGCAACCATCACCGAACCGGCTTCTGGCAGAGCAATCGTCCCAGCACGATCAACGACCGCACCTATTTGCCGAGATACGGTCCCCCAGACGTTTATGTTGAGACTGTCGCCCGGCCCCAACACGTAGTCCGGACCAGCGGGCAAGTCCATCGGCAAGCTATCGAAGTTCCCCGTCCCCCGCCGAAACACCTCTTCTCCAAAGCGGTGCAGCGGCTTGTCCTCGGCAGGAAACTGCGTATATAGATATTGAAATGCCGGAATGTCCTTGTACGGTGACCAAGCCACCGAGACATTCGGCCTATTCCGATCCAACTCCCGGGGTTCACCGCGGCTGCCAGCGCGCGCGTCACGACCGTTTGACTCGTCGCCGCCGTCGTATGTTACGGCCAGTTTTTCGTAGTCCGCAGCAACCAGCAACCCCTTCGACTTCAATACCCGAGTCAGCGTCACTCGAAAGTCACGGCTGTCATCAATCAGTTCATAGAGATCATCATCCGAAATTCGTGCTTCGACAGCGTCTCGCTGAACCTCGGCAGCCATGTTATCTGCCAGTTCGCCGGTAAACTGAGCTGACTTCGCGGCAATCTCATCGCCGGTCAGATCTTCGTCAGAACCGGGCCGCGTCCCCGCCTTCTCGCTCCTCTGCCGTTGAAGTGCGATCTTCTTGGCAACGTAGAGCATGTCTTGTTGAAGCCGCAATATCTCGATGATTCGATACGCAGGCAAAGCTGGGGCCGAATCATCTCGATACCCCCACGCGCCTTCTTCAACGTCAGTTGCATCATTTCCCGACCTTGGATTCTGGGAAAAACGAACGCTCGTCCCTCCGTCCCTGCCCAAGTTCCTGTCTTGCGCCGAAGCCGACGACGCGGGGCCTTGCATGGAAGTGGGCTTTTGCTGGCCGTACCCTCGCTGAACCGTACAAGCGAGAATCGCCATCAGAGCTAGCAGCAACAATCGAGTGCACAGAAAGATGCGTGCACGGACATATAGAGCAGCACACTTGGAGATTTGTTTTGTGATCATAGATTCAACAAGGATTTCTATGCGGAGCTATGAAGGAAGCCGGAGCTATGGACGCGATGCGTTCGAAAGCAAGTCCAATTGGCTCCCCAAGGCAGCGAATTCAATGGCACTAAAACGGAGCTGTCTTGGCTCAATTCAGAGCGAAAGAATAGGTATCTAGATTGCCTGATCTTTGATAATGGTTTGTGCCGAGTTAGGTTTTGAGCAAGAGCTGTTGTTGGCTAGAGAACTGCTCTGTTTGCCGAACACAGCTCTGCCGCCTCGCTCACATAAAGGTCTTACTCACAGCTACTTACTACGGGGGATTGAGCGAGACAGCCCGCTGAGACGCCCCGCGGCTTGCGGCATGACTGCACTGTTTGCCCGCAAACTGCACCTACAGGAATTAGCGACCCCATAGTACCTACGACTGCGCTGCGATTCAACCAAAATCAGAGTACGAATGAAACTTCAGTCATCAGCCAGACGCGCTGCCTTGCTAAACGTACTCAGCATCGGCCACTAATGAGCTCATACGTCATCCTCTGACCTTATGCCCCGCATAAGAACTTTCAATTGGACTGCAAGCAACCGTCCAGCTACTCTCAATTCGTCGAGGTACATAGCTTTGGAGAATTATTGAGACCCTGACTGTCTCAACAAGGCGTTCTCGCTAGTGCCTCTGCTCACGCGGCTACTTCAGCCACGTAATCATTCCGCTCCAAGTCGAGCGACCGGAACCCCTGAAACCTGATTGTTGTGCACCGTACTGACTGCAGTTTGTGTGCCTATAGCCACATCTTGCCGTCGGCTCAGGCGAAGTGTATCCGGCGTTCTTAGGTCGAGCGGATTGATTGAAATCAAGTTTCAGCGAGAGGGCGCTGATATGCGGGGCAGCGGTCCGAAATTCTCAACCCTCTTCAAAACCAGCACTCGGACCGCTCCCCGCGCCAGTTTCGAACGTTTGTACGACGGAGGAACTAAATGGCTGCAACTCGAGAACAAGGTACGTCATTAGCCGGGCTTCTGGGAGGATTCACGGCTTTTCCGGCCGGATTGGCCATCAAGTCAGATCACCCGGTCGCGGGCATCACGGTAGCGCTGATTGGAGCAGTTCTGACAATCGCGTCGTTGGTTCAGATGCTGCGAATCAGGCCACTGGAATTGCTGGAAGACAAAGGAGGAAAGGAATGAAGATCGCCGGACTTCTGATCATCATCGCTGGATGGCTTATAACCATGGCGAGTCTGCCTCTGGCCAGTTCAAACGGCGCAAGACTCGTTATCTGCTTCATCGGGATCACCGTCAGCGCCATAGGGATTCTGAAAGTGCTTAACTCAGCGCACCAGAAGAATGTTATCTGGAAGCGGTAGCTCATTCCGCAGTGTGGCACGCCTATACCGCGGGCAACGGCCCGTTCAAGGAGATGAAGAATGAAGATTTCGAGAATGAGAATTTGCTGCTTCGCAGCGCTGGTTGTACTGCTGTTATGTCTTTCCGCGGCATGGGCCCAGACTCCGGCAACGACGAGTGCGCCAGTTGCAGCGTCAAGCTCTCTCGCCGGCGACACTGCGATCACAGGAGTAAAGGGACCATCGGCCGATGAGTTGGCAAAAGGCGACCCGGCGGGAGATAAAACCGGCACCGCCAACGATGTTCCTGCGGCGGACGCCGCCAAAGGCCTGACCATCTCGGACATGGTCAACCAGATCGGCCAGAACAAGATCGCGATCAATTTCACCTGGACGCTGATCGCCGGCTTCCTTGTCATGTTCATGCAAGCCGGCTTCGCAATGGTCGAAACGGGACTGTGCCGCGCCAAGAACGCGAACCACACCATGATGATGAACTTCATGGTCTACGGTCTCGGTCTGTTCGCATATTGGGTATGCGGCTTCGCAATCCAGATGGGCGGCGTCGGACTGATTGCCAACCTGGGCGGAGGCGCACCGCTGAATGCCGAGCACACCATCCAGCTCTTCGGCAAGACCTTCGGCCTGTTTGGCACCAAGGGCTTTTTCCTCAGCGGGGCAACATATGACGTCACAGCGATGGTCGTCTTCCTCTTCATGATGGTGTTCATGGACACCACGACGACGATCGTCACCGGCGCGGCCGCAGAACGCTGGAAATTCCTCGCTTTCGCCGTGTCAACAATTGGCTTGGGCGCGGTGATCTATCCGCTCTTCGGCAACTGGGCATGGGGCGGCGGCTGGTTGGCGCAGTTGGGCGGCAACTTCGGCCTTGGTCACGGCTATGTCGATTTCGCAGGCTCGGGCGTTGTGCACTCGGTTGGCGGGCTGACCGCCCTTGCAGTGGCTATGATTATCGGTCCTCGGATCGGCAAGTACAATCGCGATGGTTCTCCGAACGCTATGCCCGGTCACGACATCACGTTGGTGCTAGTGGGGTGCTTCATTCTCTGCTTCGGCTGGTTCGGTTTCAACCCTGGCAGTACCCTCGGCGCTTCCGGGAACGGCTGCTTGCGGATCGGTTCAGTTGCGGTCAACACGATGCTCGCCGGTTGTACTGGTTCGTTCGGTGCCATGCTTTATATGTGGATCCGGTACCACAAGCCTGACGCCTCGATGACGGGCAACGGCCTGCTGGCGGGACTCGTGGCAATCACTGCCCCGTCCGGATTCGTAAACACCGTCAGCGCGGCAATCATTGGCGTGATCGCTGGCGTGCTTGTCTGTCTGGCGGTCGAGTTCTTCGATCGCAAAATCAAGGTTGACGATCCGGTTGGTGCAATCTCCGTTCACGGCGTCAACGGCCTATGGGGCGTGATCTCAGTCGGTCTCTTCGCTGACGGTCGTACAAACTTCGGTGGCTCCTGGAATGGCGTGAGCGGCAGCGTTAGGGGTCTCTTCTACGGCGACGCTGGCCAGCTAGTAGCACAGCTCATCGGTGTATCAACGCTGGTCGGTTGCATCTTCACACTCTCGTACCTCTGGAACTGGTTCGTGGACGCAGTGGTCGGACAGCGCACCTCTTTCGCTGCCGAGCTCCGCGGCTTGGACATTCCCGAGATGGGCGCAGTCGGATACCCCGAGTTCGTGCTGAAGGCACAGGGAGCTTCCGCTCACGACACAGTTGCGACGGCCGCGCACGCGCCGGTCTTCGGCGACTAGCGATCAGGTGCGCCGACGGGCGAGCCTTTTCGGCGCACCGGTTTCCAACTGACAGAATTCTGAGATCAAGGAGCTAGCGATGGTAAAGATTGAAGCGATCATTCAGCCCGGGAAATTCGAAGACGTTAAGACGCTCTTGCACGAAGCCGGGGTTGAGGCCATGACCGTTTCTGACGTCCGCGGACATGGACGCCAGAAGGGCCACACCGAGACTTACCGTGGCCGCGAGTACACCGTGGATCTTCTGCCAAAGGTCAAAATCGAGGCCGTTGTACCTGACGATCTGGCCGATGCCGCCGTAGCGGCAATCGTCATGGGCGGTAAGACCGGAAAGATCGGTGACGGCAAGATCTTTTTGTCGAAGATCGATCAGGCAATACGTATCCGCAACGAAGAACGCGGGGCCGCCGCGCTATAACCAGGCTTGTGCACTGGGGACATCCCGGGACGTGTGCACGTTCGCGTCCCGGGTGCACAAAGTGAGGGTTGAGATGGCAGCAACTACGATCACAGTCTCGGAAGACGCATTAGCAATCAGTTCCACATGCGACCGCGCGATCAATTCTCCCGCCGCCGCATGGCAATATTTCCGCGACGGCGTCGAACAGATGAACCTGGGCGAGCCTGAGACGGCCCTGGTTGCATTCCAGCGCGCGCTGGAGCTGTCGCCGAATATGCCGGACACACACGTCGGTATCGGTGTGGCATACGCGCTCTGTTCCGAAATCTATCCGGCAATCGATCATCTTGAGCGCGCGATACAACTTGAACCGTCGAGCTTCCATGCGCATTTCAAGCTAAGCCAGCTCTATTTCAAACTGCGCGTTCCGCAGAAAGGCTACGACGAGGCTAAGCTCGCCTTACGATGCGCGGCAACCATGCCCGAGCGCCAACTGATCGCGCAAATACTCAAAGAGGAGCGGGCCCGCGAGCACAACGGCATCACTCGCCCGTGGCTCAACCGTACTTTCAGCAAGCCCGCTATCGTAGTCGGTCTGATGGTAACAGTGCTGGCGTTAGGCAGTCTCATACTCTACGTTCGCTGATGAAAACAGCTGGAGCCGCATGAACACCTCACTACAGGTTCTGCTTCTGTTGGCTGTACTAATTTTGTTTGCCAAGGCGATGGGACAGCTTGGTGTGCGCCTCGGCCTGCCCTTCGTATTGGGCGAACTCATTGCAGGCGTGCTGCTCGGACCGACGCTACTGAATATCTGGTCGCTGCCGTTCTTCGCCTCTGGCACTAACGAACACCTTCATACGACCTTTGGCGTACTGGCCGAGCTTGGTGTAGTCGTGTTGATGTTTCTTGCCGGATTGGAAACGGACGTCAGCATGATGAAGTCCACCGTCAAGCCGGCATTCTGGGCTGCCTTTGGCGGAGTTGTGCTTCCGATGGTCGGCGGCTGCGCCGTGAGTCGAGCCTTCGGTTTGGGCTGGGGTGAATCAATCTTCATCGGCACAATCCTTACTGCAACGAGCGTAACGATCACCGCCCAAACGCTGATGAATCTCGGCCAGCTGCAATCGCGGGCCGGATCGACAATTCTGGGCGCTGCTGTAATCGATGATGTTCTCGGCCTGATGGTGCTTTCGGTTGTGATTGCGGTTGGCAGCACGATCGCGAAAGGCCACGCCTTCAACTGGGCCAGCGTTGCCTGGCCGATCGGACGCATGCTCTTGTTTTTGGCCGTTACATTCCTGCTCGGACCGAAGCTTGTCGCCCGCATCTTTCATCACACTGCCAAATCGCAGGGACACAACGTCAGCTCTGCCGTCGCACTGGCACTCTCGTTCCTTTTTGCTTTCGCCGCCGTCTACGCAGGTGGAATGGCCGCGATCACCGGGGCCTATATCGCCGGCCTGTTCGTGGCGGTGACGCCAATTCGTGAAAGCATCACGGAAAACCTACGGTCGATGGGCAATACCTTTTTCGGCCCGCTTTTCTTCGTATCGATCGGATTGGAGATCAACGCTCGGGAACTAGGTGGAGGCCTCTTCTTCTTCGCTCTCATCCTCGTCGTTGCGCTTCTCGGCAAGGTCCTTGGTTGCGCGGCTGGGACCTGGTTCAATGGCTTCGGTGCGCGCGAATCGGCGATTGTCGGTCTTGGCATGATTCCGCGCGGCGAGGTCGGACTAATCACGGCTAGCCTAGGCTGGAGCAGCGGAATCATCAGCCGAACCGTATTCATGCAAACGGTTGTGATGGTCCTCCTCACAACACTCATCACCCCGGCACTGCTGCGCTTCGCCTTTGCCAAGCCAGTGGCAGAAGAACCTGAACAGGCGCTTGCTGCGTCCGCAGATTAGGAGACTGACTCTTATGGCCAATATTAGCCTTCGCGCCTCAAGGAACAAGTTGATCCCATGTGCGGTGATCGCCGCTCTGTTTCTCATTCTTTTTCTGCATGCGCCCATCGTGCCAGTTGCGACCGGCTGTCTCTTCGCCGTACTTGCGTTGCTGTTCCCTTTTGGAAACAAGACGCCAGACGCGAAGACTGCAGCGCGCAACTGACATACCAGCAGTACCGGCGCGTCCAAATTCCATGAGGGGCATAGAAACAATTTATTGGACGATGCCCGCATACAGCCTTAGGTTTGTGCTACGGTGCTCAACTCCAATCAGGATTGAGCTTCTGCATGGCTATGGAAGACCTAAAGGCGAACAGATCGAGTGTGAGTCAGCTTGAGTTGCTGCATCGGACAAGCCGGATCGTCAGTTCGGACCTAGACCTCGATGAAATGCTGCAGGAGCTAGTCGCGATAACGGTCGAGGTCACTGGCTGCGACGCCTGTCTCGTTTATTTGCCGGATACATCGTTGAACGAAATAGTATTGCGGGCATCGCAACTACCACACGCATCTGAAATCGGCACCGTTCGCCTGAAGATGGGTGAAGGCGTCACCGGCTGGGTCGCTCAGCACAAAAGTGTCGTTGCCCTTTCGAACAAAGCTTCCCGCGACGACCGTTTCAAGTCTTTCCCCACCCTCGTTGAAGATACTTTCGAAGCATTCCTGTCCGTTCCCCTCGTAAGCGGCGGCGAGATGATCGGTGTCCTCAACGCTCATCATCGCGAGCCACACAGCCATACTCCGGACGAAATTGCGCTGATCAGCTTTGTCGGAGAACAAATGGGCGCCGCGATTGCCATGTCCCGCCTGGCAGAAGAGAATGCCCGACTGCTCGAACAGGCCAGTGAGATGAAGCAGCAGTTGGAATCCAGAAAGCTTGTCGAACGCGCAAAGGGGATCCTGCAGTCGCGCTACAAACTGACCGAGCAGGAAGCGTATCAGCGTCTGCGAAACGAAAGTCGCCGCATTCGACGTCCGATCCGCGAACTTGCGGAAGCTGTGATTCTCGTCGAAGACATCGGCACTCTCGACGCGACTCCGGGAGAGACGATTTGAACGGCCGAGCGAGAAGAAAGACCAACCTTCGAAGTCGCTAAGCGAAACGACCCGAATCACGTGGGCGACCTGTCTGTCCGGAATCGGACACCTCAAATCAATACTGGACGATGACTGAACGGGGCATTCCTTCTGCACGTGAGCTATGTTGATGATTACGCGTCACTTAAAGCGATCCGGATAATTGGAACTTGAGCTGCACTCATTGCAGGCATGGACATTGCAAGACCAGAACTCAAGCTCCGGCGTAGAAGGCGAAACGCGATCCTGCTGATTGCCGGGGTCTTATTGATTGCCGCTGTTAGTTTTGGGGTGAGCCGACTCAAACCGGCTGCTCCGGAGGTAGAACGCGGCACGGTGTGGACCGACGCGGTGCGACGAGGCCCACTTCTTCGGCAGGTACGCGGTCTCGGCTCTTTGGTTCCCAGCCAGGAATTCACGCGGCAGATTCCCGCCGAAACCGAGGCCACCGTGCTTCGCATACGCGTGCTGCCCGGCTCCCCCGTTAAGGCGGACACGATTCTGCTGGAAATGAACAACCCGCAGGTTGAGCAGGAAGCACTCGACGCGCAACTGCAAGTGAAGGCAGCCGAAGCACAAGCGCAGAGTCTGCGCGTACGGCTCGACAGCGAGTTCATGAGCCAGAAAGCGGCAGCGGCAACCGTCATGGCGGATTACCGACAGGCCAAGCTCCAGGCCGAGACTGACAAGGCACTTTACGATTTGGGCGTAATCTCCGGCCTCGCCTACAACGCCTCCAAAGGCAAGTCAGACGAACTCGGCACGCGGCACGACCTGGAGAACCAGCGGCTCACCATCAACCAAAAGGCAATCGCCTCACAGTTGGCCGAACAGCAAGCAAGGGTTGCTCAGTTGCGTGCCCTGGCCGAGTTGAAGCGGCGCCAGCTAGACGCATTGCGGGTTCGTGCTGGCATCGACGGCGTACTCGTTGAACTTCCACTTCAGGTGGGCCAGCGCGTCGCGCCCGGGGCAATGCTTGCCAAGGTGGTTCAGCCAAACCACTTGATCGCCGAACTGAAGATCGCCGAGACCCAAGCTCGCGACGTCCAGATCGGCGAGGCCGCCGCTGTCGACACGCATAACGGAATCGTTGCTGGAACTGTTATGCGTGTCGATCCCGCGGTACTCAATGGCACCGTTACGGTCGATATCAGCCTCACCGGTGAGTTGCCAAAAGGCGCTCGTCCCGACCTTAGCGTCGAAGGCACGATCGACCTCGAACGCATGGAGAATGTGCTCTATGTCGGACGCCCTGCGTTCGGTCAGGAAAACAGCACGATCAGCATGTTCCGTGTCGATGCGGCCGGCCAGTACGCTGTTCGCGTTCCAGTGAAAGTAGGACGCGCCTCCGTGAACGCGATTCAGGTAATTGAAGGTTTGCGTGAAGGCGACACCGTCGTTCTTTCTGATATGTCGCGTTGGGACAGTTTCGACCGAATCCGGTTAACTCACTAGCGAGTGCTCCGAGGACACAAAATACATGACTACGAACGAAAACTCACTGATCCAAATCGAAGACCTCACGAAGGTCTTCTACACCGACGAGATCGAGACTCATGCGCTCTCGGGCATTCATATGACCATTAACAAAGGGGAGTATCTGGCCATGTCGGGTCCTTCGGGATGCGGCAAATCCACCCTGCTCTCCATCATCGGCCTGCTCGATACGCCAACCGCCGGGACATATTTCCTGAACGGCAAGCCAGTCGAAAAGCTCGGCTTCGCTGAGCGCGCGCGAATCCGCAACCAGGAGATCGGGTTCATCTTCCAGAGTTTTAACCTGATCGGCGATCTCACTGTCTACGAAAACGTTGAACTGCCTCTTACCTATCGTTCGGGCATTCCTTCCGGCCAGCGAAAACAACGTGTGATGGAAGCTCTGGAGCGCGTCGGGATGGCGCACCGCGTCCGCCACTATCCTTCGCAGTTATCCGGCGGCCAACAGCAACGCGTAGCTGTAGCGCGAGCGCTTGGCGGAAGGCCTTCGATCCTGCTGGCTGACGAGCCGACCGGGAATCTCGATTCACGCAACGGTGAAGCCGTAATGGAACTGCTGCAAGACCTGCACCGCGAAGGAGCAACCATCTGCATGGTGACGCACGATCCGCGCTTCGCCAAACATGCAGACCGCGAGATACACCTCTTCGACGGCAAGGTGGTCAGTGAAGAAGAAATCCAGAAACTCGTGCAGGAAGCACGCGCGTGAACACCAGGAACAGTTGGAGAGAGATGATGACGGGTTTGCTTCAAGATTTTCGATTCGCGATTCGAGCGCTGGCCAAAACGCCGGGCTTGGTCTTCGTCGCCGTTCTGACGATGGCCATAGGCATCGGCGCAAACGTGGCAATCTTCAGCCTCGTCGATGGAATCTGGCTACGCCCGCTGCTCGTGCGAGAACCGAACCGCATTGTCTCTATCTTCACCAGTGGACGAACGGCTGAAGGCGTCAGCTATGACAACGGTCCGAACTCGTATCCGGACTTCCTCGACCTCAAGTCTCAGGCGAAGTCGTTCTCCGGTGTAGTGCTGATCGACCGCCGTGGCTCTCTTCTCTACGACCGCACAGAGACGAAGATGGTCAACACGGCCGTCGTTTCCGACAACTTCTTCGACGTGATGCAGGTCACGCCCACGCTCGGCCGCACCTTTACTGAAGCTGAAGCCGGCACGCCGGAGACGCGCCAAGTCGTGCTGAGCTACGCATTCTGGAAACGACAGTATCAGGGTGACCGTTCGCTGATCGGGCGCACGATTGTCCTAAATGCTCAGGACGTTGCTGTAATCGGCGTACTGCCTCGCGGATTCCGTGTAACAGGGGCCGTGGCGCAAGACGTATGGATGCCGATTTCAACGCGGCAGCGGATCACTGGCGAGATCTATTCCGGCCACGGTCGAGACGCACGAGCTTATGACGTATTTGCCCGACTGAAAGACGGCATTAAGCCGAGTCAGGCCAACGCTGAACTGGCAAGCATCTCTGCAAACCTCGCTCAAGCCTATCCCGCAAGCAATCGCGAACGCAGCATCCTTTCCATTCCCGAAGGCCAGAACCGCCACAGAGACTTCGCGATGATTTCGCTCATTCTCCTGACAATCACCGGTCTGGTGTTGTTCATTGCGTGCGCAAATGTAGCGACCATTCTACTTGCACGTGCCGAATACCGTCAGTTCGAGATTGCAACACGCGTGGCATTGGGCGCTTCTCGTTGGCGCATCGTCCGCCAGACGATCGCAGAATCAGCAATCATCGCCGGCATCGGAACTGCCTTTGCCTTGTTCTTTGCTCACTTCGTCATCGGCTCGCTGCCTTCGCTGATGCCGACGGGCAGCGGTGAAAGTGGCGTCGATGCCTATGTAAGCCCACGTGTTTTCGGATTCGCGTTGCTGGTTGGACTCGTGTCTATTTTTCTGTTTGGCTTGTTGCCTTCGCGGCAGGCATCGCGTATCTCTCCGGCACACCTGCTCAAGCACTCCAGCGGCACTGGGCGGTCACGCGCCATGGTGCGCAGCGTGCTCGTGATGCTCCAGGTGGCTTTCTCGGTTGTGATGGTCGTTGGCACGGGTCTGCTGGTCCGCACCGTGCAGAAGATCGCCACCGCCGACCCTGGCTTCAACGCTCACCAGAACATGCTGGTAACGGAACTGGTACCAAGTATTGCGAAAACGGGGAACGACGAGAACCGTAAGTTCGTTGAGGAAGCACGTCGCAGAATCGAAGCGTTGCCCGGAGTTCAGGGCACGGCTGCGGGAATGAGAATCCCGTTTGGCGGTAGCGGCGATGGTTTTACCCGCAAGGTCTTCCTGCCGAGTATGGCGGCAGCTTCTGAAGGCGATGGCGTGCGAATCTATGCCGACCCAATCAGCGACTCCTTCTTCGAACTTCTCGGCACGAGACTGATTCGCGGCCGCACGATCAATGCCCATGAGGTTGAGAGCGGCGCACGCGTCATGGTTGTGAACCAACTAATGGCCCGGCGCTTTTGGCCAAATGCAGATCCCATCGGCCAGAGGGTTAAGTTGGACAAACCGAACGGAGATGATTACGAGGTAGTGGGCGTCGTGGAAAACGGAATATACGCGGACTTTGGTGAAGACGCTAAACCATACTTGTTTACGCCGATGTCCCTCAACGACTATGGGGAACTCGAGCTCGTGGTCAAGACCTCCGTTGCGCCCGAGACCGTTGCCGCCAGTATTCGTGAGACCCTTCGCGATTTGAATAAGGACGTGCCAGCCATTCGCATGATCAGCCTCCGTGACCACGTGCGCGAAGCCATGTACACCCAGCGAACCATGAGCAATCTGGTAGCCACGCTCGGCGGCCTCGGACTGCTGCTCGCCGCAGTCGGCCTGTATGGGCTGATGTCATTTTTGGTTGGGCGACGAACGAAAGAGATCGGCGTTCGTATGGCACTGGGAGCACAGCGCGGCAATATCTTTCGATTGGTGATTCAGCGCGCACTGGTGCTTGCGGGAATCGGTGTCGCGCTCGGAATTGCAAGCGCACTGGCGGCAACCCAAGTCCTTCGCGGACTGCTATTCGGCGTGGCTCCCACCGACATGCTTTCGTTCCTCGTAGCAATCCTGGTCCTTGCCGTCGTGGCGTGCGGGGCTGCATTCATCCCCGCGTTGCGGGCAACCACAACCGACCCCATGGCGGCATTGCGTTACGAGTAAGGAAGAACAATATGAACGGTTTGCTTCAGGATCTTCGATACGCATTTCGGCAGTTGCGCAAGAACCCGGGATTTGCCGTGGTGGCGGTTATCACTTTGGCACTGGGAATCGCGGCGAACAGTACGATCTTTACCTGGATTAATGCCACGATACTTGATCCCATTCCAGGCGCGGCGCACACAAACGAGATGGTGTCCATCATGCGCGGTGCGAGGAACGACAGTCCCGTGCCACCATTCTCCTACTTGGACTACGCCGATCTTCGCGCACAGAACAAGAGCTTTTCCGGACTGCTTGCGTATCACGACAACGAGATGTCGCTGACCGAAAGTGGCCGTCCACAACGCATCTATGGCGCAGTGGTTTCCGCCAACTACTTCGACGTGCTCGGAGTAAGGCCAGTTTTTGGACGGACATTCGCGCCCGAAGAGGAACAACCCCAGGGTAGCGCGCCCGTCATCGTGATCAGCTACGGTCTCTGGCAAAGCCAGTTCGGCGGAGACCCCTCCGTGATCGGCAAGACGCTGGAAATCAACCGGCATCCGTATGCCGTCATTGGCGTGGCCCCCCGTAGTTTCGTCGGCGCAAAAACAGCACTGAAATGCGATGTGTGGACGCCACTCACGGCCGAAAACCTCAGAAACCTTTGGGATTACAGTCAGATTCCGCACCGTGACGACAATTTCCTGCAGTTGATAGGACGTTTGAAGCCCGGTGTTTCAGCCGCAACTGCGGAGCGGGAAATGGAAGTGCTGATGCAACAGATTGTTCAGCAATATCCCGACCAGCACAAAGGCCTAAACACCATTTCTTTCGATCCGCTATGGCGATCTCCTTTCGGCGCAAACGTCTATTTCGCGAAGACGCTACCGATTCTGCTGGCGTTTGCGGCACTTGTACTGCTACTGGCATGCGCAAATGTGGCGAATCTGCTGCTCGTGCGCTCGATTGCAAGAAGGCGTGAAATGGCTGTGCGTCTGGCCATCGGATCCAGTCGCTGGCACCTGATCAGACAATCTCTCGCCGAGAGTCTACTCCTGTCACTCGCCAGCGGACTGGTTGCCATAATCCTAACCATGTTCACGGCTGGCTCGATGCGCAGCTTCATGCCGACATCGATTATTCCGATTTCCCTAAGTGCCCACGTGGACGGAACTGTTCTGCTAGCGACGCTACTGTTCTCGCTTATTGCGTGTTTGGTGTCCGGCATACTGCCCGCATTGCGCACTTCCCGACTGGCGCCTGTGACTGTCATTAAGGAAGAATCAGGCAGTGGTGGAATAAGTAAGGGACGGCTCGCCCGAGGTCTCGTCGTGGCGCAGATTGCGCTCTCGTCCCTATTGCTAGTTTCGGCCGGGCTCTTCGTGCGCACGCTACAGAATGCCGAGACCATCTATCCCGGATTCGATCCTAACAACACACTGCTGGCCAACTATGAACTGCAACCTATGGGGTACGACGCCGACAAAGGCACCGAGTTCCATCGGCAGCTTCTCACGAAGATTGAAGCGATTCCAGGAGTCGAATCGGCTACCCTGACCGACTGGGTTCCACTGGCATTCAACAGAAGGTCTCAACCTTTCACGGCGGAAGGCTACGTACCGCAAGTCCGCGAGACGATGGAATCGCGTCGCGCTGTCGTGGGCCCAAACTATTTCCGGGTGATGCGCACTCCTCTAATTGCCGGACGTGATTTCACCGAACAGGACACGCGGGACTCGCAACCGGTGGCGATAGTAAGTCAGGCTTTTGCGGCCCGCTACTGGCCGGAACAAAATGCGGTTGGCAAGCGTCTCGAAACCTACGGCCGTTGGTACACGGTAGTCGGCGTCGCGCGTGACAGCAAGCATTTCAGCCTGAACGAAGCTCCGGAGCCCATCTTCTATATGCCGCTCCTGCAGGTGTACAGACCAAACGTCATTGTTCAAGTACGCACATGGGGCGATCCGCTGGCATTAGCACCCCAGGTGGAACGGGCGGTGCACGAATTGAACGGCAATCTGCCAGTGTTCGGCGTCACAACGATGAAGAGCAGCATACGGCTGTCGACTACGTTCGACCGCATCGCTGGAACTTTCGTCGGAGCTTTCGGACTCGTGTCGCTGCTGCTTGCCTCGATAGGTCTCTATGGCGTGGTCGCCTACACCACACGGCAGCGCACGCGCGAGATTGGCATACGAATGGCCATCGGCGCGCGCCAGGAAGATGTATTCCGAATGGTCCTTCGCCAAGGACTGCAACTCACGGCGATCGGGCTCGCAATTGGACTGGTCATGGCGCTTAGCCTTACTCGGTTGCTCCAAAGCATGTTGTTGGGAGTGGATGCAAGCGACCGACTGACCTTCGCGGTCGTAGGCGTGATTCTGACCTCGGTTGGGTTGGCCGCCTGCTACCTGCCTGCCCGCAGTGCCATGCGCGTGGAACCCACAAAAGCTCTGCGTTACGAGTAAGAGGAGATAGCAAGATGACGGGACTGCTCCAAGACATTCGCTACGCATTTCGGCAGTTCCGCAAGAACCCAGGCTTTGCCGCGATGGCGGTTATCACGCTAGCACTGGGAATCTGCGCGAACACCACTGTCTTTAGTTGGATCAACGCGACGCTGCTGAATCCGATCCCCGGCGCGGCACACACAAGCCAGATCGTGTCCATCATGCGTGGGGAGCGCGGCAATAGCTTCCCCGCCCCGCCGTTCTCATATCTCGACTACGCGGATCTGCGCGCCCGCAACCAGAGCTTCTCCGGATTACTCGCTTACCACGACGACTCCGTCTCACTTACTGGCGACCGCAATCCGCAGCGTCTTTTCGGGGCGATGACTTCGGCGAACTATTTCGACGTGCTTGGAGTCCGCCCGATTCTCGGACGAACGTTTTTCCAAGCGGAAGAGCAGATGCAGGGCAGTTCACCGGTCGTCGTAATTAGTTACTCCCTCTGGCAGACTCGCTTCGCGGGCGACCGCTCCGTGATCGGCCGTACGATGGAAATCAACCGGCGCTCGTTCACCATCGTCGGTGTTGCCCCCACCGGATTTGTCGGCGCAAAGACAGGCCTAAGGCAGGACCTATGGGTTCCCTTAGCAGATGAGAACGACCGAGTTCTCTTTACCGCCGGCAACCGCATGCAGTCCCGCGGTGCGTCGATTCTTCAGGTGCTCGGGAGGTTGAAGCCAGGTGCACACGCTGCAACAGCCGAACGGGAAATCGATGTGCTCATGGAGCAGATCGTTCAGCAGTATCCTCAAGACCACAGAAGTTCCAATGCCATTTCTCTCGATCCGCTTTGGCGCTCACCCTTCGGCGCCAATGTCTACCTCGTGAAAGTGCTGCCGGTTCTACTGGCAATTGCCGCTCTGGTGCTGTTGCTGGCGTGTGCGAACGTCGCCAATCTGTTGCTGGTTCGGTCCGTGGCAAGGCGGCGCGAGTTCGCCGTGAGACTTGCCATCGGCTGCAACCGCTGGCACCTTGTCCGGCCGTTGCTCATGGAGTCTCTGCTGCTGGCACTCGCCAGCGGCGCGGTCGCGGCGTTACTCACAACGTGGACCGCCACCATGATGGACAGTTTCTTCCCGGTAACGGTCATCCCCATATCGATGCGTGGACATGTGGACGTTTGGGTCTTGCTCGCAGCCGTGCTGATTTCGCTGTTTGCCAGCTTGGTCTCCGGAATGCTACCCGCGCTGCGTTCGTCCAAGCTCTCTCCCACCGCTGTAATCAAGGAAGAAAGTGGCAGCGGTGGTCTCCACAAAGGACGCTTGGCAAGCGGCCTGGTTGTCGCGCAGCTTGCTCTGTCGTTCATGCTGCTCGTGTGCGCGGGACTCTTCGTCCGCACGCTCCAGAACGCCGAGCACACCGATCCCGGTTTTGATCCCAACAACGTGCTGCTGGCTCATTACGAATTGTTGCCTGCTGGATACGACGGGCCGAGGTCGATCGAGTTCCATCGCCAGCTCATGGCGAAGCTGCGAAACATCCCCGGCGTCGAGTCAGCCAGTGTGGCCGATTGGGCGCCTCTTGCCATGGACAAGCGCACTCTGGCCTTCAATGTCGAAGGCTACGTGCCCCGGGAGCGCGAGATTGTGGGCGGCCGCCGCGAGTTCGTTGGGCCGGAATATTTCCGTACCATGCGCCTGCCACTACTCGCAGGCCGTGAATTCACCGACCAGGACACGCGGGACACTCAGCCAGTCGCCATTGTGAACAAGGCATTCGCCGAACGGTACTGGCCTCAGCAGGACGCACTCGGCAAGAAGATCGATGTGAACGGACGCTCTTGCGTTGTCGTCGGTCTCGTGCGCGATTCCAGACCATTTCGCCTGAACAATTCCACGGACCGTGAAACGCTTCTATATCTGCCCTTGCTGCAAGGCTACGTTTCAGACGGATACATCCATGTGCGCACGGCCGGAGATCCACTGCAGTTCTTGCCGCAGGTCGAGCGAGCCGTTCACGAGTTGAACAGCGACTTGCCAGTTTTCAGCGCGACTACCCTGAAGAGCAGCACACGGATGGCTACGGTCTTCGAGCGTCTCGGCGGCGTCATAGTTGGCAGCTTCGGACTCATCGCACTGGTCTTGGCCTCTGTCGGTTTGTACGGAGTCGTTTCCTACAGCACGCGTCAGCGCACTCGTGAAATTGGCGTCCGAATGGCGATCGGTGCGCGACCGGAGAACGTCTTCGGTCTGGTTCTGCGCCAGGGACTGCGCCTCACCGCGATCGGTCTAGGCATCGGAGTCGTTTTGGCGCTTTCCTTTACCCGACTCGTGCAAAGCCTCCTCGTCGGAGTCAGTGCGACGGATGCGCTTACGTATATTTCCATTGCAATGATTCTGACCGTTGTCGCGCTCATCGCGTGCTATGTGCCGGCCCGCCGCGCTTCACGAGTAGATCCGTTAGTGGCGTTGCGATACGAGTAAGAAGAGAAAGAGAGAAAAATGACGGGACTTCTCCAAGACGTTCGATACGCACTGCGGCAACTACGCAAGAGTCCGGGATTTACCGGAGTTGCGATTTTGTCTTTGGCTTTAGGCATTGGCGCGAACACCGCCATTTTCTCGCTGGTCAACGGCATCCTGTTGAGTTCGCTGCCAGTGCCCAATCCGCAACAGTTGCGTGTTCTGGAATGGTCCGGAAAAGAGGGGAGATTCACTGTCACCGGAAGCTTTCGAGGGGATAGTGGCAATTCAATTTCCTATCCCGTGTTTCAGTCGTTACGGGAGCAGTGTGCGGCCCAAGCAGACATTTTCGGATACATCAACCTACATGAAGTAACGGTCCGTGCGCGCCATGAAGCGGTCGTCACCCAAGGGCTCATGGTTTCCAGCAATTTCTTCTCGGCTCTCGGTGTGCAGCCGTACTTAGGCCGGATATTTTCTTCGCAAGATGAACAGGACGGAGCCGCTTACGCTGCAGTCATTTCGTACACGTGGTGGCAGCGGCAGTTTAACTCCGACCCCAACGTGCTCGGACAGGGACTCCAACTAAATGGACAGACGTTTACTGTAGTCGGAGTATTGCCACGCGATTTTCGAGGAGAGCATCCTGGTGCCGAAACCGAATTCTATGTAACCACGGCGGCCCAGCCGTTGTTGATGAAACAGTTTTCGCGCACTTCTCGTCAGCACTGGTGGGTTGCCATGATGGCACGCCTCCGACCTGGAGTTGCCGACCAGCAACTCCAGTCTGTACTGAACGTGGTTTTCGCGCGTGAGGCGCAAGCCGATCTGAAAGAACCGAAGATCGTAGTGAGCGAGGGTCGTGCTGGCCCGCTTGAATACAAAGAGTTCTATCGCAAACCTCTGATGTTGCTTTCCGCAACAGTCGCCCTAGTGCTGCTGGTTGCATGCGTGAACCTGGCGGGATTATTGTTGGCCCGTGCCGCCACGCGGCAGCATGAGTTCGCAGTACGCTCTTCGATTGGAGCTGGAAGATGGCGACTCATTCGTCAGCCCCTGCTTGAAAGCATTCTGATCACTCTACTGGGAAGTGCTGTTGGCATTGTCTTCGCGTCGTGGGGAAAGACTGTCGTTGCCAGTCTGCTGAGCGCATCGCCCGATGGCTTGCGTTACGACACCTCCATTGACGGAAGAGTTCTTGGTTTTACCTTACTGATAGCCCTCGTAACGGCCTTACTTGCCGGTTTGTTGCCCGCGCTACGTGCTGGACATGTGTCACCTGTTCTGGGTCTCAAAGAACGCGGTGGTATCCAAGCTCCTCGCCTACGAGTGGGCCGAATCCTAGTGGCGGCTCAGATCGCGGTTTCTTTTCTTCTGCTGGCGGGCGCAGGACTCTTTGCGCGTACTTTGGTCAACTTCGTGAAGATCAACCCTGGTTTCCAGATGGACCAACTCGTACTTTTCCAACTCGCCCCTGAAAACGCCGGATACACCGAAGCACGCTCGACGGAACTATTCGATTCCATGCAACGTTCTCTCTCCGCTATTCCAGGCGTAAACTCCGTTACCGTCTCACAGTACGCGTTGTTGGACGGGTGGATGTCCGGTGGACAGTACTTTACGGTCCCCGGTCATGCAGTTCCCGATCCGGGGCCGGATATGGGCCTACCTCCAATCGATAGTGCACATCGACTGGCCGTGAGTGAGACCTTCTTCGACACAATGGGCATTCCGCTTTTGTTGGGACGAAAGCTCACCGAGGCTGATGCGGAAAGGGCTCCCAAGGTAGTTGTCATCAATGAAGCATTTGCCCGCAAGTATTTCCCTGGAGAGAATCCGGTAGGCCAGGTCATTCGAGAGAAGCGAGATGGCAGCACCTGGACAATAGCGGGAGTGTGTGGCAATGCGAAATACACGAACATAAGAATCGATACGCCGCCTACGGCGTATTACTCGTTCCGGCAAACTCCGATCAGCGCTGCCTATTTCGTCATGCGCACAAAGCTTCCGCTGGAAACGGTGATTCCAGCCGCGCGCAAGATCGTTACTACTGCTGACCCAAGACTGCCATTGTCAAAAATCTCGACCCAGGTGCAACTAAGGAACCGCAATCTCAGAGAGCAAACGCTGTTCTCAAGCCTCTGCGGCGCGCTGGCGTTTCTAGCTGTGCTTCTCTCGTGCGTCGGCCTGATGGGACTAATGAGCTACAACGTGGCTCGCCGTACTCGAGAGATTGGTGTGCGCATGGCGTTTGGCGCTACTCCGCGGGGAATCTCTCGGCCGATTCTGCGTGAGGCAGCGTTGTTAGCTGCGGCAGGTCTTTGTCTTGGGACGCCAGCGGCCCTCGTCCTGACTCGTTATGTAAAAGCCCAGTTGTACGGCGTTACGCCCAACGACCCCTTAACGCTTGTTGCCGCGGGCGTGACGCTGATTATGGTGGCGATGCTTGCGGCATGGATCCCCGCACGCCGCGCAACAAAGGTCGATCCCATGGTGGCGCTGCGGTACGAGTAAGAAGAGAAAGAGAGAACGATGACGGGACTACTCCAAGACGTTCGTTATGCACTGCGGCAGTTGCGCAAGAGTCCGTGGTTTGCCGGAGTTGCGATTTTGTCGTTAGCTCTGGGCATCGGCGCCAACACCGCCATTTTTTCCGCTTTGAATGCCGTACTGCTACGTTCGTTGCCAGTACGCAATGCTCATGAACTACGTTTGGTCAATTGGGTCGCCCGCAGTGCCACCTTGAATAGCTACACCGGGTTCGACAGCGGCATCGCTCCCAACGGAATGCAAGGGGGAGGCTCTTTCCCATATCCGGCCTACCTCGAGTTTCGCGATAAGAGCGTCGGATTTGCGGATGTGTTCGCCTTCTTTCCGATCAAAAGCGTTACCGCAGTTGCACAGGGAGAAGCGTCGACCTCAAATGCCATGTTGGTTTCCGGCAACTACTTTTCCGGTTACGGAGCAACCACGCTGATCGGTCGCCCGATAGCTCCGCAGGATGATCAACCGGGTGCAACCCCGGTAGCAGTAATTACTTACCGTTGGTGGGAGAAGCATCTCGGACTTGATCCTGCTGTGCTGGGAAAGTCTATTGCGCTGAACAGGGGCAATTACTCGGTGATAGGCGTTCTCCCGCGCGACTACGTGGGCCCCATGATGGGCGACCCTACTGACATATACGTGCCCATGTCGGCGCAGCCTCAACTCGCGTCAAGCCGCGACTTGAATTCACCCAACCGATGGTGGGTCCAGATCATGGGACGGCTGGCTCCCGGAGCAAGCGAAGCACAAGCGCAGGCGTCGCTCGCCGTGCTGTTCAATCAGGTGCTCGGGCAGTCAAACACGAAAATGGAGCAACCTGGGATTCTGCTGGAAGACGGCAGCCGTGGGCATCTTGTGCTCCGCCAAAGATTGGCGAAGCCGATCGTTGCGCTCCTGATCGTGGTTGCTCTGGTTCTGCTGATTGCCTGCACGAATGTTACGGGACTGATGCTGGCGCGAGGCGCGGCCCGTCATCACGAAATGGCGCTTCGTACTGCAATCGGAGCCAGTCGCTGGAGGCTCATCCGACAGTCACTGATGGAAAGCCTGATCTTGTCAATCGCGGGAGCTTGTATCGGTTTAGTCGTGGCTGCCGGGATCAAACAGGCATTGCTCGACTTCTTCAGTTTCCTTCCTGACGGATTCAGTTTCGATCTGCGCATGGATCCGAAGGTCCTTGTGTTTACGCTGTGCGTTGCGGTTATTACCGCGTTGTTCTTTGGATTGTTGCCTGGGTTGCGAGCATCACGAGTCGATCCGTTGGCGGGAATCAATGGGCAATCGACCGCAGGTACGCCTCGGTTGCGAATGGGCAAAGCACTTGTCGCCCTCCAGGTCGGGGTTTCCGTTCTACTCGTATTTGCAACAGGCCTAACTGTACGCACATTCATCAATGTTCAACGCCATAACCCCGGTTTCAACCCAGAAAATGTGCTGATCTTCCGAATTGATCCGGGGCAGGCAGGTTACAGCGGGCAAAAGCTGACAAGTTTCTATGATCAAACTCGCTCCGCAATTGCAGCAATTCCGGGGGTGCGGTCCGTAGCCTTCTCCAGCTTTGCGCTTGCCAGCGAATCGTTCTCGTCGGAAGGCATCGAGTTTCCTGGTCGAGTGAAAAAGTCAGGTGAAGAATCGAACACGGCTGTGCTGACCGTCAGTGATGATTTCTTTCGCACCATGTCTATCCCTCTTTTGATTGGCCGAGAGTTTACCGCTGCCGACACCGAGACTGCCCAGCCTGTTGCAGTAGTGAACGAGGCTTTTGTGCGCAAGTTTCTCCCCGGTGAACATCCCATCGGACGCGAGGTCCTCTTGCAGGACGGAACCGGACGCGGGTTGCAGATCGTTGGCGTGAGCCGAGATGCGGCTTACAGCGACGCGTACACTGAAGTTCCCCCCATTCTTTACTCGTCGCAACGGCAACGCGCCGACGGGCGAGTATCTTTCGAAGTGCGCTCAGTGCTGCCACCAATCTCTTTGGTCCCAGCCGTGCGGAAGACATTGGCGACCATCGATCCTAACCTTCCGCTGTCCGGGATCAAAACGCAGGAGCAACAGCTCGACCAGTCAATGGCCCCGCATCGCTTGTTCGCGTCCCTGGGCGGAGCGGTTGCAGGGTTGGCATTGCTGCTATCGTGCATCGGTCTCAACGGCCTGATGGCTTACCATGTCGCGCGCCGAACCCGAGAAATCGGAGTCCGCATTGCGTTGGGAGCGACTCCGCAAAGAGTAGGGCGTGCAGTCATCCGGGAAGCGCTACTGCTGGCATTGATAGGGCTTTCATTCGGACTGCCCGCTGCCCTCGCCCTCGCACACATAGCCAGGAGCCAACTGTTCGGCGTTACCGCTACCGACCCGATTACGCTCCTAGGCACTGGGATGTTGCTGATAGCAGTGACAGTTCTGGCTGGCTGGATTCCTGCCCGCCGCGCAGCCAGAGTCGATCCCATGGTGGCCCTGAGATACGAGTAAGAGGAGACTGCAACAAAATGACGGGAATACTCCAAGACCTTCGTTACGCACTGCGCCAATTACGCAAGAGTCCGGGATTTACCGCCGTGGCGGTCATTATTCTTGCTTTGGGCATCGGTGCGAACACGGCGATCTTCAGCGCGGTTTACGTCCTCCTGGTAAACCCGTTCAATTTCCCGGAAGCTAATCGCATCGTTCAGGTGCACGCCGAACACATCAGCGGACGAAACAACAGCACCGGCTATCGCGACTTTCTGGACTGGCAGAACCAAAACCAAGTGTTCAGCGAAATGGCGATCACTCCGGTTCCCAACAGATACACTCTGACCGGCCAAGGCGAGCCGCAGACCGTTAGTGGCGGGCAAACGACTGCCAATCTCCTTCGAGTTCTGCGAGTGCAACCGGCATTGGGGAGATTCTTCACTGCTGAAGAAGACGTCCCTGACGGGCCCAACGTGACCGTCCTGACCTATCCCGCGTGGCAGCGTTACTTCGGTGGAGACCGTAACATAATAGGGCGATCCATCACGCTCGACTCCCAACCATTCACAGTTGTTGGCGTGTTGCCCCGCGGCTTTGCGCTACCCGGCATCACGAACTGTGAGTTTTTCTCTCCCTTGCGGGAGGACCCCAAGAATGGCCGCGGCCAGCACCAATACGGTGTTGTCGCCCGGCTTAGGGATGGCGTAACCCTCGAGCAGGCGCAGGCCAACATGACGATTATCGCGCGCCGCCTCGAAGAACAGTATCCGGCAACAAACACTGGCTGGAGGGTTGCGGTCCGCCCTCTTCGAACCGTAACTGCGGAGGATACGCAGAATACTCTCGTCGTATTTACCTGCGCGGGAGGGCTTGTTCTGTTGCTCGCCTGTATCAACCTTGCCGGATTGTTGTTGGCACGCGCTTCAGCACGCGCGAGGGAAATATCAGTACGGCTCTCGCTTGGCGCGAGCCGGTTACGCATCGTTCGCCAGACCCTGACAGAGAGCATTCTCCTCGAGCTCATGGGAGGACTTGCGGGGTTACTGCTTGCCTCATGGTTGATGTCTCTGATGCGTGCTCTGGCGCCAGCGCACCTCGCGCTGGAGACCACGCTTCATCTTGATCCGGTTGCCCTCGGTTTTGCTTTTGTGATCTCAGTACTCGGGGGAATTGCTTTTGGACTTGCTCCGGCTTGGCACATCACTCGCACTGACCTGTACACAACAACCAACGGAACGACTGCCTCTGTCGGACATTCGCACAAGCGCTTTCTATCAACTCTCGTTGTCGCGGAAGTAGCCCTATCATTCGTCGTGCTGGCGGGCGCCGGACTTCTCATCAGAAGTCTTGTTGGCATCCTGCGCCTAGACACCGGTGTGCGCGTGAATCATGTCGTCACATTCCGGCTTGATCTGCCCTATCAGAAGTACTCATCGCAACGCACAGCGCAGTTTTATCAGGAGCTGGTTTCGAGGCTGAAGAATGTGCCGGGCGTGAGTGCATCCGCCGCTGTCGGATCACTTCCGATGACTTCTCAATACTCAGGAGGTGCCTTTCAGATCGAAGGCAAGCCGAAACCTGGAGACTGGATGGACATGCACGCCCAGTACAATACGGCCACTCCCGGCTACTTCAACGTGATGCGCATTCCGTTGCTGCTTGGCCGTGACTTCTCTGGACAAGATACGACGGAAGCGATGCAGGTCGCGATCATCAACAGCACCTTGGCCCATCAGTTCTTTGCTGGTGAGAACCCCATCGGTCGAAGGCTCAAGGTCGGTGATCGCTGGCGAACCATCGTCGGAGTCGCAGAGGCGCACAAGCATCAGAAGCCCACGAGAGATCCGGAAGCCATAATCTACTTTCCGCATGCACAGTCGCCAGCGCGTCAGATGAGCGTCGTTCTGCTTTCGGCTGGTAGTTCATCCCAAATCTCTGCTGACATTCGCGGCGCTGTGAACTCGCTGGATAGCGAACTGCCCATACTCCGGCTTCGATCTATGCAGGAAGTAGTCAACGACTCCGTGTCGGAGCCCAGGCTGATTACCTCGTTCCTGGGCGCATTCGCGGCGTTGTCCCTCGTACTCGCTTCGGTCGGTATTTATGGGCTGCTGGCGTTCTGGGTCGTGCAGCGTCGGCAGGAGATGGGTGTCCGACTGGCACTTGGAGCGTCGCGGGGGACGGTATTGCGTTTGGTCTTGCGGCGCGGCGCTGCTCTGGGCCTCATCGGGGTGCTGTTTGGAATTCTCCCCGCCTTGTTCTTAGCTCGCTTCCTGAGCTCTATGCTGTACGGAATCAGCTGGCACGACACCGCAGTCTTTGTAACCGTGCCCGCGGTGCTGTTCTTAACCGCCGTGGCAGCTGGATATTTTCCGGCCCGGCGTGCAACGAAGGTTGATCCCATGGAGGCCCTTCGTTGCGAGTAGTACGAACTAATAAAAGGAAACGCAATGATCAAACTCAATAACATCGAACGCAGTTATAAAACAGCCGCCGGACAGACTTGGGTCTTGCGCCGCATCAATCTTGAAATTCGCGAAGGCGAATTCATCACCATCATGGGACCGTCCGGCGCCGGGAAGTCATCGCTGCTGAATGTCCTCGCGCTCCTCGATGATCAGTGGGAAGGCGAGTATTGGTTCCGCGATGAAGCCGTTCATAAGATGAAGCGCAAACAGCGCGCGGAAGTCGCCAAGCGGAACATCGGGATGGTGTTTCAAAGTTATCACCTGCTCGATGAACTCACCGTACGCGAAAACATCGACCTGCCGTTGTCGTACAAGGACATCCCTACAAAACAACGGCAAACACTCGTCGCCGACGCTCTCGATCGTTTTCAAATGGTCGCAAAGAAAGACCTCTTCCCGAGCCAGCTTTCCGGCGGACAGCAACAGCTCGTCGGCGTTGCTCGTGCGGTGATTCACCGTCCGGCGCTACTGCTGGCCGATGAGCCGACGGGAAATCTCCACTCATCGCAGGCACGGGAAATCATGGAGCTCTTCCGCGAACTGAACAAACAAGGAACAACGATCGTGCAGGTGACTCACTCGGAGGCAAACGCCGCCTACGGAACCCGCACCATCCAGTTGCGTGATGGCTGGATGACCAGCGATACCGCCAATCCCGCAGTCGATCTATCTCGTGAGGCCGCAGCGCAATGATCCCATTCTCAAGAACGCACCTGCTTCGCCTGTTTGCGGCATTCGCGCTGTTAACGTCGTCCCTTTGTGCCCAGACTCCAGCGGCGCCGTCCAATGGGATCGCCCCGAGTGAGCCGCAGCCGTTTCGTCTGCAACTGGAGCAATCGTACAGCCCGCTCGCTGCCTATTCGCCAAGCACGGTTCCAAAACCCAACCTGGACAACTCTCCGCGTCTGAATCGGCTTGTCGTCGACGGCAAGCTCCAGCTATCACTAAAGGACGCCATCGAACTCGCGCTGGAGAACAACCTTGATCTCGCCATCGCGCGTTACAACTTGCCCATCGCCGATACCGACATACTTCGCACTCGCGGCGGCGGCTCGTTTCGCGGTGTGAACACCGGCGTCGTACAAGGCACTCCCGGCGGAGGAGTTGGCGGCTATGGGGCGGGCGCTCCTGGCGCAGGTGCCGGCGGCACCTCCGGTGGCGCAGGTGGAGCCGGCGCTGGCGCTTCCGGCTTGGTGCAGTCAACCCTGGGTGCCGGAACGGCTGTATCGTCCTACGATCCAAACATCAGCATTTCTTCTGGAATTGAAGACCAGTCTTCCGCGCTCTCGAATCGCCAGATCTACGGTGTCGACGCGCTACGGGCTCGCACCGGACAAGGAAGCATCAGCTATTCGCAGGCGTTCCCAACCGGCACCACCTTTTCTTTCAGCCTCGACAACAGCCGACAGACCACCAATAGTATTTACACCAGCCTCTCGCCCATGCTGGGATCGCAATTCCGCGTGGGCTTTCGGCAACAGCTGCTCGCCGGTTTTGGAGTAGCCTCGAATCTACGATTCATTCGCATCGCCCAGAACAACAAGAAGATTTCCAATATTGCCTTCCGCGAACAGGTCGCTGCGACGGTCACGCAGATCGAAAACATCTACTGGAACCTGGTGAATGCGTATGAACAGGCGCGCGTCAGCGAGCAGTCGCTGGCCTTCGCTCAACAGAATCTGGAAAACGCGCGCAAGCAGTTGCAGTTACAGGCGGTCCCTGCCCTGGACGTATTGCGGGCCGAAGCCGAGGTGTCCAACCGCGATCAGGACCTGACCGTGGCACGCACCAATCTCGAACTGCAGCAATCGCTGATGAAGAATGCGCTCACGCGAAATCTGGACGATCCAGCACTGGAAGCCATGCCGGTTGTTCCGACCGACAGAACGATTCTGTCCGAGGTATTCGATGCGGCGCCGCTCTCTGAACTGCTGACCCAGGCGTTTCGCAATCGCCCCGAGCTCGCAGAATCGGAGATCGATTTGCAAAATCGCCAAATCAGCCGTCAAGCCGCTCGCAAAGCTCTCCTCCCGCAACTTTCACTGGTGGCCTCTTACGGAGGAACTGGGCTTGGTGGCGAACTGAATCCTGTCTATAGCGGGAGCAACACCTCTGATGCGCCCACGACGATGGGTGGAGCGTTGGCCAACGCTTTCAACAATTCATATCCCGACTACTACGTCGGAATGAGCCTGCAAATTCCCTTGCGCAACCGCGTGGCAAAGGCCGATCAGTACCGCTCCGAACTCGAATACCGTCAAGCCGAATTGCGAAGCGAACAATTGAAAAAGCAGATTCGCATCGAGGTCCGCAACGCCCGTTACGCTCTGGAACAGTCCAGCGCCCGTATCGTGGCTGCTCGCAAAGCGCGCGACTTGGCAGCACGCACCTTTGAAATTACACAGAAGGAACTCGAGTTGGGCGCCGGTTCCAGTTTCCAGGTATTGACCGCGCAGCACAACCTCGCTCTTGCCGAATTGAGCCTTGTCGACGCCGTCAGCACCTGCGCGAAAGCCAGGGTCGAACTGACCCGCGTCACCGGCGCTACCCTGGAACAAAATGGTATAAGCATCGACAATGCAATCAGCGGTACTATTGCTGAGAGCTCACGATAGCTGACCATGACTATGGACGACAAATCGGCAGTCGCAACCGGCGCAGCTCGTATGCGCGAGCAAGAGACGCCCCCGCGCGTTCTCGCCGCCGACGACCAGCAGGACATTCTAGACGCTATTACGATGCTGCTTCGCCCTCGTAACTATCAAGTCGAGGGCGTTCGCTCTCCTGCCATGGTCCGCGACGCGCTCACTAGCGGCTCGTACGATGCTGTCCTGATGGACTTGAACTACACCCGCGATACTACGTCGGGTCGCGAGGGACTGGACCTTCTTTCAGAGATTGTTGCGATCGATTCCACTCTTCCTGTCATCGTGATGACGGCATGGGGCAATGTTGAACTCGCAGTCGAGGCTATGCGCCGCGGCGCTCGCGACTTCATTCAAAAGCCGTGGGAGAACGAACGCCTGTGGTCCATTTTGCGGACGCAAGTGGAACTGCGTCGCACTCTCCAGGAAGCGGCCCGTCTACGGGCAGAAAACCGCCTTCTGGCTGCTGAAGGCCGTCCCGAGTTCATAGCCACATCGCAGATCATGCAGCCGGTCTTGGACATCATCTCGCGCATTGGCCCCTCCGACGCCAACGTGCTGATTACTGGAGAACACGGCACTGGCAAAGAAGTCATCGCACAAACTCTGCACTCGGTTTCGCCCCGTGCTACTCGCTCGCTGGTTGCCGTCAACACCGGCGCGATTCCGGAGGGAGTATTCGAAAGTGAACTCTTCGGTCACGTAAAGGGCGCTTTTACCGATGCACGCAACGACCGCATCGGGCGTTTTGAGTTGGCTCACCGCGGAACGCTGTTCCTGGACGAAATCGGCAACATCCCGTTTCGGCAGCAGGCCAAGCTGTTGCGCGCGCTGGAGTCTGGGGAAATTGAGCGAGTCGGTTCATCACAGACCAAGCAGGTTGATGTCCGCGTGATCTCGGCTACCAACGCTGATCTTCAGGCTGCCTGTGCGACCGGCCAATTTCGCGAGGACCTGCTTTTCCGTCTCAACACGGTCGAAATCCACCTGCCTGCCCTGCGCGAGCGCCGTGAGGACATCCCCGTTCTCGCCCAACATTTTCTGCAACGTTATGTAAGCCGTTACCGGCTCCAAGTGCGGTCCTTTGACTCGGCCGCTTTGCAGGCCATCATGCAATACTCTTGGCCCGGCAATGTCCGCGAACTGGAACATGCTGTCGAGCGCGCGTCGTTAATGTGCCGCGGCGAAGAAATACAGCCCAGCGACTTGGGCTTGAATTCACAACGAGCGAACCAAAGCCTCGAAGACCTGAGCCTCGAAGCAGTGGAAGCCATGCTGATTCGCAAAGCATTGCAGCGTTTCGGCGGAAACGTCAGTCAGGCCGCCGAAGCTCTAGGTCTGAGCCGCGGCGCTCTCTATCGCCGAATGGAGAAGCATGGGCTCTAGCGAGCAAATTGGGGTGACGCATCCGCCTTCCGGTTTGGAAGATGGCCACGACTCCCAGGAGGCTGGTAGAGGCCTGCAGTCCAGCAGCATCTTTCGAAAACTAAAATCTTTCGAAGCGCGTGTCTGGCTCTTTGCTCTGCTACTAGCGCTACCCGGAATGGTGATCAGCGCCATTTTCCTGTGGTTCAGGCCGTGGGCACTGCCCTTTCGCTTTGGCCTGATCGCTGCCGAACTTCTGCTGTGGTGGCGCATAGCTCTCGCGCTGCTGCGATGCGTCACCCGCCCCTTGCAGATTCTCTCCAATATGGTTGCGGCGTTGCGTGTCGAGGACTACTCGTTTCGCGCTCGCCACCTGGAATCAGGCGACGCACTCGGTCAACTGCTGCTGGAACTCAACGCGCTTGCCGACGTACTGGCAGAACAGCGCATCAGCGCCATCGAAGCTACTGCGCTGCTTAAACGCGTCGTCGACGAAATTGATGTTCCACTATTCGCATTCGATCCGAAACACCTGCTCCGCCTTGTCAACCCGGCTGGCGAGCGCTTGCTGAAGCGGTCTTCTCCAGAACTATTGGGACGCTCCGCCGCCGAGCTGAAAATACAGGATTGCCTGTCGGCCAAAAGCGGAGCTCTGATTGCGCTTGGCGCTACCGGCCCGGACGAGCGCTGGCTCGTGCGCCGCAGCAGCATCCGACAAAAGGGCGTGGCTCATACCCTCGTCGTGCTTTCGGATGTAAGTCAGGCTCTACGCGAAGAAGAACGGCGCGCATGGCAGCGCCTGATCCGCGTACTCGGCCACGAACTCAACAATTCGTTGACACCGATCAAATCGATTGCCGGAAGTCTGGGCGAACGTATTCGTTCAGCACCCCTCTCGCAAAATGAGCGTCAGGAGTTCGAGCATGGACTGGAGATCATCGAGGCTCGCGCCGCTTCGCTGAACCGTTTCCTGCAAGCTTATCGACAATTGGCCCAACTCCCGCCCCCCGCTTTGCGCCAGGCGGAACTCGGTCCAATCATCACGCGGGTTGCAGGGTTGGAAACCAGAGTCGCTGTGATGGTCCATCAAGGTCCGAAACTTACGCTTCGAATTGATCCCGATCAGGTTGAGCAGATGCTCATCAACCTGGTTCGGAATGCGGCCGACGCCGCCCTGGAAGCAAACACCGCGAAAGGATCTTCATCGTCCGGCAACACGACTCCGCAGGTGTCTCTTGCCTGGTCTCTCGAAGACTCCAAAGCAGTAATTACGATCGATGACAATGGCCCGGGCTTGCTGAATCCAGGCAATGCTTTCGTACCGTTCTACACAACCAAGCCTCAAGGGACCGGAACCGGCCTGCTGCTGGCTCGCCAGATTATTGAAGCTCACGGCGGTTCGCTTACTCTGCGTGACCGTTCTGGTGAACGCGGTTGCCAGGCGACCATAACGTTCGGAGCTAAAGCGTCATAGTATTGCTAGTGAAGTATTGCTAGTGAGCATGTAAGTCCTAACAGTACCCCGAAGTATGTGAGACTCTTCTCGACCGTTGTCGCTCACCACCGCTCCGCTCGGATCAAGAACCCGCCCGTCATCGAAAACAAAAAAAGCGTGGCCTTCGTCCTACTCATACTGCTGGTGTCGAATCTTCGATCGTTAGTTTTGTTGATGCTTGCAATCTAAAAGTTGAGCTCGACAATCAAGATACTAATGTATATAAAACGTACACGGTCTGAGTGATCCCGGCAATTCAAGCGAACGCAACAAAGGTGGAGGCCGCAAGATGGAAAAACAGCAACGAGCCAATACGTCGATTGCTATTGATGCGACTCAAGTTGCGCCCGGAGACGTAGATGCTGCGATTCTCGCGGCCGTTCGCGGAATTCGTTTCGGATCGGTCGAGATCGTGATCCACGGCTCCAAGGTGGTCCAGATCGAGAGCAAGGAAAGGATTCGTTTCGTACCCCGCCAGGACGGTTCGAAGCACTAGACATCGATGGCTCACCGTACCGACGGAAGCCCACTTGAGATCGAAATATCACCCCGCGAACCGACCAGACAAATGGAGGCATCCGGATAGGAGAGTTGTTATGCGAGGTCGTTGGTGGTCATTGGTTGTGCTGATTGCGGTTCTGGGGATGGTTGCTGCTGCGCAGAACGCTGCGCCGGTGATCGATTCTGGGGCGGGAGATAAAGCCGCGCTGCAGGGCCGGGTAGATGAATTGGAGCGACTAGTCGTGAAGCTACAAGGCCGGCTGGATGAACTCGAAAACAAGACGGCGAATCAGGCTCCCGCGCAGGAGAGCGCGACTCCGGCTAGCGATGATCGCTTCGACGCGCTGGATCAAAAGTTGCGCGTGATTGAACGCAACCGCGAACTTGAGAAAGAAGAGGCTGACGCAAAGTCGAAGGAGAAGGCCTTTGTTACGGCGGGGCGCGACGGATTCGCAATCTCATCTGGTGATAAGAGTTTTCGCCTGAAGGTGGGTGGTTTTGTCCAGGCCGATGGTAAGACATTCTACGGCGACGAGGCTCACGCGCTCACGAACTCCTTCAGCATACGGCGTGCGCGCATTAACTTCGATGGGAGCTTGGGCAAGTACATCGATTTCCGCTTTGCTCCAGAACTGGGCAACGGTTCGGTATCGCTCTACGATGCCTATGCCGACTTGAAGTTCCAGCCTTTTGTGGTCCTTCGTGGCGGCAAATTCAAGGATCCGCTCGGCCTTGAAATGCTTCAAGCCGACACTGAAGCCACTTTCATTGAGCGCTCTCTGGTCAGCGGCCTGGTGCCGAATCGCGATAATGGCTTTCAAATTTATGGGGACATTGGTGGGCGCGTAAACTACGCCGTCGCCGTCGTAAACGGAGCCCCGGATGGAACCAATATCGATGGCGACTCGAATGACGGAAAAGATGTCGTCGCCCGTGTATTCGCGACTCCGTTCACCAAGTCGGGGCCCACGTTTCTGAAGGGTCTCGGCTTCGGCATCGGTACCTCCACCGGTCGACAAAACGGAAGTGTCCTGCCTGCTTTCAAGACAAGTGGCGGACAAGCCACTTTCTTTTCGTACGCTTCGACCGCCAGCGCGGCAGGACGACGACTTCGTTATTCACCACAGCTTTACTACTACAACGGCCCCTTCGGAATCTTCGGCGAATACGTCGAATCCTCGCAATGGGTGAAAGGAACCACCGCGCACAATATCAGCAATCACGCCTGGCAGGTTGCAGGTTCATGGGTGATCACCGGAGAGCAGAAGTCCTACAAAGGTGTGACTCCGAAGAAGGGACTTGAAGGCCGCAAGATCGGCGACGGCTTCGGAGCGTGGGAGATAGCCGCACGCTACACCGAACTGAACGTTGACCCAACAGCATTCGTGGCCAGATTTGCAGATATCACCAAATCCGCGCAGTCTGCCCGTGCGTGGGCGGCAGGGCTGAATTGGTATCTCAACAAGAACGCGCGCCTCTCGTTCGACTATGAGCAGACGCGTTTCAATGGCGGCGCGGCAATTGGGAATCGACCGACCGAAAAGGCTCTATTGAACCGTCTGCAGGTGGTGTTCTAGTGCGAGGGAAAGAGATGAACATTTATCGACTCATTGCAGTGGTTCTCATCACCTTTGGCGCGTTTCTCTCCGCAACAGCGGCGAGCAAGGTTCAACTGCTGAACGTTTCTTACGATCCAACCCGCGAGCTCTACCAGGATTACAACGCGGCGTTTGCTCGTTACTGGAAGGCAAAAACCGGTCAAGACGTGGCAATCAACCAGTCTCACGGAGGCTCAGGCAAGCAGGCGCGGGCCGTAATTGACGGGCTACCTGCCGACGTTGTCACGCTCGCGCTTGCTTATGACATCGACGCGATCAGTGAAAACGGCGGCTTGGTTGCGAAGAACTGGCAATCGCGTTTGCCCAATAACAGTTCTCCGTATACTTCGACGATCGTGTTCCTGGTGCGCAAAGGCAATCCCAAGCACATTAGGGACTGGAACGACCTCGTTCGTCCGGGCCTCTCAGTCATCACTCCGAATCCGAAAACGTCGGGCGGCGCGCGCTGGAATTACCTCGCAGCATGGGGCTATGCGCTACGCCAGAATCGCGGTGATCAGAACAAGGCTCGGGAGTTCGTGACCCAGCTGTTTAGAAACGTTCCGGTGCTCGACTCAGGCGCGCGCGGATCGACGACAACATTCGTCCAGCGCGGCATCGGCGACGTGCTGATCGCGTGGGAAAACGAAGCCTTCCTTGCCGTGAAAGAGCTCGGCAAAGACAAGTTCGAAATCATTGCTCCGTCCTACAGCATCCTCGCCGAACCGCCCGTGTCTGTGGTCGATAAGGTCGCTAACAGGCGCGGGACTGCTGCCGTGGCGAAAGCTTATCTCGAATACCTGTACTCGGACGAAGGACAGGAAATCGCGGCAAAGCACTACTATCGCCCACGACTGAAGGCAGTAGCAGACCGGCACGCAAACGACTTCCCGAAGCTAACGCTGTTCACCATCAACGATGTCTTCGGCAATTGGCAGAATGCGCAAAAAACGCATTTCGCCGATGGCGGAGTATTCGACCAGATCTATGGGAAATAAGGGCCAATGGGAGTTGTAACCACAGAAGCACACCCAGGTAACGGAGTCGCGTCAGCTAGCACGGACACCCGTCAGCCAGTCCGTGGCAAGCGGCGGCTCCGTTTGCGAGAGCCGGGGGTATTACCCGGTTTCGGCCTCTCGCTGGGATACACACTTGTCTATCTCAGCTTGATAGTCCTGATTCCACTCAGCGCGATATTCCTGAAGACAGCAACGATGCAGTGGCCCCGCTTCATTGAGACGATTCTGTCCCCACGCGTCGTCGCTTCCTACAAGCTAAGTTTCGGTGCATCGTTTTTGGGAGCAGCCATTAACTGCATATTCGGGTTCGTTGTGGCCTGGGTTCTTGCTCGTTACAGGTTTCCCGGAAAGCGCTTTGTCGATGCGTTAGTTGATCTGCCGTTTGCTTTGCCAACAGCGGTGGCCGGAATCGCGTTGACCTCTCTATACGCTCCCAATGGCTGGTTGGGCCGCTACTTAGTGCCACATGGAATCGAAGTGGCATTCACGCGAGTCGGTGTTCTCGTTGCGCTGACCTTCATTGGCTTGCCCTTCGTCGTCCGAAGCGTTCAGCCTGTGCTTGAAGATCTCGACACTGACATCGAGGAGGCTGCGGCCAGTCTGGGCGCAAACTCCTGGCAAACTCTCACGCGAGTGATCCTCCCAACCGTGCTTCCCGCACTGTTGACTGGGTTTGCACTGGCCTTTGCACGCGCACTCGGTGAATACGGTTCTGTTGTGTTTATCTCGGGCAACATGCCGATGAAGACAGAGATCACGTCGCTTCTGATCATCACCAAGCTAGAGCAGTACGACTATGCTGGTGCAACCGCCATCGCCGTCGTCATGCTCGTCACCTCGTTCGTGCTGTTGCTGATCATCAATGCTTTGCAGGCGCGGACCCGCAGATTCCAGGAGGCATGATGAGCGAACTAGGACGAGATCGGCGTAAAAGTAGCGAACCTCTTTGGGCGAAGATTGCGCTAATCGCGATTGCGATGGTGTTTCTTGTTGTCTTCCTGGTGCTGCCTCTGGCAAGCGTCTTCGTACAGGCGTTCGAAAAAGGATGGCAAGCGTATCTGGATTCGATCCGCGAACCCGACGCGCTCTCTGCGATTCGCTTGACGTTGATAACGTCTGGCGTTGCTGTGAGTGCCAACCTTATATTTGGACTTGCCGCAGCGTGGGCCATCACGCGCTTTTCCTTCAAGGGCAAGAACTTCCTGATCACCCTGATAGATCTCCCGCTCGCAGTATCGCCAGTCATTTCTGGATTGATTTTTGTGTTGCTCTTCGGCCTGCACGGCTGGTTTGGGCCCTGGCTGGATCAGAGGGAAATCCGAATCGTATTTGCCTTGCCCGGCCTCATTTTAGCGACGATATTCGTTACTTTTCCGTTTGTCGCACGTGAGCTAATTCCCTTCATGCAGGCGCAAGGCTCTGAGGAGGAGGAAGCCGCCCGGGTCTTGGGCGCTGGCGGATGGAAGACGTTCCTGCGCATTACGCTGCCGAACATTCGCTGGAGCCTGTTATACGGCGTAATCCTTTGTAGTGCCCGCGCCATGGGTGAATTCGGAGCAGTCTCGGTTGTCTCAGGTCACATACGCGGTGAGACGAACACGCTGCCTCTGCACGTCGAGATTCTCTACAACGAGTACAACTTCAGCGCCGCGTTTGCTGCGGCATCTCTTCTGAGCATCGTGGCGATCGTGACTCTCGCCGCAAAGAAACTGATCGAGTGGAAGGCTGAGATACGCGGAGGACGGGCGTGAGTATTGAAGCACGTAACATCTACAAGAACTTTGGTGACTACGCGGCACTGTCCGACGTCAGCCTGAAGGTTGATTCGGGTGAACTGGTGGCTCTACTCGGCCCGTCTGGATCCGGGAAGACAACGTTGCTGCGAATCATTGCAGGGTTGGAATATCCAGATAACGGATCGATCCTGCTCAACGACGAAGAATCCACAGATCACGATCCCGCGCGGCGAAGGGTCGGCTTCGTCTTTCAACACTATGCCCTGTTCCGCCACATGACCGTGTTCGAGAACGTGGCTTTTGGATTGAAGGTGCAGCCACGTAACAAACGCCTATCCAAGTCCGATATTCGCGACAAGGTCACGAAGTTGCTTGAACTCGTGCAGCTTGAGCGTATGGCGAAGCACTTCCCCTCCCAGTTGTCGGGAGGACAGAGGCAACGTGTTGCGCTGGCGCGCGCACTGGCAGTTGAACCTAAAGTCCTGCTACTGGACGAACCATTCGGAGCGCTGGACGCTAAGGTCCGCAAAGAGCTGCGCCGCTGGCTGCGCCGCCTGCATGACGAGATCCACATAGCGAGTGTGTTCGTGACGCACGATCAGGAGGAGGCGCTCGAAGTTGCCGACCGAGTCGCCGTAATGAATCAAGGACGACTTGAACAGGTGGGCACGCCGGACGACGTCTATGACAATCCGGCGAACTCGTTCGTCTACAACTTCCTTGGAAACGTAAACCTGTTCCACGGTCGAGTGGACAACGGCCGCGCTCGCGTCGGAGAGTTCGAGATCGCTTTGCCTCCACACGCAAACGGAGACAACGGCCGCGCTCTGGGGTATGCGCGCCCCTACGATTTGGATTTGAGCCGCCATGCACAGGACTCACACGCCATCAGCGCGCATATTCGTCACGTTTTCGGCGTCGGCCCGATCGTCAAGCTCGAGTTGCAGCGCGCTGACACGGGTGACCTGCTTGAAGCGGAGATCACCCGCAAGCATTACCGCGACCTCGGCCTGGAGCTCGGCGAAACGGTCTTCGTTACTCCGCGCAACCTGAAGATGTTCGCTGAGGATTACAGCATTTAGGAATGAACATGCCGTCTGATTTTCATTTACCGAATTGCGGTGCCGAAGAAGCCTTGAGGCTTTCAGTCGAGCACTTCGGCCCCACTCGCATCGCGCTGGGTTCCAGTTTCGGCGCTGAAGACCAGGTGCTTACGGACATGCTGAGCCGCGTTCAACTGCCGACGCGAGTTTTCACGCTCGATACCGGACGCCAGTTTCAGGAGACCTACGACACGATGCAGGCATCGACTTCACGTTACGGGATTCGATACGAAGTCTACGCGCCCGAAGCATCGGACATTGGCGAGCTGATCTCTGTCGAGGGGCCGAATCTTTTTTACAAAAGCATCGAGAAGCGAAAAGCGTGCTGCGACGTCCGAAAGCTCAGGCCCTTGCGAAAAGTGCTGGCCACGGTCGATGCATGGATCTGTGGCTTGCGTCGAGATCAGGCTGTGACACGCTCAGGGGTCGAACTCGTCAGTTGGGACGCCGAGTTCAACATTTACAAGATCTGTCCACTGTTCGACTGGCCCGAAGAGCAGGTCTGGGATTACATCAAGACGCGCAGCGTTCCTTACAACTCACTTCACGACCATGGGTTCCGCAGCATCGGTTGCGCGCCATGCACGCGTGCAGTCGAACCGGGAGAGGACGTCCGCGCCGGACGATGGTGGTGGGAGTCTCCCGAACACAAGGAATGCGGGCTTCACAAGTCACCGCTTCACCGGCAACAAGGGTCACAGGCGTAAAGCATGGATCATCTGGAAAAACTCGAAGCAAAGAGCGTCTACATCCTGCGCGAAGCCTATCGCGAGTTCAAGAACCTGTGCATGCTGTGGTCGATTGGCAAGGACAGCACGGTGCTGGTTTGGCTGGCGCGGAAGGCCTTCTTCGGCCACGTGCCGTTGCCGCTCGTGCACATCGACACGCACTACAAGATCCCCGAAATGATCGAGTATCGCGACCGCCTCGCGCTCGAATGGAACCTGAACATGGTCTACGGCGAGAACCGGGAAGCGCTCGATGCGAAACGCACGTTTCCTGACGGCAATGTAGACCGGCTCACGTGCTGCCGCAACCTCAAGACCGAGGCTCTCAAGCACACGCTTGCGGGTGATTGGCCGCGATATCGCATGGACCACAAGCTGCGCCGTTACGTAGTTGACGAGAACAAGGAGCCCTACACCGGCGTGATCGTCGGGGCGCGTGCTGATGAAGAAGGCAGCCGTTCCAAAGAACGCTACTTTTCACCGCGTGACAAATACAACGAGTGGGACGTGGGCGATCAGCCGCCCGAGTTGTGGAACCAGTTCAAGACTGACTTCGCTCCCGGCACACACGTTCGTATTCATCCCCTGCTCGACTGGACAGAACTGAATATTTGGGAGTACATCGAGCGCGAGAATATCCCGACGGTTTCTCTTTACTACAACCAGGGCAACGGGACGCGTTACCGATCGCTCGGCTGCTGGCCTTGCACAAATACGGTGGACTCCGATGCGCGCAACGTTCCGGAGATCATTTACGAATTGCGTACCGGAAAGTTCGCCAACATCGCCGAGCGTTCCGGCCGGGCGCAGGACAAAGACGACGGCGGAGGACTTGAGACCTTGCGCCGCGACGGGTACATGTGATGCAAACGATTCAAGGAACTGAGAGCCCAATCGCTCCACTTGTTGCTGCGGCGCCTTCGCGCGAGCAGATGAACATTGTTGTCGTCGGCCACGTTGACCACGGCAAAAGCACCGTCATCGGACGGCTGATGGCTGACACGCACTCACTGCCCGAGGGCAAGCTCGAGCAAGTGAAAGCCATGTGCCTCAAGAACGCGCGCCCCTTCGAGTACGCGTTCCTGCTGGATGCGCTCAAAGACGAGCAGGCGCAGGGCATCACCATCGACACGGCGCGTTGTTTCTTCAAGACCGCGAAGCGCGACTACATCATCATCGACGCACCGGGACACGTCGAGTTTCTGAAGAACATGGTCTCAGGTGCTGCCCGCGCCGAAGCCGCGCTTCTGGTCATCGACGCGCACGAGGGAATTCAAGAGAACTCTACTCGCCACGGCTACATGCTCTCCATGCTCGGCATCAAGCAGGTGGTCGTGCTCGTGAACAAGATGGACCTGGTCAACTACGACCTGAGTGTGTTCGAGCGGATTCGCAAGGACTACTCAGATTTCCTCAAGCAGGTCAACATCACTCCGATCGACTTCGTGCCGATCGCGGCTCGAGACGGAGACAACATCGCCGAACGCGCGGTGTGGTCTCCGAATGTGAAGACCGTACTCGATCACATCGACTCGTTCGTCAAAGAGAGCGAACGGGAAGAACAGCCCTTCCGTTTCCCGGTGCAGGACGTCTACAAGTTCACGGCCAACAACGATGATCGCCGCATCTTCGCGGGCACGGTTGAAACAGGCTCGATCGGTGTAGGTGACGAGATCATCTTCTTGCCTTCTGGCAAGCGGTCCCGGATCGCAACCATAGAGTTGTTCAACGCGCCGACGAAGCGGCAGGCGCTGGCGGGGGAGGCCGTCGGTTTCACGCTTGCGGACGAGCTTTATGTCCGCCCGGGCGAAATCATATGCAAGGCCGCCGACTCGCCGGCGATCACCAGCACTCGTTTCCGCGCCAATGTCTTCTGGATGGGCAAGGCTCCGCTGATCAAGAACAAACGTTACAAGCTGAAGCTTGCGACCCTGCGTGCGCCGGTGCGTCTGGTTGAAATCGTCAGCGTCCTCGATGCCTCTGAACTCACTGCGGAGCACGGCAAGCAGGAAGTTGAGCGTCACGAAGTCGCCGATTGCATCTTTGAGACAACCAAGCCCATCGTGTTCGACCTTTCACGAGAGATTGAAGGCACGGGACGCTTCGTTCTGGTGGACAACTACGAGATCGCCGGTGGCGGCATCATCACCGAGAATGCGTCGGCATCCTCCTCCGTGCTTCAAGAACACGTGCGGCAGCGAGAAGCGTCGTGGGAGCACAGTCCCATCACGGCATCCGTTCGGTCGGCACGCTATGGACATCGTTCGAAGTTCGTGGTTGTGACAGGTGCATCTGAGGCCGCAAACAAGGCAGTTGCCCAGGCACTTGAGCAACGTCTGTTCCAGCAGTCCTCCCTGGCTTATTACCTCGGCATGACGAATATCGAACGTGGGTTGGACAGCGATGTCCTCGATCCGTTCGAACACCGTGAAGAGCGCATCCGCAGGCTCGGCGAACTCGCGCGCATCCTTACCGACAGTGGGCAAATCTTCATAACAACCGTAACTGACGTGGATGTCTATGACATTGATCTTCTTGCGACCCTCAATGCGCCTAACGAGGTACTCGTTGTAACGGTTGGTCCGTCCGAATACGAAGGCGTGAGGTCTCAGGTTCACATTCCCGAGGGGGATCCGGTAGACTCCGCGGTTGATCGAGTGTTCGCCTGCCTGAAACAGCAGGAGATTATCCCCGATTATTCGATCTGACGCGTGGTTCCGAAGTCGGGCTCATTGCATCGATAAGGATCATGAAATCGCCATGCGATGAACTGGTAATCCGCACAGGTCTTGGCGGAGTTCGGTGTGCCGAAGGCGCGAGAAGGTGGATACTGGTCGCTACCATTCTCGCATCGAGCATGGCCTTTATCGACAGCACCGTCGTCAATGTCGCGCTGCCTGCAATTCAATCCAGCTTTCGCGCAACTGTTGTTGATGTGCAATGGGTGGTCGAAGCGTATGGTCTGTTTCTCGCCTCCCTGATACTGGCCGGCGGCTCACTGGGAGATCTACTTGGCCGACGTTTGGTGTTTCAGGCGGGCGTGGCCATCTTCGCCGCCGCTTCGGTCGGTTGTGGGTTTGCTACGAACATTCATTTGTTGATCATCGCCAGGAGCGTTCAAGGAATTGGGGCTGCGCTGCTGGTGCCGGGCAGCCTTGCCATTATCAGTACATCCTTCGACGAGAATAGCCGTGGCCGGGCAATCGGAACCTGGTCGGGTTTTACGGCGATCACGACAGCGGTCGGACCGGTTCTTGGGGGGTGGCTAGTTCAGCATGCTTCCTGGCGATGGGCCTTCTTCGTGAATGTGCCGCTGGCTGCGGTCGTTCTCGCGATTTCTTTTTGGCGTCTTCCCGAGAGCCGCAGTGCGGCTACGACTCGCCTCGATTGGGCGGGGGCCATTTTCGCCAGCATCGGCTTGAGCGGCTTGGTTTACGGCTTCATCGAATCAACCAATCTGGGTTGGAGACATCCTCTGGTTTTTGGCAGTTTGATCCTTGGCTCCGCCTGCCTTGTTGGGTTCGCATTTGTCGAAAGACATCTCCCTTCGCCGATGGTGCCACTCGCTCTTTTTGAATCCCGGAGTTTCACTGGGGCGAATCTGCTCACACTCTTTCTCTACTCGGCTGTCGGCATATTCTTCTTTCTGTTTCCGCTGAACCTGATCCAGGTGCAGGGCTACTCCGCAACCGCGACTGGCGCGGCCATGCTCCCAATGATCTTGCTGATGTTCCTGTTGTCACGGTGGTCTGGGGGATTGGTGACGCGCTACGGCGCGAGGATCCCGTTAGGGATCGGACCACTCATCACAGCAGTCGGATTCGTGTTGTTCACGGTACCCGGCGTTGGTGGCAAGTATTGGACAACATTCTTTCCGGCGATCATTGTGCTGGGCCTCGGCATGGCAGTCACCGTTGCTCCGCTAACGACCGCTGTGATGAATTCAGTGAGCCAGGATCGCGTGGGCACCGCTTCGGGGATTAACAATGCTGTTGCTCGCGTGGCTGGCGTACTTGCGATTGCAATACTCGGCATTGTGATGGTGGACGGCTTCGGTTCGCGCTTGAATCATAGGATCACGAACATGTCGCTGCCACCTGACATTGTGCAGGAGGTGCGAGCGAATGAAACCAAATTGGCTGGACAGCAGCTTCCCCCCGGTCTCGATCATTCGTTGAGAATCGCGTTGAGAGATGCAATCACAGACGCATTCGTGTTCGGCTTCCGGATCATCATGTTGTTGTGCGCAGGACTGAGCATTGCGAGCGCTGCGGCTGCATGGCTCATGATTCCGAAACGCACTCTGCTCGCGGCAGATCAGGTTACTCATCGTGCCGCGTAACCTTCGTGAGTTCCAGCGCATCCGACTGCGTGAGGACAGGTTGGGGATGAACGACAGCTCCGGCATCGCCATCGAGTTTGCGAAAGTGCGGTACGGGTTGGATGGCGGAAGAGTGCTGCTCTCGGACTTCAACCTTGCGGTGCGCCGCGGCGAAACGCTGATACTGCTTGGGCGAAGCGGTTCTGGGAAAACCACTCTGCTGAAGCTGGTCAATCGACTGCTAGAGCCGAACGATGGCGAAGTACTGATTGAAGGTAAGCCGTCTCATGAGTGGGACGTGATCAAGCTTCGCCGTCATCTCGGGTACGCGATCCAGGATGTCGGACTGTTCCCGCACTATACCGTTAGGGAGAACGTGGGCCTGTTGCCGAAGCTCGAGAACTGGGATTGCCACAGGACAGACCAGCGTGCCGAAGAAGTGTTGCGGTTGGTCGGCCTTGCGCCGGAGGAGTTCGCGTCACGATATCCGAGACAATTGTCCGGCGGGCAGAAACAACGGGTCGGACTTGCACGGGCGCTCGCGGCCGATCCCCCGATCCTGTTAATGGATGAACCGTTCGGCGCGCTTGATCCGATTACACGAGCCGAATTGCAGCGCGAGTTCGAGGTGCTGCGCCGTCAGCTCGGCAAGACCGTGGTATTCGTTACGCACGATGTCAGTGAAGCGTTGCTGCTGGGCGACCGCATCGCGCTGATGGAACCGGGAAGACTGCACGGCGTCTATACGCCACGAGAGTTCGTTGACTCTGGCGACGAGCAAGTGCGCTCCTACATGGAAGCATTTCGTGCCGGGCGACATATCCTTCAATCGTGAGTAAGTAAGCATGTCAGTGTTCCAGTTCATGTCGCGTCACCGGCAAGAAGTTCTCACGCTGACGTCCGAGCACCTCTGGCTGGTCGGGATGTCAATGCTTCTGGCCATCGCTATTGGCGTGCCACTGGGAATAGTCCTGACGCGCAGGCCACGATGGAAAACTGCAATCCTCGGCACGAACAATGTCATTCAGACGATCCCCAGCCTGGCGCTGTTCGGGCTGCTGTTGCCGCTGCCGTGGCTGGGCGCGCGTGCGGACCGACTCGCCATCGCCGCGCTCACCCTCTACGCGCTTCTGCCCATCGTGAGAAACACGTACGTCGGTATCATCGGCATCGAGCCTCCGGTAAGGGAAGCCGCCGTCGGCATGGGACTGACGCCGCGGCAGTTGCTTTGGCACGTCGAACTGCCGCTCGCTTCAACAGTGATACTGGCCGGCATTCGTACCGCGACGGTGATCACCGTTGGCGTTGCGACGATCGCGGCCGCCATCGGCGCGGGTGGACTCGGCGAATTCATCTTTCGCGGCCTTGCGATGGTGGACAACGACGTCATCCTCGCCGGCGCGATCCCCGCCGCTGCGATGGCTTTGCTCGCCGACGCTTCACTCGCTGGCGTGCAGCATCTTTTGAGCGCCGGTCACCAATGAATCGCCGCGCGTTCCTCTCCGGGATGATGCTGTTGGCCGCCACGGGATGCGTGGGCCGCCATCGTGGAGTGACCGTCGGATCGAAGAACTTCACCGAGCAACTGATCCTCGGAGAAATGTTGGCGCAGTACCTTGAGCGAAGTGCGAGAGTACCCGTTGACCGTCGCTTCTATCTCGCCGGCACCTACATTTGCCATCAGGCGCTGCTCGCGGGGCGCATCGACACCTACGTCGAGTACACCGGAACCGCGTTGGCCGCAGTGCTGAAGGCACAGCCGTTCGCCGGGCATGAGCAGGTCTTCGACAAGGTGAAGGAGGAATACCGGCGCAGGTTCGATCTTGTTGTTATGCCGCCGCTCGGGTTCGACAATAGCTTTGCCATTGTTATGCGCGGGCCGCAGGCCCGGACACTCGGCGTACGCACTTTGTCTGCGCTGGGACCTTTCGCTCCGCGTCTGCGCATGGGTGTTGGCTACGAATTTCTGGAGCGCCGCGACGGATACAAAGGTATGGTCGAGATGTATGGTCTCAGGTTCGCCGAAGCGCCACGCGTAATGGATCTGGGGCTACTCTATCGCGCGCTGGAGAACGGTCAGGTAGACCTGATCGCAGCCGCAAATACCGATGGCTTGATCTCCGCTCTTGATGTTGTCGTGCTCGAAGACGATCGGCACTATTTTCCTCCTTATGATGCCGTCCCGATCGTGCGCCGTGAAACGCTGGATAAGTTTCCGAGTCTTCGTCCGGCGATCGAGCGCTTGAGCGGCAAAATCACTGCCGAAGAAATGCGCAAACTCAACTATGCCATCGATGGCGAAAAACGTGATGCCAGCACCGTCGCCGCTGACTTTCTTACACGTAGGGACTATTTCGGCGCACGCGTTGTTTAGAATTCATTCTGTGAATACACACTTGGCAGATCGAACGCGCTGTGGTTGGGCCCGAAGCGAACCGAACATCACGTACCACGACGAAGAATGGGGCGTCCCGCAGCACGATGATTGCTGGCTGTTCGAGATCCTGATCCTCGAAGGCGCCCAGGCCGGATTGAGTTGGACGACCATTCTCAATAAGCGGGAGAACTATCGCCGCGCCTTCAGTCGCTTCGACCCAACTCGTGTCGCGCGATACAACCAAGCCAAACTGGAGCGACTGTTGCTCGATTCGGGTCTCGTCCGCAACCGAGCGAAGATCACATCGGCCGTTCAGAATGCAAGAGCATTTCTGGCGGTCCAGAAGGAGTTCGGAAGTTTCGACGCCTATATCTGGAACTTCGTCGGCGGACATCCAATGCAAAACGCTTGGCCTTCAATGAAGAGCGTACCGGCACGAACCCCTGAATCTGAAAAGATGAGCCGTGACCTGCTGAAGCGAGGTTTTCGTTTCGTCGGACCAACCATCTGTTACGCGTTCATGCAGGCTGTCGGAATGGTGAACGACCACGTCGTCGACTGCTTCAGACACAAGGAAGTGCGCGCAATATAGCAACGAAGTGACGGGCGCGACTCCCTTCCCAAGTTGTCCGCGGATTTCAGTGCCGACGCGGCAAACCCTCTGCACGATTTCACATCCCATGCCGAGGCTTGGCGGGCTCGCAAGGTGCGAGTAGGGGTTTCGGCGATACATGGTCCGACAACGCCGATCCTTGCAAAGGGATTCGGGCCGCTCCATCCCTTCCGGTTCTGGAACTACACTGACCGACCTTCAACATAACTGGATGCTTGCCCGTTAGCTTCCGAGCACAGGCGTGTTCCGCCCTGGCTGTCGCAGTAACTACGGCATCACTTATGTTAACGGACCGATTCAGCTACTCTGGAGCCAGGTACATTCTGCACGTGCACGGTCGAACATGGTTCTAGGTTCAGAGTTTAGCTGGCATATCTGGGCGTTTCTGGTAGCGTTTACTCTTCTTCCATCGCTCTCCATATATACATGGCATCGCCGCCACGTGCCCGGCGCACGAGCCTTCATTGCGCAGACCAGTTTTACGACGATCTGGATCTTCGGCATCGCGATGCAATTGGTCTCGAAAGACGTGCAATCGCGCATCTTCTGGATGAAATTCGAGAGCCTGTGGCAGATGCCAGCCACTGTGGCCGCGCTGTGTTTCGCGCTTGAGTATGCCAACTTTGAGCGCATACTCACACGCCGTACACTTATCGTGCTGATAGCACCTGTTTTACTGTATGTCGTACTCGTGTTGACCAACGACCTTCATCACTGGGTTTGGATCGGTACGACATCAGAAAGCTATTCACGGCCTAATCCGGGCAACATCGGTTACGTTATCCGCATTTACGGATACTTGGTTTCATTTGCAACGCCCTTGGTGTTTATCTGGCTCTTTGTGCGTTCACCGCTTCATCGGTTGCCCGCTGCCCTTTGCCTGATCGCGCAGATTGTACTTCGCATCGTGTACGTTTTGTCTCTTAAACACGGCGGCGCCTTCTGGACAGTCGATGCGCTAGTGCTGGCACTTCTCTTCCTTACTGCCACTTACGCGCTTTGCCTGCTGAACTTTCGCTTTTTCGAACTTGTTCCAGTGGCGCGCGGCACTGTGGTCGACCAGATGTCGGAAGGCATGCTGGTGTTTGACACACAGCACCATATCATCGACCTGAATCCGTCGGCCGGTAAAATTCTCGGTTTGTCGGCCAGTGCTGCGCTGGGTGGCAATGTGCTTGAACTCTCACCGGCGCTTGCCAGGCTCAATCAGGAACAACCGGGTTGGCGTACCACGCGGTGCCGATTGCACCTGAATCGCGACGGCGTGGACCGCGAATATGTGCTGCACAGCTCGGAATTGAAGAACTGGCGCGGCTATCCGTTGGGCTATTCTGTTCTGTTTCGCGATGTTACGGAGCAGAGGCATGCCGAAACTAGAGTACTCGCGCAGCAGCGGGCTGTAGCAACGCTTCAGGAGCGCGTACGCGTTGCTCGCGAGTTACATGACGGTGTGGCCCAAGTGCTGGCCTATGTCGGGATACAAGCGGATGTAGCACAGTCCTATTTGAAACAGGAACAACCTGCTGAAGCTGCTCGTCGGTTGAATCGCATAGCCGCGGCCGCGCAGGACGCAATGGCGGATGTGCGCGAGTACATTCACGGTGCGGGTCAGCAACGCGGCGAGTTTTTGCCCACGCTCGAGCGCTATGCTTCCCGTTTCGGCGAAAATCATGGTATCGGTATCGTGCTCGATATTCATCCAGAAATTGCCCGACGCGGTTTCGAGCCGACGGTCGAAGCGCAACTGGAGCGTATGGTTCAGGAAGCGCTTACAAACGTGCGCAAACACGCACAAGCGAACTCGATCGATATTCGAATTCTGCCTCACGATGGTGAGGCTGAGATTGTGGTCGAAGACGACGGTGATGGTTTTGAACCTGCCAAGGTCGATAGTCACGGACAACGCTTCGGATTGCGCTTTGTTCGCGAACGTGCTGCTGAAGTTGGCGGCAAGGTTTCGATAGATTCCGCCCCTGGTCGCGGCACTCGCGTCATCATTCGAGTACCCTTACGCAAGGAGCAGCCGTGAAAGTATTACTTGTAGACGATCACGCTCTTTTTCTCGAAGGCCTTCAGGACCTCCTTACCTCCCGCGGAATTGATGTCGTCGGCACAGCTCAAGACGGCTTGCAAGCCGCCGAAATGGCGTCAGCTCTTCATCCAGATATCATCCTTATGGACATCCGCATGCCGCAACTCGATGGATTGGCTGCGCTGCGCAAAATTAGGGTGAGTATTCCAGACGTCAAAGTCATTATGCTCACGACCTCTGAAGAAGACGACGATCTGTTCGAAGCCGTGCGCAACGGCGCCAGCGGCTATCTTCTTAAGAGCCTGCGAGCAGAAGAACTTTTAACCATGCTGCGCGAGGTGGAACGCGGTGAGGTTGCGCTTTCTCCTGGGCTTGCTGGCCGCATTCTTCGTGAATTTGCTCGCCAGCATGGGAACACTTCACGCCCTGCACCGATGCTTACGCCTCGTGAGCGCGAGGTGCTTACCTTAGTAGCACAGGGACTTCGTTATAAAGAAGTTGCTAACCGGCTCTGCCTCAGTGAGCGCACCGTTAAATTTCACATGGGACAGATAGTCGAGCGACTACAGGTTGGCAATCGTACTGGAGCTGTTGAATATGCTCGTCGCGAAGGTCTAGTTTGACTGAGGAGCCGAGCCGCTCGTGAATTCAGTTAAAGATGGCCTTTTGCATTTGAATCCCCCCAGAAAAAGTACAGGTGCTTTGACGGAGAAGTACAGGTACGTTTTCTATACTTTTCCCCGCCCTGCCTTTTGGCTCTAGCTCTGTTTTCATAAATCCGAATGCTCACAGTTCTACGAACTCTCTGCTTCTGCAGGGTTCGGTTAAGGCTTGCATCAAGCGATGCCTGGCTGCCGCTGTTGTTGCATGAGCCTGCGTCGCCCGCGAGCGCCAATTGCCTCTGAGCATTCCGCCCCGTTCAGTTGGTCAGCGTCGATCCGGAATCGGATCAGGTTCCACTGTTTTCCGGTTAGTACCTTCAGCATTCAGCACCGGCGATCTGGTTGAGCTTTGCAGGAGCATTTGAACAACACCTCAGAGATTTGGCGCGATTAACGGGCACCACGGCGCCTATGAGTTCAGGAATGCGTTGAGCTGTTGAGGGCGGTTTAAAAGGAGCGCACACGGATTCTTGTGCGTAATCGAGTAGTTGAAGCAATGGAGGACAGATGTCAAAACGAGTTTTGTTTCGACTTGAGCGATTTGCAACAACAGCGCGTGTGTATAAAGCGCTTATTGCACTGCTCGTACTGGTGCTACCGGCCAGCATCGTGGCGCAAACAGTGGCCCACTACAGTTACGTGCAACAACCCTCTATAGTTGTCGCATCGCCGAGCGGCGTGTCCCTGGACACGAACGGCAATGTGTATGTTTCGACCGGTGCCCGCGTACTTCAATACACGCCGTCAAACGGTAGTTACAACAATACGTTTACCTATATATATCCAAGTCCTACTTCGCCGGTTCAAGCCCTGACATCCGATGCCACGAACATTTGGGTCGTACAGGATGGCAAGATATCTGAAAGCGACGTCAACGAATTGGGATATAGCGTCGCGAACGGCTCTGGCTTAGGAAGCAATGTCGCAGCGATCGCTCGATTTTCCGGCAGTGCTATATTCGGTACGATTTTGTATATAGCCGACACTGCTAACAATCGGATTGCTTATGGTTCGGAAACTATTACCCCGCAAGCACTCTTTTCCGTTCCCGCGCCGATGGGCGTAGCAGCTGTACAAAGCACCCCAAAAGACGCATGGGGGCAGATCTTCGTCACCACCGGCAATACTTTGCAGAAATTCGTTTACGGCCCTAGCGGAAACACCTATGATTTCACCTCTACACTCATTGCATCGGATCTTAATGCGCCTCAAGGCGTAGCTGCCGATTCGGCCGGCAATATCTATGTGGCTGATACCGGCAATAACCGCATCCAGAAGTTCACGCTTTCCAATGGAACTTACACCGAGTCAACCGTTATCTCTGGGCTGACAGCTCCAACCCGACTGGCAGTCGACGACAAAGGAACGATCTTCGTTATCCAGGGTGGATCAATACGGATCTTTACGCCAGGCCCTGTGTCCTTCGGAACGCAGAACATCGGCACCACGAGCGCGGGGAAGTCGTTGACCTTCACATTCGATGCATCGGTCACGGGCGTCACCGCCACGGTGTTGACAGAGGGCGTGACCGATTTGGATTTCGCCGACACAAACATCGGAACCTGCTCGACCAATGGCGCTACGCATTCATATGTCAGCGGAGATACCTGCACGGTGAACGTGACGTTCAGCCCCAAATTCGCCGGTCTGAGGCAAGGCACAGTAATACTAAAGGATTCATCCGGAAGCCTGTTGGCGGCGGCCAATATCTCCGGTACGGGATTGGGACCACAGCTGAGCTTCCTGCCTGCTACGCAGAACGTGCTGATCGGTGATGTTGGTGTTCTCACTGGGATCGCAGTAGACGGCTCCGGAAACATCTTCCTAGCCGATCCTTTCAACACAACTGCGGTTGAGCTAACAAAGGCCAGCGGCTACGTCGGCTATAAGTTCAGAGGGAGCAATATCGATGGCCCGACAGCGATTGCCCTCGATGCTGCAGGAAATATCTACGTCGGCGGTAACACATCTGTGTATCAGATTATTGCTGCGGATAACTATTCCACCATCAAAACTCTGGCCAGCAGTTTCCGAGGCATTTATGGGCTGGCGTTGGACAAGGCCGGAAACATCTTCGTAGCGGATACAAATAACAACGCTGTTAAAGAGATCGTAGCGGCTGGAGGCTACACTACAGTCAAAACGATCGCAACCGGCATACACGCGACGGGAATCACTGTAGATGCGAACGACAACGTTTTCGTGTTAGATGGTGGGGAAAACAGCATAGTGGAATACCCTGCTTCTGGCGGCTACGCCACGGGGCAGACGGTGGTCACCGGCCTTAACTATCCGTTCGGACTGGCGGTCAACCAGGCAGGCGACCTCATTGTTGCCGACTTGGGCAGCGCATCGGTAAAACAAATTCTCGCAGCCGGAGGCTACACGACTGTTAACACGCTGGTATCAGGGCTCGACCAACCTCAAGGAGTGGCGGTGGATGGCAAGGGCGATGTATATGTTGCCGAGTTCGATGGACGCCAAGTACTAAAGCTCACCTTGTCACAACCGCCAGCTATAGATTTTGGCTCGATTGCAGTTGGAACAACCAGCTCCGCAACAACCGTGACTGTTCACAACATCGGCAATGCCCCGCTCACACTGGCAGTTCCTGCTTCCGGGAACAATCCCAGCGTTGCGCAATACTTTACGCTGGATGACTCGGCTTCAACGGCGTGCCCGGTCGTAACCAGTTCGTCTGAGGCCGCTACGGTCGAAGCCGGAGGATCCTGCACTCTTTCGATTGCTTTTGCACCGACGGTTGACGGCAGCATCAACGGATCGGTCAGCCTAACCGACGATGAGCTGAACGTCGCGAACTCACAGCAGTCCGTCGCCGTAAGCGGTACGGGCGTTTTGCAGGTTACGTCTTTTACGGTTGTGGCTAGCTCAGCCTCAGCCGGGACGCAGGTTCCAGTGACTGTCACGGCTAAGGACGGATCTGGAAACACGCTCACCAGCTACACCGGAACGGTACATTTCTCCAGCACGTCTGCCTCGGCAGTACTTCCTGCTGACTACACCTTCACTGCGGAAGATGCTGGAGTAAAGAGTTTCAACGTGACCTTTACCAGTGCCGGTGCTCCAACACTGTCAGTAGCAGACATGTCGATTACATCAGCAACCGGCTCGACGACGGTGTCGGTAGCACCGGGTGCCGCCTCGACCATCACTGTTGTTTCTGGAGATGGACAGAGTACACCGGTCTACAGCGCCTTCACGAATCCCTTGGTAGTGAAGGTTGTCGATGCATATGGTAATAATGTTCCCGGCGTGACCGTGACCTTTACAGCGCCAATGTCAGGAGCGAGTGCTACGCTCACCCCTTCGACCGTAATTACGACCGCAGACGGTACGGCGAGCGTAACGGCTACCGCCAACGGCGTCGCCAGCAATGGGAGCTACGCGGTTGCTGCTATGGTCGGGACTGCTTCCGCGAATTTCTCGCTGACTAACACAAAAGCATCGAGCTCCTTAGTGCTCACTCCTTCCGTTACCAGCACTGTCTACGGGAAAGAGGATGTGACACTGACCGCCGATGTCACATCCGGCGGTGCAGGTAATCCCGTCACTGGCGCAGTAACCTTCTTGGAGGACGGGACTGCTTTGCCGGCAGGTAGCTCGGTAACTCTGACAAATAAGAGGGCTACTTACGCTGTAAGCATTCCGGCGGTTGGCACTCACAACTACGCTGCTCAGTACACAGGCAGCGATAACTCATTACCCAGCAACGTTACGAACGCTGCCAACGCTGTGACTGTGTCCAGGGCGGCTTCGACACTGAGTGTTGCCGCATCTTCGGGAAGCTTCGCTTCCGGTACAGGTGTCTCGATTTCGGTAGGAGTTGCCGGGCAGTATTCTGGCACCGGCGTCGCGACGCCAACGGGCTCGATTACTTCGGTATTCGATAACGGCACTTCGCAAATCAATGGGACGGCAGTTGTGATTTCTGGAGCTTCCGCCTCAGTCGCGGTCCCAGCGTCATTGCCAGCTGGCAACTATACGGTGACGTTTAGCTATAGCGGCGACAATAACTACACTGCGGCTGCTGCCGTTCATACGTCGCTGACAATCACACAGGCACAGGGAACCGAGGTAAGACTGGCTAGTTCGGCTGGCACCTACTACTACGGTCAACCCTTGTCCCTTACCGTCACAGTCACTAACACATCCGGCACTCCGGACGGCAGCGTGAGCTTCTACGACGGCGGGACGCTGCTTTCAACACTGACTCTGGCGAATGGAACGGCAACATACAATGCTTCGACGCTGAGCGTTGGAACACATAGCATTACTGCGGTATACGCGGGTAATAACTACTATGTGGGCGCAACCTCCTCCGTGTTGAGCCAGGTTGTTCTCACTCCTGCGGTAAGCATCAATGGTTCAGCCGTTGGAGGTTCTATCGGCAACATCGCTCTCAGTCAGGGCGGCAGCGCCACTACAACCTTCCAAGTCGGGGCTCTGGGAACAATCAATTCATCAGTATCGTTGGCTTGTTCAGGACTCCCGAATGGACTAACTTGTCAGATTTCTCCATCGACGGTGAGCGCTTCCAGCTTGCCGGCTTCCGTAAGCGTCACTGTGTCCTCTGGTAAGTACCAAATCATCGGCAGAAATCTCAATAGCCGCGGGCTAGCCTCTCTGGGAATGGTGTTTGGATTGGTTTTGCCCGGAATAGTAGTGGTGCGACGTAACCGTAAGGGCATCCTTGTGGCCCTGATGCTGATGCTGGTTCTTGCGTCATTGCTCGGGATGGTCGCGTGCGGCAATGGAAAGAGCGTTACCAATGCCGGCAATCTGACTCCGGCCGGTAACTACACTGCCACCATAACTGCAACCTCAACCGGAGCAACACCGATCACTTCCAGCTTAACCGTCACGGTTCGGTAGTAAGGACAGAGAAAAACTACGATGAAGAAAGAACTACTAGCGCTTTGTGCAACCATCCTTCTGGGCTGTGCTTCGGCATCGGCCCAGAAGGTGGAGGCCTTCGGCGGTTATCGTTACCTTAATCAAAACTCCGCTGTCGGACTAAACGGATGGGCCGCAGGATTGGAGATCGGACTTCCGAAACTGTCTCATGTCGCGATTGCCGCCGATTTCGGCGGTACATATGACACGCAGAAGATCGGCACATCCCGACAAACATTGCATGAATTTACCTATATGGCTGGGCCACGTGTAAACCAGAAAGTCGGTCGGTTTAGGCTCTTTGAGCACGCGCTGTTCGGCGTCGCACAGCTGAGGGCCCGTGCAGAAGGCCAGTCAGCAAGCGATTCTGACTTTGCGTTTGCCGCAGGGGGCGGTGCTGACATGAACATCAGCAAGCACCTCGCTATTCGGCCAGCGCAAGTAGACTATTTGCTAACCCGCTTCGCAAAACAAAACCAACAGAACTTCAGGTATTCCACCGGAGTAGTTGTGAAGTTCTGATCAGGTCCGCGATCTCTGGTCGCCCATGCAAGCTGAGTTGAATTGCATGGGCGATCATTGCCTTCCCGCAGTAACACTCAATCTTAGCCGGAATGGCACCAACCCCAATACAGCGCCGTGGCGAAACCGCTCATGGGTCGGGCGATGTGGGTTTGCCCTGAAGCGGTCATCTTCCGCGCGAGAAGCAGTGCCTTTGCCGCCGGCGGTGCTGGATCGGTCGGCCCGAACAACTTCGGCGCCAGAGTCGATTGGTTACGAACGTTTGCTTCCGCAGCCTCTCTGTATTGACATTCAGCAACTCCGAAATCTACCATCATTTTTCCGCTTCTTCTTGAAATTGCGCGGTGAGTGAAAGCCGCTTCTGCAGCGAAACAGGGCGAGCCTTGCTGTGTGCCAGAGTTGTATTCGCCTCTTCAAATCAGATGTCCCCGCACTACGGCCTTCGCTCGCTAGTCCGCAGCGCGTTACAGCCGTGGGGAAAGACGATTCGTTTCGTCTGAGATAGCTGCATTGCGTTCATCTCTAATTCGCGCACAGTACGAAGCAGTTTTGTAGAGGACCTCGCAGTCCATCCTTGAGTTGGAGCATGTCGTGAACTGGAACTCATACGAACGGTTGTCCTTGTTGCGGAGTGCTTTCGTAGTAAGTTGCGTCGTGTCTCAAAGAGCGAACCAAGCAAGCGAACCCAATCAGGAACGAACAGCGCGGTGGTACGCCGGAATACTCGGGATGCGCGGACTGTTGTGTGTGCTGCTGCTGGCGCTTGCTCCTGGGGGACTGCTGGCGCAGACCCTCGTCAAGAATCTCGCAACGGGGAATAACCCTCGCTCACTTGCGGTGAACCCGGTCACCAACAAGATCTACATTGCAAATTACAGCGGCAATAACGTGACTGTGATCGACGGGGCTACGAATGCCACCACAACCGTTGCAACCGGAACCACTCCCAGTGCGGTCGCGGTGAACCCGCTCACCAACAAGATATACGTCGTCAACAACGGCAGCAACAACGTGACCGTGATCGACGGCGCAACGAATGCGACCTCAACCGTTCCTGTCGCGACCTATCCTACCGCCGTTGCGGTAAACCCCGTCACCAACAAAATCTACATCGGCTTTGGCAACAATATTGTCACCAGCGTGACCGTGATTGACGGGGAGACTAACGCCACGAGGACTGTTGCTACCGGGCACGCCCCTCATGCACTCGCGGTGGACGTCATCCACAACAAGATCTACACCGCCAACTATTACAGTGCAAGCGTGACAGTGATTGACGGATCCAAGAACACGACTCAGACCGTCGGTGTGGGGCAGAATCCTATTGCGATTGTTGTAAACCCGGTGACCAATAAAATCTACGTCGCCAACTCGATGTCAGCTGACGTGACGGTGATCGACGGAGCCACGAGGGCGACCTCAGCGGTTAGTATCCCGGAGTATCCTGGGGCCATCGCTGTAAATTCGGTGACGAACACCGTCTACGTTGCCACCGACAAGGTGGTCGTCATCGACGGAGCCACCAACACGACAAAGCTCCTTACCGATCCTGGGGCGAACCGGCCTTACGCTGTTGCGGTAAATCCGGTGACTAACAAGATCTACGTAGCCAATAGGGCCAGCAGTACCGTGACGGTGGTCGATGGAGGAGCGAATGGAACCTCAACCTTTCCTGCCGGGACCAACCCTCGTGCGATTGCAGCGAACCCAGCGACGAACAGAACATATGTCGCAAATTACGGCAGCAACAACGTGACCGTGACCGACGGAGCCACGAACGCGACGGCTACTGTTACCGTCGGCAACAGCCCTCGCTCGGTAGCCGTGAACCCGGTGACTGGAAAGATTTATGTCGCAAATTACGGCAGTAACAACATCACCGTGATCGACGGCGCCACCAATGCGACCACACCTGTCCCCGTTGGAACTAGTCCTTACGCCGTTGCGATAAACCCGGTCACTAATAAGATCTACGCTGCAAATTACGGCAGCAACAACGTCACCGTGATCGACGGAACCAACAATTCCAGCACAACCGTTGCTGTCGGAACTAGTCCGTACGCGGTTGCGGTAAACCCGATTACCAATAAGATCTACGTCGCCAATTACGGTAGCAACAACGTGACTGTGATCGATGGGGCCAGCAACGCGACGACGACCGTTCTTGCCGGAACCAAACCCTCTGCGGTTGCGGTGAATCCGAAGACCAACAAGATTTACGTTGCCAACAACGGCAGCAACAGCGTGACCGTGATCAATGGGGCCACCAACGCGACCACCACCGTTCTTGCCGGGACCAAACCCACTGCGGTTGCGGTGAATCCTGTGACCAACCAGATTTACGTTGCCAACAACGGCAGCAGCAGCGTGACCGTGATCAATGGGAGCACCAATACGACCACAATCGTCGCTGCTGGAACCAACCCTGGCAGTGTTGCAGTGAACCAGACAACCAACAAGGTTTACGTTGCTAACAGCGGCAGTAACGACGTGACCGTGATCGATGGAGCCACCAACGCGACCACCACCATTGCTGCCGGGAGTAGTCCTGACTCGGTTGAGGTCAATCCAGTGACCAACAAGGTTTACGTCACCAACATGAATGACAACAACGTGGCGGTCATCACGCCGAACGTTGGGCAGAACATTCGATTGACGGAAACTGTTTCGGGAGTCAGCGACTCGCAAGAAATTGGTGGCGCTATATTTTCGACTAGCAACGCCAGCCCCTCGTTTACCGCGACAGTCACCAGCAGTTTTACTCCTAATGCCCCTCCACCCACCGCGCTCTATTACCAGCTCGACACGGCGCAAGGCCCGTGGACGATGGCAATGCCCACCATGGAAGGCCGGTCAAATCCCGCTGTATATAACTTTTCCTTAAGCAACGTGCCGCTCGGCGTGCACACCGCGTACGTCTATGCAACTTATGGGATGGAAGGCACTCAGGCGAATTCTGAGAACACCGGCAACTCACCAGAAGTCAGCAATCTCGGTGCATACGTGTTCGCCGTCCTGCCAGTGCCGACGACAACAGCTCTGACGACGGATACTAATCCGCAAAACGCAGGCAGCGCTGTGACTTTGACGGCGTATGTGGCTGCGAACTTCGGTAGCGACGAGCCGACGGGGATGCTGAACTTCTTGGATGGAACCACACTGCTGAAACAGTCTACTCTTGACGGCACTGGACACGCGATTTACCAGACCAGCGCACTGGGAGCAGGCAAGCACAACATCGTCGCAAATTACCTTGGCGGCGGTTCTTACGCTGCCAGTACCAGCGCTGTATTACAGCAGGTAATCGCGGGTCCGCCGGCGAGTATCGCCGTCTATTCCGGTGACCGACAGAGTGGCGTGCTAAACACGGCCTTTGCGAATCCTCTTGTAGTGCAAGTTACGGACAGCAACGGCAACCCGGTGCTGAATGTGACGGTCACATTCAGCGGCTCAGGGTTGAGCTTCAGTGACAATGGCGTCGCCAACACGGACAGCAGCGGGCGCGCATCGATAACAGCTACACCCGTCAATCCCGGGTTGCTGGTGGTCAGCGCCACTGTCGGCGGCGTGCCTACTCCAGCGACGTTTAACCTCACACTCCAGCAGACCATCAGCTTTTCACCTGCATCGCCAGTGACCTACGGGGTGTCTCCGATAACGCTGGCGGCAACCACAACCTCGGGTCTCCCGGCGACGTTCAGGGTCATCTCGGGCCGTGCAACCGTGAGTGGTAACACCCTGACCCTTAATGGAGCCGGAGAAGTCGTTATCGAAGCATCCCAGAACGGAAATGGGATTTGGGACGCGGCCAGTCCTGTGAACGCCAGCCTAACGGTTGACCCGGCGGTTCTGACTATCACGGCGCAGAATGCAACCAAGAGCTACGGGCGGTCCGCAACGTTTGCGGGAACTGAGTTCACTACCAACGGTTTGCTAAATAGCGATCACGTGACCAGCGTCACCCTGACCAGTCCAGGGGCGTTGCCCACTGCCGCCGTAAGCGGTTCTCCATATGCGATCGTACCCAGCGCGGCGCTCGGCTCTGGTCTGGAGAATTACATCATCACGTACAAGAATGGCAATCTGACGGTGGGCAAGGCATCGGCTTCCGTTTCGCCATCCGCTACGAGCAAGAATTACGGCACATCTGATCCACCGTTCACGGGCACGTTGACTGGTTTTGTCGCTTCGGACAATGTGACAGCTACGTACACGCGTGCTGCAGGCGAGACGGTGGCAGGCAGTCCCTACGCCATCAGCGCCACACTAAGCCCGGCCTCGGTGCTTTCGAACTACAACATCGCGTACAACACGGCGAATTTCACCATCACGAAGGCCACCGCCTCCGTGACGCCGACAGCAACCAGCAAGACCTATGGTACGAGCGATCCGGTACTGACCGGCACGCTGTCTGGTTTCGTGGCTTCCGACAATGTCACCGCAACCTACGCGCGCACGGCGGGCGAGACGGTGGCAGGCAGTCCCTACGCCATCAGCGCCACGCTGAGCCCGGGGTCAGTGTTGGGCAACTACGATGTCAACTACGGCACGGCGGAGTTCACAATTACGAAAGCGACAACGGCATCCACGCTTCAGACCAGCGCGCCTGCTGTGATGCTTATGAGCAACCTCGTTCTTGCGGCGAAGGTGACCTCCGCAACCGGAACACCGACTGGTCAGGTGAATTTCATGGATGGCGTCACGCAGCTCGGCAGCGCCGTGTTGGACGGTACGGGAACAGCGACGGTGACTATCAGCAGCCTCACGGCAGGAATACACAGCCTCACGGCCGTCTATGGCGGTGACTCCAACTTCATCGCCTTCACCTCCGCCCCCGTCGATCAAACTGTGCAGGACTTCCAGTTAGCCGTCGCCGGTAGCACGGGGGCAACCGTGCTACCAGGCCGCGTCGCAACGTACCAACTCAAGATAACTCCGACCAACGGTACGACGTTCCCTGGTGCCATCACTCTGAGCCTGACCGGCTTGCCTGCGGGTGCGACCCACACGATCACGCCGGACACCATCGGCGCCGGCAGTGCTTCGCAGAACATAACGATCCAAGTGCAGACTCCCAAACTTGTGGCCGGTCTGCCCAGACATGGTGCGGGCCTGCCGTTGTATGCAGTGGGTCTATTATTGCCGATGTTCGGCATCGTGCACCTCGGCCGGTCAGGCGTGGACCGGAAGAAGCGTGCAGCTTTGATGCTTTGCCTATTGCTCGCGGTTGGAATCTTGAGCATGTCGGGCTGCGGTGGAGGATCCGGTTTCCTGAACCAGGCGCCCCAAACTTACAACCTGCAATTGAATGGCACGAGCGGCGCCTTGCAACACTCTGCGACCCTTAGCCTGACGATCCAGTAGGAGGAACAATTGTGATGAAGACGAGAATGATAAGCGCGATGCTCGTATGCCTCTGCTGGATCACCCTGAGGCTGGAGGGGCAGGCACAGAATCCCGCACCCAGCTTCAAGGAAGAGCCGCAGTTCTCGGTCGGATATTTATATCAGGGGTCGCAACCGGCGCTTGGAAATGGCCGCTTCGGAATGAACGGCGGCCGTGCCGACGTCCTGTTCCCGTTGAGGCGGCACTTTGGGCTGGTTGGAGAATTCAGTGGGGCGCATACCAATAGCGTCCCCGGGGCAGGTACGGGGCTAACGTTAGTGACCTACATGGCCGGACCGCGATTCTCGATGCCGCTGCGTCGGGGCGGCGAAGCCCATCCAATCGTCCCATTTGCGCAGCTGTTGCTCGGGGGTGTTCACGGTAGCGAGGGCCTGTTCCCACACGGTTCAACGATGAGCAACTCAGCGAATTCTTTTGCCATGTCGGCTGGCGGCGGGTTGCAGGTTGGCATGAGCCGTCGGCTCTCTCTGCGCCTGGTGCAGGCGGAGTATCTGTACACGCGCCTGCCCAACCTCTTCGACAATTACCAGAACAGCTATCGAATCGGTGCGGGCCTCGTGTTGAGGTTGCGCTAGACATCGTTACTCGAACATTTCAGTTTGAAAGGAGCACCGAGTGCAGCTAGTCCCTTCTTTCAGACAAGAGTGTAGGCAGATTAGTCATCCCTGGTCGACAAGCGTGGCGTAATCGCCGCTATCGCCCAATGCTTCTAAATGACGGGCAACCCGCAAGCTGCGAGAACGACGTTCTGAGGAACAGTGCTTGGGTGCGGTGAGCACATCCTCTGATCCGCTGGCACGTGTCCAAGGGTTCAATCGGAACGAAACGAGATCGTCATTCGTGGGGAAAACCGCATTTTTACTGGTCTCGATGAAGATTGCCCTTGATCCTCATTCTTATAGGTGCCCCGACTGGGTGCCCCAAGCCTCCGCTCTCAACCAAGGCTATTCTCGAAACCTACACTTGCGCTGGGGCACCCACAAGCGCCGCACCAGGGGCTCAATTGCGAGAGCGCAGGAAAATGTAAGTGATTGAAAGAAGAAATGGTCGGGGAGAGAGGATTTGAACCTCCGACCCCCTGGTCCCGAAATCTGCAAGGAAAATCTCTAAGTGCTTCGCTTGGTGTCGCTTAGGGGCCTTGAAAAACGTTCTTTCTCCTCCCCGGTTGTACCGAAGTTGTACCGAAACGCTAGTTCTCGTTGCCTGGAAGGCTACATATGCTCGTAGGCCACGATGATGCTGACCGCATGCTTGCGAAAGGGCTCAACGCCTGCTCAATGTCCGCGATCAAGTCTTCTGCATCTTCGATTCCCACCGACAGCCTGACAAGGTCATCTGGTAGTTCACGGATTGCTCGCACTTCTAGTGGAACACTGGAATGAGACATCGAGCCCGGCAAGCTGATTGTCGAATGAATGCTCCCGAAACTCACGCAAGTATGAAAAAGTCGGGTTCGTTCGACAATCGCAAGCGAAACCTCAACTGAACCCGTCGTGAAACCAAGAACAGCTCCCGATCCACGTGCCTGTCGCCGTTGCAATTCGTAACCCGCTGAATTCGCCATGCCTGGATATAGGACTCTGGTTATCTGCGGATGCTGCGACAGGAACCCTGCAATGACTGCCGCATTCTTCTGCTGACAATCCAGCCTAAGCTTTAGCGTTTTCAAGCCGCGCAGTAGCAGAAACGAATCAAAGGGACCAAGAGCCGTGCCTTCGGCATTCTGCAAGAAGTAGATCTGCTCGGCCAGTTCCTCATCCTTCACAACGATCACCCCGGCCGTAACGTCGCTATGGCCACACAAGAATTTCGTTGCCGAATGAATAACGATGTCGGCGCCGAAATCGAGTGGATTCTGCAGGTATGGAGACATTGTGCTGCTATCGACGCACAAGAGAGTCTTGTATCCTCGGGCGAGCCCGGCGAGTTTCTCCAGGTCGATCACGCGCAATAGCGGGTTCGTCGGCGACTCGACAAAAACCATCTTTGTTCGACTGCTGAACTGAGATTCGAACTCCCGCAAGTCGGTCGCGTCAGCATAGCGAACAGCTACACCGCTTCGTTCCAGCACTTTGGAAAAAAGGCGGCACGTGCCCCCATAAAGATCACTGTCGACGAGAATTTCATCGCCAGTCCGCAAGAGACGGGAAACGGTGCTGATCGCCGCCATTCCACTGGAAAAACAGAAGCCACGCACACCGTGTTCGAGCCTGGCCAGCTGATTCTCAAGAACGCGACGTGTCGGATTGCCGCTGCGCGAGTAGTCGTACTCGCCGAAGCTATCCGCATGCTCTTGCTCGAACGTCGCCGTCTGGTAGATCGGCGTAGCCATCGGGCGAAACGGATCACCCGGTGCAGCACTAAAGTTGACAAGCTGGCTGGCAAACTTCATCGTCATTGCTCCTTTCGTCTGCTAGCGCAGCGGTAAGCGCTTGATCCAGATCTGCAATGATGTCTTCGGGCGACTCCAGCCCGGCGGACACTCGTACCAGACCCTCGGTGATTCCCAATCGATTCCTCGTCTCCACTGGGATATCTGCGTGTGTGGCCGATGCGGGGTGTGTAACAAGCGTCTCCACTCCGCCAAGGCTCTCGGCACGGAAGCACAGTTTCAGATTGTTCATCATGCGCCGTGCGGTGCTTGCTCCGGCCCGCAACTCAAATGAAAGCATTCCACCTGAAGCAGCCTGTTGTCTTTCAGCGAGCGGCTTCTGGGGAAATGAATCCAGCCCGGGATAGTAAACGCGGGAGACGGCAGAATGCGTCTCGAGCCACTGTGCGATTGTGTTCGCATTCTCTGAATGGAGCTTCATGCGGAAAGGAAGAGTCTTCAGCCCCCGCAGCGTGAGCCATGCGTCGAAAGGAGCTTGGATCGCGCCGATCGTTTTTCGAACAAGTCGAAAGCGCTCAAGTAGTTTCTCGTCGCGAGTCGCGAGCGAGCCCCCCACGGTGGTGTTGTGCCCCTCGATGTACTTCGTAGTAGAAAGGACCGAGATGTCGGCGCCCAACTCCAATGGACGTTGTAGTAGGGGCGTAAGAAACGTGTTGTCAACGGCAACGAGGATACCGCGGTTGCGGCCAATTGCCGCAACACCCGCGATGTCCGTAAGCTTCATCGTCGGATTGCCCGGCGTCTCGATCAGAATGATCTTTGTCGACGGGCGGATCGCCGACTCTACCGCCCGAAGATCAGACGTATCGACCGAGGAATACTCGACTCCGAGTCCGCTCAGTATCTCGGCGAACAGCCGAACCGTGCCGCCGTATACCACATCGGAGATAGCGGCATGATCACCGGCTTTCAACACGGAGAGAAAGAGAGTCGTGATCGCCGCCATTCCCGTGCGAAAGCAAACGGCTGGCGGCGTACCCTCCAGTGCCCCGATCGCCTGCTCTAGTGCGTCGACGGTCGGGTTGGAAACGCGCGAATAGCTGTGCCCCTTATCGACGCCCACCTGTTCCTGGGCGAATGTCGCAGCCTGGAAAATGGGAAACGCAACGGCTCGGGCATGTGAATCCGGACTGGCACCGCCGTGAATGGCTAACGTAGAGAAATTGGAACATGAGTCGACAGACAATTTGACCTCCGTGATGATGAGCGTTGGTTACGAGAACTCGCACCGCCGGCGCCCCCAGGCGGCCGCTCAGATCAAGGAGGTTGTCGCTCACACTCCCGATGCTGGCCCGACCCCGCCTGGGGGACGCATGGCCATAGACATTCGAGAAGTGCTGAGCGTGTTCATAGTGATTGTCGTTATAACCTGTGTACCCAATTTACTTTCTTGTGCGCAGTTCGCCAAATTCGAAATGCCGATTGCTACCATCAGCAAAATTGCTGATTGATTACTATCTTGATTGATATGCTCAACTAGATACAAGGCTTTAGGCTAGTGCGCATTTACTGACTCGCGAACATGAATATCCCTGTCCTCATACTTCCGGGACTTTCCGATTCTGGCCCCACACACTGGCAGACACTGTGGCACGAATCACATCCGGAATTCAAACGCGTCGCGCATCATGATTGGTTTGCTCCGGACAGAGATCAGTGGATCGCCAGTATTGGGAGGACGATAGACGAATGTGTTGCCCCTCCAATTGTGATCGCGCACAGTCTGGGTTGTATTGCGCTTGCTCATTGCGTCGCTTCAACAGCTGTGCAACTCGCCGGCGCAATGCTTGTAGCGCCCGCAGACGCCGAACGTCCTGACACGAAGTATGACATTTCGAACTTTGCTCCCGTTCCAAGAGTTCGGTTCGACTTCCCAAGCGTACTCATAGCCAGTTCCAATGACCCGTGGTGCACGATAGGACGGGCACGCACGATGGCAGGATTCTGGGGTAGCCGCTTCGTGAATGCCGGATCGTGCGGCCATATAAACGTGGACTCCGGCTTTGGGCCGTGGCCAGCCGGTGAAGCACTCCTCCATTCGCTCACGGAAGAGTGTTCCTCCACAATCTCCGTTACATAAGCACAATCGCCTCGACAGAGAGTTACTACAGCAAAAGCGCAGAGCCAAGAACTCTGCGCTTTCGCTTTGGTATACAGCTACGTGACTAGTACGGATAGTAGAGCGAGGGATTCTTGTCTATATCGACTTCTACCCACTGCTCGTCCCAGTGTTCCAAGGTCAATGCCCAACGGGTCCGTTCCCCTTTGACGTAATCGTCTAGATCCGGGAACAGCGATCGGATCAGCTCACCTCTCGTCTTTTCCGCCTTTGGTTTTTGATTTGCCGGGGGCGAAACGATCACGATTGCGATATCCCACGACGGCGAAACGTGGTGCGCCGAGCGTGTGTAGATCGTCTCGCTGATAACCTGGCCATGCGCTTTCTCATACTGCATGATGGGGAAATGGTACTTTTTGTAAAGTGCGAGCCATTCGTCCTGGCGTCCCGCCGGCAGCTTGTAGAACGACACCGATACGGTCGGCTTGCCTACTCCCGCACCGTTACTGGCCTGTCCAAACGCAGATAGAGAGCTGAATAGAGCGATGACCACTGCTGCTAGAAGAATTCGTTGTGTTGATTTCATATCGATTAGTCCTTATGTTGTATTTCAGTTCATCAAGCGAGATTGGCCCGCTACCAGATCACCTTTAGGCCGAACTGAATCTGCCTCGCAGGTGTTTGCAGTGCGGTCAACTGCCCAGCGCTGGCGACCGCCGAACCGTTCTGATTGAACAGAACATTGCTCGAAATAGGCGGTGCAAAGTTCGGATGGTTCAGCACATTGAAGATTTCGGCGCGAAACTGAATGTTGAACTTTTCCGAAAGACCCGGAATCGCGTTGTTTTTGTAGAACGCTAGATCCGTATTGAACAATCCGGGACCGGTCAGAGCGTTACGGCCTGCATTACCAAGTCGGTTCAGTTGCGACGGTGCGGCGAAGCACTCCGTCTTGATGTAGTGCGCTACATTCCCCGGATTCACCAGAGAACTGCAGGCGGAAGATGAAATGCGATCCGGATAGTCATATGGATCGGTGCCGCCCATGTCCAAGGGATCACCCCCCAGAAGCACCGAGAACGGCGCCCCGCTACTGGCCTGAACGATGCCGCCGATCTGCCAGCCATTGACTGCCCAACTCACGCTGCTAGGTATGGAATGTGCCCGTGGCAGTGTCCAGATACCGTTGATCACCAGATTCTGCCCGAGGTTAAAGTCGGAGAGTCCGCGGCGGGTTGCAGGATCAAACCATAGCGGTAGACTGCTTGGCGAATTTGTATATTGATCGCCCCCGATGGTCGATGAGCCTGTATCTATGCTCTTACCCCAGGTGTAGGAGGCTTGCAGTTGAAGCGCGCGCGCAGGCCGCAATTTCAGTCCTGTTTGCAGCGCGTGGTAGTAGGAATCACCATCGGTCGTAAGGCGATCAATACGGCCTACGTTTGGATTGATTACCGTTCCATTGGTCGGCCAGACGTAGCCGGCGGAAGTTTTGGTTGGGATCACGATGTCTGCATCGTCAGTACGATACGGGAGATGAATGCCACGCGAGCCGACGTACGCGACGGTAGCCACAACATTCCGCGCGAATTCGTGCTCGATGTTGAGATTCCATTCATTCACGTAGCTGCGCTTAGGATTGGCCTCGACGTACGCCACGCGTTGCGTTGCTAACCCGGTCGCTTCGAAACTGGCAAGTGCAGCAGGATAAGCGTTGGGGAATGATCCCGCCCCTGGCGAGACTGAAATGTTCGCCGAGAATGGCGCGGCCGCGTTCGAGGAGATGATCAAGAATTCATACGGCAACGGCAGGACGTCATAAAGCCCAAATCCGCCTCTCACCGACGTTTTACCCGTCTTGAACGGATCCCAGGCGAAACCGATTCGAGGTTCGAAGTTTCGCAGAGTCGGATTGCTGAAGTACGGATTTCCGGTATGCAACTCGGATCCAGTCATGCTGGTCAGGCTCGAAAGTCGCCCATTGACCTCGGAGGGGACTGTTGCAGCTTCGTAGCGCAACCCAAGGTTCAAAGTCAGATTGGATCGCCAGCGCCAGTCGTCCTGAATATATCCGGCAGCAACCGTCTCTCGTATGTTCCGTCCGCTCGGCGTGCCCACGTAGGTCGAGAAGCGAGCTGGATTGTTGGTAATGAAGTCCTCTACAGTGTTGAACTTAAAACCGCCATTCTGCGAGATGAAGAAGTGATTGTTCGACTGCATGCGTTCCAATGCAAACCCGAACTTGATCGCATGTTTGTTGTGCGTCAGAAACGCATCGTCATACAGCTGGTAAGAGTTCCATCCAAACGTGAACTGTGGGAAAGCGCCAATGCCGCCAAAGAAAGGAGCCACGCCACCCCCGATTGTGATTTGTGCAGCTGGCCGTCCCGGCACGGAACCCAGAGTTGTGTCAGATACAAGTTGATTAATCGGATCGGCAGTAGCAGTCTGGGCATGGTTGCGGCTAAACCCAAAACGCACTGAGTTCACCAGATTTCCAAATGAATGAGTCTCCTCGATGCTCGCAAACGGACGTGAGTTTCGCTGCTGGAAGTGCTCATTGTTCAACTGATCGGGTTCGCTCAGGTTCGTTCGGTCGAGCAGAAATGTGCCACTGATCCTGTCCCGGTCCGAAAACTTGTGATCCAGTTTCCCAGTAAAGAAGTTCTGATTCGCCTGCTGCAATGTGGCAACTGAGTAAAGGCCAAGATCGCCGTTTTCCGCTCCGTTGGGCAATGGGTAGAACGAAAGGTATGGTGCCACAGCCGGGTCTACGGAGCGCACATCACCGTTCGCAAATATTCCCTGTCGCGCATTGCGCGAAAGTACGAAGCTGTTATGCGTAGTGCTCAACTGCTGCCGAATGCCTTCGTAACTGAAGAAGAAGAATGTCTTGTTTTGGACGATCGGTCCACCTACGGCAGCGCCGAACTGGTTACGCCGGAACGGCGGAACCCTCGGACCGTCGAAGTATCCGCGTGAATCCAGTGCACTATTTCGCAGGAATTCATAGACGTCTCCATGAAGCGAGTTGGACCCGCCGCGGGTGACTGCATTGATCACTCCTCCAGAGGTTCGGCCATATTCGGCGCTGTAGTTTGTGGTGAGCACCGAGAATTCTTGAATGGCGTCGACTCCGGACAGCGTTCCTAGTACGCCACCCGGAGCATCGTTTGTGTAATCGTTAAAGCTGATTCCGTCCAGGCGATAGTTGTTTTGGTTTGAGCGCGTGCCCGAAATGCTCAGTTGCGTTCCGAAACCACGTGTTGCTTTTGTCGCGTCGCTCGAACCGTTGCTCCCGATAGAGGCCTGGTTACGAATCGTGCTAACTCCAGGCTCCAATGTCGCGAGTTGCGTCCAGTCTCGTCCGTTTAGCGGAAGTTCACGTATACGTTCACCGCTAACTTCTCCGCTTATCGACGAAGTACTTAGGTTGACCCCTGTCGTCGCCGCCTCGACTTCTACGGTCTGGGAAGCCGATGCCAGCGCCAGAGTGAGATTGATCTGCTGCTGGGTACCAACAATTACCGAAATGTCATCTGCCTTGCTGCCGGAAAAGCCTTTTGCGGTCGCAGTAACGGAATACTTACCAGGTCGCAGGTTCGGTACGACATATACACCTGCTGAGTTCGTCGTTGCCAAAACAGTGATGCCGGTCTCCTTTTCTTGCACTTGAACCTGAGCGTTCTCCAAAACCGCGCCACTCGGATCGAGGATGAGACCTGCAATGCTTCCTCCTGCTACCTGCGAGAAGGATATGATCGAATACAAGAGAATCAGAATCAGAGCTACAGAGACCGGGGCACCGCGTATTATCCGTCGATGTCTGGTACGTAAGCCAATACGTTTCATTTCGTTCACCATCGCTTTGCTTGTTGCGTACACTCCTCTGGAGTGGACCGGTTGGACACACTTCACCGCTGGCGCACAAAGCACCTATTTGCGTGTCGTGAAAGGGACTTCAGCTGACTAGGGCGACAACGCGCCCATGAAAAGGCGGGAAGCTAGCAACAGCGTGCGGATCCAGCGTGGAGCACCTCTCGACTGATTTCGAAAGGCACTTTCTCTCTTTCAGGCTGTCGCCACAGCGACAGCTTCGTTTTGGTTTGGTGTGCCATCAACTTTCTTCTCTCCGTCTGTAAGAATCGCCACAAAAACAAATAGCCCACGAACTTGGGTCGTGGGCTAGCTACCTTCTTAGATCGGAGCTTTCTTTAAGTTCCAGATTCGGTGATCCCACGCCACCTTTGAAACGGACACATACACAATCCGCAGAGGCAACAACAGGCAGCAGTAAGGATCATCAACATACGAAGAGCATAGCCCAAACAGTAGCTAGCGCCCAATACAATTATTTGATCGAGATAATCAGGATTTCCATTCCACAGATTATCGAGCTGCTTGTTCTTGCCACGATAGAACCGTTCGTATTCCCCGTACTACGCGGTTACGTTATGTCGGATCCTTAGCGATAGGTTATGTCTTGCGGAATTCGAATATTCTGAAATCTGGATCTGTAAGGAGAGCAACTATGAAACACATCTTTCTTAGCTTATTGATGCTCACTGCGTTCTCTGTCATTCCAGGAACTTCAATGGCCCAGACCAGCGATCGTTCCAAAGTCGTCACAAAGACTGGTATAGCAGAAGGTCATGAACGACAACGCGCTTCTGTTTATCACGCCGGACTTTGGGAGCAGGAAATCGGATACGCTCAGGCGATAAAGGTCGGGAACACGATCTATGTTTCAGGAACCGTCGGGGCAAACGAAAAGGGATTCCCCGATGATCTCGAAAGCCAGATGAAGCTGGCCTATGCTGCCATCCAAAGAACGCTCGCTCACTATGGTGCGAACCTGTCCAATGTCGTAATGGAGAGGATTCAGACCACTGATATGGACGCACTGATCAAAAGCCAGGACGCTCGAAAAAGGATCTACGGTGATTGGCTGCCTGCGGCAACCTGGATTGAGGTGAAGCGCCTTTACAGAACTGAAGCAAGAATCGAGATTGATGTTGAGGTTCGGCTTGATAAATAACTGTTGGATCGACCAGCCACTAGCTGCTGACTTACTCGATCACAACATCGGTTTATCGGGGCGATTCGTTCTTACTGCTTGATCCTAGCGCCACTAAAACCCGAGTTGCGGCATTGGGCTGGATTCGCGGGTGTCTGCAAATACAACCGCTGCACAATTGCGCGAAGCTTCTCCTCACCTCCGCCACATACCCCTGACTTTCTCTTGATTTGTATGCCGTTCATCCAAAATAGCCAATACGACTCCATGGCCGGATGCTATGGGGTCGTTTCTTTTCAGGTCTGCAATTGCTTGATTCCACGGGCACAATCGCAGGAAATGTGAATTCGCTTGAGATCGTGAAATGGGAGATGTTCTCCGCAACTCATTGAAACGACGCGCGGGCCTGAGAATACAAATCCTCAGTTGTACCGATGATACCGAAAACGCGGTCAAAATCGAGAGCAGCGACAGCCGCGTAAGTAATTGAAGATGGAAGAGAAAGAATGGTCGGCCCTAGCAGACGATTTTCGAACTCTGGCCAATGAGCAAGGAATATCCTCTGTCTTACTGGCGTAATAGTGACGCCGAATTAGGTTCTCTTCGCAAAAGCTGGAACCGTGGGACACCCTCGCTGGGTGCACTAGCTGTCCGGGCGCGATCAATGTTGTGATTGAGGCGGCTCAGCGAATTCGAGAACTCGGCCGGAACGCTCCACCTCTTGTCAATTTGGCGGCCGACCTCCCCGTTGAGCTCAAACTCTATCCGGGCTGGGGCGCAGCGCCTTAGCGCCGGTACTGAAAATGCCTGTCGATCTTTTGCTTAGGGACTGATAGCGGGAATGAGCGCTCATAGTTGTAGCTAGGCGTAACGGAATATGAAACACTTCGAATCATGCATGGGGAGCAAATCCGTCTTCGGATATGGGCGAGCTTCTGGCGAAAGATCGCGCTGAGCCTAGTGTTGGGTAGTGGTGTTTGGACCGCCTACCTTCTGATTCAGCGGCATCCAGTCTTTCCAGTCACAGCGATGAATCCGACATGGATGGACAGAGCTATACCGTTTGTCCCAAGCTCCGTGTACATGTACGAGTCCATCTGGTTGCTGATGCCTATTGGCCCGTGGTTGATGAAATCGAAGGAAGAGTTGAACCGCTATATCAACGGTCTCCTCCTAATTACCCTCGCGGCTTTTGCTGTTTTCATCTTTCATCCGACGATGGTTCCACGTCCAAAGGGAATCCACGGTCTTGGCGGCTTATATGAATTGTTGATCCGTGTCGACCGTGAACTTAACGCATTTCCCTCGCTCCATGCCGCATTCGCCGTTTTTCACGGTGCATGTTGTCATGCTGTATTCTCCGACCTTCGTTGGAGTCGGGTAACCCGTTGGTTTGTCTGGGCCTGGGTGTTTGGCATCATTGCGTCAACCCTCCTGACCCGACAACACGTTGTCGCGGATGCCGTGGCCGGAGTTGCCGTTGGTTTCGCGGGCTATGCACTATTTCGTTATTGGCCGCTCGCGCGCGATCTCAGGAAGGAGACCGTACCCGCATGAATGATGACGTTCGAGTGGCTGCAATTCCGATGCCCGTAGCACCTAGCTTGAATGAGTCCGCGAATCACAGCCGGGTCGTAGTTGCCAAGTGCTCTTCCTATTCACCCAATATGGTAAGCGCCGCCTTGGAGGAAATCATTGATGGTCTGGGCGGCATTTCGAAATTCGTCAGGGTGGGCCAGACGGTCCTCTTGAAACCCAACCTATTCAGTTTGCACCCACCCGAACACGCGGTGACAACGCACCCGGAACTGGTTCGTCAAATGGTTCTGTTGTGCGTTAGGGCTGGAGCTGGGCGAGTGTGGGTGGGCGATAGCCCGGTTGGTCTGCATTCCGAAACCGCACTTTGGTCGCGTACGGGCATCGCCGTGGCGATAGAAGGCACGCCAGCCGAGCTTAAATCATGGCAGGTGAAGCAGATTCCGCTTGCTTGTGGCGACGATCTACTGGCCGTGCCTGACTGGTATCGGGAAGTGGACGTGTTCATTTCGCTCCCCAAACTCAAAACCCACACCCTGACGACGCTGACCTGCGGCCTGAAGAATGTCTACGGGATGGTCAATGGTCCGGCGAAATCCCAATTCCACGTCAAGTATCCCTCTCCGGCTTCCATGAGCGCATTTCTGGTGAGAGTTTTTGACAGCTTGAAGCCGCACCTCACCATTGCAGACGCAGTGGTCGCAATGGAAGGCAACGGCCCAGCTCATGGGCACCCGGTACCAGTGGGAGTGTTCCTGGGGAGCCGCGATGCTGTCGCCCTGGATGCTATCGCCTGCACGGCGCTCAAAATCGCGCCTTCGGCCGTGCCCATGATTCGCCTGGCATCGGAGAGCGGATTGGGGATGATGAATGAATCCACAATCGAATGCACCGGCAGCGGCGCTTCGCAGCTTCAAGCAATCCGGATGAAGCCCTCCATGGCGCGATATCTCGGGATTCTTCCGCAGTGGTGTTTCTGGCTAACTCCGCGTCTTCTTCGACTTCGGCCGGAAATCAAGAATCGTTTATGCGCGAAGTGCGGCATTTGCGCCGGCATCTGCCCGAAGCAGGCGATCCACAAGGATGAGAGCACCGGGTATCTGAAGATCAACCATTCAGAATGCATTGATTGTTTCTGCTGCCTCGAATCCTGTCCGGAGACCGCCATTGCGGCACAGTTGTACTTCGCCGACTTCCTGCGCCTTAGCCAGACAAGGCGCGAAAGCGCCGTTACGAGATGATCCGGCGCATGGCTTTCTCCGGTCTGCTTGACACCGGCCCGGTCTGTGGCCCGGTATGGGCGATCCGGGATGGGTTCGTGAATCTTTACGTTCTGAAAGCCGCAGACGGCCTGGTTTGTTTTGACGCCGGCTGGCGCAGTTCGGCCGTCGCTCGTGGATTTGAAGGGTTGGGGTTCGATCCCGGGGATGTCGCGGTTGTCTTCCTGACTCACTTGCATTGGGATCATTCCAGAAGCGCGAGTTTGTTTCGTAATGCAAAGGTGCTTGTTGGGAACCGCGAAATCCCGGCACATGTTCCCAGACGGCTCTGGCCTGCTTATGAATCAGCGGGCCGGCATGAAGAGCTAATTGTCGAAGCCGCCGGCATTTCGGTCCGAGTTGTCGGCACACCCGGTCACACTTCTGATTCGTTGTCTTACCTTGCCAATGATCGTTTTCTGTTTACCGGAGATACCATCCGCCTGCAGGCTGGCGAAGTCTGCCCTTTCCCTTTCTGGTTAAACAAAGACAACCGGGCTTTGGCCGAGTCCATTCGTAGGCTTGCTGCGTTGGAGGGAACGGAGCTCATATTGACGGCTCACACCGGATACTCCGCGGTCCCGGCACGTGCTTTCCGGCGATGGTGCGGATCCGCAACGGAAGAGATTGCTCCGAAGGTGCGAGCATGAAGATCCTGCTCATCCATCCTCAGAATTATCTCCAGCGGCACACGACGGGGATTTATGGGCGGAGCCTGCGCTATGCGCCGCTGACCATGCCAACGCTGAAGGCACTGGTTCCGCCGGAACTTCATGCCCAAGTGCGCATCGTGGACGAGATGGTCGAAGACCTCGATTTGGACCTGCGGGCCGATCTGGTGGGAATCACGGCGATTACCGGAACAGCTTGCCGCGCGTTCGAGATTGCCGACCACTTCCGGAGTGCTGGCGCCAAAGTAGTGCTCGGCGGCGTGCATCCCACACTCCGTACGGAAGAGAGTCTTTTGCATGCGGATGCCGTCGTCCGCGGCTACGCAGAGAGAACTTGGCCGCGCCTGCTGCGTGACTTCGCAACCGGACAGCTTCAGCGCGTGTACGAAGATCACGAACCGTTCAGTCACGAGCTGATCGTGTCCCCTGATCGTTCGTCTATCCACCGCAACGATTATCTCGGCTGGTGCACTGTGGAAATGAGCCGGGGCTGTTCTAACAACTGCGACTTCTGCATCAGCCATCGCTTTCATCGCTCCTACATCTGCCGGGATGTTGGCGATGTCATCGAAGAAGTCAAATCGCTGCGTAGCAGGATTATCTTCTTTCTGGACCCGAACCTGATCGGCAACCGGCAATACGCCAAGGAATTCTTCACCGAGTTTGCCCGGCTGAAAAAATGGTGGGTAGGATGCGCTTCGTTGGACGTCGTTGACGATCCGGAGCTTCTCTCCATCATGGCGAAAAGTGGTTGCCGCGGGCTGCTCATGGGGTTTGAATCAATTCGACGCGAGGCGCTCGAGTCTTCCGGCAAAATCACGAATCTGGGCAAGACATACGCTCAGGTGGTTGACACGCTCCATGATCACGGCATCCTCGTGCAGGCATGCTTTGTCTTTGGGTTTGATACGGATGACCGTTCGGTTTTTGAAGAAACCGCCAAATACATCGTTAACTCGAAATTCGATCTGCCACAAATCAGCATCTACACTCCGTTTCCGGGCACTCCGGTTTTCGAAAGATTGGAACGGGAGGGGCGAATTCTGACGCGGAACTGGTCCCTATACAACGGCCAAAATGTGGTCTTTCGTCCGCTGCGCATGACCGCCGGGGAACTGGAGAGTGGCACCGATTACGTCCGCAAGCAGGCTTACTCCTGGGGTGCATTGTCGCGACGCCTGCTGGTGAAGCCCTTGTGGGTGAAGCCGCTGGTGCTTCTGTCTTATCTCGGCTTCAGATACTACCAGTATCGCATCGCCGGGCTTGGCGGCGAGTTTGCCGTCGCCGAGTCGTATGCCGGTAGTCGGTAAGCCTACAACCCATCAACGATCATGGCCTTCCTGGTCCAGACTCTGCACGTCTTCCTCAAAGTAGCGGTGCAATGTTCGGGGCAATTGGCGGTAGTCAACGCTCGCAGCGAAAACCGAGATGTCTCTGGAGTTGTAAGTGTTCCAGAACAGAACCGTCTTTCCTTTCAAGGCTTGCTTCCCTGCGTCGTCTAGCAAGGCTGAGAACGCCTTGGCCGAGTAAGCTCCGTTCAGAATGATTCCTGCTTCTTCTCTCATCAGAGACGCAGCCTTCACGGCTTTCTCCGTGAAGCATGCGTAGCCATCGCCGAAGCAATCGTCCCTGACGCTCCAATCATCTGCGCTGGCTTGGATCTGGGCAAACGTCGGGTCCACTTTTCGCAGGAACGCTACTGTTTCCTCGAAAAGACGAATCATCTTCTTCGCATTCGCGAACTGTTCTCCGATTACCCGAACGGCGATAACGCGGCATTTGAGACCTGCCGCTTTCAGGCCGAGTATCAACCCCGCCGCGGTACCCATCGACCCCAGCGGAACGTAGATGAGGTCCGGCTCCGGCATATCTCCGGCGGCAATCTGCTGCTTCAACTCCAGCGCGGCATTGACATAACCGCACACTCCCAGCGGACAGGATCCTCCGGCGGGGATTATCCGAGGGAAAGTTCCGTCCTGCATTCTTCCGCAAAGCAGTTCTCGGAGCAGTGCCAGTCCCAGAGATGCTTGGCTCGAATAATGATGAATGTCCGCCTTAAAGTAGTGACCTACCAGAAGATTGCGCCGGACGTAATGTGCATTGACCTGGGGCAGCAGTAGAGAAGTGCTGCGCAGCCCCAATACGTTGGCGTAGTAAGCAGTAGCAAGGGCGTGATTGGAACCGGCAAATCCAAAGGTAACTACTTTTCTTGCGTTTCGGCGCAGGGCGTCGCCAAGCAAGAACTCCAGCTTGCGGACTTTGTTTCCGCCGTAAACCTCGCCACTCAGGTCATCCCTCTTGATGTACAGTTCTTTCAACCCGACAGCACTTCCAACCTGCTCCAGTTTTTGCACCGGCGTCGGAAACCGGCCCAACGCCACATGGGGAAGCCGCGCGGCCAATTGCGGGTAGCGGCTGAACAGCGGCAGTACGTTCGACACTCCTGCCGCCAGAGTTGGAGCCGAACCGGATTGGTCGTGGGTGTGCATCGATTAGGAACCAAGAGACAGCCCGATCCTAGCAGTTGAGAAGCACCCTCACAACGCACATGTCGGCTCTTGAAGTGTTTCTAGACAAATCGTCCATTGAAACGGCGTTCCCATCCGGTCCGATTGTCGAGCGGGACGGGCTTGATGTCTCCAACCTTCACGCCACGCGACATCATCTCCTGCTGAAAAGCGAACGCCGCTGACGTCGTATCGTCTTCGATCAGAAATATTCTAAGTTTCCCAAGTTGCCGCAAGCGACGGCAAAGAGCGTAGTGGAAGTTCTTGCTCAATTCCGCTTCCAGCGCCTGCGTAAGGATCTCAGCGTCAGGCAACGCATTGGAGCAAACAAACAGAGCGTATGCCGGAGTTGCTCCGTCCTCTTGGGTGGGAGCCAGGAGCCAGAACCGCGTCGCAACGCCGTGTTGCCGCAGCGTTTCCGAGACTGCTTGGTTCACGAAGACACCTTGCAGCTTTTCTCCACAGAGATCGGAAGCTACGCCGTCGCGGCCGAGAAAACGCAGGCATGGCGCGCTTCCCGCGAAGCCGGTGACACTAACGATGTCGCCCAGATTGTAGCGATACAATCCACCGGCCGTGGTCACGATCACCCGATAGATGCCGTCAACCGATACTTCGTGCGGAAGGCACATCCGCCCACTGGTGACTTCTTCAAACTCGAAGAAATGCGAGGCAACTGCCAGTACGGGATCACGGTTCTCGAAAAACGGCAGAGAAACAAACGCCTCTGTAGCGATCAAGCCTTTACCTTGAATCTCAACTTCAGGAAAGTAGCGACGCAGATTAGCAGCGTAGAGCTCGCTGGGACCGTGAGTCCAACAACTGATCACTTGCAGAGATGGCCAAATCGCTGCAAAGAACTCAGGCCCCGGCCGGGCCCCGGCCAGTGAACGCAGGAAGTCCACACGGGGCCGGGCTGCCCTCTGTGGTAGAGCCTCAATAATCTCGTCCCATCTCGCGAGACAATCGTCAAGCAGCGTAGTAAGAAATGTAGGGCTCCAAACGGATATCAGCGCCAGTCGGCTATCTGCCAGCAGAGCAAGCAGAGTCTGCTTCCGGAATTCGCCTGGATCCATCCCCGCTGCCAAGTGGCGCGGTCCGGTACTGACTAGCGAGAACAGGGTGCTGCCAAGAAAACCGAGATACTCCGAATCGTGATCGAATCCCACCAACAATTGACCGGCCGTCCGGCTGCCACTAACGGGAGGAGAAATCGACCAGTACGAAGTTCCCCGTAGTAAGCCAGGCTTACGCCCGTACAATGCGTGGATCCAAGGAGAAATCGCGCACTGAAACTCCCGTTGCAGCGGCGCCGTCCACGGAATCAGTTTCGTTGCACCTGAGGAGCCGCTGGTTGGGTGAAAACGCGTGACGCTGTCGCAGGTCAGCACATTCTGTTCGCCCGCGGCAATGGCCGCAATGTGCGCCTGAAGTTCGTCGTACTTCGTTACCGGCACTTTGTGCTGGTATTCGGCTATGGAGCGGATTTCGGCAAAATCGTATTGCGTTCCAAATTGTGTTTGGGAGTTGCGCTGTAGCAGTCCGAGCAAATACCGCTCTTGCGTGCCCGGCACATCCTCGAGCGCTTTGGTGAACCGGGCGTGTTCGCGCCTGCCGCCTGCGATCCAGGCGCCATTGACCAAGCGGCATATGAGACTGCGGGCAAACATGGCTAGAGCTGCCTACGAATATATGGGGTCAGATTATCCCGGTTACCGCGCGCCAAGCAGACCAGTTCATCCCCCTGTGCATGTCCAGGATTAGCCTGCTGAAAAAACGCCACGTGCGGATCGCGCAATCTTTCGGCGCTGATGTTGGCTACGCCCTCTCGCAAGCGTTGGGCTGCGAGAGTCGCCCGAACAATCCCCGCATCCGCGTCGAACCGTCTTCCGAACTGCCGGGCAGCTACGCTTTCGAGCAAGAGTTTCTCAAATGGCGGCGTCTGCCTCGCATAGCGAGGGTAGAACTCGCGAAAGAAGACGGGGAGAAAACGGTAAGTCTTGTAACCCTTACTGGTGAGCAACCAGAACAGCGGTGTTTGGGGCTCGGCCTCGGCCAGGGAGAGCATCAGCCTTCCCCAGGCGACCGGCAGCGCGAGTGATCCCCAGCAGCTCTTGTCGATAATTGTGTCGCCGGAAAACAGAATGCGCACCGAATGTCCAGCAATACAGTGCTCGAATAATACTTGGGTCGAGAAACCGCAAAATCGCCCCTCCCTGTGAAGCAGGATCACCCACTGCTTGGCGTGCAGGTCGGCCACGAACTGGTCCTCACAAACGCCCTCATAATGCTCCTGCATAAGCTCGAGCATCGCCGCCTCGTCAGTAACCGACAGGTCGGAAACCAGAATAGTCTGTGCTTCCAGTTTCATCAGAGGGCTCCAACTTCGAGGTAAGGGACCATGCCGCGATCCAACTCAGCGACCCGTTTCGCACCGTCTTCCCAAGCCGCGACATAAAGCCGACTCGTTAACGGAAAGTAGCGGCGTGCCAGCAACTCCGGAAGTAGAGGATCGCGCTCGTGTAAGCCGGCCACGAAAAAATCGAACTGTCCGCGTCTGGCGCGCAGGACTTCGTCCAGCACGGCGGCAAACACTGCCCGGTCGTCGTTTTGTATACACACCAGAGAAAGGACAAAGTAACTCAGTACCGCTCCCGCTGCGGGCAACCGCGGCGATTTCGTGAGTGACGCCAGAAAATTCCACGGCCGGCGAGCAAACCTGAGGGCGGGTGAATAGCCGGCCACTCGCCACTGCCGAAATGGTCGCTGGTCCCACGCTGCAAGCATCCCGACCAGCCTGCCATCACGGATGGCGAGGAATATGTCATCCCACGTGAGGTTAGGTAGAAGGCCCAGCGGGCCAAAATCAGTCGGCTGATATCGCGGAAAAAACTGTCTCGCCTTCCGTTGCTGCTCCCAAAAGGCGAATATGATTGCGCTGTCGGAAGCTGTGGCCTGTCGAACGAGCAACGTCGCATCGCGCTTCGCCGAGTTGCTCTGATTCAGGCTGGCGGCCACGCAGCAAAAACGTCCGAAGTCATGGTATTGGGGCAATCCGCCACGCCCACCCAGCAGGGCCGCCTTGGCCTGATGATTGTCTTCCATGATGGTAGTCAGGTAGAAGGGTACTTGCCGATCCGCATGCAGCCCACGTAGAAACTCGTAACCCCGGGCGAGGAGCGTGCCACGTTGCGCAGACGGGCGAATACGCAATCCGCTCAGGTATCCGCCGATTGCTGGTTCGCCGTTGATCGACATCTGCCGGATGGCACGATGACCGCAACCGGTAATGCGGCCCGTGTCGTCATCGCGAGAAATAATAACCTCGACAGGGGTACCTTCTACCCGGACCGAGGCGAAGTAGTCCGGTTCGCGGCAAGACGACAGACGGATTGCGCCGGGCATGGACACCGAGGACTCAAACGCTCGTAGTTCCGCATCATCGGCTACCGTGGCCAACTCAAAGCGGCTCACGCTTCTCTCCCCAAGGGGATACCTGACTTCTGCGACACTTCGCGCCGCAACATCAGATTGAGCAGCCAGTACGCCCAGGCTCGCCCCGGGTTCCGGCTGTTGCAGCGGAACTCAAGGCTGCGCCGAACGATCGAGTTCCAGGTATAGAACGAACGCCGTGCGGCCAGGCAGTGTGCTTCAATTTGCGCTGCACTCATTGCTTCCGGGCGGAAAGGAACCTGTCCGAATCGATACTCGTCACTCAGCCACCATCGTTCATAGGTGAGGCGACCTTCTTGCTCTAGTTCGCGGTACAGTGCGGTTCCGGGAAAAGGAACCAGATGGTTGAAAGCGGAGAGCAGCAGTTTCTCTTCTTTGGCGAAGCGTACGCTCTGAGCGAAACTTTCGGGCGTATCGTGCGGATAACCGAAGACAAAGGTGCCATATACAAAGATTCCGGCACTGCGCAACCGGGCAATCGCGGCGCGATACTCACCGATCATATTGATCCGTTTACCCATGGCGGCGAGATTCCGCTCATCGAGGGACTCAAAGCCGATCAGTAGGCCCATGCAACCGCTGTTTGCCATCCGCCGAATCAGCGACTCGTCATTCAGGGCGTGCAGGCTGCCTTGGCTCATCCAACGTATGCGCAACGGGGCAATCGCTTCAAAGAATTCGCGTGCTCCCGCCGGGTCGCCGACTATGTTGTCATCGACAAAGAAGATGTACTTGTCGCGGACACCGGCCAACTCTTCCACGATCTCCCGGACGGGGCGACGACGATACGTGCCCTCGAATGCCGCCGCGATCGAACAGAACTTGCAGCGGAACGGGCAGCCTCGACTGGTCTCGACCAAAGCGACGGGCAGATACTGCTTGCCATTAAAGACTCCCCGGTCGGGTTGCAGACCTGTCAGCGGCGATCGTCCCTCTCCCCGGTAAAACGGCTGTAGTTGCCCACGCTCGGCGTCGGCTAGAATCTCTTGCCAGACCGGTTCGGCTTCCCCGACGCAAACCGCATCCGCGTGCTGTTTGGCCTCTTCGGGGCAGAGCGTAGCATGGTAGCCTCCCACAACAACCGGCACGCCTCGTTGTCGAAAACGGGAGGCAATCTGGTAGCCGCGCTTGGAAGAATACGTTTCAATTGATAGACCCACAAGATCGGCGGCCACATCGTAGTCGATCGTCTCCATACGGTCGTCCATAAACGTGACCTGCCAGAAAGCCGGCGTCATAGCCGCCAGCCTGGCAATCGCCAGCGGCTGCAATTGCCAGGAACGCACGAATGGCTTGCCCGGCTTTTGTCCAATAGCGGGATAGATCAGCGTCAGACGGTGCTGCACTGGACCTCCTCCGCCTCTTCGGGTACCTGCCAGTGATGGGGTGCTGGAGGGGTCCCCGGATCATGAACCGAATAAGGCTGGGCGTAGATAGCTTCGGAGTAAAGTCGTCTCACGAAAATGCGATAAGCCAGGTTGCCCACAAAATTCACCGCACAGCGAATGTCGAGATGCTGCAGCCGCCCCAACACGCGGTTCATGCGGAATGTCTCGCGGTATGCCCACTTGAAGCCGGAATACAGCTCCTCGGGAGTCATTTGCATGGGGCGAGTCACCACATGCATAGTGTCGTAGTCATTCCAGTTGAAGCTGAGAATTCGGCCAGCGGCCAGCATGCGCTTGAACAACGGGGTGCCCGGATAAGGCGTGTAGATCGAATAACGTGGAATATCCACGCCCAAATCGTGCACCAGGTCTACAGTGGAGGCAAAAACGCCGGTGTCGTCGTGGTCGAATCCGAAGACAAAGCAGCCTTGGATGGTAATGCCCCGCTCTTGCGCTGCACGGATCAATGGACGGTAGTCCAGCGTTCGGTTGAAACCCTTGTGGATACCCTGTAGAGTTGTTTGATTTCCAGACTCGAAACCTACCAGCAGATACACGCAGCCGCTCTGTGCCATTAAGTCGAGCAGACTGGAGTTCTGCAAGCTATCGGCGGTAACCAACCCTCCCCATCGTTTCTTTAGTGGAGCAATCGCAGTAAAAAGCTCTTGCGCATACTCCACGTCGTCAACCAGACTGACGTCGTTGAAGGCGATATTTCGATCCGGAATCTCGCGGACATCACGGACCACATCGGCTATCGGGCGCTTCAGATATTGCGGCCACACGGCATTGACCGTGCAGAAGTCACAGACACGCTTGCAACCCCGTGTAGCCTGAACCGTGTTGGGCAACACGTAACCACTGCGGCGCTGCAGGTCACGACGTGGCGGAGGTACGTCCGCAAGAACGTTGTCGTCCACCTGGCGCTCGCGATACACCCGGTGCATACGCCCCAACCGGAAGTCCTCCAGTAGACGCGGCCACGCGTGTTCGCCACGACCGATCACGATGCTGTCCGCATGCTCGAGGGCTTCACCGGGCAGTATGGTTACGTGTACGCCGCCGAGCACGACGGGGATGCCACGGTTCCGAAAGTGCGCCGCCAGTTCATAACCGGGACGGGCACAACCCGTAATGAGGCTGATGCCAACCAGGTCGAACCGTTCATCGCGCGGAATCGGATCGACACTTGCGTCAACCAGTTTGATTTCTATGTCCGGCGAGGGCGGCACCAAGGCAGCCAGGGTAGTCAGGGTCAGAGGCGCTTCGCGCAATGAGCGCAGGAAGGGACCGATGCGCAGCTTGTGCATATGCGCGTCCGGCATGAGAAGAAGAAGTCGCATCAGCGAGCTTCCTCCACCCGTCGGTTGACATCGGCTTCATTTCCGACAGCGGACACTCGGTCGGAAATACATAACGGCACCAAATTGCCGTTCTTAACAACAGCGTCGGGACAGCAGCGGCAGTGAATCAATCGTCCTTCCTTATCAAACGTGGCCGGGCGCTGAAACAGAATTCGTTTGGCGCTAAGCTTGGCGCCTGTAGCAGTCAGCAGAAACTTGCTATTCCTGACCAAGCCGCCGCCCGACACGCCATTGAGCAGCATATGCGCGGCCAGAGTCACAGAACTCTGCTGCTGATAGAACGGATAACGGCCCTTGGTCCTGCGGGAAATCTCAAGAAAAAGCGGCTCCACCCGGGTAGACCGCAAGCCGCGGTAAGCGGACAAGTGGTTCTGCCGGTGTGCCGTGGCGATCAGGAACGTAAACCACCGCGGATCGAGTGGGTCGACATTCGATCCTAGAACCGTGAACGGTTCCAAGCCGAACTCGGTCGCCAGCATCTGCATGATCTCTTCGGGAACAATCTCTTCGTTCAGTTCGAAGTGCCGGAGGTGAGCGGCATCGGCCAAAAGGCCACTGCGCAAGTCGCCTCGAATCGCAGGCATTCGCGTGATGTCACGCCACATGGTTACCAGCAAGTAGCAGAGGTGGGGTGATTCGAGAGTGATCGCGACCGCAGCCTCGATTTCATCGAGATTATCTGGATAAGCCGTGATCGCCAGGCCAGCATCGATGCCATGAGCAGCAACCATGGCTGCCTTCTCGAGTCGCAGGCGACGGACGTCATCACTACTGGCGTGAGCGAGCAAGTCGGGCCGCCTCTGATGCGCCTCGATATGCAGGAAGATGACATTTGCTCCCGCCTGCTTCAGGCGGGCCAACATGCGGTCGTCGAGCGTCACCCCGTTGCTGAACAATTCGACGGAAAGCCCGCGGTTGTGGATTAACCGGACGATCTCAACCAGTTCAGGGTGCAGGGTAATCTCACCACCCACGACGGAAACTGATTGCAGCCGTCGCAACCGCTGCAAGGTGTCCAACTGGGTTTCGACTTCGGCCAAGGAAACGAGGTGATCAGGCCGCGAGTTGTAGCAGTCCCGACACGTAATGTTGCAGCCGCGCAGAATGTCGAGCACAGCATGTGGCACATTATCCAAAGTCCACGGTAGAGGCATGGCGCGGTGTTTCATGACCGGCTTGCCTCCAATCGAGTGGCCCTGGTGCCCCGCTTGTTCTCAGGGATGCGCAGTAACTCTCCGGCACGGGTGAACACTTCGCGGGGGACTCCAACAGCTTTCATTAGCGCCAGAGATTGATCGAACGGATTGTCCAGACGGCGCAATTCCCGGGCTTTGCGCGGGCTTATGCAACCGACGCAGCTCAATGGCATGGCAGGCACGGGAAAATCGGAGCCGAATAGGAGCTTGGAAACCACGGAAGACTTCAACAGCCAGCGCAGTCGCCAGATCCTGGTGATAAGGCCGAAGGCACTGATGTCACCCCACAAATCGCGATGCTGCAAAGCCATCGTCTGCCACGCGCCGAAGTACGACCGGTCATAAAGAAAGATCCGGGTGCCGCAGTGTGCGGCGATAACGGTCACACCCCGCTCCAGAGCCGCGGTAAGACGTCGTGGATCGTTGAGACTGTTTGGAAATGCCCGAAGCGTGTGCTCAGTCCCCGCATGACACAACAAGGGGATGCGGTGCCGCGCGAGCATCTCGTAAAACGGAAAACACCGGGGGTCTTCCGGCCGGATATTCTGGGCACTTGGAATCCATTTCACCAGACACGCGCCCCGCTCGATCAACCGCTCCAGTTGCGTCAACGCATCGCGCCGATACGGATGGATGCTGGCGCCGAATAGAACCTTCTCGTGAACATCCGCCAGATCGGCGACAAAGTCGTTGTCCGTAACCATTCGCGTATGCTTGAGATCCCGCGTTCCATTTTCGTCATACGCCGCATCAAACGCGAGCAATACGGCTCGATCGATATTGCTATCATCCAGCCAGCCGAGAATGCGTGATGCGATGCGGTGATCGCAGTCGGACTGAACGGTCTCAGCAGAAATCCCCAGTCTGCGGCTGAATGAACGAAAGGCGAGGCTTTTCTGAAAGCCTGGCGAAAGGTAATTGCCGCTGGCGTCGCTGCCGAAGCCCGCAACATGAACGTGGATGTCGTAGATCATGATGCGGCATCCGTTTTGGAGATGCGCACGCCATCCTTCCACTTGCCGAACGGCGGAGAGATGAGGAACGCCCGCGTACACTCGCCCGGTGCAATTTCTGTTCCGGCGGCCAGCAGCGAGTAGCCCCCGACAAGCGCACGATCCCCGATGATAACCGTCGCCAAGACCAGTTCGAGTGCCCCGTCTGAATTACGTGCGATTACGTGCGGGGTCACTCGAACATCGGCGCCAAAGATGACGTTGTCGCCAATGTTCACGAAAGAACGATCCAGAATTCGCAGACCAGCTGCCCAGTAGGTGAGGCGCCCCACATGAGCCCCCCACAGCCGTAACCAGGCACTGTAAACTCCGGGTACGAGGCGCAGCAGTTCTTCTAGCATCGGCAGGCGGCAAAACACCACTTGTAAGTTAAACAACGCCCACCAAGTAAAATACGCTCTGCTCCCCAGATGAATGTGGCCTTGGCGCAGCGGCAACAAAAGGCGGAGTCCTGTGGCCGCAAGCGGCGGAACCAGATACAGAACAGCAATTGCCGCTAACAGTCGCCAGCGAAGTAAAGCCCAGGGGAAAAGAACGACGATGGCCGTGCTTATCAGGTGCAGGAGAGGCCAGCCATTGATCACGAGCATCAGGAGCTGCCGTGGACGGGAAATCGCGGAACTGAAGTCACCCGCTCCCGCCGCCGATGTTCCGGTCACATCAGGGTGCGCTGCGCCCATCTGTTCCTCTGTCAACTCTTGTGAGCCCAAAGCCATTTTGAATAGGTGTACAACCCGGCCAGGTGGTTCCGGTCGCCGACTGTGGTCATTGAGAACGACCGGTACTCCAGCTTACGCAGCGACCGGTGTTCTCCTCCGGAAGAAAATGACCCCGAACAGGACTCCCAGCAGGAGGCCTCCCAGGCCCGTGCCGACGGCGATCCGTTTCCATAGAGACGACACTCGGTCGATTACCGGATTATTCAGAAAGTCGGTCCCTACGTGCGCCGTCGCGATCTTCCACTGCCCATTCTCCTTCACCACCGTAGCGGTCCACCGGACATTCATCTGCACCACTTCGCCGGAGCGCAAGGTGTAAGTATCTCTCGAACTGCCGTAGCAGATTCCGGTATTGGTATCGATGAAGCGAGTAAGGATATCGGCCTGCGGATCGGTCTTTAGGCTGCGTAGGATCGCCTTGGGAGAGTGGAACATTTCATCAAACAGAGCCTGCATCTGTGTTTCGCTGGTGACCGGCGTCTGATTCACGGAGGTGAAGATGAATTCCTTCGTAAAAGATGAGGCCAGGGTCTTGATGTCCTGCTGATCGATCGCAGTAGCGACCCGGTCACGCAGCGCCCGCAACGCCGCATGGTCCGCTTCTCGATTGTCCTCTGCCGGAAGAACTGTGCTCGCAAATATCGAATAGAACACAACCGCAAGAAGTACGAGAATTCCTCTATGCCATTTCATCTGCTCGTCTCCAATTGCCTATTGGCTGGCTTGGTTACAATAGTCCCTTATCGCAGCTTGCTGATGACAAGTGTTGGCCAGAGTAGCACATTCAGGACTGCAGCGCTGACTTGATTTGTGCTACGCCCATACCGTAAAGCGTGCCCACTCGCCTGAGGGAGATGAGTCACATACATTACCGAGAACACCCCTACCACTACTTACCGATGCCTCGCAGTAACCTATTCAGCATCCGAGAACTCATTCTCCGCGCGGGCCGCTCGTGACCGCAATGGCAGGGGAATGCCGGCTCGCATCAGCTGCGGCGCAAGCGGGGGGATTGTAACCACTATCGACCAGCGTAACGTAATTCAACGCTGGCGCTCGGCCCGCGGCAAATCTCTCACGAGATTTGCCGCGGATGGGGAGGCCCCAATTTCCCTTATACCCTTCCCGTAACGGCACCTCCTCGGGGAGCCAAGGATTTCGCGCTGACGGGGAGGGCGGTGCCCTCCCCGTCTGTCGTCCGGCGGACGCGGCTGTCTGTCTTCGCCTCCCGGCGGCTGACGCTACTGTGGTTAGGAGGTGTGACGCGAATGTGCAAGAGTTTTTCTAAGGTAAAATTTCGTTGCAGGAACGTGATCGTTTTTTCCGACTTGATGTGCATTTAGGAAATGTGAGGGGACTGTAGCTGCCCCGCCGCTCGCAACTTTTCCGAAAGCTATGCGTTCAAGCCAATAACCCACAGAAATCCTGCCAAGTACGCCACAAGCCCTGACATCCACACCTCGCAATGCAATCTCTATGGAGGTTCTTACGTGGTGTCTTTTCGCAGTCGGTCAATTTGTTTGGACGAAGTCTCGCAGAAACTTTTACACCTACTGGTGGCCTTGGGCGGATACTGTACCGCATTACAGGCCCAGGAACTGGTCGCCCGAGGAGCCCAAGTCCGGAGCCGACTCAAGATGCTGGAACGGCTTGGATTTCTGCGCCGGATCACCAAATACCCAGTCGTCTATCAGGTCACCAAATCCACGACTCGCCTCCTGGGGCAAGATTCGAGCAGCCGTCGACGCCATACTCTTGAGACCGTGCAGGCGCGCTTGCTGGGAGTGCATTTCTATCTCCAAGCTCGCGGGTGGCCGGCGGAGTTCGTTCTTGATCACCAAGAGAAAGTTGCCTATTTCAGCGACTGCGCCGGATGTCCATTGAGTGCCTTACCGCAGCGGGGTGGCAGGCTCTACATGAGGGAGCATCTTCTGTTCTGGCAACCGGACGGGCGTATGGGAATTGCAATGATCGACGTACCAGACCCCAAAGTCCTGACACGTCTGAAAGTATTCATCCGCGACTATCTACCATTGCTTCGCCATTTTCGCACCGAGCCAGATCTCTTTATCGTCACTGCCGACAAGGAACGTTGTCAGCTGTACGAGCGGCTCCTGAAACGGCATCGCACCATCCACGAACTCGGGCTGGGCGAACTGAGCAGGCACATAAAGCCATACTGTGTCCGGCCACCAGTTCCGACCATCACCGAAATGAGTTGGCCGAAAGCTGACGAGCACGAGTCGTATCTGGAAGTCAAAGGGGAGGCCCGAAGTCAAAGCCCCAGCCACGCCACAAATAGACCGATCGTTGAGTCGATCTCCTGATCCAACAGCCGGGCAGCTGCCCGGGTATCGCGCACAGAGAACAGCCACGCAGACGACGTGCCGTGGCGGGGGTTAAACCCCCCCCCAGCACGGGGAAAAAAAAAAAGGAGCCCCACGG
>JAEYQK010000066.1 GCA_023410055.1 Acidobacteriota bacterium
GACCCTGATAGAACTTGGCGCGGGCACAGCGACCAAAACCGACACCGTGATAAGTGCCGTTCTAAAGCAGCAGCGCGAGCTTACGTTCTATCCGGTGGATGTCTCTCCCAACGCATTGCAAGTGGCAGTGCGGCGTCTGACCCAAACGCATGAACGCCTGACAGTTGATCCCATTGTCGCCGATTACACCAGAGGCGTTCCGGGAATGGAGAGCATCGGCGGGCGAAAGCTCTTGCTGTATATCGGTTCGAGTATCGGCAATTTCGAGCCGATGGAGGCGGCCGCCGTTCTCGCACGATTGCGTCGGAGTCTGGTCTCCGGCGACGCTTTGCTAGTCGGGACAGATATGGTCAAGGACTCATCCGTGCTCGTGCCGGCATACGATGACGCTCAGGGAGTGACGGCGCGCTTCAATCTGAATCTGCTGGCGCGAATCAACCGTGACCTCGGCGGGAACTTCGATCTCAATCTCTTCCGGCATGTAGCGCTCTGGAACACTGATGAGTCGCGCATGGAAATGCACTTAGAGAGTTTGGAACAGCAAGTCGTATCCTTAGCCGACCTGGGCTTGAGTGTGCGGCTTTCACGGGGCGAGCGAATTCACACCGAGAACAGCTACAAGTTCACCATGCACATGATCTGCTCGATCTTGCAGAATGCGGGGTTCACGCTTGAGCGCACGTGGATGGACGAGCGCGAGTGGTTCGGGCTCCATCTAGCCAGAATCGTCTGACACTACTTCCTTCCATGGTTTGGGAATATAACGTCAGCTGCGTAACGTAACGCGCCGCGTCGCGTGAAGAAGTGAGTACACGAAAGTACCCCTCTCGAACCAGTTCTAGTATGCGAAGACGCTTTCTACCCTGCTAGAATCGGCGCGTGGCCTTCGAAATCGTATCTTCGTCCAAGGAAAAAGTAGCTCAATTGGAATCTGCTCTGCGGTCAATCATCCGCGGGCAAAATGATGTGGTTAGGCTGGCGCTTGTCGCGCTACTGGGCCGCGGACATCTGTTGATCGAGGGTGTCCCCGGCGTCGGAAAAACGACGCTGGCGCAAACACTTGCGCGTTCGCTGGACTGCAGCTTTCATCGCGTTCAGTTCACGTCGGACATGCTGCCCAGCGATGTACTGGGAATCTCCATCTATTCGGCCATCGAGCAGCAGTTCGAATTCAAGCCGGGGCCGGTGTTCACAAACGTCCTGCTGGCGGACGAAATCAATCGCACGACGCCCAAGACGCAATCAGCGCTTTTGGAGTCCATGAACGAATACCAGGTAACGGTGGACAATCACTCTTATCCGCTACCACAGCCGTTTCTCGTCATAGCCACCCAGAACCCGATCGAGCACCATGGGACATACCCGTTGCCCGAATCGCAGATGGATCGCTTCCTGATCCGCGCGCAGATGACTTACCCGGAGATGCAAAGCGAGCGCGAGATCCTGCGGGCCGAGGCAGGCGCTGTAAAGCTAAGTAACGTAAAACCAATTCTCTCTGCCGAAGATATCGTGGCATGCCAAAAAGAGGTAGAGCGCGTGCGTGTAGACGAATCGTTGATTACCTACACGCTGGAGATTGTTCGCAGGACCCGCGACTCGGAGTACCTCTCCTTAGGCGTTTCCCCGCGTGGATCACTGATGCTTTATCGTGCTGCGCAGGCAATGGCCTACATCGATCGGCGAGACTTCACAACGCCGGAGGATTTCAAGAAGCTCGCGGTGCCGGTACTCGCTCACCGTGTTGTCGTGAATGCAAAATACAACACGACAATGAAGAAAGCTGCGCAGGCTGAAGAGATATTGGAAGAGATCGTGGGTAGTGTGGAAGTACCGAATTAGCAACAGTACGCCTCGCCCAGTAACAAGTACCTGGTACCGAGTGTTTAGGCTAGGTACTAGGTACCAGGTACTAGGTTTTCAGGCAATTACTTCACATTTACAGTAATAACCTGCACGCCGGACACGACGAAGTCCAACGGCGTAGAAGCTTCGTTTACGGCTGATTCGCCTACTACCACCATGTCTTGCGTGCCCCTCATCGGTTCCATCACGTTCATGACGGAGAGCGGCATGGCGGGCATCACTTTATCCTCAACCATTGCCTGGGGATTCGCTTCAAGCAGCGAAACGTAGAGACGATTGTTCGCGTGCTCTTTATTAAGCAGCGCGATAGTCGAGGGCAAATCCATACGGCGAGTGAGAGCCGCCGGAATGCGCCGCATACGATCGAGCGTGTCGCCGTCGCTGACGAGGATTCGCAACGTGCCTCTTGGAGTGGACGTCGGAATTTTGACCGGAATCTGGCGCACAACCCGTTCACCGCGATAAGGACGCAGTACGGATTCGATGATGATGTCGTCACCGGGTCGCGCTTCGGTCACGTCCGTACGTGCAGTCTCAAGTCGTGCCCAGCGACGGTCTCGAATCAGATCGAAGGTAACATCCACGCCCTTCACATCGGGTGTTGCATAGGGGTTCTGGTAGATGCGGCTGAAGCGTTCGCCGACCATGAGCGCGGCGCTCACTGCCGCAGGATTGCCGCTGTCGGCCGGGGCAAACATGTTCTGCAACGCTACCGGCGTGAATCCCTGGACATTGATATGCCCTGCCATCCTGAAGGTCGTGTCTTCGCCGTATTCGTTCATGCCCTGCAAGGCGTTGTACACGGTAGTCATCATCAGGGTCGGCGTGAGTTTGAAGTTGTTGATGACGTCGAAATGGAATGTCCTTGTCTTTTCACCGCCACGAACCGTGACCGAGACCGGAATCATCTGTGTTTCTTTGCCCATGCGGCCCATGATTCCTGTGTGGCGGTCCTGGACAAAAGCGCCGACCTGTTCGGTCGCGTTGACGATTTTGAAAGCGTTAGCTGGCGACGGCAGCGAAAGCAGCACATTGGCCTTCGTCATCGGCATATCCACGCGACCGAAGTTGAGTAGCGGGTGACCGCACGCGAGAAGCCGATTGGCATCCATGTAGGTGACTGTACAAGTCGCAGCAACGTCCATGTCACCACGCACAAGAATGGCGCTCACCGCCGAGCCAGGCTGCAAGGGCTCGGGTTGCTTTGTATTCGGATCCACCGAACCAGCACCCATGACGGGTTTCACACCAATCTTTGCGAACTCGGACTGGAACTGATTCAAAGCCGCGTCGCTGAAGCCGCTAAAGACCAGCGGGGCAGCAATCGGCTCGACGTAGCTTTTCAAATCCGCCTGCGACTGCGTGTCTCCCGTGCTGGTTTTTGTTACACCGTCTCGTTCGGAGCCATTCAGCTTCGCATCCGCTGGCTGGCTCTTGTCTAGCTCGTTGATCTCGAGCATCTCGGCAATCGGGGTAACGCCGCCAATGGGTTCCTTCGAGAACTCGCCTATGCGATAGGCCAAGGCGCCGATCAACTTGCCGTCGATATAAACGGGGCTGCCGCTCATTCCGGCAACCACTCCGGTGTACTCCGGCTTCGTACCGTGCAAGCGGACGAGAATCACGTCGCTTTTCGGTCCGGCCATGTTGCGCATCACGCCCAGGATCTCAACGTCCATGGGTTCGGGCTTGACGCCTTGAAAGACGGTGTATGCAACGCCTTTCATTCCAGGACGTATCTCGTCGACGGACATTGTGGGTACGCTGAGGGCCGGTTGGATCGCGAAACATAGAGAAGCTGGCCAGAGCAGGAAGGAGACGAATAGACACGCAAGTACAGCTTTTTTCATACCGCCAGTCGCATTCCCGATGCTCACCTTGAGAACTTTCTGTGAGTGCTTGCGTTATTACTAAGTGAACACCGGAGAAAAGGTCGAAATTGCGAAACTCTGCATCTATACTAGCACAGAGACTCCGGACTGATGAGATACTGGTGTTTATAAAAATGACAATATTCAGCACATTCCAGTCGAACGTGATTAAGGCATTTCTCTCAGTCGTCGCGCTGATTTCGCTGGCCGCTCTTCCGGCGCTGGCTCAGACTTCGGGTACTTCGCCCGCCCCACGGAAACCCACGCAGGAGGCGCCGGCCGAGGCCGGTGGACCCCAGGGCGACATCGGCCCAATGGCGATCCCGAAGAAGAAGGAAACACCGCCTGAGCCGCCGCCCAAGCCGCCTAAGAATCCAGAGGGGATGGGAGATTTCTCCATCACCAAGAACGTCAACCTCGTAACTCTTGAGGCAACAGTGCTGACCAAGAATGGCCAATTCGTGCCGGGATTGAAAAAGGAGAATTTCAGGGTTCTCGAGGACGGTAAGCCGCAGACCATCACGAACTTCCAGCAGACGTCAGAGGCACCGGTCACGGCCGTGCTGTTGGTTGAGTTCGCGCGAACCAACTATTACTTCGTCTACGACGCGATGAACGCAGCCTATACGTTTGCGAATTCGCTGAAGCCTCAGGATTGGATCGCGACGGTATCTTTCGACCTCAAGCCGCGCATGTTGACCGACTTCACGCAAGACAAGAGAACTGTCTTCGAGTCACTCCGGCAACTTCAGATTCCGGGATTCAGCGAAACGTGCGTATTCGATGCGCTTTATGACACGCTGGACCGGTTGGAGGGTGTTTCCGGACGTAAGTACGTGATACTGATCGGGTCAGGCTACGACTCAATGAGCAAGCACACCTTCGACCAAATACAAAAGAAGGTTAAGTCCACCCAGAACATCACGATATACACGATCAGCACTGGCGAATACGCTAGAATCATGTCCGAATCGAGCATGGGCGGTCCAACACGCCTCACGTTCTTGCAGGCTGACAACCAGATGAATACGTGGGCCAAGGTGACCGGCGGTCGGTGGTACAAGCCGCGCTTCGAAGCCGAACTGCCCGGCATCTTTCAGGACATCGCCGCCTCCATCCGTAACCAGTACATTCTCGCGTATCACCCGACAAACGAGAAGCTTGACGGATCCTACCGCAAACTCAAAGTCGAGTTGCAAGCGCCTGATGGCGGCAAGCTGACTGTCAAGGACCAGAAGGGCAAGGACTTGCCAGTACAAGTCGTCGCCCGTGATGGATACACATCAAAGCATCAAGTCGAATAGAGAAAGCCTATCAGTTGTAGCGCCGACCTCCAGGTCGGCACGTGCCGGACCGGAGTCCGGCGCTACCTTAAAAGGGTGTCACTAAGCGGCCAATTCGGTTGGCCGCTTATTTCTTTTGCGATGCAGATGACTTGAATGGCTCCTCGCCACTGTTGTCCCGAACCGACCCTTCGAAGCCAGTGAACTCCGGTTCAACTTTCGGAAGGATTTCACGCAAAGCCCACTGAATGCGGTTCATGGCCCGGTTAATCTCCGCCAGTTCGGGCCCGTCCGTCTGCGAATGCGTGTTGAACGAGATCACTTGCAACGCGTTCCTGATGTGGTGATTCATCAGGTCAATCGTCTCGAGCCGCTCCACGACCTTGATGCGGCGCTCACGGTCGTAAATAACCAGTTTGTAAAACAGGGCAGCGACGATGAGCGCAAAGACGGCGTCGAGGATCGCCGCAGCCTGAAGCTGGCTCATGCCCCGAGCGTGAATCAACAAAACATCGAGGAGCAGACCCAAGGAGAAGCTGATTAGCGCGACAAGAACAACGGCAAGCCAGAGTCTACGAATCTTAAGCGGCAAAAAATACGGGGGGACATATCCCGATCGAACTGAGTCTTCCGGTTGGGCAAAGTTGTGATCATCCTGACGCATTGGCCACTCGCTTTTATCGAGATTCTACGCCCGTTCTGCCGTTAGGGGTCGATCGATGACTAATGGGTGTGGACCAGCATGTCCAACAAGAACAGGGCGCCAACTCCTATGAACACGAGCAATGCCATCTTGACGCCGGGTTCCTTGTTAACTTCGGGGATGAGATCCGAAGCCGCGACGTAGATCGTCACACCGGCAGAGAGCGGCAGTCCAACCCCCACCGCTTTTTGCGTCACACTCATGGCGAGCACTCCCGCCATTGTCGCCGCTCCAAGCAAAACCGATGAACCCCAAGCGAACTTTCGGCTGCGTCCGCTCGCGAGCATCACGGATGCAACCGTGAAACCCTCGGGCAGCTTGTGCATGAAGATTGCCAAGAAGATAACCCAGCCCAGCCAGTTCGACACCAGAAAGCCGGAGGCTATGGCAATACCGTCAAAAAATGTATGAATGACAAGCGCTAAGAGTACGGAAACGCTTGTGTGCTGGTGCAGGAATTCATCCGAGTGGGTCTCTTCACCGAAGTGGAAATGCGGTGTGACGGCGTGCTCAAAAAGGTGAACTATCAGGTACCCGAGTAGAACAAGAAAGGGAGCCGAAAGCGTCGCCGAGTGCGGACGTAGTTCGATGCTCTCCGGAATCATCTCGACGATCGCTGTTGCTAGCATGAATCCGGCTCCGAGGGCCACGAAGTACTTGAGGTACTTGCTCTCCCATCGGCGCTGGACAATGAATGCCCCTCCGGCCACGTTGGCCAGTGCGGCGGTAACGCCGAGAAGGACGGAGATGAGGATGGGGCTCATGAAAGAGTTCTTAGTTCTCGGTTCTCAGTTCTCAGTTGTTATTGAGCTAACGAGTCCGTTGATAATGCGGCCCAGTTCCGCTGAAAGCATTAACAGCTGTCTACCTTTGTCTTCGTGCAGATAACCAAGATTGCGCGCGATAAGCAACTGCGTTTCGACTTCCACCAACGAACCACGAGCTTGGCTCAAAAAGCGCCGGAAGTCCTTTTGAGAATAACGCGCTTGACCTTCCGCTATGTTGCTTGGAACCGATACTGCTGCCCTTCTAAGCTGACTCGTCAGTCCATAACGCTCATCCAGCGGAAAGCTCTTCGTAACCTCGTACACTTCTGTAACAAACGCCATCGCCTTCTGCCAGGCGATCAAATCCCTATAACTTTGTCCCATTGTGGCCCGGTACTACGAACTTGTCTGATACTACACGCCTGAATGCCCGCTGAGAACTGGGAACCGAGAACTGAGAACTATCCGCTATGTCGGATATGCATTACATCGCCGTCCTTCACGACGTAATCCTTGCCTTCCAATCGCAAGATTCCTTTAGCGCGAGCGTTGGCTTCCGAGCCGGCTTCGAGCAGTTGGTCCCAGTGAATCGTTTCGGCGCGGATGAAGTGTTTTTCGAGATCTGAGTGGATCGCTCCCGCAGCTTCGACGGCGCGAGTCCCGCGACGAATCGTCCAGGCACGGCACTCGTCTTCGCCGATCGTGAGGAACGAGATCAGTCCGAGCAGTTCGTAGGTCTTGCCGATAAGACGAGAGAGGCCGCTCTCTTTGAGCCCGTAGCTCGAGAGAAATTCGGCGGCATCCTCCGGACTCATTTCAGCCAGTTCGGCTTCGACCTTGCCGCAGATGGCGGTCGCGCCGGCATTCGGGCGTGAGGCAACTTCTTTCAAGCTAAACTTCTCAATCGCGTTCTGAAGGTCTTCGCCGAGGTTCGTGCTCTCGCTGACGTTCAAGACATAAAGGATCGGCTTCTCGCTGAGGAACCCGAACCCGCGTACGGCTTTCTTGTCGGCCGACGTCATTTCCATCTCGCGCAGTGGGCGTTCGGACTCGAGATGCGCCTTGGCCTTGATCAGCAGTTCATTTTCGTGCTCAAGCTCAGGCGTGCGCATCTTCTTCAGATCTTTGACGAGGCGTTCGAGGCGCTTTTCAATCTGGCCAAGATCGCTGACCATGAGGTCGAAATCAACGTTCTTGATGTCGCGCAACGGGTCGATTTCACCAACGTGCGGAACAGCCGGATTGTCAAAGGCCCGCACAACGTGGGCCAGCGCATCGACTTCTCGAAGATTCGCCAGCAGCGTAGTTTCTTTCAGAGCCTCGGCCCCGATGGCAGCAACATCGGCGTACTCGATGGTCGCATGCGTCAGTTTCTTCGGGTCGTACAACTGCGCCAGACGGTCGAGGCGATCGTCCGGAACTGTAGCAATGCCGATGTGCGCTTCGCGAGGGTTGCCACGACTTGCAGAAGGGTCAACACCCGTCAGGATCGTAAACAGCGATGTCTTGCCGACCTGCGGAAGGCCGATGATTCCACATTTCATAATTGCTTGAACTCTTGGGTCTGTTATTCAGTAATTGCTGTAGTCGTCCAAAAGGCGAATCCGCATGGGCTACTTCACGGCCCAACTCGAACTCAGCACTCGAGGAGTGTAAGCATCTATCGTAACATCGTGAGACATGGAATATCGATACGAAGCCTAGCTGGCTACTAAGCAGAAAAAGGAAATGCCAATTGGTATGCAAGTTTTCACGCTATTCGAAAAACCAGTCGCCTACACAGTAGTGGTTTGTCTTGCCAGCTGCTTGTATTTCTACCTCTTCATAACGCTGCTCTTCTCTCCCGCACAGTTTCTGGCGAGTGTTGGAGTAGCGGGCAATGAAGCCGCCTACTTCCTCGCGCGCCGTGCATCAGTGCTGATGCTCGGCTTCTCCGTGCTGTCGTTTCAGGCAGCAAGACTTCGTTGCTTGGTTACACGACAGGTTATCGCAATAGGCATTGCCGTCAACATGGCGGGGTTCGCTGTTCTCGGGTGCATGGAGTACCGGCGCGGTTTCGCGAATGCCAGCATTCTGCACGCGGCGGTCATCGAATCAACGCTGGCAGCGCTCTGTTTGCTGCTCTGGCTCGGCTGTCGGAGGGCGCTGAAACAGTAACACAATGCAGAAGACCGCGCGATGCTAGCGAAAGCTCACAGCCGTTAGGCCGATGACGACGAGACCGAGCGCGAGAACCGTCATCTCGACTCTTGTCGACCACTGATGAAGTTGGTTGAATTCCATTCGCACCGGATCTGTCGGCGACACCTGGTCGATTGCTCCAAGTTGCTGGCGCATCGAGTTCATCCTGGCAGAAATGGCGAACTGCGAGACGAGCGTCAACAGAATCATAAGCACGATCAACAGGTGACGGGCCGCGAACGGTTGAGCAGTACCAGCTGACAAGCGGGAATAGGCAATGGAAGTGAACAAGAATACCAGTCCGCACACAATACCCATCCAGTGAAGGATTGCCAACGAACGCGACACTACTCTGCCCGCGAGTTCGTGGGTCGGGAGCACGGTGAATACGGTGGGCGCAACAACGGCACCAAAGTAAACGATGCCGCCGATCCACAACACTAGCGATAGCAGCATGAAGAAACGTAGGACGGCCATGTCTTGCTCGCTTTCCGCAACGTCACAGGATATCAGCCGGTCGGCATTCTTGCCGAATCTGCCACTGGTGTTAAGCTTCACTCATGAGCAAAGGCGACGCCGAGAGAGATCAATATCGCAGTGGAGTGGCAATTCGGAATGGATGGCAATGCCGTTTCTGCGGCGCGAAGCCCAAGCCCGGAAAGTCGTTCGGTTCAGACGGCGTGTGCCCCGTCTGCCGAGACAAGCTGGATCGACTGCAATCCTGAAGAGGAATCCACCTCGACAAACAAGTTTCGCACTACTTGCTTCGGCCTCTTCAGTGCAGCCGGCCTCCGCATTCAGCCGCTCCGACGTGTTACTCTTTAGTCAAGTACTCGCGTCCAATCTGGGCCACTTTGGAACAAACCATGCGAAAACTTTGTCTCGCAATCCTTATTATTCTTGTCTTTACTTACGCATTCGCCGAAGGTACGCGCACGTGGAATCAATCTTCGTACGAAGATTTCGAAAAGGGCACGGCCAAGGGCATCGCAATCAGCAGTGACGGCAGCATCGGACTGGCTCCGAACTTCAAGGCCGTGGCAACCACGCCTTCCAGTTACATTTGGGCAATCGCTTCTGACGCGCAGGGAAATATCTACGCCGCCGCTGGTGCTCCCGCTCGGGTCTATCGAATCACGCCCGATGGAAAGTCGAGCATCGTCTTCCAGCCTTCCGAACTGCAAGTGCAGGCGCTTGTCGTCGACGCCAAGGGCACGCTCTATGCTGCCACCTCGCCCGACGGCAAGATTTACAGAATTGAGCACAAGGCGTCAGAGTCGAAGCCCGCTGCGGCCAAGAGTAGCGAGACCAGCATACAGACCTCTGAGGCTGAGAAGAAGGTCGATCCTGATTGGACTTCCTCCGTCTACTTCGAACCAAAGACGAAGTACATCTGGGCGCTTGCGCTGAATGCAGACGGGCAGCTCTATGCCGCGACCGGCGATCGTGGCCAGATATTTCGTATTGAGAAAGATGGAACGGGAGCGGTCTTCTTCAAGAGTGACGAAGCCCACATCCGCGCGTTGGCATTCGATCCTCAAGGCAATCTGATCGCCGGCTCGGACGGTAGCGGTCTCGTGTACCGGATTTCCCCCAAGGGCGAAGGGTTCGTTCTGTATAGCGCTGCAAAGAAAGAAATCACCGCGCTCGCGGTCGATGCGGCCGGTAACATTTATGCCTCGGCCGTCGGCGAAAAGCGCACCGGTGGATCGCCGCAAGCACCAGCAACTGGCGTCGCCATCGCAATTCAGAGCGCTGCCACTACAACGCCGACAACGCAACAGGCGCAACAGCAGGGCGCGACTCCGGCGAATCAAGCCCCAGTCACTCTGCCACCCAATTTCCCTTTACCCGGCCTGAACGCGATCAGCGGTTCTGATATTTACAAGATCGCGCCCGACGGATCTCCGTCGCGTCTGTGGACATCGGGAACGGACGTCGTGTACGCCCTGGGTTTCGATAAGCAGGGGGACCTGCTTGCCGGAACAGGTAATCGCGGACGCGTCTACTCGATTCACAACGACGAAAAGTTCACGGACCTTGTAAAGGCCAGCGCCACCCAGGTGACAGGCTTCGCGAAGGCGCCAAATGGTGGCCTGTACGTCTCCACAAGCAATTTGGGAAAAGTATTTTTGCTAGGCGGCACGCCCGAGAGCGACGGGTCGTTCGAAAGCGACGTCTTCGACGCGCACATTTTCTCCCATTGGGGACGCGCCGAGATTCGCGGTAATGGAGCATTTGAGCTTTGGGCGCGCAGCGGCAACGTCGACAATCCCGACCGCAACTGGAGCCCCTGGAAGCAGGTCGATCTTTCGCGTGAAGCTCCGATGACGGTCCCGTCGGCTCGGTTTATTCAGTGGAAAGCGGTGCTGCATCCCGGCGCAACTACTCCAAAGATCGAAAGCGTTCTGATCAATTACTTGCCGAAGAACGTCGCCCCCAAGGTGGAGGATGTCAACGTATTGGTGGGCTGGAAAGCGCAAACGCCTCCCCGGATACTAGGTGAAAACGCTTCGAGCAGCACGAACACCGGCCAGCGCTCTGAACCGACGAATCCAGCTCCCGTTCGCGAAAAAGGCTCGATTTCGGTGAAGTGGAGCGCTCGCGACGAGAACGATGACCAGATGATTTACTCGATCTACTATCGCGGTGACAACGAAAAGAACTGGAAGCTACTGAAGAGCAACCTGCTCGACCGCTACTTCTCGTTTGATTCTGGCCTCTTGCCCGATGGCGGATATACGATCAAAGTGGTCGCTTCCGATGCTCCATCACATACGCCCGAAGAAGCACTGACGGACGAACGTGAGGGCACGCGCTTCGAGGTCGACACGACTCCCCCACAGGTACAGAACCTCAACGGGGCCATTGAAGGTGATCAATTGCATATCACCTTCCACGCAGTTGACGGATTCTCGCCCGTGCGGCGCGCAGAGTATTCGGTTGATGCAGGTGAGTGGCAGTACGTCGAACCGGTCGGCCAACTCTCCGACTATCGCGTGGAGAACTATGACTTCTCTATCGCGGTCCCTGGTGGGGCGGATTCTCCAGCAGCAAGCTCAGAACCGGCGAAGAAAGCCAAAATCAAGCGTTCCGCCGATCCGGTACAGCCCGGTCCGAGCGCTTCAGACGAGCATCTTGTAGTCGTTCGGGTCTATGACAAGTTCGACAACGTGGGCGTGGCGAAGATAGTCATTCACGGAAGATAGAACGGGAATAGAACGCTGCAAGGGCAGAAGTGCGTGAGCAATGCTCGCCGGCTTCTGCCCGCGTTTTTTCTACTTGAGTTGCTGCGCGACAAACTCCGGGTTAGGCCGCCAGTGGTTCTCGCGCACGTCTGACTGAAAATCCAAGATTGCCTGGCTGCCGCTACTTCGCTTCATTGACGATTGCCAGCACCACCTTTTCAACTTCAACTGCGACGTCTCCAATCTCAGGATTCGAAAAGAATTCTCCCATCAGACTCGGCAGCATCGTGCCGATGTACGTCTTACCATCTTTCTTATAGACGGTGATTGGACATGGCAACATCAACGCAACCTTGATGTCAGCCTTGAGGACCTTGCTGGCATACTTCGCGTTGCAGACTTCGACGATCTTGAGCGGCTCCTGAGGGAATCCCTTTTCGTTAAGTGTCGCGGCGACATCATGCGTGTGCAACACTCGAAATCCCTTCTCGGCAGACTTCGCCTCTACCGCGCTAACTGCCTCGTCAAAGCTCTTTTGAGTCTCAACTGTGAAATCAATGCACTTCATCACTACCCCACTGAGTATCCGTTCGGGACACAGAAAAAGCCGCTTTGACGAAATTGACCGAGTCATCGCAAAGCGGCCCTTAAAACAATGTGCTCTGTGCTACTTCATCATCCAGGTCCAGACAGGGCCGCCGGTCTTGTCGCGCAGTACCAAACTGCTATCCCCTCTCACGACCTCGCGCGCCAGAATTACCTCTGAGCCGTCAATCGCATCCTTTGCCTTGGCTCCGGTGATATCAAGCTTGTCGCCTTTTGCGAAGCTCATATCCATCTCGGTAAGGAACTTGGCGGGGCAGAGGCAAATCTCAACCAAGCCCTTATCGGTCCTCAACACAAGATGAGTTTCTTTGGGCTCCTGGGTCCCCATCGACTTCACCTCTTCGACGGTGCCCTTGATCTTGATCTCATTGGCAAGGTCATACTTGGGGGCAGGTTGCTTTTGAGCCACGGCGAGCGGAACAAGCAGCATCAGCAAAGCAACAAGAAGCAACTTCCAGACTATCGCCGACTTCATACCCTTCCTCCCACTTGGGACGGGCCGCCACATCGACGTCACGCTTGCGCGCTCGGTGATCGACGCGGCATGCGGGTTCCGGATGGATAGATACTAGATACCTCTATCCGCCATCATCATGTTCTTATTATCAGAAAACGCAGTGAGGCTCATCACTTGCGCTAGTGACAACGCTTAATTAGCTTATGCCGTCGCGGTCTGCGCAGACTTCCTCGGAACGTATGCGCAGCAGGGTTCCTCGGCGAAGATATCGCCGGTGACTGCGTAGGCTCTGGCGCGAGAACCGCCGCAAATCTCCCGAAACTCGCAGACGCCGCACTTCCCTTTCAGATTGGCAGCATCGCGTAGCGAGGTAAAAAGAAGTGAGTGGCGATAGATCTCCGTCAGTGACATGCTGCGCACATTACCCGCCGAAAGCGGCAGGAATCCGCTGGGAAACACCTCGCCCAAGTGGGAAACAAATACAAAACCCTTGCCGTCGTTGATACCCTTCGGCGCTCGGCCGATGCCGTCTGGCATGCTCACGCCGATCATAGACGCAAACGGTGCGCCGGCAGTGCTGGGAATGAGGCCTCTCTTCCGTTCTTCTGTGCGCTTCTGTAACAGGAAGCGACGGTAGTGCTGAGCTTCTGTACTCTTGATGTCGAACTTGCTTTTCTGTGACGTGGCATGGAGCTTGTCGAATACCTGCTCGAACTCCTCTGCCGAAATGAGCCCAACGTCCTGCCCCCGCCCGGTCGGCACCAGAAAGAACACACTCCAAAGAACAATGTCGAGGGTGTCGAGCAGAGCGATCATGCGGTCGAGGTATTCAAGATTGTGACGCGTGATCGTGGTGTTGATTTGCACGGGCAGGCCAAGTTCCCGCGCCCAGCGTACTGCGTTGAGGGTCCATTGATACGAGCCGGGCACACGGCGAAAGGCGTCGTGAATGTGCGGCGTGGGACCGTCAAGACTGATCGCAAGACGAGCCAATCCTCGCTTCTGCAATTCGCCGATCGCCTCACGAGTGAGCAACGGCGTCGCGCTGGGAGTGAGTGACGTACGGACGCCCTTCGCAGTCGCATATTCAACAAGATCATAGATATCTGCGCGCTTCAGAGGATCGCCGCCCGTGATGACAAACACCGGTGGCTGAAGTTCTGCAACCTGATCAATCAGGCGTTTCCCATCTTCGGCGCTCAATTCCAGAGGGTTTCGGGAGGGTTGCGCGCAGGCACGGCAGTGGACACACGCAAGATCGCATGCCTGCGTCACTTCCCAGATCACCACAAACGGCCTCTCGCTGAAATCAATGCTGGCGTTCACTCATCCCCCTGAAGATGAAGATAAGGATGGCAGACCACGACCCGTGAGAAAACGACCAAAGTCACAGTACGATCCGCGCGAACTCAAATCCGGTCAGCAAGATACATTTCACACCGCGCCAAGTAACGCCACAACGGCAATACGGGCGTGCCGCATCAATGGAGTGCAGTAGAATCGGGAAATACCGATTCAGGCCGCTCGTCGTCCAAAAGCGAGAATATCTAGACAGAGGCGTGGCGGCAAAGAGAGCAACGTCCGACTCTTGGGGCTACACTTTTGTCCGCGCGATAGTCGGCATGTCCGCCTTCTTGGCCGGGGAGTGACCATGGTATCTAAGTGCGCGAACCCAGACTGCTCCGCTGTTTTCCGCTATCTCCGCGAAGGGCGGTTGTTCCATTTCGAATCACGGATAAGCAATCCTTTGCGGACAGGTGCTGGGACGCGGAACACGGGCAGTTACGAGTGTTTCTGGCTGTGCGCGACTTGCTCAGTGAAGATGACGCTGGTCAAGAACAACGGCCATGTGTCCGTGCGCCCATTGGCGAGTGTCGCTGCGAAAGCCGGGACGGCAGCAAATGTCAACCCCGGTCGAAAAGCAGCCTGAGTCTTCTATTCGAGCTACGTCCGGGCCCGTTCGCTGACGGGCTCTTTGCATTTTGCTCCGGTTCGCGTTACATTCGGTCATCGTCCGTCGTTCAGGAGCGCTGATGAAACGGGATTTCGCATCGCTTTCGGCTCGCGAAGCTCTGAACCTTGCGATTTCAATTGAAGCACGCAATGCGGATCTCTACCGTCAGTTCGGAGATTTGTTCAACGGCTTCCAGGATCCCGAGTCATGCGAGATTGCATCCACTTTCTGGGACATGGCCGATGAAGAGGAGCGCCACGGGAAGGCATTGCAGGCCAGGTTTGTTGAGCGCTATAACGACGATCCAAAGCCGATAGCAGAAGAAGATATTCGGGAGAAGATCGAAGTCCCAAAGATCGCGAGCGGTGAGATTTTTGCTATCGCGCGCGCTCAGGTTTCGCAGGTTCCTCGCAATCGCGCGTTTGAAATCGCATTAGTGGCTGAACGCTCCGCCATGAAGTTCTACGCTCGGCTGCTCGAAACAACCCAAGACAAGGATCTGCGAGAGCTCTACGAGGAACTGGCCAGCGACGAAGACGATCACGTTCGCAGCCTCCAACGGCGGATTACGCGCGGCAACCGAAGCGCCGCTGTCTCGAATCAGGCATAGATCAACCCGCATTCCATCACGCCCAAAACGGAACTTATGCTTTCACCGGACTGCTCCTTTCCGCACAACATCGCCAAGCCGTAAGCCATCCCAACAGCAGATCGCTTCCATTTCCCCAGGAGGTCCAGCAACAATGGCGATAGATCCGGTTTGCGGCATGGACGTCAACGAAGCCAATCCCCCTGCGAAAACCGAGTACGAAGGCGTGACCTACTATTTCTGCTCTCCAAATTGTCGCAGCGCTTTTGAGGAGGATCCGGAGGAGTACATCTCTTCAGCCGCCTGAGCTTACATCTCCGCTGCGCGCCACAGATACCAGCTTGCGATCGAGCGGTACGGACGCCATTTTTCTCCTCGGCGATTCATTTGCTTCGGCGTCGGCAGTCCGCGTGTCTTGAACGTGCGCTGAAATCCCTTTCGCACACCGTAGTCGGTAACGGGTAGAATGTCCGGGCGGCCGAGACCGAAGATGAGCAACATCTCCACCGTCCACACACCGATGCCGCGAACTTCCGTCAGCCGCTCGATCAGCACTTCATCGCTGAGCCGGCGAGCCTGCGCTCGCGTGGGAACCACGCCGTCGGCAGCCTTCTGAGCAAGGTCTTTGACTGCCAGCAACTTGTTGCGTGAGAGTCCGGCAGAACGCAGCAGCTCATCAGGTGCGCCCAGAATCTGTTGCGGCGTGGGATAGTCTCCGTTTTCACAGAAGCAACCGACTACACGCGCCAGAATAGCCGCCGCCGCCTTGCCCGCCAATTGCTGATAGACGATTGAGCCCAGAAGCGACTGGAAGATGTCGAGTTCCTTGCGAACCCGCAGCGTGCAGGGACCAACTTGCTCAATCAAAATCGCAAGTTTTGGGTCGGCATTCTTGAGGTGCTCCAGAGCGGCATCGTGCTTCATTGAACTATGTTGCCATAGTCTCAGCAATGCTGCCGGGAACCTTTACGGCTCGTCCGATCCGTCCGGCGGCGAATCGACGGCCTCGCTCTCCAACACCGACAAAACTTCGTCCTCGACGTCCCAGTTCTTCAGTATGCGAAAAATGGTGCGGGTACTGAAGCCGCCCCGAACGAGCGTCCGAAAAATACGGGCCGATTCCTTCTGGTTGGCCGGTTTGCGAACGCGCTTGCGATTCAGGTAGTCGCGCGCCAGCTTCTCTTCGTCAATGCCTTCGTAAGCCGCAGACACTGTCTTCTCGATCACATCATTATGGACGCCTTTGGCTTTCAGATCGGTTATGACACGGGCCTTACCGAACTTCTCGTTCTCACGACGAAAACTCGAATACGCCGTGGCGTAATTCGTGTCATTTAGATATCGCTGCTCTTTGAGTCTGTTCACCACAGCTTCGACCAGAATTTCCCCGTTCTCCTGTTTTGCGACGCGGGTGCGTAGCATTCGCTTCAGTTCCGCCACGGTACGCATCTTGCGCGCAAGCGCCCCGACAGCAGCTTCGTAAAGGGAATCCAGATCGTAGGTCTTTGTTCTGCGCGTAAATTTCATCCGCGTTACACGTTACCGCATCAAGCGCGAATGAGAAAGATCTATCGGGCGCGCCATGCGCCCGATATGTGTGGAAGGGTAAGCGGAGCACCAATTCCGCTAGGCGGCGCGGTTGAAAGTCTCGTGCCGCTCAACGTGTGCCGATTGATGTCGGCGAGCGATGCCGCTGCCAAACGCGGCAAGATACAGGCCAGCCAATCCGACCAAACCATAAACGACCGAGCTAAGCGCCGAAGTCTCTCCGAAGCGCATTCCGAAGATGGCGGCCACCAGATCGAAGCGGGCCACCGCGACGAGCCCCCAGTTCAGGGCGCCCACGATCACCAAGATTCCAGCAAGTACGTCCAAACTTTTCATTGTTGTCCCCCGGTTTTCTGCCTTTCGGCTTCTGTCTCGCTTGGTTTGGATGTGCTCATCAGGAAAACGACTTTGCTCAAAATGCAAATAGAGAGCCTAAATCAAATTAGTGTGAAGCTTAGTTAAACCGGCCGGCGTCCAATTGAGCAACGTGAAAACAGGAGCCGCACATGCTTTCGCAAACACTGAGTGACGGCCTTGCTCGATACCAGATCGGTCCCAAGCTCAGGTCCTTGCGGTTGCGCAAGAAAATGGGACTGGTCGAGCTGAGTTCGCACACCGGACTTTCCGCGGCGCTGCTCTCGAAACTTGAGCGCGGGAGGCTATTCCCTACGCTGCCAACACTTCTCCGGATTGCAATGGTCTTCGGTGTCGGGCTCGAGCACTTCTTTGTCGAAGAGAAGAAACGCGATCTGGGCATCGTACGTCGCTCAGAACGAGTGCGCTTTCCCGAAAAGCCCAATGGCCGGGACATCGCCTACTACTTCGAATGCCTTGACTTCAATTCGCGTGACCGCAAGTCGAGCGCCTTTTTCGCCGAGTTTGAAACGCTGGCGAAAGACCGTGTGCGGACACACCAGCACAGTGGCAGTGAGTTCATCTACATACTCAAAGGGAGACTAGGTTTGCAAGTAGGGACTGAGTCGCTGGAACTCGATGCGGGTGATTCCGTTCACTTCGATTCGTCCGTCGCACACGGTTATCGCAACGTGGGACCGAAAGTCTGTGAAGCGCTTGTGGTAGTGATTCCCTAGCTGATCCCAACGACCATGTGTTCCAGGGCACCCTTGTTCTTGATCAACAGGTTAGATCCTTTGATCAGCGCATATTGCTTGCTCTTGAACTCGGCGAGTATGCGCGTGACCGTTTCGCGCGACGTTCCGATCATCTGCGCGATTTCTTCGTGAGTCATCGCGAGCTTCACTCGGATGCCGTCTTTCGTCTCCTCGCCACTCAGGCCCCACTCCAGCAAGACACGGGCGAGTTTTTCGCGAGCAGAGTGAGACAGACCGAGAGATCGAATCTGTTCATAAGCACTCTGCATTGAAATGCTCAGATGTTGAGCAGCCTGCAGGCAGGCGTCGCCGTGCTCTCGCAGGAACTTCAGGAAATCATCACGCTTGATGAAGTTGATCTGACAGGGATGCAACGTCTCGGCAGTCATTTCATACGGAATGCCCGAAACCGTGGCGTGCAGTCCCAGCACCTCACCGGGTTCAACAATCTTCAATATGAGGGTCTTGCCGTCGGCCGCGGTTATGGAGAGTTTTACCCTGCCCTTGCAGAGCATGTAGATGCCCCGCGGGAACTGGCCCTCGCTAAACAGCATTGCCCCACCCGGATAAGCAGCTGAGTACTTAATGCTCTCAAAGGCTTCCAGAGCGGACTTCGGCAGGTCGCAAAAGAACTTCGGGCTCCGAAGCTTGCAGACCATGCAACTATCAACGATGTCCAAACCGTACGGCGATGCCACGTGACACCTCTTAGTGCATGATATCACTTTCTATGGTGACGAGCATCACTGATTCGATGTACATGATACGGTGTCGGGGTTCTACGCAGGCTAACGGCTAAGCGCGCTTGCGCCGAGCGACATTCCTACTGCCGCGAACTAGAAAGTCTATCGTCGAAAGCAGGCGTGGAATCTCGACGGGTTTGAACACCACGTTCACTCCACGATCGACAATCTCCTGTGGAATGCTCTCATCGGAGTATCCCGTCATCAGAACGGAGCGAATGTCGGGGGCGAGTTTATGAGCCGCATCAAGGACCTGCAGACCGCTATTCTCGCGTTCCATGGACAGATCGCAAAGCAAAACATCGAATGTCTGCTCGTTCAGTAACTTTAGGGCTGCTGCCGTGCTGTCTGCCGTGCTGACCGTGTAGCCCGCCCGCTTAAAGATGAGGTGATAGCTGAGGAGCAACGCGCGTTCGTCGTCGACGATCAGAATCCGCGGACTCGGCTGCACCACCATACTGCTTAAGATGCCTGTATTAAGATGGCTGCCCGTCAAAATCGTCTCCCATTTTGGTTACCGAGGTAACCAAAATGGGAAGAATTCTGCTTGAAACGAAACCAGCATCGAGGGAAGCAGGAGCGTCCTCCGCCCTCATAGGCTAGAGCGATTCCAGCATGGAGCTTCGTTGTACCGCGCTCTTCTTGATCGTCGCGAATCGCTCGGACCACTTCACACGCCCGGTCATCTGCATCACCACGAACAAGGTGATAATCGAGCCGACAGTGATCGCCAGCCCCGTAAAGCCTTTGAAGAAGAACGCATAGGAAAACAGCACGAGGTAGATAAACTGCGATATTCCTGCCTCGACTGCGGCAAAACGTAGCCCAACCACGAGCCGCAGATAACTGACCACCAGAAACACCGAAACCGCCGAACAGATCAGGAACGCGGCATGAATCGAGATGTGGTCCACCAGATACGCCATCAACAGGTGAAAAGCAAAGAATGCAGCTGCCAGGAAAAAGTAGTTCATCGGATGCAGATCGATGTTCCGCATCGTTGTAATCACCATAATGATGAAAAAGAAGAAGAACAGCGATACGGGCGCAAAGAAGCTGATCTGCCCGGCGAGCGGCCCCGGTTGCAGCTTCTCAGGCATGATCATTCCTATCTCGAACCCAGACAGCAAATTGTCGTAGCGCCAAGTCAAGTCCCAGCCGTTCGACGTTGCCCGTTTCTCGGTCGGAGACTTCGTATTCTGCGGAAAGTCGATGCCTTTGAAATTCGTCTTCATGTTTAAGGCAAAGTCATTCACCTGCGTCACGCCATTGCCGAACTTGTAAGTCCAGCTATCCAGACCTTGGGCTCGATACATGGCATCGAAGGTTGCCGTCTGCTGTGGCGCGATTCTGATCCTGGTAAAGACGCCCTCGTTGCTCGTATCTATGGGAGCTTTAGTCCCGTTCACGACTATCTGGAGCCGGTCGTAATCTGTCTGCGACGCTGCCGGGAATCTCAGGAGAAACGTAATCTCGCGCTCCTGCGCAGTCGTGTTGCGAAACACGTACTTGCCCTCGAAGTCGACCTTATAGGTGCTGTACCAGAGCAAGCCCTTTTGCCTATGGTCGAGATCCAGGGCCACATTGACCCTGCTGCTCTCTAGCGGAAGCTCGTAGTAGTCGGTCGAGTTCTTTGTTCTGGTTATGGTTTTTCCGTCAACAACCTCCGTGTCCTTCTGTTCCCTTGTCTCCGAATAGGTCGCGACCGGCGACATCTGGACCTGCCGCGTTCCCCAGATAGAAGAAACGCTGTTTTCCAGCTTATCGAGCCGATCGTAGGTCCGCGCGAAGATGGTTGAGCCCAGAATCATCCAGGCAATGGTTGTGCAAATGAAGATGAACGCGATAGCGGCAATGCGCTTGACCAACGTGGCGCCTCCTGTGAGGGCACGCATTCGACGCGCCCCCACACCACCGAGATTTCACTCCTGCGCTTCTGATCGCACTCAGTGGGCCAGCCTCAGGTCAGTGAAATCAGGGCACTTACAGCTGGGGCTTTCAAACAACGTGTTCATGGCAACACAGCAGCGTGTCCTCAGGCACACGGGGCGAGTTACTTTCCGGCATAGACCGACGAGTAACTAGCATGATTCCTTTCGTTGTTCGGGGATTTGGCAGCGTCCTATAATCGCATTCACCTCCTGCTGGACGGCTTCAACTTATGGGCAAATACGAGTATCTGGAAAGGTTATCTCAGCAAACCGGGCGAGTGGCTCTTCGCCTATCGATAGCTGCCGTAGTCCTTTCCTCCTCCGCCCTTGCCGCAGACGGAGCCTACGGTATTGTGGCCGTAAGACAGAATGGTCGGACCGTCTACGTGAACGCCGACGACGATTCTTCACAGCCCAAGGCCACTTCCCATTCAAGTTCCACTCGAATGAGCCGTTTCGTTTACTGGAGCAGTAAGGAAGGACGCTGGAAGCCGGTGCCTGCGCCTCGGCGTTCTGCTTTAAAAGCTGCGAGGTCCGCCGCTGCTGAAGTCGCGAGTTATGTTGAGTCGCAACCCAAGGCGAGCACGACATCGCAGACCAACACGAATCCAAACTATCGTGACCTGGCCCGCGGCTATGCGGTGAGTTCCGCCGAAATCGACACGGCGATCGATGCTGCCGCCAAGCGGCACGGCGTTGATCCGAATCTCATCCGCGCGATCATCAAGACCGAGTCCAACTTCAATCCAAACGCGTTATCCAGCAAGGGCGCGATGGGCCTGATGCAGTTGATGCCCGGTACCGCTCGAAGCCTGAACGTGAGGAACCCCTTCGATCCCAAACAAAACGTGGACGCCGGCGTGCGCTATTTCAAGAACCTGATGGACAACTATGGCGGGGATTTGAAGCTCTCTCTTGCCGCATACAACGCCGGTTCAGGCGCTGTGAAGCGTTTCAACGGTGTCCCACGTTTTCCGGAGACCCAAAATTACGTCAAGCAGATTACCCAGACGTACTTGAACGGGGGAGGCAGTCTGAGTTCGGTAAACCGTGGAAATTCCATTCGCATGTTCCGAAGTGCTAGTGGAACGCTGACGTTCACCAACGAAGATTAGCACCGGGTTGGGCCTCGACATGTCTCTTGATGTCACCAGCTTAGGCAACAGTTCCCGACCAAATGGAGTGAATTCTCGTTTGAGATTTTGCGTTTATCGGCGAAAATCAGAGTGGCACGAGAGCGCAAAAAGGGCCTTTTGAAGTCGCAGGCAACAACTCGAATTACCCAGATGGCCTCGACGGGCATACTGCTTGTAGCCATCCTCTTTGCCATCCCCGGTTTTTGCGCGCGTACGCCAGCGAAGAAGAAGGAACTCGCCCGCCAGCAGTTTGACAAAGCCGAACAGCTACGCGCCCAGTTCATCTCCATTCCGGCCAGCCAAAGAAGCCGGCAGGATTACAAGCGCGTCACCGAAGCGTATCGCCAGGTGTACTACACCGGCCCGACGTTCGCTCGCTGCGACGAAGCGGTCGTAAATGTTGCCGACTTTCTGGCTGAGTCTGGCCGGGCATTCAATGATCCCAAGCTGCTTCGCGCTGCTATCGGTCAGTACGAATTTCTGCGAAAAGAATATCCGGGCAGCAAGTTCCGTGTGGACGCTTTGTTCGCGGTTGGCGAAATATACAAAGACGATCTCGGGGATCCCGACAAAGCAAAAGATGCATTTGACGAGTTTCTGAAGCGTTATCCCCGCAGTCATCGCGCCAGTGAAGCGCGCAAAGAGCTTGCCGAGGTCGATCATCCGGCGCGCAAGAATGCGAAGAAAGATGCGCCCGTTCCAGTCCGCGACCTTGTGCTCGGCCCAATGAGTCCAGCCCGGCAGACAGTGGCCGTCGAAGCCCCCAAGACACTGAAGTCCGCGCCCGTCGTCGAGCAAGCGCCGGCACAGACAAAGCCTCTTCCCCCTGCAAAGGAAGAGCCTGCTCTGGTGACCGCCGCCGAGAATCCCAGAACCGAGCACCGCTCCACCTTGCCACTGGTGACAGGCATCCGGCACTGGTCAACGCCTGATTACACCCGCGTCGCAATTGACCTCGAAACCGAGGTGCAGTATGAAGCCGGCCGAATCGCAAACCCCGACCGCATCTTCTTCGACCTTCACGATACGAAGCTGTCGTCCTCGCTTGTGGGCAAGACCTTTGAAGTTGAAGATGGGTTCCTGCGAAAGATTCGTGTGGCGCAGTATCAGAGAGGCCTGACCCGCGTCGTGCTGGACGTCGACGGCATCTCCGACTATTCAGCCTTCCTTCTGCCCAATCCTTATCGACTTATCGTCGACATCCACGGCAAGAAGACGACCCGAAGCTTAGCATCGCAAGTGAAGCAGGCTCCATCCACCGCTTCAACTAGCACTCCCGCAGCCGCCACAACCGCGGTGGCGCCTGGAAAGACCGAGACTGCAGCAACCTCGAAAGAGCCAGCGGCGAAAGCGACTTTGCCCAAACCCGATCCTTCCGCCAGTGCGGAATTGAAAGAACCGGAACAGAAATTACCGAAGAAGATCGATGACGCGAGTGTAGTATCCGCGAAGCTCGATCAGCCGGAAGTTAAGGCGACAACAAAGCCGACTAGTTCGCCCACGTTTGAGTCGGTGGCTCCTCGCGACGAAACACTTCCCCGTTCGCACCGTGGCAAGAAGCAGCCCGAACCTGAGTTTGCACGTGAAGCTCGCCCGACCGCCAGTGGTGAACGGTCTCTCACCCGCGCTCTTGGACTCAAGATCGGGAGAATCGTTGTCGATGCCGGCCATGGTGGCCATGACGCGGGAACAATCGGCCCCACCGGTCTGCAAGAAAAAGACCTCGTGCTCGATGTCGCCCTCCGCCTCGGAAAGTTACTGCAATCGAAGCTCGGCGCCGATGTCGTCTACACTCGCAGTGACGACACATTCATTCCCCTCGAAAATCGCACGGCGATTGCCAACCAGCAGCAGGCTGATCTCTTCATCTCCATTCACGCCAATTCGAGCCGAAACCCTTCTGCCCGCGGAATTGAGACCTATTACCTGAACTTCACGTCCTCCGCCGACGCCTTAGAAGTTGCCGCACGCGAAAACGCCGTCAGTGAGAAGTCGATTCATGAGCTTCAGGACCTGGTGAAGAAGATCACACTCAGGGACAAGATCGATGAATCACGCGAGTTCGCGGCGGATGTTCAGCGTTCGCTCTATACCGGAGTCGCGGCCAAGGCTCCCGCGATCAAAAACCGCGGTGTGAAGAAGGCCCCGTTCATCGTACTCATCGGCGCGAACATGCCTTCTATCCTGGCGGAGATTTCGTTCATTTCGAATCCCACTGACGAGAAGCGGCTGCTTACCTCTGAGTATCGCCAGAAAATAGCCGAGTACCTCTACCGAGGCATAGACCGTTATGTCGAAGGATTGAGCGGACTTAAGGTCGCCGGCAAAAGCGAATCCACCGAGGTCCCCTCAAAAACGGCCAAAGTAACCGCCGATTCCGGCCGTTAGAAACTTTCTTTGAGTGCTCGTTGTCTAAGTAATTGAGGTCCAAACCATTTATTCTGTTCACAGCACCATGAGAAAAGCACTATTCATTTTCGTCCTTACTCTGCCCGTCCTTTTTGTCGTTCAAGCGCCAGCGGCCGACTCCGCTCCCGCACTGCTGCCGAAAGTGTTTGCTGGCTGGACGAAGACCGATTCCCAGATCAGCAAGGATGCGGCCGCAGCCGACGCAACCAACGCGGCTTTGTTGAAAGAAGATGGCTTTACCGACTTCGAGCGTGCTGAATACACCCAGCCGGACCGCAAGTGCAGCATCAAGGCCATTCGATTTGCCGATGCCAGCGGCGCTTACAGTGCATTCACTTCCTATACGCCCGAGGAAGTCGAGTCCATCGACATGGGCCCCAAGAACAAGGACAGCATGGGCTTCTCCCGTGGCAACGTGATCACGTTCTTCCGACAGAACATTCTTGTCACCGTGAGTTTTGATCGCATTACGCCCATGACTCCCGGTGTCGTTCGCGAACTCGCGTCATCACTCCCCGAGACGAGTACTACAAACCAGATTCTTCCCACGACCCCCAATTACCTGCCGCGAGTCAAGCAGTCCTTCATTCCGAGTTCCCTCAGATTTTTCATGGGACCCGGCGCGCTCGCACTGGCCGGATCTCCGGCTCCCGATCAGGTCATCGGCTTGAGCAAGGGTGCAAGCGTTGAAGGTGCGATTGCTCGCTACAAAACCAGCGAAGGCACTGCAACCATGATGGTGCTTCGCTATCCGACAAACGCGATTGCGGGAGAGCGCGAGCGTGCAATCACCACATACCAGCCGAGCACTCCTGCATCGAGCGACGTGGCTCCACCGTTCACCGTCAAGCGGACGGGACCACTCGTGGTGCTCACTGCCGGCAAGATCTCGACTGATGAAGCAAAATCGTTGCTGGCTCAGGTCAACTACGAAGTCGAAGTCACCTACAATCAAAACACTCGGATGGACAACTACGCTGGATTCCTCGTCAGCTTGCTTGCACTCATCGGGATCATCCTTGTGCTGTCGATTGTTGCTGGATTCGCATTCGGTGGCTTCCGGGTCCTTATCAACAGATTGTTCCCAGGCCGGTTTTTCGACCGAACCAAGGACGTCGAGGTCATCCAGCTCAACATTCGGAAGTAGTCCCGCAAGCTATTGAAAAGGCAATAATTAATACTCTTGAAAGTTGAAGAGTGACACTTTTTGTCACTAGAAGTGGATTTTTACCACATTTGCAAGTTATTGAAAACAAAGGCATTTAATATCTAAAAATCCCTTGACACCCCCCTGCTAGGCTTCTAACATTTTGCTATCAGGTTTTGACGGTCTTAGCCTCCGTCGGAACTATTCTCCCTTGAAGAAGAGGCCGCTAGCATCGTGCTAGCGGCCTTTTCGATTTCGAACGACAAATTTCACTTCAACAAAAAAGAAAGTCGCACTCACGCGAGGTAAGTGCGACTTGAAATTTCTGGAGCCGACGATCGGACTTGAACCGATGACCTGTCGATTACGAATCGACTGCTCTACCAACTGAGCTACGTCGGCGATGAATTGATTCTAAATCCCAACGTGCTTCTCCGTAAAGAGCGGCGCACGCGCAGCCTCAGAGGATTTCTCACATCGGTGACCATCAATCCATGCGGCCAAAGGTATGAATAGGATTCCACCGATGATCCCCGCGACTCCAATTGCTTTCACACTCGGCGGAGGGGGCCCAAATACATTTGCAATCCAAATACACAGCAGAAATGCGGCTAGAATCCAGATCGCCATTCGTCCGACGCGATCAATCGCCTTGGTGAAAGTGACATAAACAACAAGTCCCCCGACAAAAATACTCGCTTCAACGATCGCCTCAGCTCCGGGCCGGTTCCACAATCCCAAGCCGACCGACGGACTCCGCCACGGTGCAATCGGCAAGTCAGGTCGATGCACGAGCGCATCCAGCAGCCAGTGGCTGACCACGAGAGCGCCAATCACCCACGCACCTCTTGTGTAGCGACGCGCAATCCAGTAGACCGCAGCAAAAGCCACGCCCCACACCAACGCCATCAACAAACTGTGGCTCACCGGATAGTCATAAAAATCGAGGGGCGTCATCTTCGTTATTCCAGGAACAATGCTCACGTGTTCAACGCCGGTCAGGATCAGCGCTGGCCACAACAAATCTACGAATTGTGCCGCAGCGAACGTTGTTCCCAGCGACGTTTTCGGTGCCAGCTTCTTGGCCGCGAGTGCCACCCCCAAATGCCCGATGAACATCCGGCCTCCTCACTCATTGGTGAAAATCCTGAAAGCACCACCAGATTGCTCCAGAGCTGGTGCAAACTGAATGATCTCCTTAACTTACACGATTCCCCCTGCAACTTTCCTCTTGCGGTTTTCGTAATTTCATCGCCATAATGTGGATGGCTCGAACTGTATATACCGTGAACCGATACCATCGAGCAGACGCACTTCGGATCCTTCACATCACGGGGCAACAACTGGCCCAATGGCAAAAGGCCGGACTGGTTGCCACCGGCGAGTCCTTTTCGTTCTTCGATCTCATTCAATTAAAGAAAATCCGCGATCTCCGCGCCAAGCGTGTACCCTCTGCCGTGATTCGCGAATCGCTTGAAGCAATGCAGCGCCAAGTCGCTGGCATGGAGAATCCTCTGCTCGAGTCTGGCACCTACACTTCGCGTCGTCGGGTCGTATTCCGGCACGAAGGACATGCTGTTGAGCCAATCGCCGGACAGTTCATGCTGGACTTCTCTCCCGTCGAGCGCGTCGTTCCAGCGCAGCTCAAGACCATGCCGGTCGCCGATACGGCTCATGATCTGTTCGCACAAGGCGTTTCACTTGAAGAAGATCCGGCTTCGCAGGACCAGGCCATATCGATTTACCAGAAAGTGCTTGCGCTCGAGCCACGACACGCCGCCTCGCACATCAATCTTGGCACGATCTACTATCATCGCCGCGACTTCAAGTCCGCCGAGCGTCACTACAGAGCAGCGATCGAGATCGATCCGCGATACGCTCTCGCCTATTTCGACTTAGGCAACGTACTTGATGAAACGTCGAGACTCAATGAAGCCATCGACGCATACAAAACTGCGCTCATCCTTGCTCCTACGTACGCTGACGCGCATTACAATGTCGCCCTGGCCTACGAGAAATTGCATTTGCCCAGGCGCGCCCTCAAGCATTGGCAAGCTTATCTCCGGCTCGACGCCAACGGCCCCTGGTCGGCTTACGCTCGCAATCAGGTTCGCAATATTCTGCAAGCTGACCAGCTTAGGATCGTCTTCCGCCGCAGCTAGCCTTCCGTCCCCATTTGGTCCTTCCGCCTCAAATCACATTCCTGTTTTTGGTCATCCTCTCCCGTTTCGCGCATCGAAGTTCTTTGTGTGAGGAACTCTCATGGCAGAAACACTCGTTCAGTCCACTCCAGCTCCGCTCGTTGCTCTCACCGAAGACGAGCAGCTCTTCCGGGAAAACATTCGTCACTTTGCAGATGAAGCACTGCGCCCGTTGGTCCACGAGATGGACGAAAAGGGCATTTTCGATCACAGCCTTATTGATCAGTTCTTCCGGCTCGGCATCATGGGAATCGAAATTCCCGAACAATACGGCGGGGGTGCGGGGACATTCTTCGAAGCCATCTTGGCTGTTGAAGAACTCTCGCGCGTCGATCCGTCCGCCGGGGTCGTCGTCGACGTTCAGAACACGTTGGTGAACAACGCCCTGCTTCGCTGGGGGAACGAAGAGCAGCAGAAACGATACTTACCGCGAATGGCCACCGAATGGGTGGGAGCGTACGCACTCAGCGAAGCCGGATCAGGCTCGGACGCCTTCGCGTTACAGACTCGCGCCGAACTCAAGGGCGACGAGTTCGTCCTTAACGGCCGCAAGCTCTGGATCACTAATGGCAAAGAAGCGAGCCTTTTCGTGCTCTTCGCAACACTCGATCCCGCGCTCGGATACAAGGGCATTACGGCCTTTATTGTCGAGAAGGATTTCCCCGGATTCAGCGTCGGCAAGAAGGAAGACAAGCTCGGCATACGCGCTTCGAGTACCTGCGAGTTGATTCTCGAGGACTGCCGCGTCCCGGTATCGAATGTTCTCGGAGAAAAGGGTAAGGGTTACAAGATCGCAATTGAGACATTGAACGAGGGCCGCATAGGTATCGGTGCCCAGATGCTCGGCCTCGCTCGCGGAGCATGGGAACACGCTATCAAGTACGCGCAGGAGCGCAAGCAATTCGGCAAGTCCATCGCCGACTTCCAGGGGATCCAGTTTCAACTCGCGCAAATGGGCACCGAGATCGAAGCTGCGCGACTGATGGTCTACAACGCTGCCCGCATGAAGGACGCCGGCATGAATTTCGTGAAAGAGGCGGCGATGACGAAGCTCTTCTGTTCGCAGGTAGCGGAGCGCGTCGCATCGTTGGCGGTCGAAATCTATGGCGGGTACGGCTTCACCAAGGACTATCCGGTCGAGAAGTACTGGCGCGACTCGAAGATCGGCAAGATTTACGAAGGCACTTCGAACATGCAGCTCTCAACCATCGCCAAGCTGGTCATGGGCGGCAAGTAGACAGGGCCCGCAAGAAGCTGTGCGTATTCTTGGAATGGCACCACCCGGCCAGCTCCTCTTCGCATCGAATCCGACACACTACACGTTGTGGAGGTTACGATGCCGTTCCTCGACCGCCTTACTGCGAAGATCACTGACCGTTTGCCGAGCATGATCACGCCCCGCATGCATTCGATCATCGAACTGGCCTGCGCCGGAGGCTTCCTGCTCCACGCTGCCTCCGCGTGGGAGCGCGACAAGCCAGTGGCAGTTTGCAGCTCCGGCTGCGCCATGTTTCTTCTGACGAATGCCGCATTGACGGATTTCTCAGGCACCCGCAACACCCGACTTGGTGCCGACGCCCACGGACGCGTCGATCTCGGGCTGGCCGCCGTGATCGGCGCAATCCCATCCCTAATGGGAATCAAAGACAAGTACGATGCTCGATTCTTTCGCGTCCAGGCGGTCACGCTCGCTGCGCTGGCCGGCCTCACCGACTTCAACCTAAGCGGCGAGACCAAGCAGCTAAAGAACATCGAGAAGACCGGGCACTCCTCTCTCAGAAAAGCGGCATAGAGTCGGCAACCGGGGGGACTTGACGTTATTTCGTCGCCGATACTGCACCCTTGATCTCAACAAGAATCCCCTCGTATTCTTTGTTGCCATCATTCTCGACCGAGTGTCTCGTGCCGTCCGCCACTGCGTTTCGCCGGACTTTCCACTGAAGTGAGTGACTTTGCCATCCGCAGTCGTGACTTGTGCGTTTGTGTCAGTGAGCAGAACTTGCACATTGTCCGGATGGTCGTGCATGGTGACTTATCCTTCGGGCGCTGGGTTGTGTGTGGGCAAGAATGGGTGTAACGCTTGTCTCTGGTCTCGCATTTGTCCCATGTGGGAGATATCACAGACTATGCCGTTATACGATTACTTGTGCCGTGAATGCGGCTCGACCTTCGAGAAGCTTCGTAGCATGAAAAACGCCGACCACGGCGTTGAGTGTCCAAAGTGTCACTCAGCCAAAGTCGAGCGCCTGCTGTCTACATTCTCATCCGGCGGTGGTTGCGGAGCGCCGAGCAATTCACGGTTCCGTTGAGGATAAAAGAAAAGCGGCCCGGTTCGGGCCGCAAACTTTTGGGCAAATGCGGTATCACCTTGCTACTTGCCGCTCTCGATTTTCTCTTTCAGGTGCTTTGCGCAAGCCTCAGAGCTCGTCTTCTTGCCATGGGCTGAGTTGTCGTTATTGTAGGAGTAGGCAAATGCGACCACACCCGACTTCAAGTTCGCAACCTTTATGCTTGCTGACTCACGCGAATGCCAGCTTCCCATAATGAGCTTCTTGGCGGTGCTGGCCTTTTGTGTTTCCGAAAATCCCGAGAGCTCAAATTCTGCTTGGTCCTTATTCTCAACAACGGTAACGGGTACGTGCTTCTTCTCAATTGCAGCCTTCATGAACTCGTGAAAGTTGTCGGGCATCGAAGCAATGAAGATCTTTGCTCCCTTGGGAATAACCAGGGATTCAGCCTCCTGTTTCGAGTCCGCAGTGGAAACCGCCTTCACGCTCGGTTCTACCGAGGTTGCTGTTGGTGCCTGCTGTCCTACAACGAATGCAGCAGAGAATATTACGGCCAAAACAGCGCATCCTACTCCTCGCATCGAATTCCCTCCTCCGAAGGCAAACGACTCCCTAATCGATTATCTTTTCCTTGATGTGCTTCGCGCAGGCCTCGCCGGCACTTTGCTTGCCCCGAGCCGAGTTGCTCTTATTAACGGAATAGGCAAACACGACAGCTCCTGTCTTCAAGTTGACCATTTTGACACTGGCCGTCTCATTGGTGGCTTGCGAGCCCATGAACAGCATCTTTGCCCAACCCGCCTTGTCAGTTTCCGCAACGCCAGTAATTTCGAACTCAGCTTTTGTACGATCGGCGACAATAGTTACGGGGACTTTCTTCTGCTGCAAACCAGCTGTGATGTAATTGTCGAATCCGTTCACCATTGGGGCCACGTAAACGCGGGCTCCGGAAGGAATCCTCTCCTGGCTGATCAGTGCCCCTTCGCTGGCTACCAACTTCTGGTCCTTCGCTTCAGCCTTTTGCGATTCGGCACCCTGGTTCTTTTGCTCAACCTTTGGTTGATCCACGGCCTGGTCGCCACCAACTGCCGTTTTGCTAACTTGCGCACCAGCACATATAGCCAGGAATAATCCAAGGACAACACACTTGCGCATTATCTCTACCTCGCATTTCTCGTCAGTGCCAGACGTGCTCTCTGAACTCGGAGACGTTTGCGGACAGCATTATGTCACGACAGAGTGTCTGAATCTAGAGTCTGCACGCATTCGGCAACTTCTTTCGATGTCTGCTTGTGCCTGTTTACAATCTCGCATTTTGGGCGTAAAAATTCAGAGTACGACAATTCCCATCCCGATGATTTCTAACCGCCGCCAATTCGAACGCCTTGAGATCCCGGAAGAGGCCGTCGCAATTGACGAAAGTGGTTGCAAACTGGGTAGAGTCTCCCGTGTAGGCGGTGGAGGCATGACGATCGCTCTCGGCGGTGACCACGCCCATACGTTCGCCCCCGGAGCGCGGTTGCGAGTCGTCGTCGAAGAGACATCGGGCATCCGCCACACCCTCCCAGTCGAAGTGAAGTACTGTCACGACGGCGACCTCGGCGTGGAGTTCATCAGCGCCCTGTAAGCTTTGACAGGTTCCTGCCCGAGCCCCCGTCAATAGATCAAGTGTGAGTTGCCGCCTATGAGAAGCGGTAGGCCCGTTCCGCAGAATTCCAAAAGATTGTAGGCTGCACGTGCGGACTGAACCACAACCCTTCTCTTTTCTTTCAGTTAGCTGCAAAACAGTTTTGGAACCGAGGATGCTTCTGATACAGGTGCACAGACGTAGCCTTGGGCGGCACGTGGTGCACTCGGATTTTTCGAGTCTTAGCTCTAACCTGCAACTTCGGGGAGCCGGGCGGCTCCCCTTTTTTCTGTCCGAACCTCACAACAGCATAATCTGTGCTTCGGCGTGCTAAGCAACGCAAGTCGAATCATATAATTGCACTCGATTTCGGCCTGCGGCCTTTGCCGCATAAAGAGCCAGATCTGCACGCGATAGTAGATCTTTGACGCTCAGTTCCTCACTCCATTCACTAACCCCGAAACTGCCCGTAACAGTGATCGACATCGGCTCGGTTAAGACCGGCCTGCTGCAAAGTGCCTCACGCATGCGTTGGGCGGTGCCAAGAGCGTCGATCGCAGAGCAACCCGGCAATACGGCAAGAAACTCCTCGCCACCGTAGCGTCCCAGCGAGTCGTATTGACGAACCGCCTCAAGCATTCGAGACGCTGAGACTCGAAGCACCTCGTCCCCGATCAGATGGCCGTAGGTGTCGTTGACCCGTTTGAAATAGTCCAAATCGGTAAGGCAGACACTCAGTGTGGAGTTCTGACGCTTTGCGCGCTTCATTTCCTTGGCCAGGATTTCGGCAATCGCAGCATTGTTCCACAAGTGCGTCATCGAATCATGACTGGCCTGGAACTGAAGTCGCTCACGCATCTCGAGAAGCTCTCGCTGCGCACGTATTATTCGCTCACCCACGCGCAGACGCGCACGTAGCTCCAGTTCATGGAAAGGCTTGCGCAGATAGTCGTCTGCTCCCCGCTCGAATCCCTCCAGAAGGTCCTCGTGTTCACCCTTGGCGCTGAGAAGGATCACGTAAACGTACGGACCTTCTTTGTTGTCGCGGACCGCGTTACAGATCTCTGGCCCGGTCATTCCCGGCATGATGTAGTCCAGAACAGCAAGACTGGGAGCGCCTTCCTGCTTCAAAATGTTCCACGCCTGATTACCGTCGCTGGCCAGTACCACCTCGTAGTTCCACAGTTTGAGCAGGCGCTCAAGCGATTTCCGGTAGAACAGCGAATCATCTGCGACAAGGACTCTCATGCGGATAGAACTCCGCCACCCGCTTTAGGAGCCTCGGGAAAGCAAACCGCACGGAATCGAACTAATGCGTCCATTTTGTCTTGCATTCTGAGCAACGAACCAGGAACTTGCCTAGACGAGATCTCTACACGAAGTCTGGAAGCAGCTTTAACCAGTTCCACCTCAGGTTCGGGCCCTAAAATGGCCGGGGCGGCGGGACTCGAACCCACGACCCTCTGCTTAGAAGGCAGATGCTCTATCCACCTGAGCTACGCCCCGGTCCTACTATCATATTCTAAACGCGCCTGAAAAGAGAGCAAAGGAAACGCATCTAGAAAACTGCTAACGACGGTTACCGTGGTGTGCTGTCGCTTGGAAAAATCTAATAATCTGCCGCTCGGCCCATCGCCCACCGTAATCATCAGGCTTCGCTAGGAACGCACAATGGCCTCCATGCTCGGTTTCATAGTACGTGATGGATGAATTTGCGTTGATCTTTTCGCGGCTCTGTCCGCTTACACGAATAAATGGATCGTCTTTCGAATTCAGAATCAGTGTCGGAACCGAGATATGTTCGAGTAGGCGCGACGCACTCTCTTGGGTGTAATAGTCCTCGGCGTCCCGAAATCCGAAGTGCGGCGCCGTCACGCAATCGTCGAAATCGCGAATACTTCGCCACCACCATTTGTTGACGCGGAAAATCTCCGGGAAGGCGCGAACCTTCATTTTGAGGCGGTTTCTTAACGAAAAAAGAAATCGCCACTCGTAGATGCGGTTCGAGCGAAGGTGAATAGCATCAGCCGATATCGACAGATCCATGGCAGGAGAAACCGCAGCAACCGCGCACAGCGCTCCGGGCGCACCTCCGTACATCCCACTGCCCCACTCGCCAGCGAGTTTTAGAACTTGGTTGCCGCCCATCGAGAAACCAGCCAGGGCAATCCTCTCGATCCCCTTCCGTTCCATCAATCCTCGTACAACCACAGCGATATCAGAAGACAAGCCCGAATGATACAGAGTGCTGCACATCGACTCTGTACCGCCGCAGTTGCGCACGTTCATGCGCACGACATTCATGCCGGCATCGAATGCCTGAGCCGTTGTCCCTATTACATACTGAGAATCGCTGGAGCCCTCGAGTCCATGCACGACGACAATTGTCAGTGCATCCTGCCACTTTGCCTGCCAATGACACAGGCACAGCACCTTTGTGCCATCTTCAATATCGAATAACAGCCGTTCGGGAGCCGAACGCAGCGCTGGTCGGGGCAAAAGGTGACTTGCAATGGTCTGGGTGTGCGCGCCAGTCAGTGCCCTGCGCGGCACAAAAGGTTCAACATGAAAACTGCGGTTTGCGAGACTTTGGCGATCGCTTTCGTAGCCCGAACTAAGGTTCATTTATGCTTTGCGTTTCACGAGTCTTGACTATAATTCAGGCAAAGACTCAGGCTCTATCTCAGGCGCCACTCTGAGCTGTGATTCGCGCCACTCGAATTTCGGGTGCCTGTGCACCCCTTCGTTGGAGTATAAATGCCCATTTTTGAGTACGTATGCCAAGACTGCAAAAAGCGCTTTGAGCAATTGGTTTATGGATCAACACAAGCGCAATGTCCTCTGTGCCACAGCACAAACTTGAACCAGCAAATATCAGTCTTCTCAGTCCGCAGCGCCAAACCAGCGAGCACATGCGAAGCTGCGGCCGGATGTGGCGGTACCTGTGCTTCGGCGGCTGCTGCCGGTGCGGGTGGCGGCTGCTGCCCTTACGACTAACGATTCCGTGGTTCCCGCTCCGCAACTAAGCGCGGGAACCACACTCTCCCTGCTATCACTTCGTGGGTTACTTTACCCGCACTTCTGCTAAAGTTTCTTCTCGCGTTATCCCGATCGCACAACCCCGAGGCGTGTTGCACCTATTCAGATGAGATAAATGTTATGGAATTGACGGTGAAGGTTCCCACTATAACTCTGCTTCTGCTAAAATGTGAAACATCGACACGGTGGGTGTAGTTCAGTGGTAGAACCCCGGACTGTGGCTCCGGTTGTCGTGGGTTCGAATCCCACCACCCACCCCAGACCCTTCCGCCTATTTTCATATCCTTTGCGCCAAATTCCTGACCTGCAAGACCTCGGCAGTCTGTCGCGTCGGATAGACCTACCCGTCCGAAGCACGCCCAAGTGCTCCTGTCTCGCCCAATGACTTGTTCGAATGTTGTCGGCTCAGAGCTGGCAGGCCCTCCAGAACGATGCCGTTACCTTGGTTTATTTTCCGGTTACTAACGGCGAAAGCAGCGCATTACAGAAGTACACACCACATTCATTAAACACTTGCCTGTAATGGCGGTTTAGGCACAATATGCGAACTAAGTGCCATTACCTAGTCATAACGCGAAGCGGCCAGCAGGGCTACCGATAGGAGGTTTTCTGCTGCCAATCGTACAAGAGGTGTTGGGCGTCGTGAAACGTTACTTGAGTACATGTTGGGAGTAGGTACTTTGCGTCGCCGAGACTACAACCTCGGCACAGCTGTTGCCAGATAAGTGAATCGTATGTGCAGGTCAGTGAGAATTGCGGTTGTCGTCGGCGTTCTGATCTTTCTTGTGTCCGCGCCATCAGTGTTTGCTCAGCAAGGTCAAGGTTACATGGTGAGCTTGAGTGCATCGCCGCTCACAACCTTCCAGCTTGATAACTCCGGCAATCCTACGCCGGCCCAAACCCTGACCATCACCGCCACTTATTACGGAAATGGTGGGATCTTGAACTACTGCGTTTGGTGGGGAGGCTGTTCAGACACGATGACCGTTTGCGTTGGTGTAGCTGGAGGCACAGCGTGGGCAATGACTGGGAGCAGCCCTTCTAACACAGACACCATTCCAGCGTCAGCGGTTCAGATCATGCCCAACGGTGGGAGTTGGGGGTCCATTGCCGGCTCAGGTTCTCATTGCGGGATCACTCCATCGACTCAGATCTGGCAAGGGAGTGTCTCGATACCCACTGGGAACGGGAACGCCCAACAGACCTCGTCCTTTCAGGTACGGTTGAACGGATATTCGCCCAACCTGCAAGCAGACACGTATACCGGGACGATTACGATTTACGCCGGCTTCTACTGAGCGATCAGTACCAGCGGCACGTAGTAGATGTTGTTGTGAAACGCAGTTCAGCTGTCAAGGAATTGCGCCTGTAAGTCAACTGAGGAGAAACGATAATGAGGAAACTATTTTCAATCGCCGTAATTATTTTGGCTCTTTGTGCGGTAGCCCAAATGGCAAGCGCACAGGACAAGACCGCCACTGCAACCACCCAAATCACCGCCACAAAAGGCGAGACATTGAGCGTCGCGGCTGTAACGACCAACGGGGCGTTCGACCTTGACGGCGTCCTGAGCTCGCAGACCGCAAACGTCGCCATCACTACCACATGGAATCTTAAGCCTCTGCGCGCGACGAACGTTTGGGTCTGCGCGACAATGCCTAATCCAATGGCTGGCAACACAGGAAACGGCGACAGCATTCCGCAATCAAAGATCAACGCGAAACCGAACAGCGGCAGCTATGGATCTATTGACGCTACGATCAGCAATTGTGGGTTGACAAAGGGCGTCCTTGTCAATACTTACCCGCTCTCTCCGTCAACCCAGGCGAATCACAAGAACATAAGCAAGGCTGACACCTTGAGTGTGCAGCTAAACCTCACGGCTGCAGATGTTACCGCGCTGCAACCGGATACTTACACAGGCACGATCAATATCGTCGCTTACACGAACTAGCCGCTGCTCTGTAGGTGAATTGTGGTCAATTTGTCCAAAGTCGCAGTGACTGTCGCAATAAGTTGGCTTTTGCTGACGGCGCTTCCGGGGGTGGGGCAGTCCGTTGCCCCGCCCATTTCGGAATACCGCGGTAAGGCAGACGGCATGTACGAACTCAGGAATGACAGCGACGTGGCCATGGCCGTGATCGTTGAGGTTCAAGGGTTTACCGTTGATGAAGATGGCGGAATGCGTTATTCAGTGCCCAATCCGCAGATCAAGGTCGATTTGGGATCGAATAGTTTCGTCATTCCCCCGCGCCAATCCCATTACGTGTTCTATAAGGCGAAAACGGACGAGGCGAACGGGTGGTTCACGATTCAGAACACCATGACGCGCCAGGTCCCGTTGCCCAACCAAATGAGGATCAACTTCGTGTTGCCTCATGTGGTCTACATTTACCAGAAGAAAAAGCTCACCAAGAACGATCTCTCGCTCGACGTACGCCCCGGAGAGAAAGCAGGCGAGTATACGCTGACCGTCTCGAACCTCACGCCAAAGCTCGGACGAATTCAAGGCGTGACATGCGAAGGTTTTGAGAAAAAAGCCGAGGTCGGCGGCTTCCCGGTATTCCCCTCCGGCAAGCGCCACATAAAGCTTGAACCCGGAAAGCCGGTCAAAGCTGCAAGGATTAAGGTCAACTTCGAGGACGGATTCTCCCTCGAGGCGCCAATAGCTTTCGACCAATCCGTAGCACAGCAAGGTAAGACGAATTAGATGGCACGACGCTCCAACAAACTTGGCGAAAGACTCCTGCTTCTACGCTTCGTTTTAGTTATTGTTGGAGCTTTTTGTACTCTTCTAACGACCGCCGGGGCACAAGCAATATATGCGACCGGCGGCGTCTCTACCCTGATGAGTGCCTCCGGCTTCCAGCTGGATTACAAATGGGCTCCGGTGCAAGGATGGTTCGGCGCAGGCTTCGGTTCGGGCTTTGAAGTCGGCGGCTACCTGCAGAGCCGCTTTCACAATTACAACCTTGGGCTCGGAGACCGCTATCAAGAGATGGAGCTTGATACCGACATCTTCGATGGCTCGCGCTACTTTGCCGGACGCGGGCTTTTCGTCAGTCGCAAAGGCGAAAACCAGTCGTGGTCAGCCTTCGGCGGCGCCACCGCCGATGAGCGCTCCTATTCTTTCTTTCGTGCATTCGACATTCAGCAATCTACTGCGGCTTTTTTTTATGAACGTAAACTGGACAAGGGGCGTGCGGCTTACCACTCGATCAATATCGTCCAGGATAAGTTCACCTCGCTACATTCTATTGGGTTCAAGTTGCGCCAGAACTGGAGCATCAGTGCCGGCGGAGGAATTGGCTACAACAGCAGGTTCCTTTCGGCCGGATCGCAGTACGATTCACGACGGTTCGGAATCCAAGCAAGCTTCAACTCTGTTGGGGAGTCGTTCCGGCGCATTTCAGGCGTTGCGGTTAACGCTCCGGAGCACGTCGGGGCAAACATCCGTGTCCGCTATACGGTGTCGAGGCATCTTTCGTTCGTTGCCGATCACGAAAACGTCTTTTCTCCCACAACGGAGATATTCGCGGAACCGATACGCGTGTCGCTGGACTCCGTGAGCGCATACGCCGGCCTGAAGGAGTTCCACTTCGGGAGCGCGGTATCGACAAGCTCATCGGGCGCGCTCAAGACCACGACACAGAACTACAGCGTTTCCCGCGCTATTACGCGCGGCCTCTCTGCCAGCGGCTCGCTGATGAAGATGGACAGCAGTTATTTCAATTCGAAGATATACACCGCCACTCTGCAAGAGCGGTTCTCACCGCGATTGACCCTGAACGGTGGCGTCACCACTTCGAAGGACATGACTTCGGCCACCTTCGGCGGAAGGTTCACCTCCAATCGGCTCACGCTCGGATTGCAGCACGATCTGATGTACAGTCCGCTGGCGGGCGGATTCGGCGGAAAGCGGTACTCCCATGTTTGGATGATCAACCTCAATGTGAACATATTCAGGGGCATTCGGCTAAGGACAGATTCTTACATCGACCCGCTCGGAAAGATGCGGTATACGGCTGCGGTCGACGGCATCGGTTGGTCCCGGAACGGAGAGGACATCCAGGGACGTGGTCCAACACAGCCCATTCCGGCATTTTCGAAATTTGTCGTAAAGGGCATCGTGCGCGACGATCAGGGTCAACCGGTCTGGGGCATCAACGTGCAAGTTGACGGCCAGAGCGCCTACACCGACAGCAAGGGACAGTTCTTCATGCGCTTCCGGCGCGGCGAGACCTATCCGGTCTCGATTGTGACGGAGCGGTCATTGAATCAGCAGGTCTACGAGGTTGTAAGCGCGCCGGTTTCAGCCTTGGCGGAGCTGGAGAATGAGGCCCAAACAATCGTGATCGTAGTTAGGCGTGCACGGGGCACTCGCGAAATTCCCAAGAAGAGAAAACGGTCGGAACTTGACCTGCCGGTTCCGGAACCAGTCGAGACTTCGGGCGCGATATTTGCTCCGGAAACAGGGAATTTTCCGACTCTGTACCAATAGCGTAAGCGCTAAAGCTCAGTAGTGACGTACTTCAATATAGAGAACGCCACGATAGCTACCGTCGGGTAACTCGGCCGAGAGGCCAGGGTCGATTTGCAGCTCCAGCAGGCCAGAGCGGGCGCCTCGCGAACGGCCCGGCGAAATCGATTGAGAATAGAGCCTTAGACTTGCTCCCGGCGAGCCGACTTGATGGATCTCGTTGAAACGCTGGAAGCGGTCGGATTCCCATCGTCCCTGGATGTAGGCTGCTGGAACGGCCGTGTCGGTTACGGCGTTGACGAGTGCCGACTCGGGAGTGGCGAAATATCCAATCACTTCGAATCCGCGAACCTCCATAGGATTAAGGTTCCAGTTCAGTTCAAGTGGAAACGAAGCATGGTTGGAGGCCGGATTGCCAGAATCAAGCGGAATCGAAACCGGGAAAGAACGTGCGCTGACGCCGATCCGACCGTGCAGAGTTGCTGAAATCCTGACCTGAGCGAAACTCGAAACCTGCGCGACAGACTGCTGCAACGGGTTCAGAAATATGGCGATCGGAGCCAAATAGGCCAGGATCCGCACGAAACGTCTGTATTTCTGCCGCATGCCAGAGATATCGGCTTTCACGGCGTGCATGATTAGCAAATTCTTCGCACCAACAAAGATTTTTTTGAGTGCTCCTGCCCCCAGCAGCTAGGCTGCCTTGCGTACGCCGAGCGGCGGCCCAAGCAATTCCAGGCCGTGCTTCTTAAAGATCGCGCTGACGACCACACCTGTAGGCTCTCTACCTGGAGGCACCGCCGCGCTCAATTCCTCAAAGAAGATGTCAAGACCGCCGGGCACTGCCGTAATCAGAGCGCGCGCCGGAGTGGCGCCGATGTTCTGAAAAGTGTGCTGCCTACCGCGTGGTGCAAAAACGGTATCGCCCGGTCCAGCAAGAATGTCCTTTCCGTCAACCACGAAAAGATACTGCCCTTCCAGGATGTGCCACCACTCGTCCTGTTCGTAATGCAGATGAAGCGGCGGTCCGGCCATCGGTGGAGTACAGTCTTCAAAAACCGTAAACGCACCATTGCTGTCTCGGCTCGATATCTTTATCGAAATCTGATCGCCAACGACATTGAGCAGTTGACCTGTCCGGCTTTCTCCCGCGGCTACGGCAAACGCCGGGCGCTGAAGGGAAACCTGCTTTTGAGGACCAGAACTCATTGTGCCGTCACGCACCGCTGTCCTTCCGCAGACGGATGCTTCCCGAATAGATGCGAAATGCTCGTTGTAAGTTCCTGGTTGGTGTGCAAATAGCAGCTTTTCTGGAACTCGGGCGCGGGACACCTTTCCACTTTGCTTGGGAGAGAGCGCGGCGTAACAAAAAAAGCCGGGCACTGTGATCAGTACCCGGCACAGGTTTGCTTTTCGGAACAGAAGCTACGCTCGCCCCATGCCAACGTATTGGTAGCCAATGGCGCGCATGCGGCCAGCATCCAGCAGATTCTTCGTGTCCACGATGATAGGACGCTTGAGCAGCCGCTTCATCCTGTCGAAGTCCAAAGCGCGAAACTCTGGCCAGCCGGTACCGACGACCAGGGCGTCCGCACCTTCCGCCGCCGCGTACGGATCTTCGCAGAGCTTTATCGAGGACTCGAGTTCCTGTCTCGCCTCCGGAATCGCGACTGGATCGTAAGCACGCACCTGCGCTCCCTTGAGAGCAAGACTCTTTGCGAGATGAATCGACGAGGATCCTACGATCGAATTGGTGTTCGGCTTGAACGCCAGGCCCAGCAACCCGAGTTCTTTTCCTGGTAACGACGCAAGCATCTGGACGATCTTCATCGTGACACGATCCGAAAGCGTGCGATTCACCTCTCGCGCTGCCGTCAGAATCTTCAGCGAAACACCTTGAACGCCCGCCAACTGCACCAGGGCATCCATGTCATTCTCGACAAAAGGGCCACCGAAACCTGCTCCCGGCTGTAAACATCGCGGAGCGATCTTCTTGTCCAAGCCCATCGCCAGCGCCAGGTCAACCGCGTCGGCATTCACCTTTTCGCAGAGCGTCGTCAGTTCATTGATAAACGAAATCTTGGTTGCGACAAACGCCGTCGACGCCTCGCGAGCGAGTTCAGCCGTTTCGTGATTCGTCACGATGATCGGCACTCCTCTCATCACAAGTGGGCGATAAATCTGTTTCATAATCAGAATTGCGTGCCCCGTCGAGGTACCAAGCAGAATACGATCAGGCCAATTGAAATCCTCGACGGCACAACCATCCGTGAAGAATGCAGGATGAGATACAATCGGGACGCTCAAGCCAGCGTTACTAAACTGTTGCTCAATGCGAGATGCTGTCCCGACCGGAACCGGCGTCACCAGAGCAAGCACCGCCTTGTCGCTCGCCAATTTGGCCAGGTTCAGCGCCTGCTCTTGGATATACCGGTGCGAATCCTGCGCAATGTAGACAACCTGCGCTTTGCGCACAGACGATTCAATGTTGGTTGAAAAATCAAGCCGTCCGGCCCGAACGTTGCGCCGAACGATCTCGTTAAGATTCCTTTCGTAATACGGAACATTGCCTTGCGCCACTGCGTTAATGCGCGCGCTATCGTCGTCGAAGCAGGTGACGGGTGTCCCGAAATCAGCAAGGCAGGCTGCAAAGATCGTGGCTAGATAACCTGAACCGTATACCGAGATGTGCATGATACAACTCTCTCTCCGCGGTGCGGTTTCTCCTGCGCGGCCAGGTCTGCGGAGAATGGGGACCGCTGAACTTCATGTTCCTTGTACCTTTTGCACCGATCTTGTCGCAAGACCCGTTAGGGATGTGTACCTCTAAGCCCATCCCATGCAAGTACATGTACCTGCAGCGAGATTGCGGTCGAAAGTAACTGGAAAGAAAGTAGCTGGAACAAAGGAAGGATTATTACCGGACGGAAGCGGTACGCTTGCCCAGGGGAATGGGTGCCAGGTCGTGCCACGTATAGACGTCGTGTCCCTCACGTACGAAGGTCAGTTCATCTATCAGAATCTGGCGGGTACCATGATACCCAGCCCAAAGCTGCCGTGCCAGGTTAAGACCGCGCTGCGCGGCATCCATCTCCGACATCTTGATGATTGTGAGATGGGGCATGTACGGCCACTGCTCTTCCGAGTGAAGGTTTACCGTGTTGAGCAGGTCGTGGATTTCCCTCATTCGATAAGCAGCACGCGCCACTCGAATGAACAGAGTCGGCGTCACTGGGATAAAGCTCTCGACGTCACCAAGCGTGATCTCGAATGGCTCCACCCCCCTGCATACCTCGGCGATCTGCTCCATCGCTTCGGTCTCAGTTCCCGAGATGAGTCGTGGCGGGAGAATAGTGAGATGGGCCGCCAGGTCCGGATGCTCAGGATGCAACTCTCGCCTGAGATTCTCTACGAATTCCCCTACTGAACTCCTCACATACGCCACTAGTGCATATTGCGGAGGCTTCATACGTAAGTGACAATTATAACCGCTTAAGTAGTAAAACAATGCACAAACGAGCTTTGCGCATCATCACAGCTTCCTTATCACAGCTTCCTTTACTCGACAGTTGGATGTGAGAAAAAGGCACCTACTCGACAATTGGATGTGAGAAAAACGCACTAAGTCGCAACTCTCTGTTCGAGCAACGAGGATGTCCGATATAATCAAACCGGAGTCGGGGCGTAGCGCAGCCTGGTAGCGCACCTGCCTTGGGCGCAGGGGGTCGCTGGTTCGAATCCAGTCGCCCCGACCAATACTTCCAACAACTTACTTCCTGCCCAAACGCGCGGTTTCTCACCCTTGCTCAAATAGAAGCTCAACTCGAGGCCCTTGTACCCCTCTCATATCTCGCAATGCTCAATTCCCGGTAAAAACATACCGACACTACGGCTGACGCCGCACTGTTACCAAAGACTGCAGCTTGGTAGCTGACCATAGCGCCATTGCGAACGCGTCCGGATGACCTGGAACTCCGGACTGCTTGCAGCCGTACAAGGAAGATATGAAGAACATGGGCCTACTCCTTGTCGTTTTCGCTGCAATTGTCGCTGCCGCTCCCCTCATGGCCGCCGCTTCGTCCATCAACGCGTATTTGTACAATCCAAGCCGCAGCCAGATTGTGCTCGAATATCCGTATAAGCGACCCGCCGACCAGGTCGAACTGAAGCCTACGCTCGTCTTCCATGGAGACGGGATTGCCGACGGCGCATATCAGCTCTCGTATGCCATTGAGTCGCGCGGCAGGGAATTGTACAGAGGTCAAGTTGCCGTGAAGGTGGAAAGTGGCCGATTCGACAACGAAATTGAGTTGAAAGAGCAGTTCCCGACCGCCGACCGTGTGTCGTGGCGTCTGGCGGGACCGAATTTACAACCAGAACAGGGTTTTGCCGCGCTGGCGTGGTCGCACTTCCACGGACGAGTTCACTATAAGAACGGCATGTGGCATTCAACTACCATCGATCTTTTGCCGACGCACTTCCGAGCGCCCGGCCGCATCACCGTGCCGGTTGCCGACGACGGAACCTTCGACGCCCTCGTCCCCGCCCGGGTTTACGCCATCGTCAACGTGAATGGTACCGGGTACATCTACGACTCCCTTGAACGCTGGGCGTGGAACTACGACCTGACCCGAGATCGCGAAGATGATTACACAGTCGGCAGCACGGAACTCTACTCTGCACGCGTGTTCGAGGTGCAGGGCGGACCGAACACCATCTTCCTGTTTTTCCGTCCGACGTCTCTCGCGCGCGTCCACCGCTTCGACCTCGATGGCGACGGACTGCTTAACGAATCCGAGATGAAAGGCCTACAGGAAGCGACCAAGCGGTCACCAACTGCAATCGGTCCTGAACTCAAGCCCGAAGACGTCGTGGTCTGGCTCGACGGCACTCCGCTCAAAGTCGCCCGACTCGATCAACTGACCGAGGCTTCCGAAGGTGGCGGCTCGCAAGTCGATTACCTCGTGCAATGTTTCCTGCCCGAGCGCATCCGGCGCGGCGTCTGGCACCGGCTGAAATTTGAGGTCACCTCCCGGAACGAGTTGCGCGGCCAAATGGTGACCGACTTTGGCCAGAGCTCAGTCGACTTCTTGTGGCCCTGAGTTGCCAATTGATTGACAAATCGGCAAGGTGAGGACAAGAGCGCACGCTAGTTTTCACTTCGCACAACTTAATTGCCATGTTGCCAAACTGAATTGAAGTCACTACTTGTCGAACCCTCTCAGTTCCTTCTGGCCTTGCTCGTGTCGCGGAGATCGGGTCAAGCAAACGTTTTCTGAGGTGGAGCTGATCGCGGCTCCAAGTGCCCAAATCGGCTCGCAACCCTAGATGCTCTTTGGACGATTGCCGTCAACCAAGAGTGGCGTTTTACGTGATTCACTGACAGCGCAATCTCGCTTGATTTGCCCAGACTGCGGGGGTAAGCTCATTCGGAAATCGTTTTCTTGATTTCGAGTACCGATGCGTTACTTTCTCCCGGGTAACACGGAGCCTCCGCGTGCCGGGACTAAACCCGCGATGCAGATAGGACAAGCATGAAGACAAAGTTATGCGTTGCAGTAATACTTGCACTGGCGCTTGTGCTGCTTGGCGCCACAATAATGATGGCACAGCAGGCCTCGGCAGAAACTAACGCTGCTCCGGCTAGACCGCAAGGCCCATGCGACATCTACGCCGCTGCCGGCGCACCCTGTGTGGCCGCCCACAGCACCACACGCGCGCTGTACGCCTCCTATAACGGCCCACTCTATCAGGTACTGCGCCAGTCCGACGGCAAGACTCTCGACATCGGCGTCGTGCAGCCTTCAGCCTCGCCGGTTCCCGATGCCGGTGGCTACGCCAACGCCCCGGCGCAAGACGCATTCTGCGCCAACACCTATTGCTTCATCGCCAAAATCTACGACCAATCTCCCAAACACAATGACCTGATTCAGGCGCCGCGCGGAGCATTCAGCGGTCCGGCTATGGGTGGATTCAATAATCTCCCGGTTGCCGACATGGCACCGGTCACGATCATGGGCCACAAGGCTTACGGCGTCTTCATCGCTCCCGGCATGGGGCTCCGCCAGAACGACGCGAAAGGCACTGCGGTCGACGATCAAGCCGAAGGCCAGTACTGGGTCATCAACGGCCACCACTTCAATAACGGCTGCTGCTTCGACTACGGTAACGCTGAGATCGACAGTCGTGACGACGACAACGGCACGATGGAAACCACCTACTACGGCAACGCAACACCGTGGTATCACGGCAACCCGCCGGGACCGTGGATTATGACCGACCAGGAGAACAACCTCGTCGGCTGCGTCAACGCCGATGGATCGAAGCTTTGCAAAGACCTGCCGAACATCACCTGGCGCTTCGTAACCGCCATGGCAAAAGGCGAACCGCACCACTGGACATCTATGGGCGGCGACGCGCAGAAGGGTCCGCTGCAAGTCATGTTCGACGGCCCGCGTGTCGACCACACTTATGACCCCATGCGCAAGCAGGGAGCAATCCTGCTCGGCAACGGCGGCGACAACAGCGTCGGCTCGCAGGGCACCTTCTACGAAGGCGCAATGACCGCCGCAGGAACATTCCCCTCCGACGCAACTGATCAACTGATTCAGGCGAATGTCGTGGCCGCAAAGTATGACGTGCCCCGAGTGACCGTAGTACCCGCCTCAGCGAAAGCGACCCCGCCGGGACTTCAAACGTTCACACCGGGTTCCGCGCAGGAAACCACCGTTACCTTCACCAATACCACCGGGGCACCAGCAACCGGCGTTAAGCTGAGCGTGTCCGTACCGAAGCAGTGGAAAGCCGTGGCGGCTGGCAAGGCCGCAGTGACGATCGCCGAACCCGTAGCGCCAGGCGCCACGGTCAGCGCGACCTTCAAAGTCACCTCCGGCCCCGCCGCTTTCAACGGCGACATCATCGGTAACGCCTCTTGGACAAATCAAGCCACCGGCAAGACGCAAACTGAAACTGCAGTCGAGAAGGTTCGCAACGTCAGCCCAATCAAGATCAACGAATTCCGCGTGAGCGCCGAATCAACCGTCAACACGACGGATTCGTTTATCGAGTTGTACAACGCCGGCACTCGCCCCGTTGATCTCTCCAACTGGACGCTGACGCAGCACGGCACCGAACAGCCGATCTTCTCCTCCGTCAAAGTTCCTGCCGGGACAAAGCTCGCGCCTCGCGGCTTCTATCTGCTCGGCCTGTCCAACTCCGGGCTGGTCATTCCCGCTCGCGCGGGCGACAACACCATCCACGTGAGAAACGCTAGCGGCATGACGGTCGGCGACACGGTTGAAATCGACACCGGCGCCAGCGTCGAGCTTCGCAAAATCGCCAGTATCGGATCGGCAGCAAGCAATGCCACGACGCTGTGGCAACCGCTCCCTGACGGTCCGGTGATCACGATCCCTGTCGGCTCCACTAACGTGCCCGTTACAAGCGTGGCCGGATTCAAAGTCGGCGAAAAGATCGGCATCGGCTACGGCGCTACTTATCCCGCCGTCGCACGAGACACCGAGAAGTACGAAGTTGTAACCGTCACCGCAGTCGGCAAGCAGGGTACCCAGAGCTACCTCGGCGTCGACGCGCCTGTTGGTTCTACCAACATCAAGGTGCTGTCTGTCGCCAATATCTCTGCCGGTGACAAAATCCGGCTCGACATCGATACGCCGGGCCACGGCGTCGAGACCGTCACGGTCACGAAAGTCGGTACGCAGGCGAGCCGCACGGCGCTGTCAGCCGATGCTGCAGTCGGTGCGACCAACATCAAAGTCCGCGGCGCTTTCGGGCCGCCACGCGCTGGAGCCGCTGCACCAGCGATTCCGTTCACCGTGGGCGACAGGATGACAATCGGCACGCCCGCCAATCTGGAACTCGTAACGATCACCGCCGTCGGCACGGCTGGTCCAAACGGCACCGGTGTCGACTTCACCCCGGCACTCGGCAAGCCGCATAAGTCACGCGAAGACGTTGTGGCACACGGAACGGGCCTCGACCTGGCCGCCCCGTTGAAGTTCAACCACGCAGCGAACCTTCCCTTTGCTGCTCAAGGTACCGGGATCACCTTCCAACCGGCGACGGCCTTTGCGCATTCCAGCAATGAGCCTGTTCAGCCGCTCGGAACCGGCATCACGCTCGACAAACCTCTCGCCAAGGAACACGCGATCAATGCCGTTGTGCGCGACGTTGCTGTAAAAACCGCAGGCTATCAAGGGACTCCGGCTCCGAATCAATGGTTCGGTGGTCCGGCTCTCTCGAACAACGCCGGAAACATCGTTCTGCGTGACGCCGCTGGCATGGTCGTCGACAGCCTCAACTATGGACTCCTCGTCGATCCTTGGGCGTCGGAAGGCTACCAAGCTAAGTCTGGAGCGGAGGAAGGTGGTTGCCGCGTGACTTCGCCTGGCGCCGCCAGCTTCGGATGGCCGCCCATAACTCCCAGCCCGACCAATCGGAGCGCTGGTCGCTTCCCGGACGGCATCGATAACGACAGCAACTGCACCGACTTCGTGACTCCTCCGGCCGCCGCCTTGGCGATTGCTTCCGCAGCCGGCACGAACAACATAAAGGTCACCACCGTGGCAGGCTTTGAGACCGGTCAGACGATTGTTGTTGATTCGGGCGCAAACCTTGAATCCGCCGTAATCGCGTCCGTAGGCACGCCGGGTGCAACAACGAGTACCGCTGCGACTGAAGCAGGCGCCACCGCCATTCCGGTCGGCAACGCCAGGGGATTCAGCGTGGGCCAAACCATCACCATCGGCAGTGATGCCAACCAGGAAACGGCAGTCGTAGTTGCTATTCCCTGGAGAACTGGGGCGATCACAGTCGACAAGCCACTTACTCATGCGCACGCCGCCGGTACGCAGGTTTCCGGCAGCGGCATCACTCTACAAACCGCACTGAAGCAGGATCACGTCAGCGGTGTTCAAGTCACTGGCGATCTTCCCACGCCCGGTGCGCCGAACAAGTACTATAGGAAGTCTCGCTAGACTCCCTTAGCACTGCATCACCGAAAACAAAACTGCCCTGGACAACACAGTGTTGTTCAGGGCAGTTTTCATTTTGGATCTAGAGCTTAGGTGTTACGCCGCCGCCGGCACTGGCGGCGTTCTTCTTCGCCCGCCCCGGCTTCTCAAGAAACACCATCTCGAGCACAGGCGAGACCGCCTGCGTACGAATCGCTACGTAACCAAGTTCTGTGTAAAGTCGCAGATTGCCTTCACTCTTGCTTCCCGTAAACAGCTCATAGCACGCGACGTCAGCAAACTCGCTTTCCACGGCATTCATCAGCCGCGTGCCAATGCCTTGCCGCTGCATGCGCGGATGAACAATCAACCTTCCAATTTGGCAGCGATCCCCTACTTTGTTTGCTCGAACCGAACCGACAACCTGACCATCGCACCGCGCGACCAGAATGCAGTGTGATTCGTACTCGGCCAACAGTTCTCCCATCGTCTGTTTCAGCGGAGGAATATCGTAATCGCCATACAGAGCAGCTTCTTCTCGAAAACAAACGTACTGCAATTTCAGAATTTGCTCTGCATCTGACCGTTGCGCCGGTTCAATAGTCACGTTCATTTTGGGTACTTTCCGCAGATCTTTAGAATGAGCCCGTGAACACGGTGCGGAAAGCCCGTCTTCGGCAAGAACATGAACGGACACTCGCCCTCAATGACGTCGATTCCCCGCTCGCGACAAAACGTAACCGCCTCAGGATCGATCGCACCCGCTCCTGCCGCGCGATACATCCAGACCTGCTTCACCCCGGCATCGGCGCATTCACGAACAATCGTCTTCGTAGCCGCTGGCGACGTCAGCAATAGAACGGCGCCAACCGCGGGCTCTATCTCTCTCACGCTGGAATAGCAGCGCCGCCCATCAATCTCCTGCACCGCAGGGTTAACCGGAACAACATCATATTCTCTGCCGACGAATTCTCGGAAGAGCGTGCGTGTAAAGTCTTTCGCTTCGCGCGACACGCCGACCATGGCGAACCGTCTCTGCGCGAGAAACTGTTCAATCTGTTTGTGCGTGGGTCGCTGAACCGTTACCGTTGCAGCCATAGGACGCCTCCTCACTTGGCTGAGAATTCCTGAACAGCTTGCCTCAAACCTCGTTCATAAACATCGATAAGCTTATCGCACATGGCATCGAATTCCTGATCGACTACCTGCCGTTTTGCGTCGGCCTTGAACCAAGCCAACGAACTGCGAATTCCGGCAGCAAAAGGAGTCGTGCAGACAAAGTCCGGCACCAGCGCTTTCACCTTCAAGTTATCGAAGACGCAACTCACGGACTTATCGCCAGTGAGCGAGCCTTCCTGTTCGGGAGCACAGGCCACAATGAAATCCGACGCGATGTGCACGATCTTGGCCTTCACTCCGAGTGCATCGGCCACGACGCTGTAATAAGCATCCCACGTTCGAGCTTCGTCCGAAGTGATCTGAAACACCTCACCGATGGCCTTCTGATTCCCCATCAGACCGACGATCCCCTTCGCGAAATCGCTGTTATGCGTGATCACCCACAATGACGTACCGTCGCCCGGCACGATCACCTTCTTGCCCTTCAACATCCGATCGACGACCGACCACGGTTTCTCCCAGCTGTTAACCGCCAGCGGTATTTGCGTGTCGCCGTAAGTCAGCGATGGACGCACAATCGTCACGGGAAATCCTTCGCGATTCGCGCGCATGAGCCGTTCTTCGCACGCGATCTTGTCGCGGGAGTACTGCCAATGAGGGTTGGCCAGTGGCGTCTTTTCGGTGATCACATAGTGCTGCGGCGGCTTCTGGTACGCGCTCGCCGAGCTGATGAAGATGTACTGGCGCGTCTTGCCGCTGAAAACGTCGATGTCGCGCTCGATGTGCTCAGGCGTGTACGCAACCCAGTCAACGATGCAATCGAACATCTGACCTTCGAGCGCCTTCTTGCAGTTCGCTCGGTCATTGATGTCCGCGCGAATCGTCTTCGCGCCCGCCGGAACTTCAACGTCATGCTGACCGCGATTCAGCAGAGTCAGTTCAATGCCGCGCTCCAGCGCGAGTCTAGTCGTAGCCGTACTGATGATTCCCGTTCCGCCAATGAATAGAACTCTCATGTAGTTCTTTTATCAGCAAACCGGCGGGCTGTCTTGCTCCTGTATGTGAATTCCTAAGAACGGCAGAGGTGCCGCACTCTTCCCGCAGGGAGGGTGCGAATGACTCCTTACCTCGTCGCCTGCTCCAGCCGGGTGCCGCACCCTTCCCGAAGGGAGGGTGCGAATCACTTGAAACCCTACCTTGTCGCCTGCTCCAGCAGATACATGTACGACCGATAGATCTCGCCTGTAGAACGCGTCATGCCGACCTCGCACGTTCGACTGCTTGAGAAATATCCGTCGTGCTGCGCGGCCTTCACTTCCGCCGCCTCATGCCTCGTTGCCGACTCCGTCAGCTCCGGCACAAGGAACCCGCGATCACCGGCGAACCCGCAGCATCCCGCACTTAACGGAACCATGACTGCGTCGCTGCATGCCTGCGCAATCCCCTGCAGCTTTCCAGTGATCGCCAGCTTCGTGACCGAACATACCGGATGCAGCGCGACCGACGACGCACGCTGCGTGATATTCAGTCTCGGCAGCAGCACGTCATGCGTGAACTCGATGCCATCCAGGATCTTCAACTTGTCGAAGCGCCGCTGGTTCTCCATGTTGAGCGCCGGTCGCGCGTGGATCAGCCCATACGTGCATGGGCTCGTGTCCATCACGATGGGCAGCGCCCCGCGGTCGGACCACGCCCACATCTTCTCGAACGCATCGTTCAGCGCAATCGCATTCGCCTTGTCGAATCCTTTGGAGGAGAACGGCGTACCGCAACACGTTCCCGCAACATCTGGCGGGATCCACACCGGCCTGCCCGCACGCTTCGCCACCTCTACAAACGCCTCTATCAGCGACATATCTTTGGGCTCGCCCGGTATGCGCCCCATCACCCGCGAAACACAACTCGGGAAGTACACCGCGACGGCAACCGCCTTCGCCGTTTCCGGATAGCGCGCCGGTGCCGCATGAGGCATGTCCTTGCTCCAGGCCGGAATCGCATTGTCCATCCAACCGCGGACCACTTTTGACATCTTCGTGACCAGCGTCGCCCCGAGCACTGTTTGGGCCGCATGTCCCGCCTTCAATCCCAGACGAGCAAGGCGTTCCGTTCGCGCAAAATTGCGGGCAAGCTCTTCCGCCTTGCGATGTGCTTCGGGCGAGTGCTGCAATCTTCTCAGACGCTTCGTCAGTTTCCCCGTATCAATGCTGACCGGACACGCCATCGCACACAGCCCATCCACTGCGCACGTATCAAGCACGTCATACGGGAAGTCATTTTCCAGTGATGCCAGCAACTGCGGATCCTGCTTCGTCTCCTTCAGCCTCGCCATCTCGCGTCGCACCACGATCCTCTGTCGCGGCGTCGTCGTCAGCTCGCGGCTCGGGCATTTCGACTCGCAGTATCCACACTCGATGCACTTGTCGACTTCCTCTTCCACCGACGGCAGCGGCTTCAGATTCGCCAGATGCGCCTTGCGATCCGGATTGATAATCACACCGGGATTTAGCAGGTTCTCCGGATCCGCCAGCTTCTTCAGCTGCTTCATTACTTCGTAAGCGTCTCGCCCCCACTCGCTCTCGACGAACGGAGCCATGTTGCGCCCGGTTCCATGCTCTGCCTTCAGCGCGCCATCGTACTTCTCAACGACAAGCTTCACGACGTCGTCGATGAAACGCGAGTACTGATCAACCGCAGCCTTCTCACGGAACGACTGTGTGATCACGAAATGCAAATTGCCATCCTTCGCGTGACCGAAGATGATGGCGTTGTTGTAGTTGTGCTTCTTGAAAACTTTCGTCAGATCGAGCGCGGCGTCTGCCAGCTTCTCAATCGGGAACGCAACGTCTTCGATGATCACCGTCGTGCCACTCTCGCGCACCGACCCCACCGACGGAAACATGCCCGCCCTGATCTTCCAAAGCGCCGCTTGTTCCGGCGCCAGGTGCGTGAACATCGCCGGCTCGACCAGCTTCAGCCCGCCAGTTGCATGACGCCCCAACGACTCCAGCTCCGATCTGTCACGTTCATCCGCCGCCTGGAATTCCACCAGCAATCCCGCTGCTTTCTCGTCCAGCTTCTTCAACGACGGTGGCACGCCCGCCTGATCTTCCACCGACCGCAACGAAGCCCTGTCCATGATTTCCAGCGCCTTCGCACCAGCTTCGCGCAGCGGCACAATCGAGGCCGATGCCGCATAGAGATCCGGAAACAGCAACAGCCCCGTGTATTTCACCGGCAAATCCGGCACTGTGCTCAGCACGGCTTCCGCGATGAACGCCAGCGTTCCCTCGGAACCGATTAGCACGTGCGCCATGATGTCCACGGCACGATCGAAGTCGATGAACGCGTTCAACCCGTACCCCGTCGTGTTCTTCATCCGGTACTTCGCGCGAATTCGATCGCGCAGCGCCGTATTCGACTCGATCTTCTTCTTCAATTCCAGAATGCCCTGTGCCAGCTTCGGTTCCTTGGCCAGAAACATCTGCTCGGCATCCGGAGCTGCCGTGTCGATCACCGTGCCCGACGGCAGCACAAATTTCATCGACGCAATCGTGTGATACGCGTTCTGCTCAACCCCACAGCACATGCCGCTGGAGTTGTTCGCCAGTATGCCGCCCATCATGCACGTGGCAATCGATGCCGGGTCGGGCCCCATCTTCGCCCCGTATGGCGCAAGGGCCGCATTCACACGCGCACCGATCACTCCCGGTTGCACGCGCACTCTCGCGCCGGCTTCTTCCACGTTCAGCCCACGCCAGTACCGGGCCACTTCGACCAGCACTCCGTCCGTCACCGCCTGCCCAGACAGACTGCTGCCTGCCGCACGAAACGTCAGCGGCATCCTGCTCTCATGACTGAAGCGGAAAAGTGCCTGGATCTCCTCGACTGTGCGCGTCTGCACAACAGCCTTGGGTATCAACCGATAGAAACTCGCGTCCGAAGCGTACGAGATCAGCTCTATCGGTCGCGTAAGTACGCGCTCGGGATCAACAATCTTTGCAAGTTGCTCTTCCAGAGCGGAATGAGTGTGTGAGGCGCGGACAGCGCCGGGTGCGGACATAACGAGGTTACTCCTAAGTTACTAACCCATTATCACACACTCACCAGATCAGGATGGTGCCCCGCTAGATCAGGATGGTGCCCCGTTCAAGCCCGCTGTTGGCTTGAGCGGGGTGATATCGCAGCGAGCCTCAGGGTAGCGCCGCCGTCCCGGCGGCAACCGCGGCGTCACCCTGCCGTCGCAGCATTCTTCCAGATCACCCGATCACGAAATCACCCGATCACCCGATCCCGTTGTACCCGCCGACGTCGCCGTCGATGTTATCAATCTCCTTCGGGAATGCTGCTGAGGGTACAATCATCTACTGCAACAGATTTCATCTTCAGGAACACGCGAATGCACTATCGCAAGTTGGGACGCACTGGTTTTGAAGTCAGCGACATAGCTCACGGACTCTGGGGCATGAGTGGATGGTCGGGCTCCGATGACGACGAATCGATGGAGTCCCTGCAACGGGCCGTTGACCTCGGCTGCAACTTCTTCGACACTGCCTGGGCGTACGGTGAAGGACACAGCGACGAGTTGCTCGGCGCCCTCATCGCCTCCAACAAAGGCAAGCGACTCTTTGCGGCATCGAAAGTTCCGCCCATGAACCGCAAGTGGCCCGCATCGCCCAAAGACAATTACGCCGACGTCTTTCCTGCTGCGCACGTCTTGAAGTACGCCGACATGATTCGAGAGAAGCTCGGCACCGACAAAATCGACATCCTTCAGTTCCACGTCTGGGACGATCACTGGACCGACGAGCCCGAATTTCGCCGCACCGTCGAAAAGCTCAAGTCCGATGGCTACATCCGCCACTTCGGACTGAGCATCAATCGCTGGCAACCTGAGAACGGACTCCGCGCTCTTCGCACCGGTCTGGTCGATACTGTGCAGGTCGTCTACAACGTCTTTGATCAGAATCCCGAAGACAAACTCTTCCCACTCTGTCAGGAATTGAACATCGGCGTGATCGCCCGCGTTCCTCTCGACGAGGGCAGTCTCGCCGGGAACCTGACACTCGACACCACGTTTCCCGAAGGCGATTTCCGCAACCACTATTTCAGAAAGGAAAACCTCGTCCAGACCGTCGAGCGCGTGGAGAAATTGAAAGAAGTTGTGCCCGCGTCGATGACCCTGCCCGAGATGGCCCTGCGTTACATACTGTCGCATCCCGCCGTGAGCACTACGATCGTCGGCATGAGAAAGCTCGACCACGTTAGCCAGAATCTCGCCCTCAGTGACGCAGGCCCGCTCGATCCCGCGCTGCTTTGCGAACTCAAAGCTCACCGTTGGCAACGTCCGTAAGGAACAGTTGTAGCGCCGCCGTCCGGCGGCTGTCACGGCGGACGTCTCGTCCGCCGCCTGCCTGCTGAACAAACCGATTTTGAGCATCCTGCCCACCTCGTCGCATCTAAGTCAGTGTTTCAAGTGGGGTAAGTCATGTTGAGACCGACATCTCTCCTCTTCGCACTGATCGTCGTAGCATCGGTGCTCCTCATCGCGCAAAGCAATCCCGGCAGCGCGCCACAGCAGACACAGCAAGCTCCTCCGGCGGCACAGCCAATTAGGCCGACTCGAAACGCACAAGCCGTAACCGGAAAGACGGGAATCAGATCACATTCCATCAACACCAGCACCACGGCTTCAGTCGGTGTAGAGACTCCCGGCGTGCAAACCGACAACGGCATGGCGCAGCAGCCAGACAAGTACCCGTGGATCAAGCCTGTTAACCCCGACATACGTTCTCGTCCTGGTGCCCCTCCCAACTGGGAGCAGGTTGGACAAGACGAACAACTCGCTAACGGCAATGCCGCCGCGGCTGCCCGCGCTGAACTCGGCGGCCCCGAAGGCACCCTCGGCGTCGGCAACGCCCTGCCCTCCTACGCGCAAGGAGGAAAGCCAACCGCATCATCGCAAACCAAGACCAACCAGTCGGTTCCCGGCCAGACAGGGCGCAACGCATCTACAAATCCCAGCAGCACTGCAAAGAAGCCCTCACCTCCGCAGTAGCCATCCTGAAACGAAACGGCGCGACTCAAGTCGCGCCGTTGCTCTTTCCATTGGCCCGATCGCCCGATGACTCAATGGCCCGATGAAGTGATTCCCATCTGCTCCAGCGTGAAAGCGTAGTCAAACGCGATCTCGTGCAGATAGTCATAGCGTCCCGAAGCCCCACCGTGACCCGCGCCCATGTTGGTCTTCAGCAGCAGCGGATTCGCGTCAGTCTTCAGCGTCCTCAGCTTGGCCACATACTTCGCCGGCTCCCAGTACATCACCTGACTATCGTTAAACGATGTTTTCACCAGGATCGTCGGATACGCGCCTTTCTTGAGCTGATCGTAAGGCGAATACGAGTAGATGTAGTCGAACTCGTCCTTCTTCTTCGGATTGCCCCACTCTTCGAACTCACCCACCGTGAGCGGCAGTGACTCATCCAGCATCGTGTTGATCACATCCACAAACGGCACCTTCGAGATGACCGCCTTGAACAAGTCCGGCCTCATGTTCGTGACCGCGCCCATCAGCAAGCCACCGGCGCTTCCGCCCATGATCACCAGTTTGTCCTTCGCGCCGTACTTCTGCGCCACCAGGTACTCGGCGCAATCGATGAAGTCGTTGAACGTATTCATCTTCTTCATCATCTTGCCGTCGTCGTGCCACGGCTTGCCCAAATCACCACCGCCGCGAATGTGCGCCACCGCGTACACCACGCCGCGATCGATCAGGCTGAATATGTTCGAGTTGAACCCGATGTTCTGCGAGATTCCGTACGACCCATACGCATACAGAAACACCGGCGCGCTGCCATCGCGCTTCACGCCCTTCAGGTACACCAGCGAGATCGGCACCTTCACGCCGTCCCGCGCCGTCGCATACACGCGCTCCACCGTGTACTTCGTCGGATCGTAGCCACCAAGCACTTCCGTCTGCTTCAACAGCTTCGACGTACGCTTCTCCATGTCGTAGTCGAACACCGACGGTGACGTGATGAACGACTGATAGCGATACCGATACTCCTTCGTGTCATACACCCGATTCTGTTCGGGAGTAACGGAATATGCCGGCTCCGGGAACTCGATGCGATGCACTCCGCCGTCGCGCAAGTCCGTCACTCGCAGATGCGGCAAACCGTTCTCGCGCTCGTGCAGCACATAGAAGTCCTTGAAGAAGTCCATATCCTCCAGCATCACGTTCGCGCGATGCGGCACGACTTCCGCCCAGTTCTTCTTCTGCGGATCGCTCACCGGCGCCTTGACCAGCCGAAAATTTCGCCCCGTATCATTCACACGAATGTAAAAGAAGTCCCCATTGTGGTCCGGATAGTACTCGACCGCCTGCTGACGCGGCGCAATCAGCTTCCACTCCGACGCAGGCTCATCAGCGCTGATGTAGCGGAACTCCGAAGTCGTGTGACTGCTGATTTCCATGAAAATGTACTTGCCGCTCCGCGTACGACCCGCGCCCACGTTGAAGCGCTCGTCCTTCTCTTCGTAGATCAGATCGTCCGGCCCCGTCGTCCCCACCTTGTGCCGATACAGCCGGTACTGCCGCTTCGCCGCATCCTCGACCGTATAGAACAACGTCTTGCCGTCGGCCGCCCACACAATCGACCCGGTCTTCTCAACTTTGTCCGGCAGCAACTCACCGGTCTTGAGGTTCTTCACCTGCAGCGTGTACTGCCGGAACCCCGTGTTGTCTGTCGAATACGCAAGCAGCGTCCCATCGTCACTCGGACGATACGCCCCGATCGCCATGAACGTCTGCCCCTCGGCCAGCTTGTTCACATCGAGAACAATCTCTTCTTTTTCTGCCTTGATTTCACTCTGGTGCCCCACGTTCGCGAAGCTAACGTGGGATCGGCACATGATCGGATACTGCTTGCCCTTCTCCGTCCGCGAATAATAGAAGTAGTCGCCCTCGCGATAGGGCACGTTGACGTCGGTTTCCTTGATGCGCGACAGCATCTCGTCGTAGAGCTTCTTCTGAAGCGAATCTGTGTGCTTCATGAGCGAGTCGGTGTACGCGTTCTCGGCCTCGACGTAGGCCTTCACTTCGGGATTGCTCTTGTCGCGAAGCCAGAAATAGTCGTCCGCGAGCTTCAGCCAATGGATCTCGGTCACATGCGGCACTTTATTCGCGACAGGCGGTTTCACTGCGGACTCGTCCGCAGCAGCAGCAGAGTTGATCAATGCAATTGTCATGACAGTAATAAACAGAATACAGATGCACAGCCAGCGCAAACGGCTCACGGACAGGCGCATTGGAGCCTCCCAGGTCCTTACGTCCACGTAGAATCGCAAGTATATTGGACGGAGCTGCACATTTGAACTGAGCCGACGAAGAGAGGCAGGAATTTGCCGATTGCTGATGCTGATAGGCACTTAGTAGCGGTTTAACGTCGCGGCTGGGGATTTCGCATTCAAAATCAACAAATCAACAAGTCAAGAAATCAACAAATCGGGATGTCCTCTCGCTCCCAACTCGCTCCCGCCGCCTCCCCCTCACTCCTCCGCCGCGAACTCTGCTTTCGCGCCGAAGAATACGCGCGGAAACACGCTCTTCCCCACTGCCTCACTTATGGTGCAAATCCAGTCGTAGCCTTCGAACCCCACGAGAACGGCCACGGCAACTTCCTTCCCGAAACTTACGCCTCCATCCTCGCGAACCCAAACTGGCGCAAGCGCCTGACCAAGGTGCATTCGAGCGCTCGCACCTCTCTCCCCAAGACCGATCGGCGCTGGTGCGAACTCGACTCCTGTAACAGCTCCGACGCCCTGCTCATGAACGTCTTCTGCCATCCCGAAACGTTCTCCAACAGCACTGTCCGCCTGCTCCTCGCGGTCGAAGACAATGCTGTCCCGGAGTTCGGATTCAAGCCTCGCATCCCACTCACGCCCGGCAAGTTCGACCGTACCGAGGTCGACATGCGCCTCGGCTCTCTGCTCGTCGAAGCTAAGCTCACCGAATTCGACTTTCAGAGCAAGTCCCGCGACGTCGTAAACAGCTACCGCGACTTCGCCGAAATCTTCGATCGCCGCTCCCTTCCGCAAACTTTTGTCATTCCGAGCGCAGCGAGGAATCCCTATCGCCACGATGATCCTTCCGTTGACACCTTTGTCATTCCGAGGAGCGCAGCAACGAGGAATCCCTATCGCCACGACAACCCTTCGGTTGCCACAACAACTCATCGCCCCCCAGCGCGTCGCGGCACTTATCGCTCCTACCAACTGATCCGCAACGTCCTCGCCGCCCATCACACCGGCTCATCCTTCTGCGTCCTCTGCGACGCTCGCCGCCCCGACCTCATCTCCGCCTGGTACGACGTCATGCGTTGCGTCAGACCCCTCGACCTGCGCCTCCGCTGCAAGGTCCTCACTTGGCAGGAACTCAGCGAAGCGCTTCCGCACCAACTACAAGAATTTCTCAGCGAGAAATACGGAATCTCGAGCCAGCAATAATCGGCGCCTCACCTTCCCCCAAAGCGGAGTACGATGAAGAAGCGCCAAGCTTGTCTCGAATTGGGAAACGTAAACAGAAGGCCTGTTTTGTTCAACTAGTTTTCTGTAAAGTGGCATCGGCCGCGAATTGCATGAGGGGCTTCGCACATGGATAGAGGCTGGACTCCTACACTGGTTCTTGCTTCGATTGCGGTTGCAGTCATTTTGTCGTACTTAGTTGCATGGCGAAGCAAGCGCAAAGCGGCTCAGAAGAGGGTTTCAATCGCAGTCGCTGGCGTCGCCGGTATTGCCGCATTGATTGCCTTTTCTGTTGCAGTGCGGGGTCTTTACGACTTTCGTGCTCCTGGGAACCGTTGGTGGGAGAAGCTGTTGGTCGAGGGTGTGATGTTTGGAATCGCTATAGGATTGGCTCTGTTTGGACTCAAGTCAATTGGGTCTGAGAGATAGGTATCGAGAAATCCCCATCTGTTAAACAATCCCGTTTCGGGCGGATAGGTTAACAAATGGCCTGATATCGACAGCTATCCATTGAGCACTTTCTCGAAAAGCGGCATGACACTGTAATCGCTTGAATACTTTCCCAGATTCCGACACCGTGCTACAAAGATGCGATATGCACGTAAGACTCAAATACGTATTGCCTTTGGCGCAAATAGCACTGTCAGTTGCATTGCTTTGGTGGTCAGTTCTATGGGACAGGGCGATGACGCGCATCATGGACATGCCCGGGCCATCACCAGCCTTCACTCTTCTCGTTTCGATTAGTGCTCCTGTAGCTATGGGGCGAGTTTTCTGGTTCCGGTATCTACCTGTAGTTTGGGACTGGGTGACACTCGTTGTGGGTGTTGGCCTGCTGTGGTACTGGGCAGCGTTGAACGTCGAATCTTGGCGAGAGCGGAGGACGGTCTGTATGTTCTCTTTTGCCCCTTTGCGAATTGCTGGAGATTTGCTGCTGATTGCGGTTGGGATTGCTCTAGGCTATTTCTCGCTGGCCTACGATATTTGGACCGCACTAAGAGAAGGCGTGGGGATTGCAGCTTTTAGAATCTCAGCACCTCCTTTCGATTGTCCCCCGTGGCTGTGGTTCAGTGTTATCGTGGGCCTACACATCGCTTGGTCTGTCGTATTGGTTTTATTGTTCGGCCGCGACTTCTACTGCATAGTCCGGAAACATTCCGTTAACGGCGATGCCTACGGAAACGTGATCGAACCACAATAGATGTCGAAACATCGCCTTCGATTAAGTAATCCCGTTTTGGGCGCAGTCGCTTATTGAAAGTAATCTTGCGGTTCGCGCTGAGTACCGGTACCGTGCATTGATTCAGTTCAAAGTAGGTTCCGACGATGACAAGAAGACGAACACTTCTAGTCGGTGGCATCAGTGGCCTAGTCGCGCCAGCAATAGTTTTGTTTCTGCTCGAAGTCTATGGCGTTTGGCAAATCACGGCTGGAAAGGTTGACGTGCGGCTCATTTTCTGGCCGTTCTCTGTGATGCTTCCAGTTGGCTGGTGCTGCACTGTACGGGGTGTGCTGATTACCATTGCAGCGGTCGCCTACAACTGTCTCTTTTACATGGGAATCGCACTCCTGCTCCGCGCCGCCATCAGCGTGGGGTTTCGCCGTCGCCGTGCCCAGATTTCGGATAACTGTTCATAATCGCCTTATCGCAAGTAATCCCGAATCGGGATTTGGGGTCGCGAAGGCAGTCGGAACAGTCAGAGCTTTCCCGCTTCTACAAGAGCAAGGGTTTCACGAAGGGCTTTCAATACCTTCTGTCGCTTCGGCTCTTCGAGCAGGTACATTGGTAAGCGCTCGAACCAGCGCTCCACTTCCCATGACCGCAACTCCCGCCAGTCAGAGCCAATATCGGCGGCAATTTGGGTAGCGGACAGTCGGCTGCTAGGATGCGTCTTTTGCTCGTAGTACCGGATGCATTCCTGCAATTGCGCAATCGTGCTGAACCTGAAAGTGAACGACGCGACTCGCACCGAAATCACTTCTCGCGGGACGAGATTCGCCGTTCCGAATGTTTTGAGTGTTTCCTTCCAGATACGCGCCACGGCAACAGTCTAGCTGTTGGCGACTATACTTGGCGATAAATCGCCTTTCGTCCACCAATCCCGAATTGGGAAGCAACAATCACCAATCTCGCGATTGATTCGAGATCGACAGGGCCTTACGATTACGTTCACGTGAGCTACGAACCGAATCCCGAAAGCCTCGAAGAACGCATCCTCTGCTTCACTGCGACACAACTAGGCGTAAGCAAAAAGAAGGTGGCATTAAATACCCGCCTCGCGCAGGACCTCGGCATGGACGGAGATGATGCAGTGGAGTTCTTTGAGGAGTTCGGAAAGACCTTTGCCGTTGACTTGCATGAACTTCACACAAATTGGGGGAGGCACTTCGTCCCAGAGGTTGGTGGTCCGAACCTGGGCTTGACCATTGTGATTTGTGGTTCAATTTCAACCGGATTCCTCCTGAAGCATTTTGTTGGCGTACTTCCTGCATGGGCATGGGGAATTCTGCTCATCGCGACCGCGTTTTTCGTCTACCAGAAGTGGTTCGCCGAGGAAGACACGTCGGAACCTGTAACCGTGGCTGACCTGATACAGGCCGTGCGTGCAGGGCGGTGGAGCAAGCCCTACCCGAACGATGGCTGGCGCTACTGGCGATAGTGTATGGTCCGCCGCGTGACTGCAAGAGGAGAATAGCTGGACGAAGTGACGGTCTGCGCAAATGTATCCGGCCAGCCTCTAATTGGAGATGTGTTCTCCGGGCCATAATGATGATGCGCGCGTGCTGGTCCTGATAAATCGCGCGGTTACGTAATGAACCATTTATCGACCCAGGTTCTCCGGCACGCCGTTTGACTGTTCTCTCGTTTCATCCTCCACAATTTTCCGCAGTTCATTTGGTCGCCAGCGCTTCGGGAGGCACCTTGCTCGGCATTGTGATGCGCAGGCGATGATTGCGTTGATCAATAGTAATAATCAGCCGATTCCAGATCCGAGCCAAGTTGACAAAGCCGAGCCAATCGGAAACAAGCACCGTCGGATTGTGCAGCACAACTTCGCCCAGGATAAGGTCTCCATTGAGCCGGGCTGTGCGCGAAGGATAGCGGTGGCCCGCTGCATCTGAAATCACGGTTTCAGATTCTGTCCGGCCGAGCGGAAGCGTAGCCGCGAGGGTAGTGGGTACGATTACATCCGCTGGTATTTTGGCGGCGGCTGAGTCAAACAGAGCTGGCAGCGTGTGGCCAGCAAGCTGAATCGTTACCGTTGGCGAAACGCGCAGCGGCCCGAAGGTCGCATCGGGTTTCGTGCTGTACTCGATTACGTCGCGCCCATTCGGAGGTGGCAACTCGCCATCGGAGATGTTGAGGCGGTCGTGGGGGTAGTCCAGCGTCAGCAGAACATCGCGGAAAAGTGTGATGCCCAGAGTGCCGTCGCGATGCGAATCCGACATCTTCAAGATGTCGCCCTCGGCCGGGGTAAAAGTGCGGCCCGCTACCTTCAGCGTAGTGGCTTTCACGATGCTGACCGTATCTCCGGATCCCAATGGCTGCCGGTCGGAAGTACGGATATTGCGGTGACCAGTTATAGGCAAGCCAAGCTGTTGCGCCTTCTCTGGAGTGATGAGGAAATCGATCGCGGCCCCGGTATCCAAGCCGAAGTGAACGGGCGCATTTCCGTTAATGCTGACGTCGAACCCGTGCAGAAAAGGCGTTTCCTCAGGGGTAGAGGCTGTTGCTTGTGCAGCCGCGCTGCTGGCCAAAGCGATAAGTAAGGAAAACATCGCTAATTGGACGAAAGACTTAGTCATAGCTAACACAGACACCAAGCTTTGCTGTTGGTTCCCGGAAAATGCGGTCTGGGATACCCAACGAATCCCCCATATCCCGAAACGGGAGATGTTGAGTAGCTGTTCAGAAAAGAGCACGTTCAGACGTCAACCTCCCTACCGCGCACCCGTCTGAAGGCGGCTGCCGAAAACCTCTTTCAGAAGGTTAGTCGTTTGCGCAGCGGGGTTCTTGCGAATCTGCTTTTCTTCCTCGCCCAACATATAGAAGAGGCCGTCCAGTGTTTTTCCAACCACGTATTTGTCCAAGTCGAACTTCTGATTCCGCATTAGCGGGGCAGCCATCGAGTTCTGCATCACCTGGTTGTATTGCTTGACGACTCCAACATTCTGCAGCGATCGATGCACGATCGGCGCAAACGCCGTCGTCAACTCCGCCGAGCTCTTACTTCGAAAATACTCCGTCGCCGCCGTGTCACTTCCAGTAAGGATCTGCCGGGCATCATCAATGCTCATTTGCATCAGTGCATTCAGAAAGATCTGCTTTGCCTGTGGCGTGGCCTGCTCCGCGGCACGATTCATCCCGACCTCAAGTTCGTCCAACTGAGGCCCCATCCCGATGAGGCGCAGTCCCGTGCCAGCCTTGCGTACCTTCTCCGGCAACAGAATCTTGATCGCCTCGTTTCCTAGAAAGCCATCCGGCCTGCCTGTCGCCGCAACCGCTTTCGTGGTGCTTACCTTCAGCGCTTCTTTGAGCCCCGCAGTGATCTTGTCGTTGCTCAGGCTGGACGCAGGTTGGCTTGTGGCTCTTCTCCATATCTGATCAAGAGGGGACTGGGCGAGAGAGCAGATCGAAACCAGCATCACAGAGAACGCCACACCGACAAATCGTTTCATAAGCACCCCTTATCGCGTGCAGCGTAAGCATATTCACCGCCTGAGCAGATGTACAGCCGTTACTCACCTTACGGCTGCAAATTCACTTCAGAATTCCAACCTGTCAAGGCCTCACGTCCGTCGATTACCCTGTAACTCGTTGATTTCAGACCTTATGTCTGCAAGACCTGCATGTCGGGACTCCTCCACAAAGTTGCTAAAATGTATGTAGATAAAGCTCAAATAGCCGCCATCGTCAGTCACACGTAGTAAGTGCCTATCTATCAGCAACTTAAGTGTTGACCCAGCACAGTCACACAACGTAAGTCTTTGCTTTTCAAGATTTTACGTATTCACCCCCCCCGGGGGGGGAGGGGGGTACTGGTACGGTACAGACCGGGGACATGGCTGACAGAATGAACCGGGGACATACCTGACAAAACGACCATTAACCACAAGTGCTGATCCTTCAATAACTTACGCGGTGACCTGCATTTGCGCGCCCGTCCATTGCGAACCACTGTCCTGTGCGCCAGAATCCAACCTGTCTCGGGACTCGGGTTTACAATCACCCGATCACCCGATCACGCAATCAGCCCAATTCTCACGGAGACCCAATGCGGTTCGCAACACTAGCCCTTCTCCTCACCCTGACCCTTGCAGCCCACGCCGCCGAGCTCAAGCAGCCGACCATAGATGCTTTCAACCGCTACCTGCAAGCGACCGAACAGCGCTTCAACAACGAACTCCGGCCCGGCACGCCATTCCTCCACATCGACAGCCTTGCACCTGCCGATCGCCAGGCAGCCAACGACCGCCTGCGCAGAGGAGAGATCGTCATCAGCCGGCTCGACACGCTGGAGAATGGAAAGAAGGTCCACGTTCCCGACGCGATGGTTCACCACTGGATCGGCACCGTCTTCATCCCCGGCGCCACCCTCCAGCAGACACTCGCCCTCGCCGAAGACTACAACCATCACAGCCTTTACTACGCCCCGGAAGTAGTCCGCTCAAAGATCACCAGCCGCAACGGCGACGACTTCCACATCTACTACCGGTTCAAGCGCCACAAGGTCGTCACCGTCGTACTCGACACCGAATACGACATCCACTACACCCGGGTATCCCCCACTCGCGAAATCAGCCGCTCCTACAGCACACGCGTACAGGAAGTCGAAAATGCCGGCGAGTCAGACGAAAAGGACAAACCGATCGGCAACGATACTGGATTTCTCTGGCGTCTCGACACACTCTGGCGCTTCGAGCAAAAAGACGGGGGGACCTACGTTCAATGCGAAGCGATTTCGCTGACGCGCGACATCCCCACCGGACTCGGCTGGATGATCCGCCCCTTTATCGAGAGCGTGCCACGCGAATCACTCGAATTCACGCTGGCGAATACAAGAAAGGCCTTGGTAGGAAACAGATAGGAACTGCCTTTCTGAGTACTGAGTACTACTCTTACACCATGTTCAGGAATTGCAATCCGTAGTCATCGCCATTGCGGTACACAATCCTAGCCTGATAAATAGGCAGCGGCGAATCGAGGAACTCGACTCCGACCACGTCGCCGACCAGGAACTCGTTTTGCGTACGAATACCGATTCCGCCGATCGCAACATCGGTGCACATACCGTCGCAGCTGCAAGCCACGTCACATTCTTCGCTCGACCAGTCGGTCCAGTGCAATCGAATTTTCGAGTCCACCTGAAACCGGGGATGCGCCCGGCTCGCACTCACGTCCGCCATCATTCTCGCTTCTGCGAAGCCGCTCATCGTGAATCCACTCCAAAAGAGAGATTCTATCTTTGCGGCCTCCGCCGTCCTATCTTCCTTTGGTACTATGCCCTTCGTACATCAGTATGCACGCTAAAGGTCACAAATTTAAGCGTTTTTGTAACCGCGCGAAACGTTACCGAAGTAAACCCGGGTCGCTAAATCGAATCAGCGACACTCGCCACTGATCACCGGAAACTAACGAACAAGGGCCGCGTTCACCACACGGCCCTCTTCTTTCGATCCGTCTCAATCCGTTCTGATCAGTGTTACGCTTTCGCTCCCTGCGCCTTCGCCAAAAGCAACTCGTTTACTTTGCGCATAATCTCGAACGCGTCGCCGACGTAAACAACATCGGCCTTACCGCGAGCCCAACCGCAATTCGCATCAAGATTAATCGCCCTTCTCTCGTTGATGAAACGCCAGCCGACCACATGCGGCTCTTCACCATGACAACACGTCGATAGTCCCTTGGGGTGACGCGGCGTCGAACCAGTCTGTCCAACCTGGTTCAGGTGCGTCATGAACTGCAGAACCGGCTCGCCTTCACCGCTCTGGTCCACCAGCGACTTCGATCCGCCCAGCGACGCACCCGAGGTCTTGAGGAACCCGAGAATGATGTCCTCGGCTTCCTTGCCGTGCGTCTGACCGTCAGGCTGTTTCTTCGTCCAGCCCGCTCCGGCCACGAACAGCAGCTTCGCATCTGGTTTGATCGTCTGTTCCCCAGTCTGGGGCGACTTCACGCCCGTAACGCTCGTCTTCGCGCTTGCAGTAACCGCAACCGCTTCGACCGTCGCTGTGCCCGCTGCGCCGTTGAAGGCCTCATGGCAACCGCTGTCCATGGCGATGAACCACGGACGCGCCGCGCGACTCAGAGCTGCCTCCATGCGCTGACGGTAGTACCAGCGCGTTACCGCCACTGCTCCGCCCTCGACGGCGATGCTGTTGACGTGCGTCTCAATCTTGCCGCCAACGCGATGCGCCACACCAGCCAGCACGCGTGATGACCGCGAATTCGCCGCGGCAATCACCAGCGTCGGATTCGACGCTTTGCAGATCGCCTCAGCCGCTGCTGCATCGGTCGCGTAACGCGCCTGCGCGAACTCCGCGCCCGCCACGCCGTAGAACTTCTCGGCTCCGCAGGCCGCAATCGCGTTCGCCGCCGTCTGCACTTCCCCGCCGATCAGGCCCACGCTGAGCTTTCCGCCCGTGGCCGCAACGACGTCCTTCGCCGCGCCCAGCACTTCCAGCGCGCCCTTCGCGAGCGAACCATCAGCTTCCGTATATGCCAGAAAAAGTATGTGTTCCATTTCGCTCGCTCCTAATCCTTCGTAACCCATTCGACGATTTCTTTCGCGATCTCGTCTGCAGGCATGTCTTTCACTACGCGCGTCTCACGCTGCTGTTTCGGCAGAGCAACGCTCTTGAACGCGATTCCTTCCGCGCCGACCTTCGCGGCCTTTGCCCTCTGCAGCGCTGGCATCACGGTCTTCATGTTCAGCATGCCGACCTGAGGATTATTGCGTGGCTCCGGCAGATTTCCTGTTGCCCAGCCCAGCACGGCAGGCGCGCTTGCGCAATTTGAGACCTGATGCTTGCCGCCTTCGATGCGCTCCAGCACTTCAAACGATCCATCCGCGTTTGCGGTGATCTGGTCCACGCCCTGGAACTGCTCTGTGATCCCCAGCAACTCCCCGACGATCTGCATGGTCGATCCAGCGCCACGCGATGCCGACTCCCAGCCGCCAAATACCAGCGTCTTTGTCAGATCCAGCCCTGCGATACCCTTGATGGCATCAGCCAGCACGGTCGCGACTTCGTGCGAATCCGTGAATCCGCCCGCCGGCCCATCGACCGCGACCAGTTCAAACGGAACCTTCTGCGCGATGGTCATCATCACCTGCTGCAGCTTGGCCTTCGGGCCGATGCTGACCAGGTACACCTTGCTCCCGGGCGTCTTCGCAGCCAGATTGGCCGCCTCATAAAGGGCGTGCCCCGCCCACGGATCCAGCACGGCGGGCAGCATCATCTCGTTCTTCAGCCCCCACCCGGCCGGTCCCTGCACCGGCTCCAACGTCTGCAATGGGTCGGGCACGATGCTGCCGCAAACCACAATCGAATAGCTCATGTAGTGAACTCCTGCATGTAAGTACCTAGTACCCAGTTGCTAGTTGTTGTGTTTGAACTAGGTACTAGGTACTTCGAACCTCTAACTAATTTTCTGCGCTGTGCAGTCCGCCCGCACCCGCCTTGAAGACAATATTCGTTCTACCGCTTCCGTCTTTTAGCTCCTGCTTGCAGTTCCACATGCATGCGCCGCAGAACACACACTTCTCGCGGTCGAACGTCGGCAGGCCGCCTTCACCAGCTTGAATAGCCTGCGCCGAACAAATCTCGTAACAAACTTTCGCGCCGCACTCTTCACACAGCTTCGGATCGACGAACTCGACATGATCGGCGTATCCACCGGGCGCCTGCACCTTGCCACCGACCAGCAGCGCGTCCTGATGCGTCACCAGCAGCTTGCCATCAAACGGAATCGCCGGCCAGCCCATGCGATCCATGATCGTGTCGTGAATCGATATTCCCTTTTGCGCCGAATCACGACGAATAAGATCGAGGTCGGTTTTGTCGATCTTGCCGCGATAATACTTCGCCGGGTCGCTGATGTTCTTCTGCGGCGGCAACGGATGCCCAGGCGCAACAATCTTCCCCTTCGTGAGTCCGCAGATGCCCATGCCGATCATCCCGGTGATGAAGCCCTTCTGGAATCCATCGCGCGCGTTCTCGGCGATACGACCTTCGCTTTCGATCCAACTAGTGCGCCGCTTTGCAACGTAGGTCTGGTCGAGGTTTTCTTTCGTGAACGGCTTGCCTGCCTTCACCAGCTCGATGACACTCTCGGCCAGTTGCACGCCGGTCGTCCATGCTTCATCCACGCCCGAACCGGTCAGCACATTGGTCGAGCCTGAGCCTTCGCCGATGCGCGCATAACCATTGCCCGCCAGGAATGGTTCGCCTTGCTTGCCTGATTCGTTCAGCGACTTCGCTCCCCAGGAACGCAGCGTCCCGCCCTCGAGGTACTGCCAGAGGAACGGGTGCATGATGTAGTGCTGCAAATATCGATATCCAGTACGTACCGGGTTCGTAAACCAAGACGGCACGAAAATTCCCACCGACGCAACGCGTTCCGGATGTACATACATGAAGCCGAAAATCTCAGGCTCGGGGAATCCGATCGTGTGAAAGACCGTTCCCGGTTCAAGCGTGCAGGTTTCCGGCAGATCGATAACAAACTTCAAGCCGACGGCCCACTCGTTCTTATGGTGTCCCTCGGGCATTCCCAACTGCTCATCGATCTGGCGCCCCACCGCGCCAACCGGACCATCGCCCACAACCGTGAGCGCAGCACGAATGTCCATGCCCGGCATGAAACCCGCTTCGGGCTTGCCGTTTTTATCCACGCCCTGATCAATCAGTTGCACGCCAACGACACTGTCATTCTCGATTAGTGGCTTCGCCACCGGAGTTGAAGGCCATATCTGCACATGCCCTGCGCCCATCAGTTGTGCGCCAACCCACTGGTTAAACTGCCCGATCGACATTACCAGCCCGCCCTGCTTGTGCAGAAACGACGGCGTGTACGGTAGTTCCATTGCGTGCTGCTTCGCCATGCCCAGCGTCTTGATGAACTTGTCCGCAATTTTCATCATTGCCGGACGCCGGCTCGCACCGATCGGATCCAACAGGTAAAGCACCTTCTCCGTCTTCACCGGAGCGGCCATCGGAATCTGCGAGGGATCAAGATCGGGGAAACTCACGCGAATCCCGCGTGCCTTAGTCACCACTCCCGACACGCCGAATCCGATATCATCGGCGCGCTCGTAGCAGATCACCTGCGCAGGCATTCCCGGCATCGCCTTGCTTTCCAGCGCCGGCGTCCCGTCTTCTTTCACATCAGCTAGCGCCTTCGACAGCGTCGTCAGAAATCCGCCCATTGCTGGACCGAATCCCACGCACGCTATATCGACCTCAACGCTCTGCCGTTCGACTTGTGGTTCCTGTTGTTCGGCCGCAGAATCCATTAGTACGCCTCAATGCTTGTGTAGCGACGGGGCTGTGCCCCGTCGAGGTATCGCAACTACAAGAAGACGGGGGACAGCCCCGTCCCTACACAATCTACTGTCTCGGATAATCCAACGCTTCCGGAATCATTACCTTCGAGATCGCTTCCGCCGCGCGATCTTTCGCCAGCATGGCACCGGTCAGACACGAATCCAGCTTCGAGCGCAGATAAACGAACTCCTGCAATCCCGCACAGCTCGCGCACGGACCAGCCTTCGCCGGATGCGTTCCATCCGTCGCGACCACATCCACGGCACAGCTCGAAATTCCGGGTATCAATCCTTCGAGCGACTCGAGATCATCCGCCTGGAAGCAACCCTGGCAATTCGGGTCTTCCCACGCCGGATGCGCACGGTATCCATAGATCAGCTCCGTGCAAATCCGCGAAGCCTCGCCCGCCGCGCGCGCCGCCTGCATGTGGCACAGATCGGTAAAGAACTGCAGCGTGCCCTCAAGCCCTTCGGCGACCACCGGGTTCTCCGCGCCCTTCTCGCCCAACTCCAGCGTATCGAGGATCTGGTACCGCGACGCCAGCAGCCAGCACAGCGCGTCCGCCAGCGGGAAGGTCACACCCTGTCGCGAACCGTGGTACAGCGGCTTGCCGTCCGGGTCCTTCGCATTCTGCAAGAAGTTGTAGCTCCACAGCCACAGCTTCATCGCGCTCGCCAGCGTGCACGCACCCGTTCCCGGATGTTTGCTCGCGATCTGCCGCATCTCCGTGATCCACTGTGTAAACTGTGCCAGGAAAACTTCATCCGCCATCGTGATCGTCAAGTTTCGGCGCTGCACGGCCTCAGGCCCTTCGTACGTCGCCTCAAGCTGCGAGTCCATCCACTTATGACCTAGGAAGCCCGGGCAATCCTCAGTGATACCGTATCCGCCCATTAGGCTCACGGCCTCGCGCAACGCAACGTTGCCAGTGCCGGTATTCCAAAGCTTTCCTGCCGGGCAAATCACGGCGCCGATCGAGTCCATCAGCTTGAACTGCACCAGCGTGTCATTCTTCAGTTCTTCGAACCGCGCATTGTCGCGCTTGCTCTCCGGCTGCGCCGCCAGCAATAGATACTCGAGGGTGTCCTTCGTAATCTGCTTGTTCGCCTTCAGTGCCGCGCGTCCAGTGATACCGCGCTCGGCAAACACTGCATCTTTCTCGCGTTCTTTCGGATCGATCTCATCAAACTGTCGCGCCGCCGCGAACGCAAGCGAAGCACCAGCCTCGCCCATCGCCCACAGACCAGCCAGCCGATGCAACGCGTCCTGTCGCTGCTGAATTCCCAGTTCATAACGCAGTGTACCCGGCGTTGTCTGCTCGGCTCCGCGGAACCGGCCACGCTGATATCGAATGATCGGCTCGATCGCCGACAACAACTTCGCCGACGTCATCACCGCTACCGTCACGCGCGTACGCTTGAACACGGCCTCGATGATCTCGCTGTGATCGTACTTCGGAACGATCACACCGTCCTTGATCTCGTACCCGCCAACGATCCTGCTCGCCGGTACCTTCAAATTGAAAATCGGATCATTCGTCGACGACAGCTGGTGCACCATCTTGCGCGCCGGGGTTCCCGGATCGTATGTCCCTGGGTCGCCCTGCTCAAGAATGACAATGCACGAGCTCTTGATCTTCGGATCGGCCGTGTCCACCGCCGCCGTCACAAAGTTCGCAAAGCCCATGTTCGTGATGAACCGGCCGCGCTTCTCGACGTGCAGTATCGGCTCTTCGCCCTCTTTCCACTCTGCCACACGAATCTTGCCCGCCAAAATTCCCGTGTCGACACCCACGTACGGAATCGGCTCAGTCAAGCAAAACGCACCACGCCACGGCTTGCGATCTTCGCCAGGCTGTGCCGGGGCGCACAACGCCATGTACTTATTACGCTGCTCCTCGGTGCCGCGCTCGTGGATCGGCGACAACGCCAGGCATCCCGCCAGCGAACCAGTTGCCGCTCCGCCATCCACCCACGCCAATTCATACGCGATCAGCGACAGTGCCAGGTTCTTCGGACCAATAATGAATCCGCCCTGCTCGGGTTCCATGAACGCCGCCGTGATTCCAGCCTTGTCGTAGGCCTCCAGCAGTTCGTTCTTCTCCGGAGTCCAGTCGTGCGAGTTACGAGCTCCGCCCGCTACAAGCCGTGCCACCAATCCCCTGGCCACATCGCGCGTGGCCTGCACCATCATCTGCAGGTCGTAGCGATCGGCAAATCGCCACATGATCGCCCTCACATCATCGCCCGGCAGCGTACGCAAGGTCTCGCCCTTCGGCTTACTCACACTGGTAGCCATGACAAAAACTCCCTTCCTATGAACCCCGTTGAACTTAGGTGGCCCATTCAAGCCTGCTTCCGGCTTAAATGGCATTTCGCATCTTATTGGTATTCAGAATTATCTCAGACTACGTTCCAGAACGCACTACCTGCTGTGACTACAATCACACCCCTGACTTGTACCGCCGGCGACCTCGCCGGCTGTCAGGGTGGGCAACTTGCCATCCGGTGTTTCCTCTGATTTGTCGGCTACCTCTGTGTCCATTTGCATCGTTGGCGCATTTGCGTTGAAAGCTGTTCCACCTGCGATAATAAAAGAGCTTGCACGGCATCGAATAGCTAGCACATGGCCTCGACCACAACCACCAACTCGCGATTCTCGAACACGCTCCGTGCCCTCAAGCACCGCAATTTCCAGCTCTTTTTCAGCGGACAGCTCGTCTCCCTCGTCGGCACCTGGATGCAGACCGTCGCGGAATCCTGGTTGGTCTACCGCCTTACAGGTTCCTCGCTCCTCCTCGGTTCCGTCGCCTTCGCCTCCCAGATTCCCGTGTTCCTCATGGCGCCAATCGGCGGCAGCATCGCCGACCGTTTCAACCGGCACCGCATCATCATTGCTACCCAGTGCTGCTCGATGGGCTTGGCACTCACGTATTCCGCACTCGTCATCAGCCACTACATCAATGCCTTGCGGATCTGGCCCATTTTCGTGCTCGCTGCCCTACTTGGCATCGTCAACGCCTTCGACATTCCTGCTCGCCAGGCTTTCATCGTGGAGATGGTCGGCCGCGAAGACCTCATGAACGCTATCGCCCTGAACTCCTCGATGTTCAACGGCGCACGTGTCATCGGACCCTCCATCGCCGGAATCATCGTCGCCAAGATTGGCGAAGGTTGGTGCTTCTTCGGCAATGGACTCAGCTACATCGCCGTCATCGCCGGCCTGCTCATGATGCAGGTCACCGTCCGTCCGCGACATCAGACCGCTTCGCCGCTCGAGAACATCCTCGAAGGCTTCCGCTACGTCCGCAATACGCGCCCGATTCGTGTGCTTCTCCTGCTTCTCGGACTCGTCAGTCTCGTCGGCATGCCTTACGCCGTACTCATGCCCGTCTTCGCCAAGCAGATCCTCCACGGCGGTGCCCGCGAACTCGGAATTCTCATGGGCGCCACCGGGATCGGTGCCCTTCTCGGCGCGCTGACTCTGGCCGCCCGCTCCGGACTCAAGGGCATCAGTGTCTGGATCAACGCCGCCTCAGCCGGTTTCGGCGTCAGCCTCATCGCCTTCTGCGCGACTGCCTATTTCCTCTCGAACCACTTCTGGCTTGCGGCCCTCATGCTCGTGCCGGTCGGCTTCAGCATGATGACCCAGATGGCCTGCTCCAACACTCTGATCCAATCCATGGTTCCCGACCGGCTTCGTGGGCGTGTCATGTCCGTCTACTCCATGATGTTTATGGGCATGGCCCCGTTCGGTGCCTTTTTCGCCGGATGGTTCTCGCACTTGCTCGGAGAGGCTTTCGGAGATCGCCTCGGCGCACCCCTGACTGTCGTCGTCGGTGCCGTCGCGTGCCTCTGCGGATCAGCCGCCTTCGGCAGCATCCTCTCCAAATTCCGCTGCGAAGCCCGCCAACTCGTCCTCGCCCAGCAGGAAGTCGGCGGCGGCCCGCCACAACAGATGACGCCACAGGGAGTAGCGTTCGGCAGTGAAGAAGATTAGCGCCTAGCGCTCGCGATTTATAATAATCCACGAGTACCCAGTACCTAGTACCTAGTTCTTGCTCGCAACTAGGTACTAGGTACTAGGTACTTGAAACTCCTTCAGGTACTCACGTGGCATTCGAGTTATTTATTGCTTCCCGCTATCTCCGAGCCAAGCGGCGTCAGGCCGTTATCGGCGTGATCACGGCCATCTCCATCATCGGAGTAGCCGCAGGCGTAGCCTCGCTCGTGATCGCACTGGCCATCAACAACGGTTTCCGTCAGGACTTGCAGAATCGGCTTCTCGGCTCGGCAGCTCACGTACAACTCATGCGTATCGAAAGCGACGGCATCCGCGACTGGCGCCCTCTTCTCGAAAAGCTGAGCAAATTACCGCACGTAAAAGCCGCCGCCCCGGCGATTTACGAGCAAGTCCTCATCTCTCGCGGAGCCCGCGCCAAGGGCGGCCTGATCAAGGGCGTCGTCCCCAACTACGAACGCCAAGTCAGCGATTTGTTACGTAACGTGAAGTGGGGCTCAGCCGACGCTCTCAATTCCGCGCCGGCATCACAAACGAACGCAGCGCCGGACTCCAGTTCGGCATCCCCAGACTCCGTACCGCCGAACTCCAGTTCGGCATCCCCAGACTCCGTAGCGCCGAACTCCAGTTCGGCGTCTCCCGACTCTCTTTCCGCTGTCGAGTCCCGAATCGCCTCCATGCCCCCCATCGTTCTCGGCAAAGACATGGCCGACGAACTCGGCGCAACGGTCGGCTCGGTTGTTCTCGTCACTTCGCCCCAAGGCGAACTCACGCCCTTCGGCATCGTTCCGAAATACGTGCGCTTCAAAGTTGTCGGAATCTTTGAGTCCGGCTTCTACGACTACGACGCCGCCTGGGCGATGACCGACCTGCCTGACGCACAGCGCCTTTTCGGACTCGGCGATCTCGTCTCCACCATGGAATTCAAGGTCGACGACATCTACCGCGCAGCCGATGTTGCGAACGAGATCGAGAAGGCCGCCGGTCAGGGCTTCCAGACAACCAACTGGATGGAACAGAACCGCGCGCTGTTCCATGCCTTGAACCTTGAACGTTTTGTCACATTCATCACCATCGGACTGATCGTCTTCATCGCCGCGCTCAACATTCTCATCTCGCTCATCATGATGGTCATGGAAAAGACAAAGGACATCGCGGTTCTCATGTCCATGGGCACTCGCAAATCCCAAGTCCGCCGCATCTTCATCGCTCAAGGTGTACTCATCGGCGTCATCGGCACCGCCATCGGCCTCGTCCTCGGCTACATCCTTGCCTTCGGACTCGGCCACTATCACTGGATCTCGCTCTCGCCCGAGGTCTACTCCATCGACTACGTGCCCTCAGCCCCACGCCTTCTTGACGGCCTCGTCGTCGCCATCGTGGCCATCGCAATCTCTTTCGTTGCGACTATCTACCCCTCCTGGTCCGCGTCCCGTGTCCTTCCCGCCGAAGCCCTTCGCTACGAGTAGAACTTTCGAGGGTGCCCATCCTTCGCAAACGTGAAGGGTGGGTTCTTTCGCCTCCCGACGCCAGAACTCACCAATCCGCTAGGCCGAAGTTACTTTGGTCAGCATAGAAATGACCTTCCCGCTTCGGTATCATAGACCTCGTATGCGTTACCCAATCAAAGTCTGCGCCATCTGCTCTGAAGAATTTGAACTCAAGCCCGACAAGCCCGGCTTCGCCACCCACTGCCCCGACTGCACCGCCGAGCAGGAACAAGAGAAGGCCGCCAAGGAAGCAACTGACCCCGACGTGCGCCGCGCCGAAGCTGAAATGAACGAGGAACGAAGAAGAGTGATCCGAGACCTGCTTTATCGCAAAGACAGCTAAATAGAAAAGCGGTGCGACCCTCCGCACCGCCCCTCCATCGACAACCGCCAGCTACAACCCAACTGGCTCCAGCCTGAAACGGTACTCATAGTGTTTCACTGGTAACGTGAATTCCGGATGCGGTCTCGCCCCCCAACTGTCATCTCCGCCGACGCCCATCTGACGACAGTCAAGATTCACCGTAATGTCGTCCGATATCACGATCTCGCTCGGATGCGTATGTCCGGTGCGCACCGGCGTGTCATACTGCTCCAGTTCGCTCGCGCGGAACGGCCAAGCACTGAAGTCGATGGTTGGCGCGCCACTCGCCTTCAACCCCCTGCCGTCCTTGTCGGTGAACGTCACCCAGCGAACGTCGGTGCGATTGCCAGTCTCCTGCGGCTGAATGTACGGGAACCACATTTTGTCGACATCGTTCTTGTACAGTCCGACTGCTGCCGCGAGATTGCGATCCCAGTAGTTCTCCTGCGGACCGCGCCCGAACCACGTCACCGTGCGATACTCGCCCGGTATCCGCACCTGCATCCCGATGCGCGGAATGTCGACTGCCTTCGGATCGTCGCCGTCGAATACAGTCTCCACTTCTACGGAACCGTCGCCGTGAACTGTGTACACGTTCCGTTGCATGGAATTCGCTGCTGGAACACTCGCGACCGCAGTCACACGTATCGTATCCGGAGCAACCTGTTCGGCAGTAACGTTAGTGACCGTGCGCTTCGCCGCCGCTTCACGCCAGATTGCCTGTCGTTCAGGCATCCTGTTTCCGCGATCATTATCCGTCGGAGCGCGCCAGTAGTTCGGTTCCAGCGCCGCCGTCATCAATTGCTTGCCCGCGACCGTATAGGACTCAAGCGATCCCGACTTCTTGCTGAATCGAAGGTTGATGCGGTCGTTCGAAATTGTGACCGTCTGGTGGGTTTCGAGCGCATTCAGCGCTGCACCGCTCGGCTTGCCTGCAGTAACGCGCGGCACTTCGTACGGCATTTTGAACTGCTCCCACGCGACAACGTGTCCCTTGGGAGCCCAGGGCATGTCCTTCGCCAGTGGGAACTCCACTGTCAGAAAGTATTCGGCTCCGGCGACCAATGGCGGACGCGCGACTTCCAAAACTGCTTCCTTCGTTTCTCCCGGAAGCACTGCTTGATTGAAAGCGACAAGCCCGCTTTGAATGATTCGGCCGTTCTCTTCAAGTGCCCAGATTCCGCGCACAAAAGAGAGATCGCGGAAGTCGTACTTGTTTCGAACCCTGATCTTCCCCGCCATTAAATCCACCGGCTCCACGCTGATGCTTTGGTACGACTTCTTCACTTCCGCGAGACCAGGATGCGGCGTACGGTCGGGCAGCACTAGCCCGTTCGTACAGAAGTTGTCGTCGTTCGGCCTGTCGCCGAAGTCGCCACCATATGCCCAGAACTCTTTCCCGTTGGTGTCCTTCTTGCGAATACCCTGATCGACCCAATCCCAGATAAACCCGCCGTGTGCCCACGGTTCCTTCTCGAAGACATCCCAGTACTGCTGGAAATTTCCCGTGCTGTTGCCCATGGCATGCGCGTATTCGATCAGGAAGTAAGGCCGTCCGTTGCCTGTACGCTTGTAATCCTCGACTATCTTCTGCGGTGGGACATACATGGGCGAGGCGACATCGGCATAAAAGCTGTCGTGCTGCTCGTAGACGATAAAGAATTCTGGGTGATGCTCCTTGCCCCAGGCGCGCGCGGCCTCGAAGTTACGGCCCCAACCGGCTTCGTTGCCCATCGAGAACGCGAATACCGAGGGATGGTTCTTGTCGCGCTCAATAGTTCTGCTGAAGCGATCAACATGAGCCGCGGTGAAATCCTCGCCGTCGGCAACGCGGTGCTTTTGGTGTGATCCGTAGCCGTGCGACTCGATGTTGGCTTCGTCGAGAACGTAGAGGCCGTACTCATCGCACAGTTTGTACCACTCCGGCACATTGGGATAATGGCTGGTGCGCACAGCGTTGATGTTGTTCTGCTTCATCAACTTGATGTCCTGGATCATGCGCTCGCGCGTCACCACCTGCCCCAGATCAGGATCGAACTCATGCCGGTTCACGCCCTTGATCATCAGCTTCTTGCCATTGAACAGAATCTGGTCGCCCTTGATCTCTGACTGGCGGAAGCCTATGCGTACAGGAACGGCTTCGATCGTTTTACCACCGGCATCTTTCAGGGTAATCAACAAGCGATATAGATTCGGCTCTTCCGCCGACCACAATTTCGGATTTGCTACGGCCTGCTCAAAATCGACTGAGTCATCATTGCCTGCCGCCTTCAGCTTCTTCCCCAGTGGCGCAAAAACCTGCTCCCCCGCCGCGTCCAGCAAACTCGCTTCAACTGTCACCGGAGTGGCTTTGCCCCCATCGTTCCGCACATCAACATGCAGTTTGAAAGTCGCGTTCTTGTGCTGCGCATCCAGGGGCGTCTTCACCTGGAAGTCGCGGATATGAACCGCCGCCCGCGATACCAGCGACACGTTCCGGTAAATCCCGCTCATGCGCCAGAAGTCCTGATCCTCGAGGTAACTTCCGTCGCACCAGCGATAGACCTCAACAGCCACAGTGTTCTCGCCTGGCTTCACATACTTCGTGATGTTGAATTCCGACGGCAACCGACTGTCTTCTGCGTACCCGACCTTCTGCCCGTTGACCCAAACGTAGAACGCCGAATTCACGCCGTCGAACACGAGGAACGTCTCACGACCGTCCCATCCGTTTGGTAGCGTGAAGGTCCGCCGATACGAGCCCACCGGATTACGCTGAGAGTACGCCGTCCACGAATGATCTTCAGGTTCACCCATAACGTACGGCGCGTTCATCTTGAACGGATACCCTATGTTCGTGTAGATCGGCACGCCGTAGCCCTGCATCTCCCAGTTCGACGGAACCGTGATCTCCTTCCACGAGCGTACGTCGTACTCAGGCTTGTAGAAGTCAACCGGCCGCTCTTCAAGCGTCTTCACCCAGTTGAACTTCCACATCCCGTTCAGCGACTGCACTAACGGCGACTGGTTCCCCTTCGCCGCTGAGACCTCGTCCGGATGAGGCACAAACGTCGCATGCGCCGGCTCCTTGTTAATGCCGAAAACCCGCGGATTCTCCCAATCGGGAAGCGAAGCTGTCTCCTGAGCAAACGCGAGAGGCACAGAGAGTGAAAGAAGTAGGAAGAGGACGGCGCAACGACGCTGCATAACTCGCTCCAGCCAAAGGTCTAGACGCGCTTTGATTATGTAGTCGCTTACATCACCGGTCAAACACAAACGTCCGCCGTAGCGCCGCTGCCCCGGCGGCTGGAGCGTCGGCGCTCCGCCAACGCCTACCACTGACTGAATGGTGCCCACATCTGCCTGAAGTTGGCAGATGTGGGTTTTTACAGGGACTTACCACGCCGTAACTTTCACGTTGTCCAGCCAGACATTGAACGGATCCTGCTCGAAATCCCCGTCCATCTGGAACGCCGCGTTGATGTCCTCCATCGGCCAGAACTTCTCGCGGTTCTGGAACATGTTCAGGTTGAATGTCTGATCATTGATCTGCACGCTGATGTAGTGTACCTGGTCTCCCACGCGCTCAAACGTCCACACCAGGTGTATCCACGTATTCGCCGGAAATGGTTTGCATGGAACCGACGTCGGCGTCCACCCATTCACTCCGTCCCAGACGTCCCACACGCCATCCGATTTGAAGTTGCACTCCGTCCCAAATACCCAGCGCTTGTTGTCGAACGACTGGTTCAAATCAAACTCGAGCGCCTGCACCACATCCGGCTTGTCAACGTAGAAAGACACGTCATAGATGAAGTGCGACACGTTTCTCCCGCCTCCCAGCGCCTTGTAATACAGCTCGTTCGAGTAATTCTGCGTCCCGCCCATCGTGAACTTCGCTGACGATCCACTCAGCGATGGCGAGCTCTGATTTGGAATCATTTGCGAATCGGCTGTACCCAGCCCCGCCGCACAAATTTGTCCCGCCCTCGGATTTCCCGGCGGGAACGCCGCTGAACATTGCTCCCAATTCGGCAGATTCTGAATAGCCGTCACGTCAGGATTCTGCGGTGCAACCACATTCACGTTAAACGTGTTGCTCACATTATTCCCGCTCTTGTCCGTCGCCAGAATCTCGACCGAGTGCTGCCCCGGATCCATCCACAGCAGCGCGTCAATCGTGTTGAAGAACGTGAAGTAGTTCGCCTGCCCATCCACATAGACACGCATGTGATCGATGTTCCCCGTCAGGCTCGCACCTGCAACCACGCGTACTGGCGAATTCACCGTAGCGTTGTTGGAAGGCGTCGAAACGCATATCATGCCCGCCGAATTCGACCCCGGATTCGGCGGCGGAACCGGTGCTGGATCCGGAAACGGCGCAACGCCCGACGTCGGCCCTTGCGCCTGCGTTCTCGTTACACTCGGACAACTCACAGGCTCCGGAGTCGGAGTGGGTGTCGGTGTGGGACTAGGCGTTGGCGAAGGACTCGGACTCGGCGTCGGGGTTGGGGTTGGCGAATTGCCCGAACTCGGCGGAGGTGCCGGCGTTTTCATCGTCGTGACACCGCCGCAACCGACCAGCAATACCGTAACCAGGAGCAGCGCCAAAAGGCTTCCCGCTCCCGACAGAGGACGAATCGACACAAACGTTCGCAGAATCGTTCGCACGTACCAGGCACCTCAGCATTGAAGTAAGAGCTTGCCGTGAAAGGATGCGTGCCCCTGAACGTATGTGGGCTCATGTAGCAGCAAATTCGAGAGAACGCCTGCATACCTTGTGCGCCCTCACAACCGCAAACCTCATCAGTAGTTAAGATCCGGACTTGGAGTATTAAGCAATGAACAAGCGCAAGCTGGGCCGTTCGGGAATCAAAGTAGCTCCTCTCGCTTTCGGCGGCAACGTGTTCGGCTGGACGGCTGACGAGCAAACCTCCTTCAAGTTGCTCGACGCCTTCATCGACGCCGGTTTCAATCTCGTCGACACCGCCGACGTCTACTCAAAGTGGGCGCCTGGCCACACTGGCGGCGAATCCGAAACCATCATTGGTAAATGGCTGAAGCAGAGCGGCAAGCGAGACCGCGTCATCATCGCTACCAAGATCGGAATGGAACTCACGCCCGACAAGAAAGGGCTCTCGCGCGACTACATCCTGAAGGGAGTAGAAGACTCTCTTCGCCGCCTTCAAACCAACTACATCGACCTTTACCAGTCACACAAAGATGACCCCAACACGCCGCTCGACGAAACCCTCAGCGCCTACGCCGACCTGGTCAAGCAAGGCAAAGTCCGCGCCATCGGCGCCTCAAACTTCACCGCCCAGCGCCTTCGCGAGTCACTGAAAATCAGCGCCCAGGAAGGCTACCCGCGATACGAGAGCCTCCAGCCCGAGTACAACCTCTGTGAACGCGCAGGCTACGAATCCGAATTGCAATCGCTCTGCGTAAAAGAACAGATCGGTGTCATCAGCTACTTTTCACTCGCCAGCGGATTCCTCACCGGCAAGTACCGCAGCGAATCAGATCTCTCCAGGAGCCCGCGCGGGCAATCCGTCAAGAAGTACCTGAACGCTCGCGGAAACCGAATCCTCTCTGCTCTCGATGAAGTAGCCAGCCAGCACCGCTCCACGCCCGCTCAGGTAGCCCTGGCCTGGATCATGGCCCAGCCCGGAATCACCGCCCCAATCGCCAGCGCCACCAGTCTCAATCAACTCAAAGACCTGACGGCGGCAGCATCGTTGGATCTCGATCAGTCCTCGATCAGCCTGCTCAACGAAGCCAGTGACTACAGAGAACAGGCAGCAGACTAGAATCGAGATATGACCCGCTACGAGAAACACATTTTCATCTGCACCAACCAGCGCCCGGCCGACCACCCGCGCGGTTCGTGCGACCCCTCAGGCGAGGGCGATCTTCATCGTTTGTTCAAGACGAAACTGTCACAACGCGGAATCAAAGCCGGAGTTCGTGCCAACAAGGCAGGGTGCCTCGATCAGTGCGAGCACGGACCAACAGTCGTCGTCTACCCCGAAGCCATCTGGTACGCGCATGTGAAGACCGAGGACGTAGACGAGATCATCGATTCACATATCGTCGGCAACAAGCCTGTGGCTCGACTGGTTCTCGCTGAAGAATGCCACTGCGGAAAGAAGTAGATGGCGATCCATTCAACTTAGCCGTGGTGCCCCGTTCAAGCCCGCCTTTGGCTTGAGCGGGGTGAGTATAGTGGTGCCCCGTTCAAGCCCGCCTTTGGCTTGAGCGGGGTGAGTATATCAGTCGCAGTTAGTTCTCTTCCGCTGCCCACTCCATCCAATCATCACCAAACAACTCGGCCGGATGCTGTGTCCTAATCGTCCCGTTCCCGCAAACCAGCGCGTTCGCCGGACAGAACTTATCGCATCCCCAACACACACTCTCCGGATTCTTCGGATGCAGCGGCAGCTTCGGCGTCTTCATGCGCACGATTTGCACTTCCGTATTCATTTATCTCCATACTAACTAGACATCCCCGCCGCCGAAACGACTTATGTCACGCTACTTCCTACGTACCTACTTGGCCTTGTAGTGCCGCGCAACTTCCGACGCGTACTTCTTTCCGATCGTCTCCGAGTGAGCCCTCAGCCACTCGCTTAACTTCGTCGTTCCCGTCGCGGGCTGATGCGAAATCAGCAAGTCCGCCATGAGTCCATCAATCTCATCCTTCGTCAGCATGACGTCGTTCACCAACCAACCGAGCACCTTTGACGTCGCCAAAAGCAAAGTTCGTGGCACGTGAACGATCAGCGCCCTGCTTCCGATCACTTGCTTGATCAGTTTCACCAGGTCGAGATATGTGTACGCCTCCGGTCCAACTGCATCCATCACCATGTTCTCAGACCGATGTCCCTGCTCCACTGCCAGCGCTGCCATGTCTTCTACAAAGATCGGCTGGATGTGGTACTCGCCCCGGCCCGGAACCGCAAACACCGGAAAGCGCCGCAGCGCCCAGGCAATGTTGTTGATCAGAATGTCCTCGTTCCCAAACAGCACCGCCGGTCTGAGGATCGCGTAGCTCAGCGACGAAGCCTTGACTGCCTCCTCCAACTCGGCCTTCCCGCGGAAATACGGCAGCTTCGAGTCGAGTGATGGATTCGTGATGCTCGTATGAACAATGCGCTTCACCCCAGCGCGCTCCGCCGCCCTAATCAGCGCCTTCGTGTTCTCAACGGCCTTCGCATGATCTGTATCTCCATACGCAAACCGCACCCAGTACGTGTTGTACAGCACCGTCGCGCCTTCCATGCTTCGCGCCAGCGCATCCGCATCGGCGAAATTCAACGGCGCAACCTCAATGCGCTCCCGCATCGGCGAACTCTCATCCGGATGGTTCGTCAGCGTCCGCACCCGTTCTCCACGATCCAGCAGCAGCTTCGCCGTGTACTTGCCGGAATAGCCAAACGCACCGGTAACGACACTCAGAGTTCCTCGATTAGCCTCTACATTCGCAAAGCTCATAGATCCTCCTGCCGATCACCTTCCCGCCTCGCACTTGTTCCGAATTGGTTCTCAACCGGGGCTCCTGCGTATAGAAGGCCTCATGCAGCTCCCGCACGGCAGCCCCGAAGGGGCGGAATTCATTAGCCCAGCGCGTCAGCGCTGGGTGGAGATAATTAACTTCGGTGAGCCCCGTAGGGGCGACACTTGAAAACCCGCGCCTGTCATTTCCCCACTTTTGACAGAATCTTCCTCACCTTACCCCGTGCCCTCACCAGCCCGCGCAACGTCGGCAGCGGCGGCGGAATTACGCGGCAGCGAAGCGTCACTATGCTCTGCGATTACCAGGACGCCTGGATCCTCTTACCGTCATTCGCGGTGAATCTAACAAATCTCCGTCCGCTCTCAGCGTTTCGTTCCGGCTCATGCGGTCGGGCAACGTAGACGGGAGTGAAGCATGCAGCAGGCAAAAAGTTCAAGGCAATGCTTTTCGGAACGCTCCCTCTGAGACCGCAATCGGTCGCGAATGGCGGCTGCAATCCTACCCAATAGGACTGTCTCTGGCCCATTTCGGTTCGGGTCACAATCAGCAGAGGTCTTGTCGAATGGCGGTGCACGTATCCACTCGCTGGAGTCCCGTCTTCAGTGATTCGAGCAAAGAGCGCGAGGTGATAGTCGTAGCTTCTGTACCAGAGACTACTAGCCACTAGTGCGACGATGATCACTGCGGCACCGCTAAGCGCAATCCATTTGGTTGAACGCTTCACGCGAGCACTGTACGTTGGCCCAGCAGGATTGTCCAGACAAGAAATCCAGCAGTGGCCCTGGCTATTAAGCAGCGCGAGTTCTCCCAGCCCGCTTGTCGGCGCCTCTCGAAGACTTCGCCTTCGCCTTGCTTTTCCCCTCCACATTCAGCGCCACAGCCGCGCGAATCAAATCCTTCAACGCGGACTCATTGATCTTTTCTCCTTCGTGGATATCGATCGCGCGCCGGACGTTCCCGTCGAGACTGGAGTTGAACAGGCCAGCAGGATCCCTCAACGAAGCTCCCTTGGCGAATGTCATCTTCACAACGTTCTTGTACGTCTCGCCCGTGCAGACGATGCCGTCGTGAGACCACACCGGAACCCCCGGCGACGTCGCCTTCGCCCACTTCCACTCCTCGACAATCTCAGGGTCAGCCTCGCGCACGATCTCGCGCACCCTCGCCAGCGTCTCCCCGCGCCAGTCCCCAAGTTCCTTGATCTTCCGGTCGATTGCCACCGAAGCCGATTCCGCCGCACCAGGTGTCTTCATCCTCAGCCCCCAGTTTCGCGCAATTAGATGTCCTCCGCACGCGAAAGTCTCTGCTATCACATTCGACAATCTGTCGTAAGAGGTACAATCTACTTAGACCAACTCCGCAGGACGAATCCGAGCAAATGTTCTCCGATCAGTACCAGGCCGCTTGTGAGCGGCTCGATGAATTCGCACAGGCCAGCACCAGACCACTAAATTCCTTGCGCGCGCAGAACGCGACCGACTTCGCCCCCTATCTCTGGAAATCTGATTTCGGGACCGGCGGCGAACTCGACCGCAGCATCCGCGACCACGCTGCCGCCCTCAAGCGCGAACTCCACGCTGATCGTCTCTTCCATGTCGTCCCGATTTACGTTTCCAGCATTTGCTCCGAACAGTGCGTCTACTGCAACTACCGCTCCGGGAACAAGGGCGTCGGCGTCGAACGCAAGCGCCTCAGCGACGACGAACTCACGCGCGAAGCCATCTTCCTGATCGAAGAAAAGGGCTACCGCACTCTCGAACTCGTCTACGCCAGCGATCCCCAGATGCAGGCCGACACGATCGCCCGCCACATCGATCTGCTACGCAACCTGCTCGAACAGCGTGGCGGAGGCATCGTCGGCCTCAGTTGCGAATCCTTTGAAGAACACGAGTACAAATCATTCGTCGACGCGGGCCTTTCCTTCGCCGTCATGTGGATGGAGACCTACGACGCCGAGCGCTATGCCGGACTCCACCCCGGCCACGGCCGCAAGTCCGAATTCATCTATCGCCTCGACGCCTACGATCGCATGCTCGCCGCCGGACTCGACTGTCTCGGCATCGGCGTGCTCTCCGGCCTCTCCGACTGGCGCCGCGACTGGGCCATGCTCATGCAGCATGAAGACTACTTGTTCGGGACCTACCGCCGTCCGTCGTCGATCCTTGGCGTACCGCGCTTGAAACACGCTCCCGGCGCCCTCATGCACGGCTCCGATTTCATTCCCACCGACGATCAGTTCCTCACGACCGCCGCCCTTCACAACATCTTCTCTCCGACCACCGCCGCCTTCGTCAGCACACGCGAAGACTGGGACACCTGCCTTCAACTAGCCCAAGGCGGAGGCTGCCTCTTCACGCTGAACTGTTCCACCATTCCCGGCGGCTACTCTCTCCACAGCCACGGAGCCCAGTTCGCCAACTTCTCCTTCGACGCACCCACTTCAATCCCCAAACTCCAATCGCTCGGCTTCAATACCGTGCAACGTTGGGATACCGCCGATCTAGCAGCAAGCCAGGCCCAGCACTATTGATCAGCTCTGAGTACTAGGTACTGAGTACTGAGTACTGTCTCCTGCCGCTGTACTTTCCGCCAACCTGTTCTAAACTTGACTCATGCCATATTCGCGGAGTTGCAGGCGACGTACGTACCTGGCTCCCTGGGCGCTGGTGCAAACTGCACCGTAGGAGATTCAGCCTGCATCCAACGGATAAGTACGTGATTTTGAGAGCGGAAAACCTGAAGAAAGCATTCCGCTCTGGGGCATCAGACCTGGTGCTCTTTGAGAACTTATCGTTCCAGGTGGCGAAAGGTGAGATGCTTGCCATCGTCGGCGAGTCGGGCACGGGCAAAAGTACCCTGCTGCATCTCCTCGGAGCGCTTGAACGGCCCTCCGAAGGTGACGTATACTGCGCGGAAAACCAGCTGCGCATGCTTTCTGACGAAGGCGCGGCCGACTTCCGGAATCGGAAGCTCGGTTACGTCTGGCAGTTCCATTACCTGCTGCCGGAATTCAGCGCACTGGAAAACGTCGCCATGCCACTGCTCGTTCGCGGGCAAGCAAGGCGAGAAGCGGAAACCGAAGCGCTGAACTGGTTGCGCGAGGTCGGACTCGAACCCCGCGCTCACCATCGTCCGGGAGAGATGTCCGGCGGCGAGCAGCAGCGAGTTGCTCTCGCACGGGCTTTGATCACGAGGCCGGAAATCCTGTTGGCTGATGAACCGACAGGCGACCTCGACAACCGTACGGCCGAAGCGGTATTTGAGTTGATCAGTAGACTACATCGCGACTACCGGCTCACATCTCTCATTGCCACCCACAACCTTGCGTTTGCGCGCCGCTGCGATCGCGCATTGCAGTTGCGCAACGGTCGCGTTGAGGAAGTTTCACCGGAGACGTTGCAGGTGTAGCCGAGTGGTGGCCGATACAAGCCGGTTTTGCTTGTGTGGGTTGACGGAACGAGAGTTCGTCGTTGTAGTGGGCTCTACGTTGTACCCGATCCTGAGATAGTCAGGATTGAGTTAAGCGAGTGGTCCAGGGATTATTTGTTTTCATGGCCGTGATGGCTTTTTATGTCGCGGCGGTCCCGCAAGGGACTGGAGAGGCCCAATGTTCGAAAGATATACGGAGAAAGCGAGACGCGTTATCTTCTTTGCGCGCTACGAAGCCAGCCAGTTCGGTTCGCCTTACATCGAGACCGAACACCTGCTGCTCGGGCTTCTGCGTGAAGACAAGGCGCTGACCAACCGGTTCCTGCGTTCGCATGCATCGGTCGAGTCCATTCGCAAACAGATCGAGGGCCACACGACCATTCGCGAAAAGGTTTCCACATCGGTTGATCTACCTCTGAGCAACGAGTGTAAGCGGGTGCTTGCCTACGCTGCCGAGGAAGCGGAGAGGCTCTCACATAAGCACATTGGAACCGAACATCTGTTGCTCGGACTTTTGCGTGAAGAAAAATGCTTCGCCGCAGAGATTTTGCACGAGCGCGGACTGCGCCTGTCCACGATCCGCGAAGAACTCGCGCGAACCACGCAGGAGAAGGCCGCTCCGCAGCGATCGTCATCGCGAGAGTCTTCACTCCTCAGCGAGTTCTCGCGCGACCTGACTCAGGCCGCACAGGACAGCCAACTCGATCCACTCGTCGGGCGCGATCAGGAACTCGAGCGCGTCGTTCAGATTCTCTGCCGCCGCACCAAGAACAACCCGGTGCTGATCGGCGAGCCCGGCGTTGGCAAGACCGCCATCGTCGAGGGACTCGCCCAACGCATCGCCGACGGCGAAGTTCCGTCGTTCCTCGCCGACAAGCGCATCCTGGCGCTGGATCTTTCGCTCATCGTCGCTGGCACGAAGTATCGCGGCCAATTCGAAGAGCGCCTCAAGACCATCATGAAAGAGTTGATGGAGTCGCAAAACGCCATCATCTTTATCGACGAGTTGCACACGCTGGTGGGCGCCGGATCGGCCGAAGGTTCACTCGACGCCGCTAACATTTTGAAGCCAGCGCTCTCGCGCGGTGAGATTCAGTGCATCGGCGCAACCACGCCGGGTGAATATCGTAAGTCGATAGAAAAAGATCGTTCGCTCGAGCGCCGCTTCCAGAGCGTCAAGGTTCCGCCTCCGAACGAAGAGGATGCGACCAAGATCCTGATGGGCGTCAAGGACCGCTACGAGAAGTTCCACGCGGTCAGCTACACCGACGATTCGATCGGCTTCGCCGTATCGCACTCGAACCGCTACATCCCAGATCGCTTCCTGCCCGACAAGGCCATCGACCTCATCGACGAAGCCGGCGCCCGCGTGAAACTGCGCCAGACGTCCCTTCCCGAAGAGATCACCGAAGTCCAGAAGCGGATCAAGTTCATCGTCCATCGCATGGAGAACGCCATCCAGAACCACGAGTTCGAGAAGGCGCGCTTTTACTCCGACGAAGAACGCAAGGAACGCGACAACCTGAAAGGTCTGCGCGAGAAGTATCACCTTGATGAATCGAGCACCGGCGTCGTCACCCGCGAGGACATCGAAGATGTCGTCTCACGATGGACTGGCGTGCCCATCACCTCGATCAAGGAAGAAGAAACCGCCAAGCTCCTTCGCATCGAAGAAGAACTGCACAAGCGAGTCATCTCGCAGGACAAGGGAATCTCCGCTCTGGCCCGGGCGATTCGCCGGTCTCGCGCGGGACTCAAATCTCCCAACCGCCCCATCGGCTCGTTCCTGTTCCTCGGGCCAACCGGCGTCGGCAAAACGGAGGTCGCACGCACGCTTGCGCAGTTCATGTTCGGTAGCGAAAAATCGCTGATCCGCTTCGATATGTCCGAGTTCATGGAGAAGCATTCGGTCAGCAAACTCATCGGCTCGCCTCCGGGATACGTCGGTTACGAAGAGGGCGGTCAACTCACAGAACGCGTGAAGCGTGCGCCCTACTCTGTAGTCCTTCTAGATGAAATCGAGAAGGCGCATCCGGACGTCTTCAACATCCTCTTGCAGGTCTTTGAAGACGGACAGTTGACCGACGGGCTCGGCAACACGGTGGACTTCAAGAACACGATCATCATCATGACATCGAACATCGGCGCCCGCCACCTCATGAAGCGCGAAGGCATGGGTTTCCAGTCGGCGCAAGAAGAGCGTGTCAGCGCCAAGGTCGAGGACATGGTGAAGAACGAAGTCAAGCGCACGTTCAACCCCGAGTTCCTCAACCGTCTAGACGAGATCATTCTGTTTAACGCTCTGACCGAGGCTGACCTCATCCAGATTGTCGAACTGATGATTGTGCAACTGAACCAGAACCTGGCGCAGCGTTCGCTGACCGTCACGGTCACCGAAGACGCGAAGAGGTGGATCTTGGCCAAAACGATCACCGATCGCAGCTACGGCGCACGCCCGCTACGTCGTGCAATCCAGACCTACATCCAGGACCCGCTCTCCGAAGCGCTGATCCAGGGAGCAATCTCTCAGCGCCCCGCGTTCATCGAGGTCTACCTCGAAGACGACAAACTCTTCTATCGCCTGATCGGCGAAGAAAAGCACGAGGGCATCCTGCTGTACCAAAGCTAGTAGCGCCGGACTCCAGTCCGGCGTGTAGGGACGGGGCTATGCCCCGTCCATTTTCCCTCTGGTCCTCACCTGAACTCTCCTTCCGACACTCCTGTTCTCTTTTGAAACAGCAGAGCACGAAATCCTTTGCTGCTATTGCTTTCGTATTGACTGCACACTTGTTAGCGCGACAATGGTTCCGCACTCTCACTCGGCTCTCCAAGCAGACGAGTATGTGAGTGCCCTGCTGCAAACGGGATTTCTCCTTGGACTCTCAATGTCTCGTAGGCCCCTCAGAAAAACCAATCGCCAACGCACTTGTGGAGGTGCTGTATGACATTCCCCCGCATGACCGCATTTTTCGGAATATGCATATTGCTATCAGTAAGCGCAGTTGCGCAGGTGTGGTCTCACACCTGGGGCGGCAGCGCAGACGATGTCTCAAATTCGCTTGCGTTCGACGCCACCAGATCCGCGCTTTATGCTGCTGGAACCACCAGCAGTTTTGGCGCTGGCGGCAACGACGTTGTCCTCACCAGGTTCACTTCCGACGGTACACAACAGTGGGCCCGAACTTGGGGCGGCCCAGGCGATGACCAGGCATTCGGTGTAGCCATCGACCGTTGGAGTGGTGATGTTTACGTCGCCGGTGAAACGGCAAGCTTCGGCCACGGATCGAAGGATGCATTCTTGCTGAAGTTCGACAGCAACGGACGGCTTCATTGGGCACGAACCTGGGGCACTTCGGCAACTGAGGCCGCCAACGCTGTTGTTGTCGGTCCTGCTAGAAATATCTATATCGTCGGGCAGTCGGGGAACAACGCGGCACTGGTCAAGTTCACTCCCGGAGGACAACTACTTTGGAGCCGCTCATGGCAGGGCCACGATGCGAGCAGCATCGCATACGGAGCCTCTATCGATCGCGACGGCAACATTCTGGTGACCGGCACAAATGTAGGGCCTTCATCGCCCGACAAGTCATTGCTTGTATTGAAGTACGATCATGAGGGCTCACTCCTCTGGTCTAGACAGTGGAGCACTACCGGTGGCTCGTATGTAGGCAAGAGCATAACCACCGATGCCCGGGGACAGATTTACGTAACGGGATATAGCATCGCGTCTCCATTTAGCTCGTGCGATGCCCCTAATTGCGAATCCGCCGTTTTCACCGCGAAACTCTCTTCGTCCGGAACTAGACTCTGGGCCAAAGGTTGGAAGATTAGTCCCCGGCGCGACTTTGGCACGGATATCACCCTCGACCGGTCTGGGAATGTACTCCTGACTGGCGTTTATGATCAGGGCAGAGAGGAAGAGGGAGCGCTGCTGGTGGAGTACGACAACAATGGCAACAGGATCACCAGTGAGATCTGGCTTACGAGCCCGTTTCTCGGTGGCCGTTTCGGCTACACCGGACTGGCTCTGGATGGCGCCCAAAACGTATTTCTAGGAGGCTACGGTACACATCCAAACGGCTCTTACTGGTTCCAGGCTGGAATAGAAGTTATGGTCGACCCTACCAGCGTTATCGCTGCAGGGAACACGGGCAAAATACGTGGAACGGTGACAACACCACATGGCCTCGTCACAACACCTACGGGTGTACTAGATAACGGTGCTGGAGGCACCGATCTCTTCCTGCAGAAACATTCCCCTATGTAGTTCCGAATAGAAAAGGGGCCTCCAACGAGGCCCCCGTGCGCTCACGCGCCCTTAGAAGATGAGCTTCAAACCAAGTTCCAGAATCCGGCTTCCACCCGTGAACTGCTTCGCATTGAGGAACAAGTCTTGTGCCGTCACGTTTGCGTACGTGCTGCTCAGTGCGTTATTGGTCGTGCCGATCAAGGTTCCGGTCTGGAAGACCGTCGGTTGAGCCAGCGAGAAGTTGCGATGGTTAAAGATATTCTGGGCGGTAGCGCGGAACTGAAGTGAAAAACGTTCCGTCAGCTTCGTGTCCTTGTACATGCCCATGTTCCAGACATTGATTCCAGGAGATCGGAAGCTGTTACGCCCCACAGTTGACAGCGTTCCTAGGCCAGCCTCGACATAACGCGCATTGGGGTTGTCCGCGACGTATCCGGCTACGCTACTACTTGCGCACGTTGTGCCGATCGGCAGCACCGCCCCAGCTGCACCAACGCACAGCGGCGTGACTCCCGATCCGACAAGTTGATTACCCAATGGGTTGAGAACTGCACGATCACCGGCCGCGTCACCATTACCATTTGTATCGGTGTCGGACAGGATCGAGATGGGCTGTCCACTCTGTGCGAGATAGTTTCCAGTCCACTCCCACCCATGCAGCACAGTCTTCAAGAAACCATTGTCCGTGTTCAGGCGCGGGACGTCCCACACCCATGCGATTGCGAACTTATGACGCACGTCCAAGGCAGAGTTGCCTCGGTCGAGTCCCAGATTCCGCCAATCCAGCGGACGCCGTGGATTCACGAGGCTGCTGAACAATTCATTCGTGGCGTCGTCGATGTTGTGCGAATAAGTGTAGTTCGCACGGATCATCAGTCCGCGAGACATACGGCGATTTACGTCCACCGATCCACCGTGGTAGATACTGCTTCCAATCGCCGGAAACGATGTCACGGTCGAGAACGCAGGATCGACAAACGGATCGAAGTTCTCAAAGTCCGACAGTCGTGAGCCACCGGTGATCGTCTTCGGAACGTCGCTGGCGCTCAAGAAAGTCGGCAGAGGCGTCAAGCCCGCATCAAATGCACTTCGTGTATTCATTCTCGCTTGAATCGGCAACTGAGTCGCGCGAGTGCCGAGATACCGCAACTCGACGCTCGTGTCGCGAGCTATCTCGCGCTGTAAGCTGAGAGTCCATGTGAGTACCTTCGGCTGTACAGCATCCAGGATTACCCCCTGCGTGGATGCTTGAGCCTCCTCGCGTGTCGCCGGAGGAACGTTCACCTGCAACAGACCGCCGCCATTCAGAAACCCGCTGCCGCCCCCGCCTGCCAGGAAATTTGCGCACCACGAGGGAGCACCCGCCAGGGAACAAGTGATGTCCGGATTCTGCTCGCTCTGCAATTGTGGCGGCAATTCCAGCAGGGGGAAGTTTTGCGGCGTCACGTCAAACGATACACCGAACCCTCCGCGGAGCGCCGTTTTGCCGTCACCAAATACATCCCATGCAAATCCAACACGAGGCATAAAGTTGTTCTTGTCCGTCTTCGGTTCGCGGAATATGAACGAGCGGGGTATGTTCTGGATCGGGTTAGGGAACATTACGATGTCCTGGTTGGCAATCGCATTCAGAGTCTGCGTCTTCACTCCCGCCGGATTGCTGTACCATTCATAGCGAATGCCCAGGTTGAGCGTGAGGGTGTTGCTCACTTTCCAGTCATCTTGCACGAACCCGTACAGAGCGTACTGGTTGCCATCGAAGAACCCCGAACCTGCTCCGCGTAGTGCCCCGTTCGAGCCGGTTGGCACGACGTCGTTCACAAGCTCGCTGAGTGTCGCATAGTCCCATTCACCGCGTGAGCGCGGCAGGAAATTGGAAGGTGCAATCCAGCGCCGGTACTCGGGCCCGAACTTTATGTTGTGTTTCCCTTTCACAATGCTGATCGTATCTAGCACCTGATAGTTGTTCTGAACGTAACTCTGTGGCGAGTTGTCTTCCGACCCTATATCGAGGCCAAGATCGTCGATCTTAACGTTCGGGAAATTAGCAAAAGCGGTCGGAACGGTGTAACCCTGAACGAATCGCGAGTACGAGATTCGCAAGTCATTGACGACCCTGTCGTTCACCGTCCAGGCGTCCGTAAGAATAGCCTTTCGGCTATCAGCTGCGAGTGCGCCCGTGAACTGTGCCAATGGAGTTGTCGGATTTACGTTCGGGCTGCGGCTGCGGTCATACAAGAATCGGGCCCGCACCTGGTGTTTCGCGAGATTCAGGTCCCCGTTTATGTTGAAGTTGTGTTCATTCTGGAAGCTAGGTGCCGCCGCCTGAAAGGAACCCATCTCAATCGGCACGCCAAGTGGAGACGCAGGAGTCACGATCGAAATCTTCTTTGACGGATCCGCCACTGCAGCGGACGGGAATTGTGCAAGTATTGAGCGCACGGCGTCGTTCGCTGCGATGCTGTTGAGAGTAGCTAGACCTGCGGCAGTTGGTGCGGTCTGTCCCACCGAAGTTGCTGAAAGCCCGATGTTGTTGAACTGGTACGCGCCGAAAAGGAATAACCGATTCTTGATCACCGGGCCACCGATCATTCCGCCCACTCGGTTCCGATCCACGCGGCGCGGACTTCTGCCGAAGTTTGTTGTTGCGTCGGCATTATCCGGTGATTTTTCTAGATTGTCCATCGCGTTGAAGTTTCGGTTGTTATTGAATTCCCAGGCAGCTCCGTGCCAGCTGTTCGTGCCCGAGCGGGTGACAAGGTTAAACTGTCCGCCCGCCGAGTGGCTCTGCGAAGCGTCGAACATGTTGGTCACCAAGTTGAAATCAGCGATCGCCTCCGGAATGACCTCTGACGTGTGACCCGTCACATCAACGCGGTTGTCGTCCACGCCGTCGATGTTGAAGCTGTTCAAGCGTGGTCGCGCTCCACCGATTGATCCCCCTTCTCCCAGAACGCCTGCACCTTGCGTCGTCGTGTTAGGAGCTAGGATCGCCAGGTTGAGCGGTGATCCCCCCAGTCCGGGATTCGGCAGATCGGATACGGCCCTCGCCCCGAAATCGTTCGAGAGCTGCGCCGTGGTCGTCTGCACCGTTTCCGCGCCGGCCTGTACCTCGACCGTCGTCGCTTCCGAACCCACGCTGAGTCTCGCGTCCGCCGTCACAACTTGGTTGGGCAGAACTTCAACACCACCACGCGTATGCTTCTGGAACTTCGGCGCTTGGACTGTGACTGTATATGGCCCGACGGTTAGGTTCGGGAAGGCGTAAGTGCCGGCCGAGGTCGTCGTGGCCGTTCGGGAAACACCCGTCTGCTGGTTTGTTGCGGTGACGGTAGCACCCGGCACCACAGCACCTGACGGATCCGAAACCGTGCCCCTCAATGTGCCATCAAATCGCTGCGCAAAACTGAACATGCACAGCAGAACTACTACGAGTAAGATCAGGATCTTGCGATTCATATGTTCCTCCGCGAGTTCCATCGTGAACAACTCTCGTCCGAAAACGAGTTCTTTCCTGTCGCGTCATCCCGTGACACGCCTTTGTTTTTGTCAGAGGAGGAGCAACTCAGCAGAGCCTCGCGCAATCGAGTTCAAGAATGGTAATTAAGTGATCGGTTACCGCGACTTTGGACGGTGCACGGCTGCGCGCCCTCCAAAAGGGCACGAGGCACTTCCAACTGGTTGCGAAGGCGGCGGCGCCCAACAGAAAAGAATGCTGGGAGCAAATACTACAGGCGGAGAACGACGGCGGACCTATTTGCGAATACCGGTCTGGAGGTAGGATAAGGAGCACCGCGAATGTGATCAGTATCAATATCGCGATACGATTTGTCCGAGCCCGATCCATACGCGCCGAAGTAGCACGTTAGTAACCACAGGCCACGGACTGATTTACTAGGGAGTTAGTAACATCCTGCCAAGCGTCGATTCTAAAATCGGAATGTTTATGTGGTGCTGCTTCCGATTCTTATAGGCAGCTGCTCTGTATGTGCTCTGCCGCTTCAGGCGATCTCACGTGCTGGGCATAAGGCCCGCGGCAGACGGGGCAAATAAGCGGTCACCAATTCTCGCCGACAGGCACGGCACCGGACGGCCCGCCGGGTCGACAATGTCACTTCTGTCCGCGCTATTTTCTAAACGCCTTCCACGGATGCTCGAAACTCAGATACAGCAATATCCCCTTCTCTCCGCTACTCGGCCCGACACCAATGGGCACCCCGATACCCGGGACGATCTGAAGGCCATTCTTGAAGTTGTACGCCCAACGCACCCCCGGGCTGATCAGCAGGTCATGACCGCGTTGCGTCTGTCCCGGAGCCACAACGCGTTCCGTTCCGACCCAAACCGTCTCGAGGAGCGCATTGAATCTGGGGCGCACCAGCCAGATGAGGCTCTGTCCGAGGTTGTAGGAATAGGTAGCCGATTCATTGCCGAATTCGTTTCGTGCCCGCGGCGTCAGCGTTGTTCCTACGTTCGAGTGCGAGACCAGATGTTTCGTCAACTCAACGCTGACCGGCAGCTGTATCTGCACGCCGGTTCCCCCCAACCCCATCCCAGCTGTCTCCGCTCCTGCTGGCGCGATCAGCGATATCCTCGGCGAAACCGCCACGCGGGATTCCCCGTCGCCGACCAACTGATAACGATAATTGATCGCGAAGTCACCAAGCCCCGCGCCAGACCCTGGAAAGCCACCATTGTGGCCCGCCTGCAATGTGTAGCTAAGCTGGTTCTTCACGCCGCCAACCGGGAATTCCTGCGTAAACGTGTAGACCCAGCTGTGGCTCTGCGACATCCGAGTGAACGTCTGAATGTGCTGCACCACACCGTTCTCCTGGTTGTAGGCTTCCTCGACTAAAAAGCTATTGTCCTGTATTGGGGGCGGTTCAGGCGGACTTGACGTCGAATTCTGGGCTTTCAATAGACTGGCCACGGCCAGCAGCATCAACAGTAGGAGCGACGAACAGCGATAGGAATACAACAAAAACACTTCATCCCCTTTGAATGAAAATGATATTCGTTTTCAATTAAGAAATGGCAGTATACCTCCATTTCGCAGCCCGGAAAAGCCTCTTGTTATCCACGGTTGCCTTCCAAATCGACGACAATCCGACCGCCGCAATCCGGAACGCCTAGGCAGTAGGCTCGCGTTACCTCTTCCGCGTCGGCCCCGTAATCACAACGCCGAGTAAAGTTACAACCAAGCCCAGTATTCCGCCCATAACCCAGCACTTCACGTAGTGTCCACCGACCAGAACCGGTGGGCGATTGTGAACGGTCCACGCCAGGATCATTATTATTAGTCCGCCGTAAAAGAACAGGTAACCGATCGTTCGTCTCATGAAAGAGATTCCTTGTCGCTGATTTCGACTACCACCTCTGAACTTGGTTGTACCGCCGTTTCGGCCCGCAGATCATCTGCCAGCTTCGACGCTATTTCAGCCAACCGCTTGAGCCGTCCGGTGTCGCGCTCCGTAAACGCGTCCCTCTTGGCCGAGGTCACAACGATACCGCCAATGACTCGGCTCTCCGCAAAAATGGGTACCGCCACAACCGAAACCGCATACCGCGTTCCGGCAACGTTCGCCCGCGGATCGGCATAGATATCGCCGCACATGACGCTCACTCCATGACGCAAGCATTCACCCGTAATCGATTGTGGCTTTACCATTACGCCGATCTCGGGTGCATCTCCCAAGCTCGAACAGCATACGAACTCGCCTGCCGACTCGACCACGAACGCCGCACCGTCGGCATTAGTCGCCGTACACGCTCGCTCAGTGATCAGGTCCAACACCGTTTGAAGGTCCAGACGTTCGTCGGAATCAACTTCATCGGCGTTAGCCTCGTGTCGCTGACTGTAATTCTTGATCGCCTCCGCAAGCGGGTCCTCGACAACGCGCAACCAGCGGTCAAGATCGCACCAGGAGCGTTGCGCCAGGTGTGCAAAGCGAATACCCGCCCGCCCGCTGCGCCCAACCCAGACCACATCTCCGAGCCCTTGAATGAACCCAGCTCCCCTCGGCAACGCGAATTCCACATTCAATCTCGAACCCAGTTTCAACGGCCGCATCGGCTGAACGGCAATTCCGTCTTCACTAACGTCGATCAAAATCGCTGTCTTGCCGTCACCCAAGGCCACTGTGACCAATTGTCGGTTCACGACATTTTTTCGTCGATAACGGCGGCGTTCGCGTCCAGATTTCTCGTTATCATCGAGTTCCAGATCTGTACTCATGCTTTCCAGTCCGTGGCCCTTCAGCCAATCCAGAATCTTCATCCAGAACTGTCCCTCAGTAAAGAGAAATAGTTACAGCGCTTGAGATTTGGAACATGAGGAATGCGGCAGGCGTGTGTACAATGATCCGCATGAAACGACAGCTGCTAATCGCGACGATTCTGTTGATCTTCGGGACTCTACAAGTGAACGCTCAGGCACCGAAATGCGACGACGCTGCCGACGATTCGCATTTCAGCGTGTTGTACGAGAACAGTCGTGTGCGCGTCCTTTCACTGGAACTAGGTCGCCTCGAAGCCACCAAGCTCTTCGCTTTTAAGTCGCCGCGCATGGTGGTTGTCACGACCGAAAGCCGGACCACGAGTGCCCCTTCGGGAGTTCAGGGACCCACAATATCCTGGCGACCGGGTCACATCGAGTTCAATTGGAACACCGGCTGCCGCATTGTTAGGAACGAGTTGTCGACGACGCACAAACAGATCGTAGTCGAAACCCTCTTGCCCGTACACTACGATGAATTGCAGGACTACGAAGTCATGACTGATCTGAGTACTGTAGAACCGACCTCTTCGGTCTCACTTACTCGTGGAGCACTTACCGCCACACGCCATCAGGTCGCGTCTGGAGATACCGCTCACCTGAACGGTGGCGATCACGTACTCATTGCTCTTAGCGATCTTCAGCTCTCTGCTGACGATGACAGAGAGATTTCCCTCAGCAGCCAGGAAGTCAAGATTCTGCACGACGATGTCGGTGCCTTGAAAAATACCGGCAAGAATTCGGCCAGATTCGTTGTCGTCGACTTCTAGAACTGATCGTCATCGGAACGATCTCATAGGCTTCAGCCGCTGAGGTAAAGAGACATCAAGTTCACGCCGCTCGGCTCTGCCCGTTGTGACGCGAACGGAACCTGCCCCACCAGCCAGGCTCCAGCACATGCTCCTCTTCCAAACGACGCAACCGCGCAGCCATGATACCCGAGCGTCCTAGGTAGCCGACGATCTGCCCCGGATCGCTGCGACTAACCACCGGAAGCCGTCCCACTCCATTGCGCAGCATCTTCGCCGCCGCGTCATAGAGCAGCTCATCCGGGTACGTCACCACGAGCGTGCGCGTCGCCGCATCGATCACCGGCATATCCCCTTCCGGGCTCTCCTCCAGTGATCTCAGTAGATCGCTGCGACTAACGATTCCCACCAGCTTGTCGTTTGAATCCACGATCAGCAGTGCCTGATGCGCCGTCACAACTGGATCGCCCTTCGCAATCCGCTGCGCCAAGTCGCCGACAGTCATGTCTGCTGGAATTGTCGTTGGATGCTTCACCATCGTTTCCGCAACTCTCACCTGCTGCAGAACGTCCGGCTCATAGTCCTGATGAATGCGCAACCCGCGTCGCGCCAGCTTCTCTGTCATGATTGACGTCGGCGCAAGCAGGATCGCGATCCCTTCGGCAATCACGCTGACCAGCATCAACGGCAGCACCGAGTTGTAATCCCGCGTAATCTCAAATGCAAAAATGATGAACGTGAACGTCGCCCTCGATGCCGCTCCGAACACCGCGCCCATCGCCACCAACGCAAATGCCCCCGGCGAAAACTGCGTTCCAAAGACGTGATTCACGCCTATCGCGAACGCCGCACCCATCGCAGCGCTGCTCATGAACATCGGGGCCAGCAGTCCTCCCGACGTCCCCGACCCAAGGGAGATAACCAGCGCCAGCGCCTTGAATACAAACACCACAACCAGCAGCTCCAGCGTGAGCCGATTGTTCAGTATGTCGGAAATTGTGTCGTACCCGACACCGAGCACGCGCGGTACAAAAAAGCCGATCACTCCGAGTCCCAGCGCGCCGATCGCCGGCCACCAGACATCCGCCACCGGCAGCTTCTCGAACTGGTCCTCTACCCAATAGAGCGCTTTGCTGAATCCAACTGCCGCCAGACCGCAAACCAGTCCCAGCAGCAGATACGCCGGAAGCGCAGTGGGCACTCCGAAGTTGACCTGCCCCACAACGAACATCGGGCCGCGACCAAGCAGAACGTCGTGAACGCTCGTCGCCAGCGTACTCGCAATCACCAGCGGAATGAACGATCGCGACTTGAATTCAAATAGCAGCAGTTCAATCGCGAGGATCACGCCGGCAATCGGTGTATTGAATGTCGCCGACATCCCCGCCGCCGCCCCGCACGCCAACAGGACTTTTCTTTCCGAGGCCGTCGTATGAATGATCTGTCCGACCAGCGATCCAACCGCGCCGCCAGTCTGAATAATCGGCCCTTCGGCGCCGAACGGCCCACCCGTACCAATCGCAATCGCTGCCGAGAGTGGCTTCAGAATCGCAACTTTCGGTTCGATTCGGCTACGGTTGACCAGCACCGCTTCCATCGCTTCCGGAATCCCGTGACCCCGGATCTTGTTCGAGCCGAATTTCGCCATCAGCCCGACAATCAGTCCTCCGACTACCGGAGTGACAATCACCCATGGAGTAATATGCGCATGGCGCGGGCTCAGGAATTGAAACGAGAATCGATGGAAGAACGCTATGTTCGTGAACAGCCCGATCAGGTTATAGAGCAGATACGCAATGATTCCCGCGCCTATCCCTATGGCTACCGCCAACAGGGAGATCGTGAGCATGCGGAATTGAGCTTCAGGCTGTAGTAATCCCTCGGCGATCCCGGCAATGCTGCCGGTTTCAGAGTCCCTGGACTGCTGGGTGCGTGTAATTGGGCCGCGTGGAAACAGTCTGGACAACTTAGGGATGATACCTCGTACAGCGATATACATCCCTATTGGATTCAGCTCTTCCGCGTAGCGCTGCCTTTCTTCGCCGACTTAGTGGGCTTCCCCATACTGGCAATGAGTTTTCGGAGAGAGGTGACCAACTCGGCGCTTTCTTCTCTGAGTTCGTCGCGATGGTACATTGAGAGATCGCGCAGCAGCTTCTCGCCCTTCGCCGTGAGCTGCACAATCACCTGTCGTCGATCCTCGTCGCCGCGCTTTCGTGTGACCAGCGCTCGCGTTGTGAGGCGATCCACCAGTTCCACCGTGCTGTGGTGCTGGATTTGCAAACGCTCTGCCAGTTCGCTGATCGTCGCCTGTATCCCATCCGGCATTCCCTTCACCGCGAGAAGTAGTTGGTGTTGCTGCGGTTCCACTCCGGCTTCGCGCGCAGCGCGTTCGCTGAACCGTAAAAAACGGCGAATGTGATATCGAAACTCCGCCAACGCCTGATAGTCGTTCTCGTTTATGTCCCCACTTCGAGCCATGTGTCGCCCCTGTCTGTCGCTCGACGATGTTTGTTGATATTCTCTTAAGTAAGGGCTCTGTTTCAACCGCTACTTGCTATCCGGCGGAAGATGGCCGAATTATCGTAGCGAAGTGTCCGCTCGGAGCCCACCCGACCCGGCGAATCTTTCTGCATTAGAATCCAGTTTCTCCGAAATGGTCGCATAAAACCGGAGGGTTATTAGTTTGATAACACGATATACTCGCCCCGAGATAGGCAGCATCTGGACCAACGAAAATAAATATCGTATGTGGCTGGCCGTCGAAGTAGCTGCCACTCAGACCCTTGCCGATGCCGGCATCGTCCCCAAGTCCGCCGCTCGCGAGATCGCAAAAAAGGGCGATTTCGACCTCGACCGCATCAACGCTATCGAAGCCGAAGTCAAGCACGACGTCATCGCCTTCACCACCGCCGTCGCTGAAAAGATCGGTCCTGCCTCGCGCTGGCTCCACTATGGCCTGACCTCCAACGACGTTGTCGACACCGCCCAGGCCCTGCAAGTCCGCGACGCCTCCAAGATCATCGCGCAAGACCTCGAGCGACTTCGTGACGTCCTGAAGCGCCGCGCCCTCGAGTTCCAGCACACGCCCCAGATCGGCCGCACGCACGGCGTCCACGCCGAACCCATCACCTTCGGTCTGAAGCTCGCGAACTGGTACTCCGAAACGCTCCGTAACATCGAGCGTTTTCAAGCCGCGGCCGAAGACATGCGTGTCGGCAAACTCTCCGGAGCCGTCGGCACCTTCGCTCATCTCGAGCCAGAAATGGAAGAAAGGATTTGCGCTCGCCTCGGTCTGAAAGCCGCTGCCGTCTCCTCGCAGGTCATCCAGCGTGACCGCCACGCTGCTTACCTCTGCACCCTGGCCGTGATTGCCTCGACCCTCGACAAGATCGCCGTTGAGATTCGTCACCTCCAGCGCACCGAAGTCCGCGAAGCCGAAGAGTACTTCAGCGAAGGGCAGAAGGGCTCGTCGGCTATGCCGCACAAGCGCAACCCCATTACCTGCGAACAGATCAGTGGACTCGCTCGCGTCGTTCGCGCCAATGCCCAGGCTGCACTCGAGAACGTCGCTCTCTGGCACGAGCGTGACATCTCGCACTCCTCCGTCGAACGGGTCATTCTTCCCGACTCGACAATCCTCGTCGACTACCTGCTAGCAAAGACCACGAACCTGATCGAGAAAATGTTCGTATATCCGCAGCGCATGATGGCGAACATCGAAAGCACCGGTGGCCTCGTCTTCAGCGGCCAACTGCTTCTCGATCTCGTCGAAGCGGGCATCCTCCGCGAGGACGCCTACCGCATGGTCCAGCGTCACGCCATGCGCTCCTGGAAAGAAGGCCTGAACTTCAAAGAGGCGGTTTTATCGGATCCCGATATCACCTCGCGCGTCCCCAAGGCCAAACTGGAGAAAGCTTTCGACCTGAACCGCCAGTTGCGGAACGTGGACAAGATCTTCAAAAGGGTGTTTGGCGGTTCGGCAAAACGCCGCAAAAACTAGTCCTCACGAATAAAACAAAGGGAACGAATCCCACCGGCTTCGTTCCCTTTTTTCCTTCGCGTTCTTGGCGTCCTTTGCGTTGAACCGCGTCTAGGTAGTCCCGCTCCTGGCTACCTCTAGCATCTCGCAAAACGCTTCGAGCTTCTGCTTCCCCATGTGCCCAAGCATCTCTTTCAACACTTCGGGTTCCCGCCCGTCGAATTCGCTCAGCAGTCGCAATCCCTCCTCGCTGATTCGCGTCGTGATTACTCGCCTGTCCTTCGATTCGCGGCAGCGTTCGATCAGCCCGCGTTTCTCCATGCGATCCAGCAGCCGCGTAATATCCGGATCTCGTGTCACCATGCGCTCGGCGATTTCTCCGCATGGCAATCCCTGCGGCCCGGCTCCGCGCAAGATTCGCAGCACGTTCAGCTGCGTACCCGAAATGCCAAGCGGCTTCAGCGCCGCCGCAATCTGTCGTGACAACGCATCAGCCGTCCGCTGCAGGTTGAGAAACACTTCCTCCTCAAGGCTGTGAAACGGCTTCTTCTGTTTGATCTCTTCTTTCAGTCGACCAGTCATAAGACTTCCGTAGCGCCGGACTCCAGTCCGGACAGCACCCTAACCCACTCACGCCGCGCGAATGGCTCGAACCTCAGCCGTATCCTTTCGTCCGAACAAGTTATCCAGAGCCAGTGCACCAGCACCCGTCAGTACCAACCCAGCATTCACCAGCAGCAGCGTGAAAGCATACTCAAATCCGGTCGGAAGAAAGAACCCGTTCTTGCCATGGACCAGCACAATCGCTCCAATCATCTCGATCGCGATCAGCGCGGCAGCCACACGCGTGCCCAGGCCCAGTATCAGCGCGAGTCCGCCAAAGAACTCTACTAGCGTCACCACGACTGCCGAAAGCCCCGGCAGCGGAATTCCCATCTGACCAAAGCTCTGCGCCACTCCGCTGAAGTGATACACAAAAAGCTTCTGCGCGCCATGTACCAGAAAAACTGTCCCGACAGCCACCCTCGCCAGCGTAATGCCCCAAGATCTCGTATCTGTCATCTTCTCCACCTCATCCACTTTAAACAGATGTCGTTGCAACAACTATCGATGCGCGAAATTCTGTGGCTGAAACTGCTGCTTTGGGAGCGCAGGCGGCTCAGCGGCTGGAGCACTGGCCTCTCGGCTGCTGGAGCGCTGGCGTCCCGCCGGCTGGCGTGGCGGCATCCTGCCGCCACTTCGAGCATCCTCTTCGCACCTGCCAAACACTTGGAAACCTCGTAACCAGTCATCCTGAACGAGCCACCCTGGACCCATGCACCTGACGGCTCCAAAAACGAAGCCGGCCTGTTCTGATTTTGGAAATTTCTCACGCCTCATGTTGGAATCAGGCAAATTCAGACTATGCTGGATTTGTCGCAGTTCGCCCAGACGAGCCCGCGCCAGGCGCGTTCTTTGAAAACTCGCCCCCCCCAGGGTCCGTACCCTACTCGACAACATGCAGCAAACAGCGAACTTCGGCAAATAAGAATCAAATCACTCAGTGACTGACAGCTAAGTCCTCTGAATCATCAATGATACGAAAATGGGTAGGGGGAGGGGGTGGATGGCATATCAGTAAACTTGCAGGTTACGCTCCCAATCGCTCTTCAGCAGCGCATAAAGCTCCAGATCTTCGAACTGACCCTTGATCATCTGCCGCTGCCGCAAAAGACCCTCGAACTCCATGCCGACTTTCCGCAGAACGCGGGCTGAGGCAAAGTTGGCAGGTTTGCATTGCGCTTCGATCCGGTTCAACCCAATCTCGGCGAATCCGAACCGCAGTACAGCACGCGCCGCTTCCGTTGTGATTCCCTGGTTCCAGTAATCACGGGCGAGTGCGAAGCCCAATTCGGCGCGAAGATCTTGCGGAGCATAGTTCGCCAGCCCTATCGTGCCCACAACACGATCGACAGGCTGCACCGTGATCCCCCAGACAAACATCAGTCCAGCACGAAACTTGTCGGACGCAAAGTCAAGAAAGGCCTGCGACTCGCGCGGGCTTTGATGGGGTTCCCATAGTGTGTGTTGAGCAACCTCCCAATCCTTCGCATAAGCGAAAATCGCCGCAGCATCACTGGCTCGAAGCGCGCGCATAAAGAGCCGCTCAGTCTCAATGGTCGGCACTTCACGACGAAGTTCAGGCTGCATAAGGACAAAGCTGAGGTCTTAGGTTCTAGGTGTTAGGTCTTAGGTCGGTCTTAAAAACCTAAAACCCGACGACCTAACGCCTAAGACCCACAACCTAAAGCCTATTAATGATCGAGGCAACGTAACCAGCACCAAAACCGTTGTCGATATTAACCACCGTAACATTAGATGCACAGGAATTCAGCATCCCCAATAGCGCGGCCAATCCCTGAAATGCCGCCCCGTAACCCACACTGGTGGGAACAGCGATAACGGGCGCTCCGACCAGTCCACCAACAACGCTAGGCAGCGCACCCTCCATTCCGGCAACGACGATCACGACACGCGCGTCCGTCAGCGTCCCCCGGTTTGCCATCAGGCGGTGAATGCCGGCAACGCCCACATCATATACATGCTGCACGTCGTTGCCCATCACCTCGCCCGTAACCACCGCTTCTTCCGCTACTGGAATATCGCTGGTCCCGGCTGAGACCACTGCAATGCGACCCTTGCCGTACTTCTTGTCATCCTGTCGCAGCACGATACACCGAGCCAGCGCACGATACTCCGCGCCCTCAACCTTCTTCTGCACCGCCTCAAACTGCTCTTCTGTCGCACGCGTTGCCAGAACGTTCGTTCCATGATCAGCCAGGCGCGCAAATATCTCGGCGACCTGCTTGGCGGTCTTTCCCTGCCCGAGGATGATCTCCGGCATGCCAACCCGCAGCGCACGATGGTGATCGACCTTGGCGAAGCCGAGGTCCTCAAATGGCATATGGCGCAGCTTCAGGACAGCATCGTCCGGCGACACCTTGCCGCTTTTAACGTTTTGTAGAAGTTTCCTAAGTTCGTCAGCGTTCATCAGAGGCTATCGCCGTGGCCCGTTCAAGCGTGAATTTGGCTTGAGCGGGTGTTCACGAATATCAGCTTACAACATCAGCCCCGCGCACGATTACCGGTTCGTGACGTCATCCGCGGCAGATGTCCCCGTTGCCAGTGCCGAATGCACGTGTGATAGCTCTCGTACTTTTCGAGCGGCGTTGAATTGAAAACACAGATCACGTCTTCATTCACGCGGACCGCCTCAAGATCGCCGTTTTGCTTCTCTGCTGTTGCTCGCCAGAATAGCGGGTCGATGTTTTGCAGTACGGTTACAATGCGGTCGTCCGGACGCCTGCGCCTCAGCGAATCCGGCAGGTGATTGGGAGCAAGGTGAGATTCACCGAAGAGTACCACGACCACCGCGTTCGGCCTCTGCTCCCGGACTTCCGCTATCCGCGATGCCGCGTGACGATCTCGCGCCGCGATCTTGCTGATGTCGTTTCTCGGCCTACTGTCTAGCGCCACAATTCGGTCCGCATGGCTACGGCCCGTCTGCAGCAAATCCAGAAATGGTCGCCAACCGTATCCCCACTCCGAATCGAAGCGAATGCGTTGGCGCAGTTCCCTCGCACTGATCCTACCCGCCGACCACTGGTCCAGTACGGATTGATCCTGCGCGAAGACGAACTCCACACCAAGCACGGTTTCGCGGCCCGCAAGCGCAAGCTGCCGCAACAGCCCCGACGCGAACTCCTGAGATGACGGTAGCGAATGATAGTCACCCACAAGCAGCACGTCCGCCGAGTTGCAGACGGAATTCATCTCCGCGGGCGCCAGCAACGCATCGTAAGTACGATATGCTTCGTTGAAGTCTCGCAGGTACTTTCGCCGAAAATGCGGATCCGTTGCGTGGATCTCACGCTGGACCCGTTCGAGAGCGTAAAGTTGTGCAGCCGTGTGCCGCCAGCGGAGAGTCGATCTACTTGCCATTAGGGTCCCAGGGCCTCCGGCAACAACCCGAACGCGCACAACCGTGCACATGCAGCTTGACTTGCCTGAGCCGCTCTTCCTATGCTCAGCAATCCGGGGGAACTCGGAGAAACTAAGGTGATTGGATGCATCCCGATACAAATCGAGAGCTGCACAACCTGACCGTAGCCACCACTGGCGCCAGCGGTTCCGTGTTCCTCCAACAGCTGCTGCGAATCCTGGAGCACGACACTCGCGTCCAGACCATCAACTTCATAGCCTCCGACAACTCATTGCGCGTTATGGCCGAAGAACTTGGACTTACCGGACGCAGTAACCTCGTCGCACAGTTGCTCGGAGCCGAGTCAAAGAAGATCCAACAGCACAGTAACGCTGATATCGGCGCTAACGTCGCCAGCGGTTCCTACCCGAGCGACGCCATGATCGTCCTCCCGTGCAGTATGGGAAGCTTAGCCCGTATTGCCAATGGCATCTCCGAACACCTCATCGAACGCGCCGCAGACGTCTGCCTGAAAGAACGCCGCCCCCTCGTCCTCTGCTGCCGCGAGACTCCGCTCAACAAGATCCACATCCGCAACATGGGCCTCGCCGCCGACGCCGGCGCAACCATCTACCCGCTCATCCCGACCTTCTACAACAAGCCCACCTCGCTCGACGAAATGGCCCGCGAATACTGCAACCGCGTCCTGGCACAGATCGGACTGCGGCAAGAGGGCGCTTATGAGTGGAGGAAATAGCTGCGAGTCTTATTGTTCGCGAGTGTCTGAGCTTCCAGTTGCGGGGGTGATACCACCAATTAGCGCCCCCGAAGTAACGCCGCTCGCATCTGGAATCGCCACGTATACCAGTGAGTTTGACGTTTTGGAAGGACTGGAAATTTCGACACTCCGCTTCAGCACACGAGCATTCGCAGGGATGCGATTCCACTGATTACCTCTCTGAAAATAGACGATCGTTGTAGCTTTGGGTTCGGGCAGCAATGACTTGTTGGTAACAGGGTTGTCTAGCACGACCACCTGCAGACTCGGTTTGCCTTTTCCGGTATGGTAGACCTCTGCGATGCGGTACTCACCAGAAATCCCCGACTGCCTCAAGATCGTCTGAACGCGTGCATTCATTTCTGCCCTCTTGGGCGATGACGATCCGGCCTGCGGGTCGGGTGGAGCATTTCGGTCGGGGACGACGAAAGCGACGACAAGCTCTTGTTCATCCATGAGGTAATTGAACACAGGCCCTGGTAGGAGAACAGCACCGGCACCCAAAGCCATGATTGCAGTAGCAGCAATCATCCATCTTCTTTCGCTGACCAGCAGAGCACAGACGATCGCAGCAATCCAGCACAGTGTCAATTGGATCTCCAAATCCGGCCCGACCACGCCCCATCTCCACTCCTGTATGTGAGCAGCAAAGCGAGAATCACCCCGATGCTGGTTGTGACCCATAACGGAGTCTTGCGTGCGGGGGAGATCGCGCCAATAACGCCGACAATGATTGCCATCGTCAAGTTCGAGGGCAGCAAAAACTCCGGAGAGTAGAGGTGGGCTCCGGCAAGCAAGTCATTTCGCCCCGCGATTATGAGCACGACAGAACTCAGCAAGAATGCGGCTATAGCGGCAAGGAAGAATCGCAGCAGTCTGTTCATGTTTGAAAATCCGGCTGGATTATACGTCTGGATCATCCCTGTTCATAGTTCTTGCCTTTCCCGCTTCTCTCAATTTGACACGTTAACCACCTATCTATTAGCGTGGAAATACACCAGAAAGGAGGTGGTCCAGTGACAAATAGTGACAGTCCTGTTAGACCGATAGGTGAGGTGGCTGAGGCTTAGAGCGTGTCGCTCTGACCTTATCCTGCAAGCTCAGGTGTCATCGTGGAGTTTGCCGGGGCCACAACGAATCATTTCTGATTCGTTGATTTCTGATGCCGAGTGAATATTCCCCGGAACAATCAGAATTCAGAATTCAGAAATGTTTTTGAGTTCGAGTGACCGCCTCAGGCCAATCCCAACAGACTACCGGACGGCCCGCACTACACCCATGACGGGGGTGGCGGGCCGTTTTCAATTTTGATTTTTGATTTGTGACTTCTGAATTCTGATTACGTTCGGCTGCAATGGGAATCCGGCCATCCAAAACAAACGGAAATCAGAATTCGGAATTCAGAAATGCTTTTCTGATCACCTTCATCGTATTCTCCGTCATATCCAACGACTCCAATTCATCTTCTCCCGCCCAGCTTGCCTCACTAACGTCGCTACTAGCCCGCAGCTCCCCTGCGATGGGACGGCACAAGAAATCGATCAGCACGTAGTGATACTGGGTCAACCCCGCAGGATCGACGTAGATCGCGTCGAAGACATCCAGAACTTCACCCACCTCAACTGCTAGCCCCGTCTCTTCCAGCGCCTCTCGTGCTGTTGCTTCCCGCAGCTTCTCGCCCAGCTCAAGCATGCCGCCCGGAATCGACCATCTCCCTTTCAGCGGCTCACTCGCCCGTTTCACCACCAACACGCGGCCATCCTGAACAATCACCGCACCGACTCCTACGAGCGGACGATCGGGATACTCCCGTTTGATCGCGCCAGTCATCTGAAAAGGCTCCGCGGCGTGAGGTTCACGATCTTCCACCCCTTACTGCCCCGCTGAAATGTGAGCTGCAATTGTGCTCCGCGGCGCATCGGCGGAGTCCGCTGTCAATGTTGTCGGCCTCCATCTGAAACTGCACCGTCGCCAAACCGCAGGCGCTTGCGCACGACACAGCATTCGCCTGCGCAATCGAGTAGTGAACCCTGACGTTTTCCCATGTACCGAAAAACGAGGTCACCTGCCCCGCGAACGTGTTGTAGTCAGGCGTGCTATCGGAATCGAACGCAGCAAGAAGCCTTTCCGAATTCTGTGCCACCAGTCCATCTCGCACCTGCCGCATCAGCCGTTCCGCAACATCCATCGAAAACGGTTCCGCCTGGTCACCCGACGAACTCTGAGCAGAAGAGACAACGGCACCGAGAAACACTGTAATAGCAAAGCAAGCCGCAGCCCAACGAACTCGCATGTGCATCTTCCTTCCTCTCTCCGCACTCCCGAGAATTTTATGGCCGCAGCTACGTTCCGTCACCCTGAATCGGAGCTATACTCTGATGGGCCTTCGCTCGAAGTAAAACCCTGACCTCCAACTTACTCGCATTCGCCGCCGCGACGGCAATAACTCACGTCGCTTCTGGGCGGTGACAATCTCCAGGAGGTAACGATGTACACTCGCCTCGTCAACTTCAAATTCAAGGTGGAGAACAGAGAAAAGGTGGAACAGATTCTCCGCGAATTCATGCCCATCATGAAGGCACAGGCTGGCTTCACCGATGTGGTAACGATGATCCCCGAAGCGGAACGCAACGAGATCATCTGCGTGTCGTTCTGGACGACCAAAGCCGAAGCACTGCGTTTCCAGGAAGAGACGTTTCCTAAGCTCGCGAACCTGCTTCAGGACTACCTCATCACGACTCCGCATGTGAACGTCTACGTGCTCGCAAGCTCAACGATGCACAAGTCCCACGTTATCGCAGCTTGATGCAGAGTACTGTGTGGGACGGGGCCGCGCGCCCCGTCCTGCTATTTCATGCCACACGCAAGGGCTGTCCCCATTTTTCACCGAACACCGTATGCCCGGCTTCGAACCTTCCACCGTACGGCTTATCGGCTCCTTTGCGGTGGCCAATCGCAAGCAGCGCGACTACCTTTATCTCTGCAGGGATCCCCAGTGTCTCCTTCACCTTGTCTTCGAAGAATCCTTCCATCGGAGACGTATCGTACCCGAGCACCTCGGCCATCCACATCATCGTTGCAACCGCGATCATCACGTGCCGATTGAGCCATATTCGAATGTCCTGATCGATACCTGCCGCCGTTCCAGCTTTCCCGCCAAGCAATCCAGTCACAGCCTTACGGGCCATGTCGTTCCCCGTTGCCGGGAAGCCATGTTCGTTGCCCATTCGCAACATCTCCTCCAGATCGCCTTTGCTCCAGCCTTGCGGATCGCCACATGCCACGATCACCACCGGTGCCTCTTCCACCTTCGGCTGATTCATCGCCGCCGCACGCAATTTCTTCCGTTCCTCCGGATCGCGCACCACCACGAACCGCCAAGGTTGCAGGTTGTACCCACTCGGAGCCTCAAGTCCAGCATCGATGATCTTCTTCAGGTCTTCTTTCGGAATGGGAGTGGAATCAAAATGCGGTGTCGCGCGACGTTCGCGCAAAGCTTCGCTCAGCGTCTTCTCGGATATAGCGGCAGGAGTGTTAGCCATAGTCACCGTCCTGAATAGTCGTGTGAACAACTAATTTAGATGGCGCTACGCCCCCCGCGTGTTTCGTGACGCAGACCTCTCAAGCATCTAACCTCGCGTGGCTCTCGACGAGTACAAACGCAAACGCGATTTCAAGAACACACCCGAACCCGGGCCTGAACTGGATCAGCAACACGGTTTCCGCTTCGTCGTGCAGAAGCACCGGGCATCACACCTGCACTACGACTTTCGCCTTGAGATGGAAGGTGTGCTGAAATCCTGGGCGGTCCCTAAAGGGCCATCCCTCGATCCCGCCGACAAGCGTCTCGCAATGATGGTCGAGGACCATCCCGTCTCCTACTTCCACTTCGAAGGTATCATCCCGCCCGGCAATTACGGCGCTGGAACCGTCATGGTGTGGGACACCGGCACCTGGACGCCCCAGGGCGACGCTAGCGAGATGCTTAAAAAAGGCGACCTCAAGTTCGAACTCCACGGCGAGAAGCTCAAAGGCAGCTTCGTCCTCGCCCACATGCGCTCGCGCCGTCCGGGCAGCAAGGGGACAGAGTGGCTCCTCATCAAGCATAAGGATGACGCTGTCGTAAAAGGCTACGATATCGATAAGTACGACTACTCCGTCCTCACCCATCGCACTCTCGACGAAATAGCCGCCGATGAAGGCTCAGACGAGTGGCAAAGTAATCGTCCGGCAGCAACAACCTCGCGCAAGAAGAACGATTGGCTCGATGAATCACTCGCAAAGCGGCAGAGACCAAAGGCACCCAAGAGCACAGCTGTCACTACGACCACTACAAAAGCAAAAGAGGCTCCCTCGAGACGATCGCCAAAGACCGTTGCTCCTGCTTCCTCGTCGACTCGAACCTTGGCGTCCTCTGCGTCCTTCGCGTTGAACTCTCTCTCCGGCGCACGCAAAGCCGCTATGCCCACCACGATCCAGCCCATGCTAGCCACCCTCACTGACGAACCCTTCAACGCCTCCGACTGGCTCTACGAAATCAAGTGGGACGGCTACCGCGCGCTCTCATTCATCAACGATGGCAATGTTAGCCTGGTCTCACGGAACCAGAACGACTTAACCACGCAGTACCGCGAGCTATCCGAACTACCGTCCCGAATCGATGCCAGCTCGGCCATCATCGACGGCGAGATCGTTGCCCTTGACGACGAAGGCCGCCCATCCTTCAGCCTCATGCAGCAACGCACCGGCATCGGTCATGCCGGTCGCCGCGTCGGACGCACGAACAACGACGTCCCCATCGTCTATTACGCCTTCGACATTCTCTACCTCGACGGCTACGATCTGCGCCGCGTAGACCTCGAACAACGCAAGCAACTCCTCTCGCAAGTTCTGAAGCCCGACGCCCTCGTGCGCTACTCCGACCACTTCTCCGACGGTATTGCTCTTTACGAAGCAGCCCGCCAGCGCGCACTGGAAGGCATCGTGGCCAAGCGGCGCAAGAGCTGCTATGTCGAGAAGCGGTCTCGCGAATGGCTGAAGCTTAAAGTCACAAAGCGCCAAGAATGCGTGATCGGCGGCTACACCGACCCGAAGGGCAGCCGCGAGCACTTCGGCTCCGTCGTGCTCGGCCTCTACGACGAAAGCGGTCGTCTCATTCACGTCGGGCAAGCTGGCAGCGGATTCACGCAGACGACTCACGAAGCCATGTGGCAGAAGCTGCGAAAGATCCAGGCGGACAAGTCCCCGTTTCACGGGAAAGTCGAGGCGCTACGAAAAGTTCATTGGGTACGCCCCGAGCTTGTCGCCGAAATCAAGTTTAGTGAATGGACACATGAAACGGGTGACGGCGGCCTCAAGATGCGCGCTCCCGTATTCGAAGGATTGCGATTCGATAAAGATCCGCGCGAGTGCGTCTTCGAAAAGCCGTCCGCCTCCGCTCCCGGCGCTCGTGGAAAGAAGAGCGCCGCCTGACCCGAACTCACGACTGGCACTCGAGGGGAATGAGGTTTGTGAATAGGTAAACTAACGGCTTCACACCGCTTTAGTTCAAGCTTTCGAAATCCCACATCTGCCAACGGCGGGCAGATGTGGGGCACCATGAGATGTGGTGGGGATCATCAAGGATTTATCTTCGCTACGGTTGCTTCGAGAGTGTACTTGTGATTGGCTTTGCTTGGGTCGTCGACGCTCGCGATGAGGGTGGGTTTGCCCAGTGATACGTAACTCCAGTTAGGTCCCATCTTCAATTGTCGTATGAATGGCTGCTTAATCGGCCAACCCTCTTGCTGAGGTGCGTTAGCTTGGGCAACCTCGCTTGGAACGATACTGCTTTGGTCTGCCGTGATGCTGAGGCCAACGAGTCCGGAACGTTCCCAGATTCTGCAATCGATATACAGTCCGACGTCAAGGTATTGAAACTGAGTGCTCACGGGCTTCTGATCGGTGCCGGAGCCGTATGCCATGACGGCGACTGGGACACGGTCGCCTAACTTCATTTCAGATGCAGCTGAGTTCGCCCCGGCTTGAAGGGTGTACGAGCGCGCGCTTATCTTCTTGCCATCCTGGAATTCGTTCAGAGAAACATCGATTCTGTACCAGTTTTGCGTGTTAGCTTCCGCCTTGGGCGTAGGCTTGGGTTCCTCCTGTGCTGATGCAACCATGGGACAAGCGAGCAGTAGTGCGATAAGGATTACGGCAACCGCGGTGAATCGTTTCATTGTGGCTCCTTAACGGGCGCTCGAGGCGCTGGTTTCTGTGGTGCCGCTCTCGGGCGGCGAGTTCCGCAAGTCGTTTACTTCGCGCGCAGGTGCAGGCGTTTGTTCATCAGGCTGAAGGGTGTTTTTAACTCGTTCGCGCCACTGTTGTTGCTCTGCCGCGACGGCCAGCAGTTCATGCATAGGAGTTGCGTTCAGATACGCCATCAGAAGAAGCTCCTGCTCGGTTGGCCCAGTCAGCGCAGGGAAATGCGACTGATGGGGCGATGACACTTGTTTTGCGATGACGCGAGTAGCGGGGATGCGCGATCCCTTTGTCGTCGGTCGAGGCTGAGAAATCGAGGAGGTGAGCTTGGGCACTTGCGCCTGAATGTTTGTCGGCACTGCGATGTGTGCGGCGGGTGGGTTGGCCGGGCGCTTGTTCTGATGGAGCAGCGAGATACCGATAACGAATGCCAGCGCGGCAGCGCAGGCTGAAGCTGTCCAGAGGAGGCGGTTCCAGACGGGTGCACGCCGGGTGCTGTGCTCGGCCAGGTTGGCCAGGATTCGCTGTTCGAGTCCGTTGCGCGGCTCGGCGTCGGAGTAGCGCGCGAGGGCCGCGTCGAGCAGGCGGTCGGTCATGTGGTCGCGGTCTTCGTAATTCATACAGCACTTTCCTTCGTGCGATTCAGCACTGCGGCGAACTTCTCTTTCAACATCTGGCGGGCGCGGAACTGGCGCGTCCGCACGCTGGTTTCGGGGATGTCGAGCACGGCGGCTATGGCGGATGAAGTCATCTCGTCCACGGTCGACAGAATGATGACGTCGCGCAAATCTGGAGGGAGTCCGGCAATTAACGACTGGAGCAGCGTAAGCATCTGTTCGTTGATTAAGAGCTCTTCGGATCCAGATTGCGCGGCGCGTAGCTGGTCGAGCAGACTGCTGTTGGCGGCGTCGTCAAGCGAGGGCTGCGAGACCTTGCGCGTTTTGTCGAGGGCGATGCGCCAGACGACTCGCGCCAACCAAGCGCGCTGATCCTCGACGGCGGCGAATTCGTGGCGATGCTTAAGGAGGCGTAGGAAGCTTTCCTGCGTGGCGTCCTCGGCGTCGTGATGGTTGCGCAGTAACGAGTACGCGATCTTGAAAACGAAATGCGAGTGTTCGCGAACGGCGATGGCGACGAGGTCTTCGCTCTCTTTGCCCCAGGTGTCTGCGCCCGCCACGGTTATCGCCAATTCACTCAACAAGATCACCTGCCCAGTCACCTTTGTTCCTCATAAGCAAGGACGAGCGAGAGAAGAAGGTGTTCTGAAATATGTGTGCTCGCTTGCAGTGAGTACCCGACACCCACCCCCCCTATACATCAGTTTTGTTGAAAACACAGGTACTTAGCAATATTCACTGGCTAAGTACTGCGATTTAAAGGAGTTAGTCTGTGAGATCTGGCGAAATCGGGCTATTGCGCCATCGGGCGATCGGGCCATTAACGAGAAGCCCACGTTAGCTGCGCGAATGTGGGGCACCGTCGCGGAACAGGTGCACACAGATCAAGTATGACAGAGTCGAGGGGTGGAACCCGACAACTGAGCGGGGACTCGATTTGGTATGGAATGAGGGAGTTGCGGGCGAACGTGGTTTGTTTGGGGGTTGACATGTCTGGCGACGCGGGTGGCATAAGAGGCGTGTCGGCTGAAGTGTAAACGCAGCGGAGGCACTCTGCTATATGGGGTGAGGTCGTTAGGTGGTTAATAGCAACCGGCCAGTTTTCATGGTGTTGTTACCAGAAATGTCTATACTGACAGTCTTCGCGATGTAGCGAATTTCATGAAAGGGTATGAGTTCGCAACAGATGAAAATCATTCTCTCGCTGGTAACGAAGCAGAACGACTATCAGATAGCGCAAGCAGCAGTTGCAGAAGAGACGGCCCACCGTCTTGATGTCGATCTGCAGATTCTTTTTGCGGACAACGATTCGGTTAACCAAAGTCAACAAGTTCTGCAGGCAATCCAGGCAAACGATTCGAAGCCGGCTGGGGTGATTGTTTTTCCGGTATCGGATACGGGGTTGGTCCAGGTAGCCAAATTGGCGATTTCGTCCGGTATCGGTTGGGGCATTATAGGCCGCAATGTCGACTATATTGGCTCGATGCGATCGTCGTGCTCAGTGCCCGTGTTTAAAGTGATCACGGACCACGTAGAGATCGGACGCATTCAAGCGCGGCAGGTCGGTGCATTGGTTCCCGAGGGAGGCCTGATCCTGTACGTGCAGGGTCCGACCGGCGCCTCGTCTTCGAGCGATCGTCTTGCCGGTTTCAACGAAATCAAACCATCCAACATTGAGTACCGGTCGCTAAGAGCTGCCTGGACTCAGGAAAGCGCCTACGAATCGATGTGCGGATTCCTCCGGCTGGCTACTTCGGTCGCCTTGCCGCTTCGAGCGGTAGTTGCCCAGAGCGATTCGATGGCGATGGGAGTGCGGCAGGCGATTGAAGAGCGGATAAAGAGTGCGGAACGCGAACGCTGGCTCGGGCTGCCATTCCTGGGATGTGATGGCGTTTCTCAAGCCGGCATGGCCTGGGTAAATGGCAAGTTGTTGAAGGCCACGGTTATTCATCCACTCACAGCAGGCATCGCTCTCGAAATGTTGGTAAGCGGACTCAAAAGCGGAAAGCAACCCAGTGAGACGACAGTGTTGATGCCGAGCGCATATCCCGCAATCGAGAATCTCAGAAAGAAATAGCGCGGCGAGAGAGTTTCCTCGAGCCCAACAATCCCTGTCGGGATTGTTGGTCTCAAGATCATTGAAGAGGCTCTCAGTACTGAAGTTCCGCCGGATGGCCGGTCAGCCGCTCGATGCGCTTTGCGATCGGCGGATGCGTGGAGAAGAGGCTGCTGAAGTCCATGCCGAGCAGCGGCTGGATGATGAACATGTGAGCCGTTGACGGCGTAGCGGCCATGGGGACGCGACGTGAGTAGGCGTCGAGTTTGCGCAGGGCGCTGGCGAGCCCGTACGGATTCCCAACCAGATGCGCGCCGCTTTCATCAGCCTGATACTCGCGCGAACGCGAGATAGCCATCTGGATCAGCATTGCGGCGATCGGTGCAAGGATCAGCATCAGCAGGGCACCGAGTCCACCGCCGCCACGGTCGCGATCACGATCACCACCGTAGCCGCCGAACATAGCTCCCCAGGCAAACATGCGAGCAAGGAACGTGATGGCTCCGGCCAGGGTAGCGGCGATGGAGCTGATCAGGATGTCGCGATTGCGGACGTGCGAGAGTTCGTGCGCGATTACGCCTTCGAGTTCGTCGTCGCTGAGCAGATTGAGGACGCCTTCGGTGACGGCGACGGAAGCGTGCTTCGGATTGCGTCCGGTGGCGAAAGCGTTGGGTGAGTCGGTTGGAATCACGTACAGCTTCGGCATCGGAATGTTGGCACGCTGGGTCAGGCGCTCAACGATGTTGTAGACGCGCGGAAGCTGGTCACGCGTGACCGGCTGCGCACGGTACATGGCGAGCGCGATCTTGTCGGAAAAGAAATAGGAGACGAAGTTCGTGCCCACAGCGATGACGAGTGCGATGGTCATGCCGCGCTGTCCGCCGAGCAGTTGGCCGACGAAGAGCATGAACAGCGTTAACGCCGTAAGTAGGAAAGCAGTCTTGAAAGTATTACCCATAGCTGACACCTATCATAGTTATATAGAAATGTAGATGCTAGCGCGGGCGTGGAGATTCGGAAGAGAGCAGGAGAGTACCTGAGTACCTAGTTGTTAGTGCTCAGCATGCGTCCCATGATTGATCGGCGTCCCTCAGGGGCTAAAGCCCCAAATTCATGTGGAACAGGAGTGGCACGGCTGAAGCCGTGCCCTACCCATGCGGCGCGAAGTTGGCGATTACGAAGCGGCCTCTGAAGCCGTGCCCTACCCATGCGGCGTAAACCGGCGAAGTTGGCGCTTAGGAGGCAGCCTCTCTGGATTGGCGCGAGAGGGCGCGCTTGAGCGTTGCGTCGTAGGCTGCCTTGGTTTTTGTGTACTCGTCCTGCGAGATGGCTCCCAGATGGCGGTCGATTTCAAGCTGGAAGAGCTCTTCCTTCATCGCATCTAGCAGGAGTGAGCCGTTGGTTTGCTGAGCTGCGGGCTTGCGCTGCGGCAGTTGCACCGGTTCCGGCACGGTTGCGACGGCGGGCTCTGGAGAGTCGGGCCCGGGCTGGCGGTTTTTGACGATGTAGAAGCCGCCCATCACAAGAACGGCTGCAAACACGAGCAGCAGAGGCCAGCGGTATTTCGTCAGCGGATCGGGGGCGTCGATGGGAGCGCCGAGGCCACCGCCGGGGCGTCCACCTTGAGCTTGACCGCCCATTTGGCCGCCGCCCATGCCGGAGTCGCCGCCTTGATCACTGGCGGTACTGTCGGGCATCTGGCCGCTTCCGGAAACGCGAAAAGAAAGATCGGTGCTGGGGGAGATGTTGTTGGCGATGGCAATGTTGACTCCGCCTTGATGCGGTTGAGAGCTGAACAATCCGGCGTTGCTGGCCTTAAAGGTCATGCCCTGCGGCATGATGACCGCGTACTGTTCGACCGGATAAAGAAGTGCAGGTCTGAATGCGTAGTCACCTGAGTAGGGCACTTCGTACATGATGCGAAAGGTGGTGTCACCGGGGCGCAACGGATAGTCGAAGGTGTAGCGACCCTTGCCCTTGGGAGTGGGCGCAGTCTGGATCGGCTGGCCTCCGGGAGCTTGCGCATCGGCGGACTGGATCTTTGCGTTGTCGGGGAGGACGATGTCGAGATTGCCGCTGCCGGTCTGGGTGCGTGCGGGTTGCGATTGGTTCCGCACAACGTAGAACTGAACAACCTGGAGCGTACCGGATCCACCTTGAAATGCAGTCTCGACATTGTAGGCGAGGCCACTAACCCTGTTCGAAGACTCGTAAACGGTGACATCCCCGGAGCTCATGCCGGGAGGAACCATCTTGAAGTAGTTCACGTTCTGATGGCTGACGCGGACGAGATGCGGGCCGCCGGTATCGGTGTTCATGTCGAACTTGAAGCGACCGCTGGCGTCGGTCTTGGTGTGCGCGGCCTCGTTCATTCCTTGAGACAGCTCGAGCAGGACGACTTCGTCGTTCGCGGATGGCTTGTTGGTCGTGCCATTGGTGACTGTGCCTTCGATGGCTGCGAACGCGGGAAGCGCGACGAGAAGGAAGGCTAAGGCGATGATTCCGACGCACCCTCCTCTTCGAGGAAGGGTGCGGCACCCCAAATCACTGAGTACGTTGCGGCACCGGAGATTACTGAGAAACTGGCAAGAGGCCATCAGGATCGTGCTCCTTTGGGATTCTGGTTCGCGCTGGTGTAGACGGCATTACCACCGGTCGATTCGAGTTGTTCAATTTCGGCGAGGATGGCAGCAGCCTCGTTTTCGAGCGAGGCGCGAAGTGGTTCGTAGTCGGGTTCGGGCAGCTTGCCAGCTTTGTGTTCGAAGTTGAGGTCGCGCAGGTTTTCGTAAACCTGATCTTTGCGCTCTTTCAGGTACGAAAGGCGCGTCTTCTCGGAACCGTGCGCCAGTTCACGCGGTGCGCGGAAGGTGAAGACGATGAGGGCGACAGTCATCAGGACGCATACGAACAGAGCCCAAGCCGGATCGCTTTCAGCAGCAAACATAAGAAGAGCGAGCATTAGAATTCCGTCTCCTGGTTGACGCGCTTGCGGTATTCACTCAGCGCGGCGGTGTCGATCTGCGCCGGGCCAGCGGCGACGGCGGGTGCGCGGCGGCGATTCCATCGTTGCACGACATATGCGCATGCACCGATGCCGAGGACGAGTGCGAGGTAGGGCATAATCCAGGCGACACGATCGAAGCCAGATTGCGTGGGCGCGGCAAGAACAACGGGGCCATACTTGTCCACAAACTTTTTCAGGATTGTGCTGTCGTCGTCACCGGAGTTGATCATGGCGGTGAGTTCGGCGCGCATCTTTTCAGACGTGGTGCAGCCGACGTGATTGCATTCGAGAAGCACCTGGCCGCAACCGCACTGGCACATCATCTTGTGTCCGAGGCGGTCGAGGCGGGTGTTGCTGTCGGAAGCGCCCAGCGTTAAGAAGATGACGCACACGACGAGCACTAATTGAGCGTAGCGGAACAGTTTTGTCTTCTGCATCAGTCGCCTGCTCCTACGGGGTGGCCGTCGGTCGGAACCGGTGTGGTGCGAGCGGGTGCGCGGACGCGAGATTCCGAGAGTACCTTTACGGGACGCATATTAGGCACGAGCGCGATGATGGTGCCGATCAGAGTGACGTGAACGCCGGCCCATATCCACCAGACGAGCGGATTCAGGTGCGCTTTGATGATCGGACGGCCATTGTCCTGGTTAGTGCCGGAGAATACGAGATACAGGTCTTCCTGAAGCGTTGAGCGATTGGCCACCATGGTCGAGGGTTGCTGGCTTGCCTTGTAGAAGCGGCGCTCGGGGTACATGGTGTCGATCTGCTTGCCATTTTTGAAAACGTTGATGATGGCCCACTCGCTGGAGTAGTTCGGCTTGTCGTCTTGCGTGTAGGAGTCCATGACGAGGGTGTAGGGGCCGATCTGCATGGACTGGCCTTGAGCGAGTTCGCGTTCGGTGTTCCGGTAGAACGCCGCACCGGCAAAGCCGATCATTATCACCACGACGCCGAAGTGAACGATGTAGCCGCCGTAGCGACGGGTGTTGCGGCGGGTGAGGGTGATCGCGGAGAGGAAGATGTTCTGTCCGGTTTGCGTGTGGACGACCTTAGCACCACGATAAAACTCGGAAACAATGGTGACGATGACAAGTGCGCAGAGCGATAGTGCGACGAGCGAGTAGAGATACGACTGATCTTCCCAGGGTCTGATGCCGCCGATCATGAGGGCGACAGCAACGACTACAGCGCCAACCGCAGGCCATCGAAAGTTGCGCAGCAGGCTTTGTCCGGATGTCTTGCGCCAGGCGAGCAGTGGGCCAACGCCGGTCAGGAGCAGGAGGGCGATGCCGGCGGGAATCATTACTTTATTGAAGAATGGCGGGCCGACGGTGACTTTGGTTCCCTGCACCCATTCGGAAAGCACGGGGAAGAGCGTTCCCCAGAGAACCGTGAAGCACGCGACGAGCAGGATCACGTTGTTGAACATGAAGCTAGACTCGCGCGACACGAGCGATTCGAGGTGATGCTCGCTGACGAGATGATCGCGATTCTTGACGAAGAAGAAGACGCAGGTTGCGAATGCGATCGCGAGGAACGTGACGAACCAGGTTCCGATGGACGATTGCGCGAAGGCGTGTACGGAGCTGACGACGCCGCTACGAGTGAGGAAGGTTCCGAAGATGGAGAGCAGGAATGTGGAGAAGATTAACCAGACGTTCCACTTCTTCAGCATGCCGCGCTTCTCCTGCATCATCACGGAGTGCAGGAAGGCGGTGCCGGTGAGCCACGGGAGGAACGAAGCGTTTTCGACTGGATCCCAACCCCACCAGCCGCCCCAGCCGAGAACTTTGTAAGCCCAGTAGGAACCGAGAAAGATTCCAACGGTCAGGAAGCCCCAGGTGACCATCGTCCAGCGGCGAGTGATGTGTATCCACTTTTCGCCGGGGTATTTCATGATCAACGCGGCGAGCGCGAAGGCGAAGGGGATGGTGAATCCGACGTAGCCGAGATAGAGCATCGGCGGATGAATAACCATTTCGGGATACTGCAAAAGAGGATTGAGTCCGTTGCCGTCGAGCGGGGCGTTCTTCACCAGTGAGAATGGCGGTGCGGCGAAGTTAACGATCGATAGGAAGAATACCTGGACGGCCGCGACGATGACGGAAGCATGAGCGACGAGTCTGATGTCGACTTTGTGGCGCAGGCGCAACACGAGCCCGTAGGTAGAAAGCAACCATGCCCAGAACAGTAGGGAGCCTTCCTGGCCGGACCACAGCGCGGCGAACTTGTAGGGCAAGGGCAAGTCGCGATTGCTGTGCTGCATGATGTAAGCGAGCGAGAAATCGTTGCTGAAGGCGGCAGTTACGAGCGAAGCGGCGGCAGCGGTGACCGCTATCCAAGTGGCGATTCCGGCGCGTCGCGCGGTTTCAGCGAGGCGGTCGGCAGGTTGCTTTTGCAGGAGCGCGAAGGCACCAGCAATAAATGAATACCCGGCGAGCGCCAGTGCGAGGAGTAGCGAAAAACTTCCTATCAGTGCCATGAGTACGTTTCGCCCCTACGGGGCTGGATGATGATGTTGGTTGTTTACCCAGCGCTTCCGCGCTGGGCTAATTGAATACCGGCCCTGCGGGCCTGTGATCACGGTGCGAACGTACGTCCCGCTTTCAGACGAAATAGAAGCCGCGTCTTCAGACATAAGCGAAAAGCCGCGCCGCAGCCACGAACCAGCAACAGACAAAGCGGTTCCCACAAGTGTTCGGAACCTGATTGCCACGCGTAAGTTGTATTGCGACAACTCCTTACCCCGCGTAAGGTGAGTGCCCAACTAGCTCAGATTCAGGTGAGTAGAGAAAGTTACAAAAAGAAGGATTCAGGCAGCGCGGTCGGATGAATGTTTTACGAGGGCAATGATCTCGGCAGGAGGACAGGGCTTCTGGCGAAAGATGATGTTGAGGCCGTCGTAATTAAGGTGAGCGTCAGGAAGACCGCTGAGGACGACGACAGGAAGATGTTGGTCGAGTTCGCGGATCTTTCGCACGAACTCCACGCCGTTCATACCAGCGAGCAGATGGTCGGTGATGACAATTGAAATGGAGTCGCGACTGCCCTCCGAGTAGACCTGAGTGATAAGTAACAGCGCCTCTTCTGCTTGGAGAGAGGAGACCACTTCGAAGCCTGCGGCTTTCAAGATGGCAGCCCTTGTTCGCAACTGTAGGGCGTCATCTTCTACCAGCAACACCTTGCGCAACTGTGCGCTCCCAAAGAAGTGGTTGTAAGCGCTTTCATCGTTGCTGGATTCGATGTTTGTGAAAACGCTCTGCGTGCTTTAGGCGAAAGCCGGGGATGCACATGGCGCCCCCAAGCCTTCGCTGAGGACTTCAAGATCTAGGCCGCATTAAACCGATCGCGAACTTCTTTTTCTGCCCGGATCCAATCTTCTACATCCGCGCCGTGCTGAAACCCGCGCTGCTGGAAAAATTCGTAAGCACGCAGTCGAATCGCTTCCTGCAGATCTACCGTGCGAGTGGTGACGGTCGCTACCTGCTTGGAAACAGATGCTTTTTTCGTTGCTGGAGTTTCTTTTGCTACTTTTGCTTCAGCTGCTTGTGCGGGTTTCTTTGTTCGTGGACGCTTGGTCGTTGCCATTAGAGACACTACCCTCCGTTTTGTGAATTCTGGCGGATTGTTAGTGCAGTGAGGAACTACGCTCTGTGAACGATCCTATGCTCACCACCAATTGAAACCACTATACCGCGATGTGCAGGGTGTGTGCATGAAGGAAGGATGAATAATTGTGATCTGCTGGACGAATTGTTGTTTATCAAGGCGTTAGCGGTTTTTGTTCTATGATTAAGCCTAGATTTTGAGTTGCTGGTGAGTTCTGAAAATACCTCCCTTCCCGATTATCTTCGCCATGCTTTTGTGTGCTCTCGGATGTCAGATTCTGAATGCGCAAGAGGCATCGGTATCGCCGTGCACCAAGGAGCCTTGTCCGGAAAAGGACCAGGCGGTATTGCCGAAAAAGGTCGAGCCGCGGAAGGATAGCATTGTCGTAACCGGCACGTTCGATCCGGTTCAAATCAACGAGGTTGACCGCGCAGTATCGCAGTTGCCCGTACGCGATACCTCAGTCCTCCACAGGTCAGCGATCGAATACCTTCAGGTGGAGCCCTCAGTCGATCTGCGAGAGCGTGCTCCGGGTGGTGTGCAGAGCGACGTGAGCATTCGAGGCTCATCGTTTGGACAGACGCTGATCCTGGTGAATGGACTTCGGGTGAGTGATGCGCAGACTGGGCATCACAACATGGACCTGCCGTTGCCGCTGGAGTCTCTCGATCGAATAGAGGTGCTTCGCGGTGCGGGGTCGACGTTTTACGGTTCGGACGCGCTGGGCGGAACCATCAACTTTATAACGTCCCCGCCACCTACGTCGGAGTTTCGGCTCGGCGCAGCGTTTGGTAATTTCGGGACGAACATTCAGACTGGCTCGGCAGCGTTCGTGAGAAAGAAGTTGAGTCAGCAGTTCAGCTTTGCGAGAAGTCTTTCTACGGGATTCATGCCTGACCGCGATTACCGCAGTCTGTCCGGGATGTCGAACAGCAACTTGAAAACGGCGCTGGGTAATACCAATGTGCTGCTCGCGTATAGCGATCGGCCGTTTGGGGCCGACCAGTTCTATGGAAATTATCCGTCGTGGGAGCGGACAAAGTCATGGCTGGCGATGCTGCAACAGGATCTCGGGAAGAAGACGCAGCTGGATTTTGTGTATCGACGACACTCGGATGTGTTCGATCTTTACCGTGGGCAGCCGTGGAGATACGAGAACAATCACGTAACCGATAGCTGGCAGGCGGCGCTGCGAAGACAAGAACACCTTTCACAAAACAGCACACTGGCGTACGGAGTTGAGGGCTACCGCGAAGACATCGACAGCACGAACCTGGGAGTACACGCGAGGAATCGTGGCGCGGTTTATGTGAACTACGACATGCGCGCGTTGAAGCGACTATCGTTTTCCGTCGGCGGGCGTGAAGAGATTTACAACTCAACACGCGGCGAGTTTTCTCCGGCGGCGGCAGTGGGTTACTGGCTCGGTCGTGGATTCAAACTGAAGGGCAGCGTGAGTCATGCGTTCAGGGTGCCGACGTATACGGATTTGTATTATCACGATCCGGCAAACGTGGGGAATCCGGGGCTTCGTCCGGAGTCGGCGTGGAGCTACGAAGGTGGCGTGCAGTGGGATCGCGGCGGCCGCGTGAGTGCCAGTGCGACGGTGTTTCACCGGCGCGATCGTGACGTGATCGACTATACGAAATGCGTCGCAGGTTCAACGGCGTCGCTTATACCGTGTGACGGCAAGTGGCACGCGCTGAACGTGGACGCGCTGAACTTCACGGGAGTCGAGACAGCGATGCGCATCAGGCTGCCGCGAACGAACGATATCACGTTGGCGTACACGGGACTGCATGGTTCGCAGGCTGAATTGCAGGCGGTTTTGTCGCGGTACGCCTTCAATCACCTGCAGAATAACGGCACGGTCGCATGGCAGGGGAGACTCCCCGGTGGAGTGTTCGCGCGAAGTCGGGTCGGTGTGGCACAACGGTATTGTTCACAGGCGACCTGTGCTGCGGGTCTGACGGATTCATCGCATGGCGGTGCTTATGCAATCTGGGACGCTGCCGTATCGCGACAGTTCAGCTATGTTACGGCGCGTCTCGCGTTCTCGAACCTGACCAGTACCCGGTATGAGGAGATTCAGAATGTACTGATGCCGGGGCGCTCGGTATTATTCGGAGTAGAGTTCATCTTTCCCAAGAAATAGCGGTTCGTGAAGAGAGAAAGTGCATGCCAGAAGGATGTTCTGGGCCCTCATCTGCCCGAGAGACGCGTTCGGTAGATTGTGAAATTACTCCGCAAAAGCTGATCTTCCGCTACTTTCTTGTACTCACGTTCACGGCCCTCGTGGTCGGATCGGTGTTGCTCAACGTCGCCGCGCTTCGGTTGCTGCCTACGCGAGGCGACACCATGTACCCAGAGACGGCGAATGTCCTTCCGGGTATCGCGTTGCTTAGGGGCGGGCACGTTTATCCTGACTTCAACGGTTACCCGTTCTTCCCTTCGGTGTATGGGCCGTTGTTCTATTTCTGCATTGCAGCTTTCGCTCGCATCTTCCATTCAGATCTTTTCGTGGTGCTCGTTTGCGGACGGGTGCTGTCTTACTTTTGCTTTATCGCGTCAGGACTGTTTGCGTTTCTGATCGCGCGACGTCTCGGTTGCTCGCGTCGGTATGCGATAGCGGCTTGGCTCGGCATCGCGTTCTGCGCGGATTTCTATCGTTGGAATGTGACGTTTCGGCCAGACCTCCCCGCGCTGATGTTAGGACTGGCAGCGATCTACCTTGTTTTACGCGCGGGCTCCGATCGTCGAGGACTTCTTGTTGGTGCCGGATTGTGTGTAGGAGCTGCGTTCTTGCTGAAGCAGTCCGTGTTCATGGCCGCTCTAGCAGTCATGGTGTGGCTCGTCAGCAGCAAGCGGTTCCGTGATGCCGGGATATTTGTTGCGTCGGCGGGAGCGCTGGTCATCCCGGTGTTCGGGTTCTTGCAGTTGCGCGAACCGGCTTTGCAGAGGGTAATGGCGTTGCGTTACGCACCTCACGATGTTGCGTCGGCTGTGGCGATCGTGCAGCATGCAGTGTTCAGAGCTGATGGCGCGCTGCTAATGACGCTGGCGCTCGTGGCTATCTTCTCGAGTGCGCGGCACCGGTTGCTGCTGATCTACTTTGTGTGCGGGTGGACACTGCCGCTCTGGGCGCTGATGCAGACTGGCGCGAATGCCAATTACCTTCTCGAGGGATGGAGCGCCTGCGCGCTGTTGTTGCCCTGCGCGCTGCTCGCGGTTGAGAAAAGCTGGCCGCGGTTGCAGGTGGTGTGGCGCGGGGCGCTTGTACTTGGATTGGTCGCGGTTCTTGCTGGACAGACGGGGCTTTGGAAATATTTCACGGCACGACGAATGCCGCCGAAGTTCGGGGAGGTCGCGCTGCTACGCGATCTCAAGGTGTTTGGTGATGTTCCATACTTGACGGGAAACGGACGCGATCCGGAATTGCCGGAGCCGTTCCTCGCACACATGTTTGCAGTCACGGGGCATTGGTCTCCGGCACCTGTCGCGGCACGGCTGGATGCGCGCGTTTACGATGTTATCTTCCTCGGCGAGGATCGGGGCTTCGTTCGCGGATGGCGCGGGGTGACGAACATCGATCCGATACTGCTCAATCACATCAACGTGGATTACGACGTAATTTGCACGACGGGAGAGTTCGTTGTGCTGACGCCTAACTCACGAGTGGTGCCATTCACTGCATCGATGGCGACGGAAGTGCTCGGGCAATCGTGCGTTGCGCCGAGGTCGTCAACGCTGTCTTCGGTGGTGAAATTCGAGGTATTCCAGCAGAAGTGATGCATCGTGATCGATGCGAGAATGCGTTATAGCAGAAGGTAGCTAGCCGGCAGCAAGTGCTGTTCAGTGAAAATCGTGAGAAACAGTCTCTGCTTGGGTTACGTGTAGAGGGGCCACTCGTTCGGCTCTTACGGAAATCACGTTGTCGAGATTTTGAAGTATTCCTTCCACCATCAAGAATTGTTCCGATACCAACATCAGGCGATGCTGCTCGAAGAGATCTGGCGTGATGATTGCGTTGGAGATGCCGGTTTCGTCTTCGAGACTCAGGAAGACGAATCCGCTGGCTGTTCCGGGGCGCTGACGGGCGATGACACAACCGGCTGTGCGGACTCGGACGCCATTGCCTAGTGCGGGCAAGTCGATTGCCTTGCGAACTCGCAGGCGGTCCAACTCGCGGCGGCGATAGGCCATAGGGTGCGGGCCAACGGTGAGTCCGGTGCCGCGGTAGTCGGCGACGAGGCGCTCGTCGGGAGTCATCTTCTGGAGCGGTGACGAGGCATCGTGCTCCGATATGTCGTCGAGCAATGGGCCGGCCATTCGTGCCGCGCGTTCGACCTGCCAGAGGGCGGAACGACGGTGGAAGTAATCTGGTGATCGGGTGATCCGGTGATCGGGTGATTGATAGAGGGAGTTGAGTGCGCCGATTTCGGCGAGGGCGACGAGTTCGTTTTTGCGGAGTTCGGGGACGCGGCGGGCGAGTTCGTCGACGGAGGCGTAAGGGCGCAGGCGACGGCGCTCGACGAGCGCGCGCCCGGATTCTTCGCGGAGGCCATGGACGTAGCGCAGGCCGAGACGCATGGCAAAGAGATCGGATGATCGGGTGATCGGGTGATCGGGTGATTGAAAAGCAGGTGCCTCCACTCCGCCGCTGAACGCGGCTCCGGTCGGGATGACGAGGTCTTTGTGATCCTCGATTGTGCAGAGCCAGTCGGAGCTGAGGATGTCTATAGGAAAGACTTTGAGGCCGTGTCGCTGGGCGTCTTTGACGATGGTCGACGGGTGGTAGAAGCCCATGGGTTGGTTGTTGAGCAGGGCGGCGGTGAAGGCGGCGAGGTAGTGCGTTTTCAAGTAAGCGCTGGCGTAAGCGAGAAGCGCGAAGCTGGCCGAGTGTGACTCGGGGAATCCGTAGAGCGCGAACGAGACGATCGACTGGATGATCTCTTCTTGTGCTTTGGGGTCGATGCCGTTGCGGGTCATGCCGGCGCGGAGTTTGGCTTCGATGTCGCGCATGCGCTTTTCGGAACGCTTGAATCCCATGGCGCGGCGGAGTTCTTCGGCTTCGCCGCCGCTGAAGCCGGCGGTGATCATGGCGATGCGCAGGAGTTGCTCCTGGAAGAGCGGGACGCCGAGGGTGCGGGAGAGAACTGGTTCGAGCGACGGATGTGGGTAGGTGACGGGTTCGCGTCCCTGGCGGCGCTTGATGAACGGGTTGACCATGCCACCGACGATCGGGCCGGGGCGGATGATGGCGACCTGCACGACGATGTCGTAAAACTTTTGCGGCTTGACGCGAGGGAGGCACGACATCTGCGCGCGACTCTCGATCTGGAACATGCCGACGGTGTCGGCCTTTTGCAGCGCCGCATAAACTTCGGGATCGTCGGCAGGCAGATGAGCGAGGTCGACTTCTTCTTTGTAGTGATCGCGAATGAGTTGAATGGAATCTTCAAGGACGGCCATCATGCCGAGGCCGAGTAGGTCGACCTTGATGATACCCATGTCGGCGCAGTCTTCCTTATCCCACTGGACGACGACGCGGCCGGGCATGGAGGCAGGTTCGAGAGGGACTACAGAATCGAGTTGTCCCTGACATATGACCATGCCGCCGGAGTGCTGGCCGAGATGGCGCGGGAGGTCCTGCACGGCGAGGCAGAGTTCGAGATACTTTTGCAGGCGCGAATGGCGCAGGTCGAAGCCTGCGTCGCGGAACTGGCGCTCTAGTGTGTCGCTCGGGTCTTTATACTCCCACGAACCCACCATGGATGAGAGGCGGTCGAGAGTCTCGCCGTCAAAGCCTATGGCTTTACCGACTTCGCGGGCAGCGGAGCGTCCGCGATAGGTGATGACGTTGGCGGTCATGGCGGAGCCCATTTTGCCGTAACGTTCGTAGACGTACTGGATGGCGCGTTCGCGCTGCTCGCCGCTGGGAAGATCGAGGTCGATGTCCGGCCACTCGCCGCGCTCTTCGGAGAGGAAGCGTTCGAAGAGCAGATCCATGCCGACGGGATCGACGGCGGTGATTCCGAGCGAATAACAAACGGCGCTGTTGGCGGCGGAACCGCGTCCTTGGACGAGGATATTTTGCTCGCGGCAAAAGCGAATGATGTCCCAGACGATTAGGAAGTACCCGGGAAGTCCGAGCTTTTCGATCAATGTGAGTTCGCGCTCGATTTGACGGCGGGCGCGTTGGCGAAGGCCGGGCGAAGCGGCGCCGTAACGATTTGTGTATCCTTCTTCGGTGCGCTTGCGCAGGAACGACATCATCGTGTCGCCATCAGGGACGGGGTAGCGCGGGAATTCGTAGCCAAGTTTGTCGAGCGCGAATTCGATGCGGGAGGAGAGTTCGACAGTGTTGGCGATGGCCTCGGGCACGTCGGCGAAGAGGCGAGACATTTTTTCGGGAGACTTGATGTAGCGTTCGGAATTGCGCGCGAGTAGGCGACCGGCGGTGTCGAGGGTGCGGTGCTCACGAATGCAGGTGAAGACGTCGAGAATCTCGCGGCGTTCGGGACGAGCATAGCGAGGGCCGTTGCTGGCTATGAGCGGAAGCTTTAATTCGCGGGCGAGTGCGGTGAGTGCCTGGTTGCGTGATTCTTCTTCGCGCTGGTAATGGCGCTGAAGCTCGATGTAGACGTTCTCGCGGCCGAAGATCGCGATGAGTTCATCGAGTGTGCGCCGGGCGGCATCGAGGCCGCCGGTTCTGAGAGCATGCGCGAGTGGGCCGTGCTCGGCGCCGGTGAGAGCGATGAGTCCGCTGGCATGCTCGGCCAGTTCGTCCGGACGCGCGGCGATTTCGTGTGGCAGTGCGTGTTTCGGATCGCGTCGCGTGGCGGCTGACATTTCGTGCCAATGATTTACCGGTCGCATCTTCATGCGCGTGATCAGACGGCAGAGGTTCTGGTAGCCGGTGCGAGTGGCGGCGACGAGAGGAAGACGAAAGACGTCGGGGGATCGTGGGACGAGAGCACCGGGCGATCGGGTGATCGGGTGATCGGGTGATTGAGGAATCTGATGAGCGGATGAACGGATGAGTGGATGAGCGGAGAAACGACAAGTTATTTCTGAGCCGATGTGGGCGCGGAGGCCTAGCTTCTTTGCAGCTATGTGAAAACGAGGTGCACCGTAGACGCCGTCACGGTCGAGCAGGGCCATGGCGGGGATGCCGAGTTGGGCACAGACTTCCGCGAGTTCTTCGGGCACACTGGCGCCTTCGAGGAAGCTGAAGGCCGACGCGGCATGGAAATCGACGAACACTCAAAACCCTTTGGCCGCGGATCGACACGGATCGACACGGATCAGGAATAAAGAAGACTGCCGAACAGCCAGTGTTAGCTCAGTCATACGTTCCTTCCAGCAGCCAGGTATTCGACATCGCATCGCGATATATACGGCAAAATAAGTTCCCATGTTGGACGATGATGGCGACGTCCCATTCTTCGCGTGACCAGTTGTCTTTCCACCATTCGCCGGAGATACACCACGGGCCAGCGGACCAGGTGACTTTGCTTTCGGGTGGGAACGGAGTGGGAGCATTGCGGATCGTAATGGGACGGCCATCACGAACATCAACGCTGATGGCTGTCGGCGGACGCAAGCGGCGAATGATGGTTTGGCTGACGGATGCTGTGTTCACGGTTGACATACTAGATTTGCTTGCTCCGCTGCTCGCGACGAAACGCTTCATTCGGAATGCGTCGGGCGCGTGCGTGTCGAGGACCTCGGCGGTCCCGACGCGTATCTCGTCGTTGGCGTTTGAATTCTTTGCGCGTACTACTGCGGCGATACGAGCGAGCGTGATTTCAAGGCGCTCCGGTTCGGGAGCCGTCGGAAGAAAGAGCCCGCCCTGGGTGAAGCGAGGCTCAACGGGTTCGGCGCGTAACCATATCTTCTCGACGGGCGCGCCGGGTGGATTGCCGCGCAACTCAAGTTGCCAGAGGCGCAGGAACGTCTTTGCGTCGAGCATCGGAACTGGCAGCCGGATCGCACGAGCATATTGCAGCGGATGAGCGAATGAAGAATCGGGCGATCGGGTGATCGAGTGATCGGGTTGCGAAAGGCGTATATCGTTTTGTGAACGCTCCAACTGCATGCGCAAACGCAGTTCATTGGTGCTTAGGGCGCGGGCTTGAAGGCGGGCACAGAGTTGCTCAATGAGCCGATTGAGGACGAAGGCCAGGGATTCGAGATCCTCGATCGGGTACTCAAGTTCGATGGCCTCTTCGAATTCAACTGGGCGGTCGGTTGGAGCGAGCGTGCGCGTGCCTTCTCCGCGAGCGAGTTTCTGGAGGTGGACGCCTTGGGTTCCGAGGCGCTCGGCGACAGCTACTTCCGGCAGTGCGGCGAAGGCGCGACATGTGCGGATGCCCCAGCGGTCGAATGTTTCGAGCAATTCGTTTGCAACCGCAGTGTCGATGGCGGCGCTTTCGAGAAGAACTCGCAGGCCAAGAGGGGCGAGTCTTACGGGGGCGGTGTTGCCTTCAATGACGGTGACACCGGGGAATCCGCGAGCGGCACAGATCGCGGCTTCAATGTTGGAGCAGACGGCGACATTGGCCTCGAGTCCGACTTCGGCGGCGCGCCGGGCTAATTCGATTGCGATGGATTGTGGTGTTCCGAAGAGGCGCTCTAGGCCGCTGATGTCGAGCAGCACCGTGTCCGGCATATCGTCGGGCTCTTCGACGCGTGGCGAGATTCCACGCGCACAATCGCCGAGAGCGGCGCGTGCTGCAGATTCTTGCGCGACGGAGCGCCGGCGGACGACGGAGAATCTCTCTGGCTTTGTGATTACGAAGGCGGCCAGGCGCGCTTCGGCTTGCAGCTTAGTCATGCCGAGTTCGACGCCCACGTGACGCGCGCGTTCGTTTGCCGAGGCGACCGTCAGCATCGGGGGCCTTCCTTCGAGGACAGCAACGGCGGCTCCGCGGAGTTCGGGTTCGGCACGCACGATGGCGGCAGCGGCGAAATCAGGGACGAAGATGCAGGCAAACAACATAAAACACAATCTGGTGATTTTGTGATCGGGTGATCGGGTGATTGAGATCGGGCGATCACTAAATTATCCGATCAGCCGACTCTTGTTGGCCCACTCTGTCTGGCTTGCGAATTCTGCGCGTACTCCGCACGGCGGCTTCTTGTTAGTGCGTTCTTTCGGGGCGTCGATGCGGGAACGTGCTACTTCAATAACACTTTGAATTCCGGCGAAGACGCGCGCATGCGTTGGTTCAATGTTGGTGATTTGTGAAATCTGCGTGGCAGTTTGCGTTTTCAAAACCATCGATGCGCAGGTTTTCGCGCAGGGTTCTTGCTCAATGGTCAGCAGCACCGTCGGAGTATTTTCAACCGCGCGGGTGAAGCGGAACCACGACGCCAACGGAATGCGACGAACGATTTCGACGGGCACGTCGCCCATGTCAAGAACGACGAGTCCGAAGCCGCCGCTTTGCAGGATCAAGTCGGCGGCCTTCAGCGCTTGTTCAGTGGCATCGATGGAGGCGCGCCGGGGATCGTGGCGTTTGTGATGTGCGAGATTGGAAGCGGCTTCGCGATTTTGCGCTTCGCGAATAGGTGAGGATTGCGCGGGCGCGGAGCGCTCTGATCGCGCAGGGGCACGGCCATACCAGACTTTTGCGGGCGGCATGATGGTTCCAGTCCGTTGCTTGGCGGCAAGGGCTCGCTTCACTCCGAGGACGTCGATGGGGCTTGGTTCGATGTTGTCGGAATCCGGTCGTGTTCGGGAACGTGCGTCACTGGTGCATCTGACCCAGAGCAGCTTTTCCAGGTTTACGCCTGCGAGTTCGGCTGAGCGTGGATCGAAGCAATCTGTGACGTCGATGAGGGCGCAGAGTTCTTCGCGGGCCGTGGCGGCTGCGAGCGCTGCGATGACGATGGTGGTGCGGCCTGAAGAAGTGGGGCCGCAGATTTCGGTGAGCCCGCCACGAGGAAGACCGCTGGTCAGTGCGTCGACTTCGGCTACACCAGAAGAGACCATCGCTGCCGCTGGCCGTTCCAATCTCGATGCGGGCACGACTCCCGCAATTTCTCGCAACGCAATGGCTAAAGGACGCATGGGACCTCGGCAGGCGACAGCTTGTTGGCGGAATCGAGCCAGAGAAGCAAATACCCCCCGAATGAGGGGCTACTTACTTTCGCCTTTTGTTCGCCAATGGTGAATTCTGAGGGCGTCAGGGCAGTTTGTCAAGTAACGCGTGCAAGCCGCTGAAAATGGGCATGGGCGAGCGATCGGTGGCATGCGACGAGTCCTCTGGACGCTTGGGCGATTTTTGCTATAATGCAAATACCCCGTCGATCTCGGCGGGCTGTTCTTTAATAGGTGGCGCTATCGTCTAGGGGTTAGGACGTGAGATTCTCAATCTTAAAACCCGGGTTCGATTCCCGGTAGCGCTACCAGTTCACACCCGCTAGATTGCCTGCAATCAATCCCATATGTCCGACGGCGTCGTTTCTCCCGGCTCGGAACTCCAATGCGAGGTCTTGCACGTGGTTCCGGGTAAAGCCTGCGGTGAATCACCGTCGGAGCCGTTACTTCCGGGTAGCCCGTCAAGGGACCGGAGTTCAGTTTAGTGAGGACGAATCCCGCCCTGGGACTGAACTCATGGTAGCCAAGACTCCGCTCGCATTCGGTCCGCACTCTTCTACGGCTGCGCCGAATGTTAATGTAAGTGCTCGAACGAGGTCTCGTTCCGAAAGCTGAGGCGAGATTCTATGCCCTTCACGAAGAGTTTCAACCTCGGGTTGTGCGCTGGGATCGCGCACGTGTCTACGGGCGACCACGTGACATAGATTGTGTGCCCACCGGATACCGGGACTCAAGTACCAGTCGTGCGATGAAAGGAATCCCTACTTCGCGCAGTTGGAGCAATATCCGCCAACTTCCAGCCGAGCCACGACGATTCTGAAGCGGCACTCCCTTTTCAACTGCTGCTTGAGAGATTCAAAAGTCTCGCTGACAAACTCGGTGATCTTCCCGCAACGCAAGCAGGTCATGTGAATGTGGTCCTGGCCGAGTTTGCGCTCGTAATAATGACGTTCGCCATCCAGGTGCATCAGATCAAGTTCGTCGATCATGCCGTGCCGCTTCAGCAACTCAAGAGTGCGGTACACCGTACTGCGATCCACCGAGGCGTCGAGCCTTTGGGCTTTACGCAGAATCTGGCTGGCGTCGAGATGTTTCCTGGCCGTCTCAATCACGCCGAGGATAGCACGCCGCTGTTGTGTCATCCGAATGCCACGGGATGCAAGTTCGGCCTGCAGTCGGCCTGGAGCCTCAGTCTGGGGAAACGGCATCATCCACTCCTGTTGCAACTAATCGCAAACAACATGCGACGAATTCTGCGGCCCGTTGATTGACGGACGGAAACACCAAAGGGTACTTTGAAAATAACTTAGTTGCGACACATTCGCAACTAGCTTTCAAAAATATGGGGACTCAGAGCTGCGGCAACAGCTCCGAATCCCCGCAAAAGGTGTAGTCAGATGCTTCCACCGAACAGCGTCGTATCTATGTCTCTATCAAATGTCTTCTACTATCGCAGCCGTTGGGGCCGCGTTCCGCGCTGCGCATGGATCCTGCTTTTGGCGGCGAGTTTCTTTGCTCCTCAAGCCAACGGCCAGTCGGCTCACATTGCGTTTCGCGGCAGGGTGCTCGACCGAACCGGGGCAGCCATACGCAACGCGCGCGTCACTGCGATTGCCCTCGATGACAACGCTGGTCCTTCAGTAGTATCTGACGGATTGGGTGTGTTCGTTCTGTTGCTTGAACCCGGCAGGTACACCCTGCATATAGCCGCCCCCGGATTTCTGCCGTTCGTTCAGAATATCGAAGCTCGCGACGAGTCAAAGCAGGTGTCCGACTTCACGTTGGCGGTAGCGGGAACGAATTCAACTGTCACTGTGACCGCAACTCCCGACTACCACATGGATGCCACAAGCAGTTCCACTCGAACCCTGACGTCCGTACTCGACATTCCACAATCTATTACGTTCGTGTCGCAGCAACAGATAAAAGATCAAATGATGGTCAGCGTTGCCGACGTGGTGCAATATGTTCCCGGCATCACGGCCCATCAAGGAGAAAATAATCGGGACCAGTTGGTGATCCGCGGCAACAGCACCTCGGCCGATTTCTTCCTGGACGGAGTGCGAGACGACGTCCAGTATTATCGCGATCTTTACAACCTTGAGCGTGTCGAGGCACTGAAAGGACCGAACGCCATGATCTTTGGCCGGGGCGGTGGAGGCGGCGTTGTCAATCGCGTAACCAAAGAGGCACAATTCACGCCGCTGCGCGAAGTCACGTTTCTGGGAGGCTCATTCGGCGAGAGAAGGCTCACAGGCGACTTCGATCAACCGTTAAGCCGAAGAATAGCACTTCGATTTAATGGCATGTACGAAGGTTCCGACAGTTTCCGTAAGTACGTCGATCGTTCGCGTTTCGGCGTCAATCCCACGCTGACATTCGCCGCGACTCCCAATACGACTTTTCGATTTGCGTATGAGTTCCTGCACGACCGGCGTGTTGCCGATCGAGGGATTCCTTCGTTCCATGGCCTGCCGCTCGATACGGATATTGCTACCTATTTCGGAAATCCAGAAGACAGCCACGTTCGTGCCGACGTTCATCTTGGTTCGTTTCTTGTTTCTCATCAGGCGGGAAGTTGGAGCATTCAGAACCGGACACTGATAGGCGACTATGATCGCGGCTATCAGAACTATGTACCCGGGGCCGTTGACGCTACCGGGACACGGGATTCACTCTCGGCCTACAACAACACCACACAGCGACGCAACATGTTCAACCAGACAACCGTGAGCACAACGGTCTCGACAGGCCGCATTCGCCAAATCTGGATGGGCGGCGTCGAATTCGGGCGTCAGCTGACCGACAACTTTCGAAACACGGGTTTCTTCAATAACACCGCAACCACAGTCTTGGTGGACCTTGCGAACCCGGTTATCGACACACCGGTCACCTTCAGGCAAAGTCCCACTGATGCAAACAATCACCTGACCACTAATCTCGCAGCCGCATTTGTCCAGGACCAGGTTTGGCTGACCAGCCGGTTACAGGTGGTCGGGGGACTGCGCTTCGATTACTTCGATCTCCAATATCACAACAACCGGAACGGGGATGATCTTCGCCGCATCGACAATCTCGTCTCGCCGCGCGCGGGCGTCGTGTATAAGCTGTTTGCTCCACTTTCGCTCTACAGCAGCTACACCGTTTCTTATCTACCAAGCTCAGGCGATCAATTTTCCTCGCTGACCAACGTGACCGAGCAGGTCAAACCGGAGAGGTTCAATAACTACGAGTTTGGATTGAAATGGGACATTCGCCGGGACCTCGGGGTGACCGCAGCCGTGTATCGCCTGGACCGGACAAATACGCGGTCCACGGACCCTAACGATCCGACACGCATTGTCCAAACCGGACGAACGCGCAACGATGGATTCGAAGTGGGCTGGAATGGACGAGTCGTGCGGTCCTGGCAAATCGCAGGCGGATACGCGTACCAGGACTCGTCCATCGCCGCCACAACGTCCAGTGCCCCTGCCGGAAAGCAAGTAGCCATGGTCCCGCACCACACATTCTCGCTCTGGAACAAATATCAGGTCGTGCGGCGCGTCGGGGCCGGACTTGGAGTCATTCACCGGTCGGACATGTTCGCGGCCATAGACAACTCGGTTTTGCTGCCAAAATATACGCGAGCTGACGCGGCGCTGTTTGTGACTCTAACTGAGCGGGTCGATCTCCAGGCGAATGTTGAGAACTTGTTGGGCGCGACGTACTACCTCAATGCCGACGGCAACAATAACATCTCTCCCGGCTCTTCGCGGAGCCTACGCTTGGCGCTGCGAGCGAGGTTCTGAGCCGTGAGTTCGACGCGAGGGGCGCTGGTTGACGAAATCGCTGGGAGCGCCGACATCGGCGCTCCCATACGAAGGTGGCTGCAGCCCTAACCATTCATTAGGCGCCGGTCTTTGCCGTCATTTCCTTACCAAAAGATTGAAGCGCCAGATAAGACTGACCAAAATGCCGGATGTGCTCTTGCTGCTTGTCAAATTCGTCAAAGTGGCCCTCTTCGTCTGCCACTAACGATTCAAAGAGCTGCTTGGTCGCGGAATCCAAGTTCTGTGCACACTGTTGTGCAGCATGGTTGTAGTCCTGGGCGCTCTGCTTTTCCATTTCAGCCGCTTTGGCGAGCATCTTCACCGGATCGTGAATTGTCTCGACGGCACAAGCCAGAGCCATTTTTACGTCGCCCTTGAGAAACAGTATCCGCTCCGCGAGTCTCTCGACATGCCCCATCTCGGCAATGGCGGTGCGCTTGAACAGCAGGGCAAGCGGAGAAAAGCCCTGATCGTCCAGGTGAAAATGGAAATACATATATTGGTGAACCGCTGCTAATTCATCGGCTACAGCTTTGTTCAGCAGATTAATGCTCTGTTCTTGATTCATAGTTATTTCCTTAATATTTGTGCATTGATGGCCCGCAGTTCAAACCAGGTCTTCATCTTGTTCAGTTTACCAACTTCTTTCGAATGAGAGTCTCGCACCATGCCTCTCTCAGCGACCGCCGGCATTGTCGTTAGCGTCGACTGTGCAAGGCTTATGCTATGAGGGAAGTGCGTGCGCATGCCGGACGCACGCGCTTCCTTCGTAACTGTGAACTAGTTGACAGCTCTCTTCTTCTGCGCAGGCAGATCAAAGCGATCAAGATTCATCACCTTGCTCCACGCTGCCACGAAGTCCGTGACGAACTTCTCTTGGGAGTCGGCACAGGCATAGACCTCCGCGATGGCCCGGAGTTGCGAGTGCGAACCGAAAATGAGATCGATCCGGGTGCCGGTCCATTTGAGTTCGCCCGTCGCGCGGTCCCGCCCTTCATACACGCCGTCGGATGCAGCCGAAGGCTGCCACTCGGTGTTCATGTCGAGCAGGTTGACGAAGAAGTCATTGGTCAGCGTCTCGGGTCGTTTAGTCAACACCCCATGTTGAGACTGCTCGAAGTTAGCATTCAACACGCGCATTCCCCCAAGGAGAACCGTCATCTCGGGGGCAGTCAGTGTCAGCAACTGCGCCCGATCCACCATTAGTTCTTCCGCGGACATTGGTCGTCTCTTCCGCAGGTAATTGCGGAATGCATCGGCGTCCGGTTCCAGCACGGCAAAGGCGTGCGCATCGGTTTGCTCCTGCGATGCGTCCGTGCGCCCCGGCGTGAAGGGTACTTTAACCTCGCGCCCAGCCTTCTTCGTAGCTGCCTCGACCGCTGCGTTTCCGGCGAGAACGATCAGATCAGCCAGCGAGACTTGCTTGCCCTTGCTGCCGTTGGTTTGCGCGCTGTTGAACTCGTTCTGGATCACTTCCAGTTTCTGCAAGACTTTTGTCAGTTGCTCCGGCTGGTTCACTTCCCAATCCTTCTGCGGAGCCAAACGAATACGGGCACCGTTGGCGCCACCGCGCTTGTCCGATCCGCGGAAGGTCGAAGCCGACGCCCACGCAACCGCAACCAGTTCGGAGATCGACAGTCCTGAGGCGAGGATCTTCGCTTTGAGGGCGGCAGCGTCCTTGTCGTCAATCAGAGAATGATCCAAGGCCGGGACGGGATCCTGCCACAGTTGCGGCTCCTTTGGAACGAGCGGACCGAGATAACGCGAGATCGGCCCCATGTCGCGGTGCGTGAGCTTGAACCACGCCTTCGCGAACGCCTCTGCAAACTCATCCGGATGCTCATAGAAACGCCGCGAAATCTTTTCGTACGCAGGGTCAAAGCGCAAGGCAAGATCGGTGGTCAGCATGGATGGCGCACGGCGCTTGGACGGATCGTGGGGATCGGGCACCGTGCCGGCACCTGCGTCATTCTTTGGTTTCCATTGGTAAGCGCCTGCCGGACTCTTGGTCAGTTCCCATTCGTAACCGAACAGGTTCCAAAAGAAGTTGCTGCTCCATTTGGTCGGCGTGGTAGTCCAAATGACCTCCAGACCGCTGCCGATCGTGTCATTGCCTTTGCCCGTACCAAATTTGCACTTCCAGCCCAGGCCCTGCTCCTCAATGGGAGCCGCTTCGGGCTCCGGACCTACCAAAGCTGCATCGCCAGCGCCGTGCGTCTTGCCGAAGGTATGACCACCAGCAATGAGCGCAACTGTCTCCTCGTCATTCATCGCCATGCGAGCGAATGTTTCCCGGATGTCTCGCGCCGCGGCGAGGGGATCGGGATTGCCATTGGGCCCTTCCGGATTCACGTAGATCAGGCCCATTTGAACCGCGGCGAGAGGGTTCTCAAGATCACGGTCGCCGGTGTAGCGCTCGTCCGCTAGCCACTTGCCCTCGGCGCCCCAGTAGACGTCCTCGCTGGACTCCCAGACGTCCTCGCGCCCGCCGCCGAACCCAAAAGTCTTGAATCCCATGGACTCCAAGGCCACGTTCCCGGCAAGGATCATGAGGTCGGCCCAGGATATCTTTCGGCCATACTTCTGCTTGATGGGCCAGAGCAGGCGCCGAGCCTTATCGAGGTTCACATTGTCCGGCCAACTGTTGAGTGGTGCGAAGCGTTGTTCGCCAGAGCCTGCTCCACCGCGCCCATCGGAGATACGGTAGGTACCGGCGCTGTGCCACGCCATGCGAATAAACAGTGGTCCGTAATGGCCGAAGTCAGCGGGCCACCATTGCTGAGATTCGGTCATTACAGCATGAAGGTCCTTGACCACCGCATTCAGATCAAGGCTCTGGAATTCCTGGGCGTAATTGAACTCCTTGCCCATCGGGTTGGAAATGGGTGTGTGCTGGTGCAAGATCTTCAAGTCCAGCTGGTTTGGCCACCAATCCGCATTCGCTCGCCGTCTGCGGGCTCCATGCGCTACCGGGCACTTCGGTTCTGTTGATGTTTCTTGAGGGACAGCAGCCCCCACTGCCGTAGCGAGTTCCTTTTCCATAAGTTCCCTTCTCCTATATAAGTCCAAGAAAGACTGACTTCTAAGCGCGAAGCTCAGCGCGAAGCACGTGGTGAAGCGCACTTCGCACAGAGCCCTCGCACAATCAGTTCGCATTCGCGAACTAGCCGTTTGCCGAGAGCACGTGAGGCGGGTCTGGGCACTTCGTACCACTCCATATCCTCAACGTCACCGCAGCGGTCACAGATGAAGTGATGGTGTCGCATACCCCTGATATCAAAACGCGCGGCGCGGCCTTCGACGGCCACTTCGCGCACCAATCCCGCCGTCACCAAGTCTCGCAGGTTGTTGTAAGTGGTAGCCCTGGAAGAGCGCGGGTCCACGCGATTCACGGCTGCGAAGATCTCCGCCGCCGTGGGATGGCCGCTGTGCTCCATCAGGAACGCCATCACGGCGTATCGCTGCGGCGTGCACCGCAAGCCACTACCCTCCAAAGAACGTCTAATTTCCGCCGCATCCATCAGGAATTTAGATGATGTCTAATGTGAGATTGTGTCGAATTATTTGCTCGTACTTACCAAGGCCCGGTTTTGACGAAATGCGCCTTAGCCGAATGGACAGGATGAACTTGATGCCAGTGTGTTCTTTTAGAAGCACATCCCGACTGCAAACGCCTTCCGCGCTGCATACAAGGTAGTCAACCAGAACAACGGCGATCTGATGTTTCCTTGCGATCCGCACAGCTGTTCAACTCACGATGTGGCTAAAAGAGATTGTCCTAGTTGTGAGTAGCCCCCAACCAGCTTGGAGAAAACACATCTCACGTTCCCGGGTCGAACTAGCCAAGGAAAACAGCCCGAGAGGTCTCTGGGGAGGTTCCGCGCCAGCCGCAAGACCCTGCGCTAAAAACCCGCTGAACCGAGCGACAAAATACGGAGCTATTGCAGCTTCGCGTATTCCGCCCTGGCTTCCTTCAGTATAGGAACGTCGGGGTCAGCGTCCTTCCAAAGCGTAAAGAAATCATAGTAGGCCGCTTTCGCCTTCGGAGTATCGCCTGCCATCGCGTACGCACGGCCCAGTTGAAGATGGGCTAGTGATCCGGTTAGGAAGTTAAACACGAGGCCTCGGTGATTGAGCAGTTTCCGGAACTCGGCGGCAGCGGCAGGCCCATTGTGCGCCAGCAGGTAGGCTTGGCCTCGCACATATGCGGGATAAGCAAAGTTGATGAGCGATTGTGCCATACCGAGTTCGTAAGGCGCTGCAGCCTCCAGATCCTCGAGGGCGCGGGCGAAATCACCCTGGTTGACCTCGATAGCTGCATGGATGGTGGGAATCCAGTAGAGCTTCACGAGGGTATTCGCCGGGTGGGCCTTCACTACTTCGTCGGCCAGCGCCCTGGCTCGCGCAGCATCCCCGATGCGAGCGAGAGCAAGAGCTGCGGCGAGTTTGACGTCCTTCCCTGGATACAGTGCCAAAGCTGCGTTTACACCTTGCCTGGCAGCGGAAGTGTTGCCCAATTCCGCCTCCCTCAGCGCAGCATTGACCTGCCACAAAGCTGCTGTCTCTTTCGAATCGGCGCGCAAAGCCGAGCCTATGGCCCTCCGCGTGAAGTCCCGTGCCCTCGTCATTCGCCCGTAGTAAGCCTCGGTGTCCGACTGCATCGAAAGGAACGCGTCTTCTTCTCCGGGCCTGCCCGCAACCCATGCTGCCTGTTGCTCCATCGCGGCGGCGTCTCCCTGCAGGAAAGCGACGGTGTAGAGATTATTGCGCAGCACCCCGCCATCCAGTTTGTGTGCGAAGGCCTGATCGAAAGTCGCTTTCGCTTCATCCAGTCGGTCCAAGACGAGGTACGACACTCCGAGATTCGAATAGTTGACGAGACTATCAGGCGCGAGCCGCCACGCTTCCTTAAGCTCGCCAAGAGCTTTCTCATTCTGCCCAATGTTGATAAATGTGATGCCCAGGTTGGAGTGGGGCGTGAAATCCTGCGGATAGCTCGCGATCCACATTTCGTAGGCCTCGATCGTCTTGTCCATCTCTCCTGTTGTAAGGAAATATGCAGATGTGATTCGCAGCCTTTCGCGCTCCGTAACGCGGCCCCGCAATTGGTACGCCTTGGTCGCACACTCCAGCGCCAGCGACTGTTGCCCGAGATTGCCGTACGCGACCGCCAGCGCGGTATACGCCAAAGGGAAATTGGGGTCTAGTTCCGTCGCACGCTTCAAGAACGGGATGGCCGGCGCATCTCCCTTTTTGGTGCTTGTCGTAATAGCCATGCTGTAGTTCTGTAGGGCTTCAAGAGAAGAAGTCGTGGCGTCAATCGGAACGTTGAACTTCTGCACCGAGGGCAGCGACTCTCCGAGCTTGGCACGCAGGGTTGACGAGGTTCGGTTCAACGTTTTCAGGACGTCTTCCTTACTGGCGGCTTCAGCCTGTTCTTTGGCTAGGGTGTCACCCGTGCTGCAGGCGACCGCGGTCAGGTCCAGCAGATAGTGGCTGCCCACGCGGGAGATACCACCGCCCAGCAAAGCCTTGCTGCCGGTGCGCAGACAAAGCTCACGTCCCACATCCATGGTGATGCGCTCATCGGCAGAGCGGCCCATCATTCGCAAGGTTTCGCCGACCTTGCGATCGGAAAGCACATTCAGGAAAGGCGATTGCCCGAGTTCCACCGCCAAAGCCTGCTTCATGGCACCATCGAATACGGCATCTCCGGTGGTGTTGGTGAAGTCAATCAGCAGAATGGTGTCTTTCTCGGCGAGCGGCTTGGGTTGGCGCGAGCGGTAGTAGAGTCCCCCCGCGATCAATGCGGCAGCCACGGCGACAACGAGAACGGTGATCTTCCAGATGTTTTTCTTCTTCGAAGAAGAAGCGCCGATCGTTCCAGCCATGCTGGACGGGTACCGCGCAGCAGCCTGGGCGGAACTCGTCCCTGCCGTCTCCTGCGCGGCTACAGACTTTTCGGAGCTGGCGCGTGCCACACGGCCGGTCTCTCCGTCCCGCTTCAGTCGCTGCAAATCCGTGCGCATCTCCGCCGCGCTCTGGTAGCGGAGGTTGCGGTCTTTCTCCAGAGCCTTGTTGATGATGTCCTCCAGTTTGGGAGGGATACCGCGATTGAACCGAATTGCGGGCGGCGGATCAGAATTGAGAATGGCGTCGATGATGACACCCGACGTTTCGCCATAAAACGGCAGATTCCCGGTTGCCATCTCATACAGCACCACACCGAAGGAAAATAGATCGGTGCGCGCATCGAGTTCCTTCCCTCTGACTTGCTCTGGCGACATGTAGGCAACGGTGCCGAGCGTCGAACCGGGACTGGTGAGATGCTCCTCGTCCACCGTCCGCGTCTGTATGGTTGCGCCTGCGGTCTGACTTGAGGAGCGTGGAGTCGTGACTTTGGCCAGTCCAAAATCAAGGATCTTCGCGTGGCCGCGCTTAGTCACGAAAATGTTGGCGGGCTTGATGTCCCGATGAATGATCCCTTCAGAATGAGCCGCATCGAGGCCATCGGCGATTTCGATCGCCAGCGAGAGGAGCAAATCGGTCTCCATCGGGCGGGTTTCGATGCAATGCTTCAGCGTCATACCATCGAGAAATTCCATCACGATGAACGGCTGCTCGCCATGCCTGCCGATTTCGTGCATCGTACAGATGTTCGGGTGATTGAGAGCTGAGGAGGCCTTGGCTTCCCGCTCGAAGCGGCTCAGAGCCTGTGGGCTCTGCGCTACATCGTCGGGCAGGAACTTGAGGGCGACAAAGCGGCCAAGTTCGATGTCCTCAGCCTTGTACACAACGCCCATTCCGCCACCCCCGACCTTTTCAACGATGCGGTAACGAGAGATTATTTGGCCGCTCAGTTGTGAATGGCTCGCCAATACGGGTCTCCTTCCTTGAGAACGCGCAAGTGAACCGATTGATGCCGGTCCATCCGAAGCCTGAGAAGTTCTGAAGCCTGCTGGATACCGCGAAAAACGCTAGGGCCCGAAGTACGCGTGAATGCTTTGGGGCTGGCGCCTGCCGCACTTCCTAGAAGGGAACGCCGCCCACAACTCTGGACAGAGTTGTGGGCTTTGATGCGCAAACCAATTGCTCGGTTCGTTATTTTCGGGTGCATATAGGTTTTGCGAGCCTTCGTTGGTGTTGATCGCATGCCCATCCGGATATGTGATCCTGTCTGGTGGTCGGCTATCCGGAAACAATTTGTGCCACTTGGTTTCGCTCAGGTGCGACGTAGGATGGAGATCATCAAATCACCTTTGCGGGCGTAGTGCACCGGATGGCGGCTCATGGTGAAAAGTCTCCTGCCGTCGTAATCCGCACGACAGTAACAGGCCAGAAGCGCTCGTCGTGTTTTCGGGCGAGAGGCTTAACGAGGCGAATCAGGACATCCCGAAGTACATGCTCACCTCATCCGAGCTTGCAATTGCGTAGGGACTCCAATAGCCGCACTCCGTCCGGGGTGCCCAGGCCAGTGCACGGATTCCAACCTGGGCCGGCCTGATAAGCGCCGTTTTGGCCTTGTATGATGGGCCTCAATGGTGAAACGGCGCTCGTTTCTGCAATTCGGTAGAGAGTCGGGGCGATTTGGCCACATCGGACTTTCAGCAGCTCGTTGAACCTCGCAACCAGTGCAGCCCAAAGTGGTGCGACTGCACTTGTTCCCGCCGAACTACATCGAAATCCGCCTACGAGAATTGCGCAGCCGTTGTGAGGATCTGCCGGCCCGGAGACATCAGGCACTCCTCTACCCACAAATCCTGACGGGGCCAGCGGGACCGAATGATTGCGTTGCCACTCTGGCAAAGCGAACTTGCGACTCACCCCACCTCCAGTTGCGGCTGGAAGCCCATGTGGACCGCAATTCCAAACGATCTCATCTGCAATTTTCGAATCCAACCGCCTCACGGTACTTCCACCACAGGCGAGAGCGTGTGGGCTACTGGCCGGGAAATTGACGCAGGGAAACTCGTCTGGCGAATCGTTGTCAGAGCCGGCATCGCCGGAAGACGCGCAAACGGTGATGCCGCGGCGCGAGGCATCCGCAAGCACGTCCTCGATAGCTTGAAGATACGCTTCGGAGACGCGTGGCTCCGGCTCTCCCCAACTGATGGAAACTACGTCCAGCAACGGATCTTCATGGCTCACGGCACGACTCAGCGCATTGAACATACCTTGCTCGGTCATCGGTGCCATGTAGACAACTATGTGGGCACCAGGGGCGAGTGCTCCCACAATCTGGAGATCCATGGTGACCTCGACCGTGGCCTGTGCGTCAGCGAGAAGCTGCGCATCTACCGATTGCAGCGGGATCTTGCCTTCGACCACCTCAATCCATTGCTGGATTGCCTGGGGAGGGGCCGGGCGGTTCTGCATTCCGTCGACGGATATAAATGTAACCTTCGGCGCTGTTAATTTCAGATCGGCAAAGAATATGTCGAGATCACGTTGATGAAATCCGCCGCCAAGTTCAATCAATCCGATTGTCTGGCCGCTCCCGTCAGCTTCTTCGGGAAAGGCATACGCAGTTGCCAGCTCTTGAACCGTCCAAAACGGGTTGGTTGTATCTGCATGATGCACTCGCACTCTCGAACTGAGTGGGCGAGCGCGCAATCCCAACACTCCTGCAACTATTTCATTCAGCGGCGGCGGCAAGCTCGGAGATGCAGCCAACCGACGATAACGCTTCCCACGATGCTCAACATCAATCAGCTTCACAGCAAAGGCGGCCTCCATCAAATCGGCGCGAGCGGAAACCGTCACGGAGCGGCGCTCAGCGGATGCATCGATAATCGACAATGAATGCTGGGTGCAGAATTCGAGCACGGAGGCCATGTCTGTTTCCTCTGCAGCACTGTCGTGTGTCGAGCTCTCGTTCACTTTTCGCAGGACAAGGGTTACCTGCACCTCCAGCGCTGGATCTGTGGGACCAGACACGATTTCGTCTGCATGCGAAAGACGGTCATGATTCGACATCGGCACTCGGGCGCGCAAGGGCGCTGTATGCCCATGGCTCATACCTTGAAGGCCTCCCATCGCTTGCGGGTCTTCTCGAGGAGGGTCGCAAAATCCGGGTCGTTGCGGATCGATTGCAGCGTCGGATCTAGACGACGCAGCAACGGATAATTGATGAAACCATGGTCGACAGCTAATCCAAGCCAATGGAGTGCTTCGTGCGTCTGCGAAGCCAAAGCCCAGCCCTGAGATACGACCCATGCATAGTTCATGTCGCCCGCGGCAGTGCTAGCTACTTCCTCAGTCAGAGCAGCGCATAGCTTTGTAACATCGCGGGCGAGGCCATACCGAAGAACAAGGCCGAGTTGAGCAAAGAAGTCTCCCGGGATTTCATTTCCGAGTGCCTCGAAAACGGCAACAGCCTCGTCAAAACGACCGTTCATTAAGAGAGCCTGCCCTAAGCAGAACCGGAGCATCTGGTTGTCAGGATCCTCGGCGAGCGTCTGCTCAAAAGGCGGTATTGCGCCCTCCAGGTCGCCGGATTGCAATGCGACCAGGCCTGGAACGAAATGGTAGGTCGGCGTAAGCGGGTCGATCTCCACCAGGCGATTGGCCATGGCCGCGACCTCGTGCCCCTTGCCGCTCAAGGCGCATATTGCGCAGAACCACGCCATGCTGTCGGGATCATTCGGAGCAATTTCGAGCGACTGCTTCAGACAGTGAACGGCATCCTGCGTACGGCCTTCCAGCGCAGCAACGAGGCCCAGCAGACGATGTCCATGAGGCGACTCACTCTGAAGTTCGAGAATCCTTTTCGCGCAATCAGAGGCTATGCGGAGATGCATGGGATCGGGATCGACCCCGGCATTCACGAATTGCCAATGCACGTACCCGCGGGCACACAGCAGTAGTACGTTTTCGCCAATAAGTTGCTCGCCTTTACTTATATACCCGAGGGCATTCTCAAGTGCAGGACGCGAGTAAGCGAGCAGTTCTCGCCTGGCTCGCAGGTAGTACTCGTAAGCGCGAATGTCCTCGATGGGGTGTTCACGCAAACGCTTCGACTCGTCAGGGGTTAGCTTGACTTTGAGAGCCTGAACAATGCGGCACGAGAAGTCTTCCTGAATTGAGAACACATCTTCGAGGCTTCCGCTGAACTTTTCGGCCCATAAGGGTGAGTCCGAAGCCGAGTCAACGAGCTTTGCATTCACGCGCAGTTGCTGTCCGCTGATGCGAACGGTTCCTTCCAGCACGTATTTCACATCCAGCTCGGAGGCGATCTCCCGAGCGTCTTTTTGCGTGCCCTTCAGTTTCATGGCTGAGGTGCGACAAATTACGCGCAGGCGATGGATGCCTGATAGGTCCGTGATTATTTCGTCAGTTAGTCCATCGCTAAAGTAATCCGTCTCGGCGCCACCGCCGACAGCTACAAACGGCAAGACAACAAGCGATTTTTCGTCGCGTTCTTCCATTCCTGGAATCGCTACTGGCACGCTGACGCTACTACCGCTGGTGGTGTGCACAAAATGCTGCAGGTCGGCGAAGAAGTCACCTGCAGACTGGTAGCGGCCGGCTCGACGTTTACCCAGCGCACGCGAAACAATCTCGCAAACCCGCGGTGGTAGATCAGGACGAAGCTGCTGAAGAGGTCGAGGCTCGTTGCGCGAAATCGACCCCAACAAGGCAGCAACGCTCTCTCCTGCGAACGGTTGAACTCCGGCAAACATTTCGTACAGAACGACACCGCAAGACCAGATATCCGAACGGTGATCGGCTGACTGACCAGCCACAATCTCAGGCTCCATGTACGCGAGTGTGCCGACAATCTCGTCGGTGATAGTGTCGTCTGCGACAGTGAACCGCGCCAGACCGAAGTCGACAATCTTCACTCCGCCTTTTCCGCAGAGAATGACGTTTGAAGGCTTGATGTCGCGATGAATGACTCCGCGTTCATGAGCATGTTCAAGACCCATCAGGATGGACTGGGCAACGTGGAGTGCTTCGTGCAGATCGAGCCGACCTTGCCGTAAGCGGTCGGCGAGCGTCTCACCCTCGTAGTAGGCCATCACGATGACAACCTGGCCATCGTCGGTTTCTTCAATCTCGTGGACGGTACAGATGTTTGGGTGATCAAGGCGGGAGACAGCACGCGCTTCGGTGATGAGTCGCTCGCGACTGCGTACGCTTAGGGTCAGGGAAGGCGAGAGGAACTTGAGCGCGACGTCTCGGCCGAGTCGTAGATCGTGACCTTTGCAGACTACCCCCATTCCGCCACGACCAAGCTCATGCAAGACCTTGTAATGAGCGATCGTGGTGTCCTTCATACTCCACCTCCCGACCGTAGATCACAAAGCTCGTCGAACAAACGGGTAAGTCCCGCAATGGTCTCGAACGCGCTTAGCGCTAGTAGTTGATGATGCCTGCCTTCCAGCGGCATGGCATCAACGACTGAGCGGAGTTCCGCCTGATGGACGACATCGGCATCAGCATGCTCTCGCAAACACCGAAATGCATCCGCAGGATACCCGCTTTGGATGCAGATCAGATTCAGATGGTCGTGTGAAGGCGGATCGCCTTCCACAGCGGCAAGGTAGCCAAGAACCGCCACAGGATGCTCTTGCAAGATCCAGAATGCCTGGGCACCTAGCAGCGCCGCGACCGCCGGGCTGGTTATGTGCGAGAAGACTTCATCGGGCCTCATCCCGCAGACTGCCATATCTTCCAGCAACCAAGCATCGTGGTCTTTCTCTTCTTCAATGTGCCCCGCAAGATACTCCTCTAGAGCTGCGGCGACGGCATCTGTATGGGCAAGCTCTCGCGAACGTTGCAGAGCCAGACGCATGATTGCGAGGCCCCCACGCATGATTTGGTGCAACTCGAGCAGGAAACGGGGATATGCAATCGCTAGATCATCGCGGCTCCAGAAACGGACACACGACTCATGAAGCAGGGGTCTCGCGAGCTCAATCTTGCGCCACAAAAGGGCGTTGTGATTGGAGCCGCGAGAAACCGCAGCGTCGAGGCTCTTGGTTCCTGCCGTCATCGATTCACCACAACTGTTTCCGCTTCAGACGATGATGTTCGGCTTAATGTGTCCCTTCCCCGACTCCGGCTTACCCAAGCGCTCGCGCAAACGGATAAGCACATCAATCTCTTCGTCGGTGATCGTCCCAACAAGTGCAAGCTCCTCTTCACTGAATTGGCGAGGTTCAAGTATTCCAGCCGCTTCCAGACGTTCTAACTTCGAATGCGGATCCGACATTCCAACACCTCCATACGTGCGCAGTGCGCCGGAAAGACAACGACATAAATGGATATTCGACGGGGAAACCTGAGCATACGGCCTAGCGGCCGCGCTTCCATTGTGAACGGGGCTAATGATTCCGAGTTTCGCCAGAAGATTCGAATTATCTTTGACTAAGGTGTTCTGAAATTCGAGTTCGGCAGGAGTAATCGCCTTCTCCCTCACTCCCGCCGGGGGTCGTTCCCTGCAACACTGGGTGAAACCGCGTTCGGCATCAGTTGGCGAAAGGACTGTTACGGACGAACGTTTCCTTTCAGAGCTGTATCCGGCGACAGACCTCAAGTGAAATCTAGGCTCTGGCACGCAGAGTACGCGTGAGCGGACGGTCGCGGCGGCGAATGCAGCGCCAGAATGGACAGGCATATAGTTCCAGCAGCTTTCGTGCATCGGACCGCATCTACGACTAGGCAGAGGTGCGCCATGGCCATGCCTTCACCGTTACCCTACTTCGATCCGGAACCGTCCACTCCGTTTTTGCTTGTTGTTGTCGGAGATGACTTCTCCATCCGGACGCTGGAACGTACACCTCTTACTATTGGCCGGAAAGCGGAGAAAGACATTTGTATCCCCGATTCGCGGATTTCGCGTGACCATGCCCAGATCGTCCGTGAAGGCGAGGACTTCTACATCGAGGACCAGGGAAGTAAGCTGGGCACCTACGTCAATGGAACTCGAGTGACGCGTCAGAAGCTCTGCCGCAGCGATCAGGTCGACTTTGGTCCGTGCGAGATCGCGCACATCACGTTCTATCCTCTAGATAAGGGCAAGGAGCAGCCGGAGAATGCAGATGCGGTCAGTCTGCTAACACAGGCTGCGTCGATGCAAGCTTCAGGCGCAGCGGCCGATCTCGAACGCCTGAGGCTCTTTGTAGAAGCGGCACGCAAGCTGAACACGACCCGAGTTCTGGACGAGATACTTTTAACGCTCATTGAGGCCACCTTACGCATCACTCACGCGGAGCGCGGATTCGTGTTCCTGCGCGACAGACAGGGTAAGCTGCGACTTGCTGCAGGCCGGGACGGTAAGGGACAGGCACTTTCTGAAGACAGCACGATTTCACACTCTGTCCTGCAGAAGGCTGTGAATTCCGGATCTGAGTTCCTCGTGACCGACACCTCGAGTTCTGCGGATCTCGCCGCACAGATGAGCATTGTGGCCTTTGATCTGCGAACGGTGATTTGCATACCTCTGCTGCGGCACGTGAACTCGGCCACCGAGGTCAGCGGCGCCCTTTATCTCGATGCTCGGCACGCCTCTCGGGATCTGACCAACATCAGTAGTGACCTGTTGCGGACAATTGCGCACGAGGCCGCAGCGCTGGTCGAGAATGCGGAGCTAGTGCAGGAACAGGAACACGTCAGACGCTATGAGCAGGAGTTGGCGATCTCCGGCAAAATCCAGCAGCGGCTCATGACAGTCAAGATTCCGGACACCGCGTTTGCGCGCTCTCGGGGCTACAATCTCGCATGCAAAGAGATCGGAGGCGATTTCTTCGATGTAGTTCACAGTGGAGAGTCGATCGCGTGCATCGTTGCCGATGTTTGCGGAAAGGGAGTCTCCGCCGCGCTGCTCGCATCAATTCTCCAGGGGATGGTCTACGCGCAATTGAAATCAGCGGCGCCCCTCGTTGAGATTGCAGACGTTGTGAACCACTTCCTATGCCAAAGAGATCTCGGCGAAAAATACGCGACATTGGCCCTAGCGAGGCTTGATCCGCATGGCACCCTCGAACTTGTTAACTGCGGTCACGTACCGCCATTCCTGGTGCTGGATGGCAAAGTCGTGCGAACCCTGCCGCAGTGCCTACCCGTAGGACTGATCGGTAATGCTGTATACACTTCCGAACGGTTCCAACTAGCCCCGGGCGATCGCATTGTCATTGCAACCGACGGCATCACCGAGGCGCAGAATGCAGTGGGTGATTTCTTCGGGGACGAAAGACTTGAACAGGAGATATCGAACGAGCGCTTCGATGAACTCTTCGAAGATGTTAAGCAATTCTGCGGTGATACGCCGTTGAACGACGACTGCACCGTGCTCGAACTTGCCTATCGACCTGTTTGATCCCGTTCTGTCGCAATCCTGTCCCCGAAAGTGATACAGCGGTGATATGCATGAGAGGGCCTGACAGGATGATGAACAGCAACGAGGGCGCGGCAGTGGCCTTACGCCGCTGCCTTGGAGGAAAGCACACCGTCGATATTGCGTGCTCGAACGTAATCTCCGGGTCATCGCTGACCAGAATAGCTCGCTCGATCACGTGCGGAAGTTCGCGGATGTTACCCGGCCACGAATGTCTTCTCAAAGCAGCAACCGCTAGCGGCGAAATTCGACGGACTTGCCTTCGATGATGGTCCGCATACTTCGCCCGCTAGGTTCTCCAGATCGCCGGACTCGAGCTCTAGTGAGCTTCGGGAACGACGGTGGCCAATGCCTTGGCAAGTTCGTCGGCGTGAAACCCGAACGGGCCAGGCTGGCTCTTATACGCCACCTTGCCTCGACGGTCGATGACGTATAGGCGATCCGGCCAACCCGTGTACTGCGTTTCGGTGGAATTGCCGAACTCGTCGATCACCGCTGGCATCTTAATCCCCAACTTCCTCACGCACGTGCCCGCCAGTGACGCCCGCTCATCCTCATTCCTTGGACTCGCGAATACCACGTTGTCTTTTACGTTGCTATTCATCTGCCAGACATCGCTCGGGTGGGCCTCGGTGATGTACACCACCAGGAACGAGACGTCATTCTTGTACTTATCATATAGCTTGTTGAGGGCAGGAACCTCCTGCCGAAACGGTGGTCAAGTGTAGCTTCCGAATACCAGCACGACCGGTTTTGAATGGTTCAGAGCCGAAAGCTGGATACGCTCGCTCTTGTCAACCTTCATCAGGGAGAAATCGGGCGCCCGATCTCCTGGATTTAGGCTGCCTGCTCGCGCTCTCATCCACATCGTTTCGAATGGAAAGGCCAGGAACGCAACCGGGCCTGGGAGCCTTTTCATGAAGCGTCCGAACTCCTCTGGGGACTTGCGCATCTGGGAGTAGATCACCGCACAACCGACCACCCACAGCACGATGAGAACACTGATCGTGACCAATGCTCTCTTTTTGAATTTCTGGGAGAAGTTGATCTTAATCATTTGCAGTGTCCTGCTTTCTCCGCCAAGAGCGACATCAGTTTCGACAATTTCGCAAGTATCCTCTCGCCCGTCAGAACATATACTTCAGCCCGAACTGCACCAACCGCGGAGACTGTGCCGAAAGGACGTGGTTGAATGTCGGCGAACTGATGTCGCTGTCCGGCAACCGGAAGTTCGTGTGATTTAACACGTTGAAGAACTCCGTTCGAAATTCCACGTGCTGGCGCTCGGTCAGACGGATATTCTTCACCGCCGAGAGGTCCCAGTTTGCATATCCCGGCCCTTCGACGATGTTGCGGCCTGCTGTCCCAAACTGTCCTGCATTGGCGACCGGATCAAGTGCTTGGAACGCAGCTGCGTTGAACCAATTGTCCACTCGGTGCGGACCCGAGTTCGGATTGCCTACTAAATTCGGCCGCTGACTCGAGAATCCGGTGATCTCCGGAGCCCCGCCTTGTGCCGCCACATCGTGTGAATCAAACACCGTGAATGGAGTTCCGCTCATTACCGTCGCGATGCCGTTCAGCTGCCATCCCCCAAGCACCTGCTGATACCAGCCGTGCGGCTTCGACCAGAACGGAAGCGTCCATTGGTAGCTGAAGACAAAGCGGTGCCGTGCGTCGAACAGCGATCGTCCCCGTTCCGCCGCGAGATCAAACGGATTCTGCGCTAAGTCGTTTTCACCTGCGACCGGTTTTGCCGCTGATCCATTCATGTTGAAAGACGACGCATCATCGATCGACTTCGACCACGTGTACGAAGCAAGGAACGCTACTCCATGGCTGAAGCGCTTTCGCAAGCTCGTCTCTAGTGCGTTGTACGAAGAATTCGAAATACCCGCGATGAGACCTGCCGACGAATAGACGCACCGGCTCGGTGGATCATTGAGCGTGCATCCCGAATAGAGTCTTCTCTGGTCAGCGTTGCTTGAATTCGAGATCGGCTGGCCGTTGGAATCTGATCCGGGCACGAACACCGCTGGGTTCCCTTCGATGAACCGCGGCAGTTTCGTGCCCTTAGTTCCCACGTAGCCTAGCTCGAAGAGGAAGTTGTTTCCGAACGAATGCTGGAGGTTCAGATTCCAATCTTGTGCGTAGGGCAACGGTAAGTTCGGCGAGAGTGTGAGATTCGTCAGTGGTGTCGCAAATTGGCCACTTACAGGTGGATTCCCGTTAAATGGGTCTGCGAAATTTGGCAGGTTTATCTGTAGCGTTTGCAAGTACGGTGGCGCGCTGATTGGGCTCTGCAGCGGTCCGCCTTGTCCCGTATAGTACGGCTCGAAGAAGATTCCGTAAGCTGAAGTGACCAGCCACTTACCGTTGCCGCCCACGTCCCACGCGACACCAAGACGCGGCGCGAACGCTTTCTTGAATGTCGGGATCAATCCCGCCGGCACTCCCGGGTCTCCCGGGTACAACAGTCCCGCTGGCGCATCAGGATGAACGACGCTCTGTCTTCCAGGGATCCACAGCGTCTGCCGGTTGTGAATTTCGGTGTACGGAAACGGCAATTCATATCGGAGCCCTGCGTTAATCGTCAAACGTGAGTTCACTCTGAAGGTGTCCTGCGCGTATCCATTCAGGTTGTTGCCACGTATGCCGCGCGCGAAGTCTCCATGGGCTTGCAGAAAAAACACCGGTTGACCGAACAGGAAGCTGGCGAACGCGTCGGTTACCGGGAAGGGAGCGAAGACGAAAAACCCATTCGTGGCGATCCCCTGCAAAACGTTGATCTGCTGTCGTTGATATCCACCGCCGAACTTCAATTCATGTTTGCCACGGACCCAGCTGAGCGAACCCGAATAGTCGAAGACATTCTCATAGCTGCGGCGTGGGCCGGTAATCGGGTCACCCACAGTAGCGTACCCATTTACCTGAATGAAGGGGGGCCCGACGGCAGCACCGAGGCTGGACTCATACTGAAAACCAAGACTTCCTGGTGTGGTGTGGTTGACGTGCTCGCCGAAGAGGGACTTGTTACGCATGAAAGAGAATCGAGCCACTCCAACCATCGTCGGCGAAAATGTATGCGTCTCTTGCACGATGAAATTTTGCGCCCGCTGTTCTTCACCAATCGGGAACCCCGGCACGCTCGCGCCCGCTGGTGACAGAGGATCCAGTCTATTCCCGTCGCTAATCATGTACCGAAAGTTAAGAGCGTCGTGTTCTGTTAGGCGATGATCAATCTTGACGCCGAACTGGTCGTAATCTTCTCGCCGGGTTTGCGTGGAGGAAAACAGGTTCGTACCCGCATTTGGCAGTGGGAAAAAGCTAAGCATCTGCCGCGAAATCGGATTCACCTGCGCACTCGGCAGCTGATTGTTCGGATATGGCGCGTTCGCGAAGACGTTGAATAGCTGATGCTGCTGATTGTTGCAGAATCCGCCACTGAAGCCTTCCGTGCACATCTCCGAGAAATCGCCTTGCCTTTGCTTCAATGACGGCACCGTCGTTAGCGTTGTTTCGCCTTGCCGGTTGCGGAACCCCTCATAGAACCCGAAAAAAAACGTCCTGCCTTTTCGGATCGGACCACCGATAGTAGCCCCAAACTGGTTCTGTTTTAGCGGCTCTGTTGTCTTCGCAAAGTAGTTTCGAGCGTCGAAAGCATCATTACGGAGAAACTCGTACAACGTCCCGTGCACAGTATTCGATCCCGACTTCGTCACGATGTTCGTCGTCGACCCCAGACTGTTTCCAAACTCCGCATTCGCGTTGTGCGTCAGGATGCGGAACTCAGTGATCGCGTCCACAGGAGGTTTGAGAACAAATCCTCCGTCCACGCCATTGAAGTTGTTGGCCCCGTCGATGAGGAAGTTGTTCGATTCCGGACGCTGTCCGTTCACCGCATACGCCTGACCATTACGCAGTGAACCGCCTGCCTCAGCTAATCCCGGCGTTAGTGGAACAACACCGGGTTGTAATAGCCCAAGCTGGGAGAAGTTTCGTCCATTGAGGGGCAAATCCAGCAATTCCCGTTCAAATACCGTCTTGCCCAAGCTGCTCACCGTTGGCTCAATGAGTTCGGCATCCGCCCGCACTTGCACCTCTTCGTTCTCAGATCCCACGGCAAGGTGCGCCGCTACCGACGCTGTCTCATTGACATTCAGCGTTATGCCGTCCTGTATGTACTTCTGAAATCCTTTCGCTGACACCTCCAGCCGATAGCGTCCGACCGGCAATTCAAGCACGACGTAACTTCCATTGCGATCGGTTGTCACTGAACGTGAGAACCCGGTATCCGTCTGCTGCGCTATTACCGCCGCACCTTGAACGAACGCGCCTGACGGATCCTGTACCGTTCCGCGAATACTTCCTGTGATCTGTTGAGCAACCGCACTCAAGGAAGCAAGCCACACCACCACCAAGACAGCTTGTAGTGCTTTCATTCGATCTTCACCCCACAGAAGATTCGGTTAGTTGGCTGAAATGTGGCAAGCGCGCTTGCGCCCCATGCGCAGACCCGCTGTGTCGCCACAGAGTAGCGGCATTATTCAGGAAAAAGAGAAGCAGGCGCAATAGTAGGAAAATAGTAGGATCTGCTTTGCACTTTTCGAAGAAACGCATCCATGGATGCTGATCCAGAGTAGTAGATCGACATTATTGTCTGGCATAACTCACCTAAGTACTATCCGTAGCCAAGGCTCGCAACAACCTGCGTTCGTTGACGCCTAAAACTAGTCTGGTTGCGTCGTCACCAAAAGATACATTGCCCCGGTGTTTTTATCGCTAGCAGCACTTATAGGAGATTGCAATGCGCCGACTCGCCCTCATGATTGCGCTTAGCGCGTGTATGTTCGGCACTCTCACGCTTCGTATTTTTGGTCAATCAAACAATTCGGTTGTGGAAGGTACGGTCGAAGACAAGACTCACTATGTTCTCACTGGCTCGAAGGTGACTCTCATTAACCGGGATACGGGAGGACAGCTCGTCACAACCACCAATGAGACCGGCACGTATGTGTTTCCGTCCGTTGCGCCCGGAGTTTACACGCTGCAAGTGTCGAGGGACGGATTCAAGTCGCATTCAATCGCGGATTTTCGGGTGACCGTTTCACAACGCGTGACTCAGGATGTGGTTCTCGAAGTTGGTGCGGCCTCAGAGAGTGTTTTGGTGGAAGCTGACGGCTCCGTCGCTCTCCTTGAGCCAACCTCGAACGAGCTTGGCACGTTGATTGACCAGGTAAGCGTTCAGCAGTTGCCTCTGAACGGTCGCAATTTTCTGCAGTTGGGATTATTGTCCGGAGCTGCTCAGGACGCAGGCCCAACATCGTCTGACTTCGCGAGTCTTCAGGTGGGTCATGCGGATCGCACCATCATCATCAACGGGAATGAGCAAGACCTCACCGGATACACGATTAATGGCATGTCAACCGCGGGAACTCGTCTGGGTCAGTCTTCAATGAACATGTCGGTTGCGGCGATAGATCAGTTCAAGATCCATCAGGGATTCTTCCTTCCTTCGGAAGGCTCCACCAGCGCGGGCACCGTCAGTGTGGTCACGAAATCTGGAGGCAATAAGCTACACGGAGAGCTCTTCGAGTTCATTCGCAACGGCGCATTCGATGCTCGGAACTACTTCGATAAAGCTGCCGAGCCTGGGGCATTTCGTAGAAATCAGTTTGGCGCCGCCATTAGTGGCCCAATTCGACAGAACAAGATGTTCTTCTTCGGGCACTACGAGGGACGTCGCCAGCTTCGCGCCGATAACGTAACGGTCACGGCCCCCACGGCCGCCATGTTCAGGGGCGACTTCTCCGAACTGCTTCACCTGCCAACGCCGATCCAGCTCTACGATCCGAATACATACGATCCGGCCACCGGGAAGCGCCAGCCATTCGTGGGAAACATTATTCCGCAAGAGCGAATCAACGCGATGTCAAAGGCGCTGCTGGCCTACTATGTGCCAGCGAACACGTATGGCCCGATGAACCTATCCGGGAATCCAAAGACGATTGATAACTACGATCAGTACGGCGGTCGGTTCGACATCGTTCTGAACCAGAAACATACTCTGTTCGCGCAGTATACCCACGAGAATTCACCGACCATCAACGGAACGCTCTTCCCCAGCGGCGGCTATAGTTATCCACTCACTACCGACTTCGCTATGGTGCAAGTAGTCAGCAACCTGAGGCCGAACATCGTAAACACATTCAGTTTCGGATGGGTACGCCCGGAAGTCTTCTATGCCGGCGATAAAGAGCCTGGGATACAGAGCGCGATAGGCTTCACCGGGACGGCAGACCCGAATGGAGTGCCGGGAATTTTTCTGGACGGCTTCGCTTCCTCGACGAATCCTCAGAATCCATCGTTCGGACGGAACCAGAGCACCATCGGTAACATCGACAACCAGTATCAGATGCACGAATCCCTTAGTGTTCTCAAGGGAAACCATGAGCTCAAGTTCGGTGGAGACCTTCGCTACGTCCGCACAGTGCAGGAAAGCTCTAACTTCTACGCGCGCGGCGGCGTCTGGTTCAGCTCGATCTATACCGCACAACTCGCACCGGATTCGACGGGAAAACTGGCTCCTGTAGCTGGTACGGGAAGCTCGTTTGCGGACTTCCTGCTAGGCATGCCGAAGAACGGAAGCGTTACCTCCATGCCGCGTACCCATTTCCGCTGGACAGAGGTCATTCCCTACGCTCAGGACACATGGAAGATTCGCCCCAACGTCACAATCAACCTGGGACTTAGTTGGAATATGAACACTCCCCCGAACGCGGTCGGGAGTGACAGCAAGTATCCGCATGCATTCGACTTCGCGACGGGGAAAGTTCTCTACTCCGCGCTCGGTCAGGTCAGCCCTGAGATTTACAGCATCGACTTGAACAACTTCTCTCCTCGCGTCGGAATCGCGTGGCAGCCCAGTTTCTGGGAAGGAACCGTGATACGAGCTGGAGCAGGAGTCTACTATCCTCCGGTGACCGCGCTCTATAACCTCTTTGCAATCACGGCGCCCGGGGTGTCTATTGTTCAGTCATTCACCAATAATCCCAACCAGCCCACCCCCGGCTACGTACTCGGCCAGAACGTATTTCCGCCGATGTCGCAGGTACCCATCACTCCCGAGTTTGCACAGAACGTTTCGGGAACACTCTTCGCCCTCGACACCAAGCTGCGGACCCCATACATCCAGCAATGGAGCATGGCTGTGCAGCACGCCTTCGGCAAGGGCACTCTCGTAGAGTTCGACTACATCGGTTCGCAATCTCGCAAGCTGCCCATCCGGTGGAACGCGGATGATTGCTCGGTAGCCGACTCGCTTATTTGCGATCAGAGCGTCAGGCCCTACAAGCAATTCCCGTACATCTACATGGCCGCCAACAAAGGCAGCGCCAGTTATAACGCCTTCGTCGCCAAGTTCCAGCAGCAGATGAAGGACTTGAGCTTCGTCGCGAACTACACCTGGTCGAAGGCGCTCACGAACACCGTGCAGGGTGGTGCGCCCGTTGGTTTGAACCAGAGGGGCGTCTGCCTGAGCTGCGACAAAGGACTCGCCGGTTTCAATGTTCCTCACCGGCTTGTTGCCAGTGGTATCTACACTCTTCCCTTTGGCAAAGGCAAGAGATTCCTGAATGGAATTCCCTCATCGTTGAACCAACTGATCGGCGGATGGAGCGTGAACACCATCGCCACCTTCTCGAAGGGAAATCCATTCTCAGTATTAGCGGCTACGAGCACGGCTATGGACCCGATGACTCACTACCGGGCCAATCAACTGTGCGACGGAAGATCGACATTGACGAACACGGACGTGCGCACGAATGGTGGGTACTGGTTCGACACCTCGTGCTTCGCAAAGCCGGCTGCTAACTATTTTGGGGATTCCAGGCCGAACATCATCACGGGCCCTGGAATCAACAACTGGGACATCGGGATGGAGAAACTGTTCGCGCTGAGAGAAACAATGAATCTGCAGTTCCGCGCAGAGGCGTTCAACGCCTTCAATCACGCTCAGTTCCTGAATCCCTCCAGCACAATGACCGATGCGAACTTCGGCCGGATCACGACAGCTCGGGCTGCCAGAGAGATGCAGTTTGGCCTAAAGCTGCTTTGGTAAGTTCAGTGAATTGATAGTCCCACTCGGGCGGGTTTTGCTTGAGTGGGACTCTCTCGCGAAGAGCTGCACGAGATGGAACGAACACAACTTTAGCAACCTCCAATGGGTGATTCGGTGGTACGATTCCGGAAGTCTATCTGAGTTCTTGATCGGTCTTAACGGAGAAGGTAATGCGAGCTTGCCGTAGACAGCAGGTAATCCGTGTTCTCGTCTTTTTGGTTCTCACGACAGCTTGTTGTCTTTCGCAATCGCAAACTGATTCTCACGGCCAACTCGCTCTGATTGTTGCCCCTTCCGCTTCCAGTGTGAATTATGCCAGCCGTTCAGGACAAACTGAACTCACTTACACCGTTCAAGAGCCGTATCCTGCGGAGCAGACACTCCGGTTCATTGAAGACACATTGCGTAGCCGGAACTGGAAACCGCTCAAGAATGACGTCGCAGCGAACACCCGCACTTCGCATGAAAGTGAATGGACCAGCTACGAGAATGCAACCTGTCTTGCGACGCGAACGATTCACCAGTGGGTCAGTACGTGGGAAGATGATGGGCATAACCTGGTGCGATACACGCTTCGCTATGTAGAGAAGAGTACGGACTCACAGGACGAAAATGCGCCTGCTCAACTTCAGGTTTCCGCGGTCTATATGCCCGTTGGGTTGGCCCGTCCAGTGACGCACCTCAGACCTCATTGAATCTAGGCCGTCCCGGTCTGTGGGGACTCTTCTCCCAGAACATCGCCACGAAACTGAGGGGACCTTTACCGAAGATGCGCCCCTTGCTCTTTTCCCCTGTGTCCCCCGACCAGTTAATGGGCACTTTGACTGTGTGGGTACCGCGCTTAATTGAGATTCCTGCCGCATCGACCAGTTCTCCCGGCCCAACACACGAGCCGGGGTTGTTTCAACAAGTAATGCCTCGAGATATCAGTCCACGTCGTCGGTGCTGCGCAAGATGCGGATCAAGCAGCACAGCGTTACGATGATGCGATCTCAATCGGGAAGAGTTTCACGGAACGGTTTCCTGAAAGCGGGTCGAACGACCGCATTTTTGCTCAGATTGCCTTCTCGTATTTGGAGAAAGCAAAGAACGAGCGGAACAAGAGATAACGACGTGTCCGAGCGCACCCTCCCTTGAAGAGGAAGGGTGCGGCACCCCTATCTTTTCTTCCAAGAATCACTGCCGTAAAGAGTGGCACCCAGACGTCTTGGGACCACAAAGCCCCTGCATGGATTGGGATTCATGTCAGGCCGGGGCACCCGGCGCTACGGCGTTTCGCGCTAGCTAAGCCGCCCTTTCTAGTACAGAAGCTGTATCTCTCCGCAAAACTCGATTAACTGGCGAATAACGGCTTATCGCCGTGGCAAGTTCGGCTCCGCCAATACTGAAGCCGAGTGCCTTTATCCAGCCACGCTTTGCGAACAGGCCCATGGTGATCCCCGCGCTGGCGATCATGAATCTCACTGTTTGGTCTTTGCCACCGACGTTACGCTTCATTACTTCCTCCGGCCAAAGCATGTGCTCGTATATTGATGCGGCGTGGAGATACCACGCCGCCCTTCCGACCGGGCCAGGCTAGCTCTTTTTTGCCGTTACCGGCGTAAATGCCGCTGCCATCTGATGCACTCTGTCACTGCCGCAATTTGGGCAAACAATGGTTTCTTCATCGTGTTCGCGAATGGTGATGACTTTTTCGAATTCTTTCTGGCATGCTTCGCAGAAGTACTCGTAAGTTGGCATAAGACACCTCTCACTTGAGTTCCAACCGCTGCTCTACGCGGCTTTCTCGGTCTGAAGCGTTGTTGTCTGGTTCGGTTCAATGTCGAGCACGGCGGAAACGATTGAGTCGTCAACGCCAAGATTTAGCAGCCATCGCTCTAGCTCGGAGTCGTCCACTCCGTAGCGATTGCCGCCGCTCGTGACTATGGAGTAAGTGCGGTGGTTTGAGGGCAATCGGGTTATCTGCAACCGCATAGCGTTACACCTCGGAAAGACATTATCTTCCCCATTCAGGTCGGGTGCGCTACTCTCCTCTGCATCAAACTAAAGTTGGGCGGCGAACTGGCATGGCGGGGAGCTTACGACGGTAACGTAACTAGGTAGATTGTTTTGTTGTTCCAGAACTGAAAAGAGCGTAAACGGATAGTAGCAAGTCTGCTACAGACTGCTCGTGGACTGCGACGGCGAGGGCACCCGTCAGAGCCGCGAGAATTTCCTCAGAACCCGAACAGGGTAAAGGAGGGTAGCGTAGCGACGGAAAGCCAATACTCGACAAATCTCAGCCTTGTTGCCGTGCCCTCAAACGGCGCTTGATGTCCACCAATACAGCCGGGCGCATTCAACCATGAATGCACCCGGCTTTATTTTGTTCAGAATGCGCGGTTCGCTGGCGCCTTACTCCATCAGTTGTGAGCAGGAACTCGTCTCCGATATCGAAATGCACGCGTATAAATAGGACTCCCTGGCGAACTTGTGTCCGCCAGGGAGTTTGTTGTCATGATCGGGTTGTTCCGATCATGGGGTTACGCAGACTAGAACGAGAGGCGGCCACCGAGTTGGAAGATACGCGGATCAGCTGCCGCGTTGATCTTGCCGAAGTTGGTCGGGTCGCCAACGCTCGTGTTCACACCGGTGTACTGGGTATGGTTGAAGGTATTGAACGACTCTGCGCGGAACTCGAAGCCCACTCTTTCAGTGAACTGGAAGTTCTTAAACAGAGAGATGTTGAAGTTGTTGCGTCCGGGTCCAATCACCGCGCCACGAGGCGAATTGCCCCATATCAGGGCTTCCGTAGTGGGATTGTTCTGACGGAACGAGGATGTGGTGAACCACTGGTTCTTCAGCTTCGGATAACCAACTTCGCTCACCTGGAACGCGTGGTTGGTGGTACCGCCACCGAAGCCAAGGTTGTCCTGGCCGTTATTGATAGTCAGCGGGTTGCCGGAGCTGAACAGCGTTACGCCGGACAGAGTCCATCCGCCCAACGCAGTCTTGGCGAACTTGTTGTCCGACTTGCGGAAGAACGGAACGTTGTAGACGTAAGTGATGTTGACGACATGACGGCGATCGAAACCCGACGTGCCCCAGTTATAGGCCTTGTCGTACGGGTTGTCGAGGTTATTGAACAGGTCGCCATCAACAAGGTCGAAACCATGAGCATAAGTCCATGAACCGCCCAGGTTCATGTTGTGCCATGAACTGGTTCTCACGCTGAACTGCATTGAGTTGTAGTGAGCGTTGGCGGCGTTTTCGACCAGGTTAATGTTGCCCCAGCCCTGATACGGCCGGTAGAGGTTGGCGTTCTGGTTGCCGCCACCGGTGCAAGCGCTACCGCAGACTAGCAGGCGGTTCGCTGTATCGCTGGGATTCAAACCGTTGACCTCTACCGTGTCCGTTTGGTGATAGGAGGTGTTGCCTACGTACGACAGGCTCACCACGGCCTTGCCACCGAGATCGTGCTGGATGCCAAGGTTGTACTGGATCGTGGTTGGAATGTCGTGCTTCAGCGTCGCACCGGTAATGCCGGAAACAGCGTAGGCTGCGGCCGAAGTTGCGCCCGTGTCCCATGTAGTTCTCGGGTCACTCAGGAAAATGTTGTTCACGGTGGGATTGTTGGTAAACGGAACGTTGTTCATCATGTTGTACTGTTCGTTGCCTGCGGTACGTTCATAGAACATACCAAAGCCGCCGCGCAGCACGGTGCCCTTGCCCGTCATGTCGTAAGCAAAACCGACGCGAGGAGCAAACGTCTTCCAAGTGTTGTCGACCATTCCCTTCGGAATGCCGTTCTTGCCAGCGATCCCAATGCCGTTCATGTAGAACGGGATGTCGGACAAAGGAACGCCCGGGACCTTCGTGAATCCCGCCCCAGCCACAACGAGGGCGTTTCCGTTAGGATTGCCATTACCGTCGAGGGCGAACGTCGGCGCATTCGCAGGATTGTACAGTTCGGGATAGAAGTTGGACAGACGGCCGTTCTGGTCATAAGCGGGAGGGACGCCTTCCCAACGAACGCCCAGGTTAAGAGTCAGCTTCTTGGTGACCTTCCAGTCATCAATGGCATAGAGGTTGTAGGTTCTGGCAGCGATGTTGACTGCGTCATAGTACTGAGGTTGGGTATAGGTTCCGCCATAGCCAAGCAGGAAATCCAAATAACCCAAGTTTGTGGCACCCCCAAAGAAGCCCCAGGCCCCACCGACATTGTTTGCGGTGAACTGCACTTTCTTGTTCCACATGAAGCCGCCGCCAAACCGGAAGCTATGTGCACCGCGGCTCCAGGAAACGTCGTCTTTGAATTGATAGCTACGCCATGTATTGGACCAAGGATAGCGGCCGAGATTGTAGTTCATACCGAAGGCGCCGCTGTTTCCATTGCCAACATTGACGTCTGCCAGCTTATTGATCTTGTTAACCGAGCTGAAGAACTGAGGCGCGGTCCAACCCGAGAAGATGTTCCAAGTGACGTTCGAGCCGGCATTGTCATTAATTGCAGGATCGATGGTGAGGTTGTTGCCGTTGGTGTTGAACGTGATTTCGTTCAACAGCGTTGGGCTAATCGCATAAGTAGCGTGCACGACGCCGGACCAGGAAGGAACCTTTGCATCCGTTCCAACGTTGGGGTAGGTCATGCCGCCCCAAAGCGGGGTTGGCAGGTGTTGAAGGCCGTTATCCCAGATCAGGTGGCCCATGACGGTCCATTTGTCGCTGAACTGGCGGTCGATGCGGACAGCTTCCTCACGGTAAATGTCCCTCGTGCTCGCATCAGCGTAGTACGAAGGCTGTCCGCTGTTGTTTGTCGAGTTGGCAGTCGGGAAAATGCCGGATGCCAAAAAGGCCCTGGCAATGTTGCTACCCGTGTTACCCGTGAAGAGGGCAGTAGGAATCAGTAACCTTGTCGGAGCGCCATCCACGATGGGATTGAGGACTGCGCCCGGAGTATAGGTGGAAAGACCATACGCGGTCCTCCATCGCGTTTGCTCATCGAGGGAAAGGTTTGAAGGCATTTTGACAGGCTTGGGGAGATGCGTGGTGTTATCCAGCCCCACTAGATCGGTCAGGTCCACAAATGGGCCGCTAAGATCCATCTGAGCTGCCGTGAGCGCTCGGTTGTTGCTGGTCGCGCCTGTCTTTCTGCGACGCCATTCCATGTTGTAGAAGAAGAACGTCTTCGGATCCTTCGCCTTCGGGTTCAACGGTCCGCCGAAGTTGAAGCCCCAAGCGTTGTAGCGCATCACAGGCTTTTTCGCATTCCAAGGGGTCGAGTTGTTCTTCGATGCCCAGGAGAACGCGTTGAAGAAGTCGTTGCGAGCGTACTCCCAGGCAGAGCCGTGATACTTCGTGGTGCCCTGCTTGAGAGCCATGGTGATCATGCCGCCCGAAGCGTTGCCCAGGTCAGCGCTGTAGTTGCTGGTTGAAACCTTGAATTCCTGGATTGCGTCTTGTGACGGAGCGACGATCAGGATGCCACCGCCGCCGCGGTCATAGGCTTCGCCGCCATCTATGACCCAGTTGTTGTGGTCAGAACGCTGGCCGTTAAAAACAACAGTGCGATTCTGGTACTGTGCAACAGGGGTGTCAAAGTCCGGCATCTGGGAAGCGGCGCCGGGCACGAGTGCGGTCAGTTGGAGTACGTTGCGTCCGTTGGTCGCAAGTTGCGAAACCTGCGTGTCGGTAACGGTCTGGCTGATTTCGTTGGTTTCCGACTGAACCTGGATCGCGTTGGCTTCAACGACGACGTTTTCCTGGGCCCCGCCGACCTGGAGTTGTGCGTCAGCGCGGATCGTTTCGTTGACGGTCAGTTTGATGCCCGTTTTTTCGAAGGTCTTGAAGCCCTTGGCTTCAACTTTGATTTTGTAGTTTCCAATACCAAGATTCGGGGCGATGAAGCCACCGGTGCTGTTTGTTTCTGCGTTGCGGATAAACCCGTTTTCCGTGTTCGTGATTACGACTTTGGCGTCGGGAACAGCGGCACCGGTTTGATCGGTGACTGTTCCTACCAGTGTCGCACTGCCGCCTTGGCCATACGCTACGATGCTCAGCATCATAGAGAGGCTCAGGATCGCGAACAGTAAGAGACTGCTTCTCAACTGTTTCAAGGATCTCCCTCCTCGGTTGTCTATTCAGAGTTCATTCGCAGGCAGGTCATACAACCTGCATGCGCTCTTGGGTGGTTCGGGGTCGACTCTCGCTGCGGTGGTGCTTCGGCCCACCTGTTCTCTGTTGAGGCTCTTCGCGCGAGCTACCCACGAGTCGTGATGATCTAAACAGCCTGAGTCCGTGCCTTGAAGGGAGTTACCGTTTGGAGTGGCGCAATGGCAGTTAAGCAGAGAGTTAAGTAAAATCCGGCAGAATCGGGTTAAGGACAGCAGTAAGCAGCGCGCTACGAACAGCTTGCGCCGTTTTCGAGAAGACGTTCCTCTCGCTTCGCGCTTGTGCTGCAGTTAACGGACATGAGCGTCATTGAGGCTGTTTTAACCTCTTGAGGATGGTTTTGCCCAGACGGTGTGTGACACGTCTTCGCTCACGGTTAAGCGGAAATGAAGGCAAATGGCAGCCGTTTTAACGTCTGAAAAGGAGTTTTTCGCGGACGTGTGTTGCACGTCGTCTGTTTCGCAGTTAACAGGTCGGCGGTCGCATTTAGCCTCGTATTGGAGTCTGATTCCCGGTTCACCGAACGTCAGATCTGGCCGTGTTTGGCAGATGTGAAATCAGGCGATGATCGTCCTGATCACCTCGCCCTTACTCGACAGAACAACGAACTCCGCATCCGCACCCGAAGCAATCAGACCTTTCTTCGTATCCATCCTCACAACTCTCGCGGCGTTGAGAGTCGCCAGCCTGACGGCTTTCTCCAGCGGCCATCCGGCGAACTCCATCACGTTGCGCACGGCGCGATCAAGCGTCAGCACGCTCCCAGCGAGCCGTCCTTCATGCATGCACTTGCCGCCTTCCAACTCTACTTCCATACCGCCGAGCGTGTAACGGCCATCGGGCATACCCGTCGCGCTGATTGCATCGGTGATCAGAACTGCCCGCTCAGGCCCTTTTGCGATAAGAAACAACCGCACCATCGCCGGATCAACATGAACGCCATCTGCGATGATGTCCGCCGTCACGCGATCATCAGTCAGCACCGCTCCGACCACTCCCGGATCACGATGCTCTATCGCCCGCATGGCATTGAACGTATGAGTCGCGTGCCGCGCTCCGGCCTCTACGCCAGCCGCGGTCTCCTCAAGAGACGCATTCGAATGCCCGATACTCACGCATACTCCGCGACGCGTAGCCTCGGCAAGCAACGCAGTTGCCCCCGGAATTTCCGGCGCGACCGTTATCATCTTTATGTGCCCTCGCCCCGCCTGCCAAAACCGCTCAAACAACTCAACTGACGCATCTCTGATGTACTCACGCGAATGCACGCCCCGCTTCTCGCAACTGATGAACGGCCCTTCCAGATGAATTCCAATAGGCCTCGCCCGATCCCGTTCCTCGCCGTGGTTCTCGATCGCATCAGCCAACCGCTCCAGCGCTCGCAGAGTAACATCCAGCGACGCAGTCACCGTCGTTGGAAAATATGAAGTCGTGCCGTGCTTCGCCAGATTGCGCTCAACGCACGCCAACTCCTCTGCCGTCGCCTCCATCACATCGTGCCCAGCCGCCCCGTGAACATGAATATCAACAAATCCCGGCGCCAGCACAGCATCGCCGAGTTCGGCAGCGCGCGATCCAGCGGGGATATCAAACTCCTCGCGCCGCCCCACCTCTACCACCACGCGATCTTCCACCACGACCACTGCATCCCGAATGGCCTCGAGTGGCGTAATGCAGCTTCCGCACGTGTATGCCGTCTTCATGGCGTTCGATTATATCGGGGTAACCAACGAAGATGAACGGTCACACAGAAACCTTGCAATTTGCCCCGATATGTCAAAGAATGAACCACTCACAAATTTGCTGGTTTTTGCTCGCTTAATGGACAAAATAGTCGTTACCCCAAGCGAAGTTGCCGAGACTGTCATCCCGGTAGACGGCCCAGTACCGAACCGCCCGGAGCCCAAACTCTCATCGCCTGTGCCTTGGTGGGCCAAGCTGGCCATGAGCCCGCTAGTCCTCTTCCTCCCGCTTTTGTGCCTGCTAACGCTGGTGCTGCGGGTCGCCATGCGAGGACTTCCTCCCCGCACTAGGTTCGCGTGGGTTTCGTTCCTTTCCACTCTCCTTATTATTAGTGGAATCCTGACCTCCGTTGGCGCCGTCCTGACTTTCTCCTTCGTCCCCCTTCCCGTCATCGTCAACAAGGGCCTCGACGAACTCGACTCCAAGAGCACATTTCCCAAGCTTCCTGCCGTCACTCCCCTGGACGCCAAGCAGGTTTCGGAGCAACTGAAGCCTCTCGTCTCCGTCATCTCGCCCGCACGCCGTATGTGGTTGAGCCATCAAGAAGCTCCCTCAAACGGTTTTGGTGCTGGTGTCCTTTTGCAGGCCGGCCCCGACGGCTACCTGATCATGACCGCCCGCCACGTCATTGACGAATCGCTGATGACGCGTAGCGGCAATCGTGCCCTGATAACTATGGCTTCGGGCGCCTGGGCTGGTGCCGACGTCATCGCGCGCCACAAGAAGCTCGATCTCGCTCTGCTCTGGATACCGCGCGAATCCGGTTCTGGCTCATTCCTGCAACCGGTAGTAGATAAAGCACAAGTCGCCGAAGGCGAAAATGTGTTCGTCATCGGCCACCCGCAGGGACTGCGCTTCACCCTGAGCACTGGCATCGTCTCGCGAATCGACAACGATGCGATACAGATTTCGGCTCCGGTCAGCCCCGGTAACAGCGGCGGCCCTGTCTACGATGACCGCGGTAATCTCGTCGCCATTGTCACTTCCATGGTAGATAGGAACATCAGTCCCAACGCCGAGAACTTGAACTTCGCCGTCCGTGCAGACGCCGTCCTGCAGCCCTCGTCATGGGACTTCAACGGCGACGGCGGCAAGCGCTTGAACGAATTCGTCAGCGCCCGGACACAGCAACACTAATCGCTTTTAGTTTTATTGGATGGAATAATGCCAACGATCAACGTAACCGTTTACGACTCGACCGAAAACAAGCGCGTCCCCGTCGAACTCCCCGACGACGCACCATGCAACAAGATCATCGCCGTGCTCGTGCAGAAGCTGCGCCTTCCGACCAACGGCCCCGACGGCGCCCCTCTGAGCTACAAGTTTCACCACAAGAACTCCGGCCGTCAGGTGCAGGACACCCAAACACTCGCTGAAGCACAAGTCCAGGACGGTGACATCCTTCGCCTTCAGCCCGAAATCACCGCGGGCGGAAGATAACCAGCTCATGATCACTGTTTCCCAAGGCGAACTTCAGGAAGATCGCTTCAGTCGCTTGCGACTGATCCCCTGGTGGGACCAGTCTAAGCTTGCCGCCACCCGTGTGCTCGTCATCGGCGCAGGCGCGCTCGGCAATGAAATCCTGAAGAACCTCGCCCTGCTCGGCTTCGAGAAGATCATCGTCATCGACCTTGATCGCATTGAGGTCTCCAACCTCTCGCGCACCATATTGTTCAGCGGTGAAGACGTTGGCAAGTTCAAATCCCACGCCGCCGCCGATGCATTCAAACGCGTTTCTCCGCAAGGAGCCGTTCATCCTCTCGTCGCGAATGTCCTTTACGAATGCGGTCTCGGCCTCTTCGAGTGGGCCGACGTTATCCTCGCCGGACTCGATAATCGCGAAGCACGCCTCTGGATTAACCGCTGCGCCTGGAAGGTTAATCGCCCTTGGATCGACGGCGCGATCGAAGGCATCAACGGCGTGGCCCGCGTGTTTCTTCCCGGTAAGGCCCCGTGCTACGAATGCACTCTCGGCGAAGTCGATTGGGCCATTCTTGACCGCCGCATGTCGTGCAACCTGCTCGCGCACCGCGACGACACTGAAGGCAAAGTCCCGACCACGCCAACAATCTCTTCGATCATCGGCGGCATTCAGGTTCAGGAAGCCGTAAAGCTCATTCACGGCATGCCGACTCTCGCCAGTCGTGCTTTCATCTTCGAGGGACTCAACCATTCGTCCTACACCGTCGAGTACACCGAGAACCCCGATTGCATGAGTCATTACACGCTGCCGGAAATCGTGCACCTGCCGGAAAGCTCCGACGCGCTCACGTTGAAGTCATTACGTGCGCGAGCCCAGCAAGATCTCGGCACGAATGACATTGTCATCGAGTTCAGCCGCGAAGTGATTCATAAACTCGCCTGCCCCACCTGCGGCGAAACACAAGAACTTTTCGCCCCCGTAGGCAGCGTCCGTTACGAGCAAGGACGCTGCCCCAAAGACGGCCAGATGCGAGTTGTCGAAACCGCCCACGGCTATACCGACACCGAATCCTACGGCGCCAGGACCCTTGCCCAGCTCGGACTGCCGCTCTTCGACGTCTTTGTTGCCCGCGGCGCTGAGCGTGAGATTGGTTATCTGCCCTACGGCGACAGCAGCCGCGTTCTTGGACCGCTCGCGGCGGAAGGAAGCAACTAGTGTCCTCCAAATCGAAAAAGAGCGGCGCGCCAACCACTGTTCGGATCAGCAGTGACGTCGTCCGTCAGATCCACCAGCACGCTCGCTCCAACAGCAAGATGGAAGTCTGCGGCGTCCTGATCGGCAGTGACCGCGACGGCGTCACTACAATTGAAGCCTGCATCTCCGGCGTAAACGCCACCCAAGGCGGCGCCCACGTCACCTTCACCCAGGACACCTGGGAGCACATCTACAAGATCAAAGACCGCGATTATCCCAACGATCGCATCGTCGGCTGGTACCACTCGCACCCCGGCTTCGGCGTATTTCTATCTGATCACGATACTTTCATCCACAAGAACTTCTTTTCGTCGCCGCTACAGGTAGCTTGGGTCTACGACCCGCACACTGACGAAGAGGGCTGTTTTGGATGGGCCGGTGACCGCATCGAGCGGCTCTCCGACTTCAGCGTCTTCGACCAGAAGGGTGGCGAAGGTGCCGGCGAAACCGGCAAGCCCGAACCAACCGTCATTGACGTCGAAAATGCCAACAATGAGCAGCACGAAAAGTTCGGCGATTCCGACAAGAATCCCGACGACCCATGGCCGCTGATCCGCGTGATCATCACCACTACTTCCTACATTGCGGTCTTCCTGCTCGGAGCGGCGCTGGTATGGTTTTTTCTCGTGCCCCCGCCCAGAATCTTGCTCATTCCGGTCGATCCGCTTACGGGCAGGCAAGTCGCCCCCGCACAAGAGGTGACCGCGCGCGATATCCAGAATGCGCTTGCCGAAGCGGAGAAAAGGGCACAGGAAGCAGGGCAGAACAATCAGGGAAACACGAGCACTCCGGCGGCTCCAAACAACTCTGGTAACGCAAAGGGGAACGATGTCCAACGGCACTAACGAACAACCTCTGAAGATCACGCTCGACGATCTCGCCAATGTCGTCGTTCCCGAGTCGATGCCGCAAGTGATCGGAACCGTCGACGCCAGCGGGCAGCGTTCCTACGGCACCATCACCGATGCCGCCGACAAGGCCCCCGCCGTCGCCGAAGAGAGTGGCAGCTTCCTGCTGCAAGGATGGTTCTATCTCGGCTCCGCCGGTCTGCTCGGTTCCGTCGGCGCCTGGTCGATCTGCGAACACGCTTTCGTCGACGGTCCCGGACATCGCTGGGGCAATTTCCTGATGATTCCTCTGATCCTCACATTCATGTGCCTAGGATTCGGAATCGCCGAGAGCATTGTCGAGCGCTCCCTGAAGAAAGCCCTCCTCCGCGGCGCAATGGCGCTCCCGCTTGGCTTCGTCTTGGGCTTCATTTTTGACAGAATTGCGGGAATCATCTTCTTGATAGCTGTCAGCATCTGCGCCGAGCTTGGCGTCCAGACATACCGTAATCCCGCTTTCTGGATCGCGCGCGGCCTCGCCTGGACCGTCTTCGGCGCCGCAGGCGGACTCGTCTACGGCATCGTCGGACAATCACTGAAGAAAGCCAAGTACGGCATCCTCGGAGGCATCATCGGCGCCGGCCTCGGCGGAATCATTTTCGATCCTATCTCGATGGCGACCAATGGCGGCGCTCCAAGCCGCGCAGTAGGTTTCGCCCTAGTCGGTGTCGCTACCGGTGTCGCCATGGGCTTCGTAGAAAGCGCGCTCAAGGACCGCTGGCTCTATGTCACTTCTGGCCCGCTCGCCGGAAAACAATTCATCCTGTACAAGAACCAGACTGTCATCGGCAGCGAGCAGCAGTGCGACATCTACCTGTTCAAGGACCCCACGATCCTCGCTCAGCACGCACTCATTATGATGAACGGCTCGCGAATGCTCTTGCGCGCCCTCTCTCAGGTTTACGTGGGTGGAGTCCCCGTACAACAACGCGTTCTACAAGACGGTGATCTCATTCAAATCGGCCGTTACGCATTTCGCTACAAAGAGAGGCACCGTTCATGACGGACGCAATCTGTCCATATTGCCGGTGCCCAATCGACGAGGCCGCAGGCGAACAGATCCTCTGCACTGGCTGCAACACGCCGCACCATCAGGATTGCTATGCCGAAAACGGAGGCTGCACCGTTTTTGGCTGCTCGCAAGCGCCTCCAGACGAAGCGAAGATGAGTGTGTCGACGCAGGAGATCACTGCCCCGGCACTCTCAGCTCCACCCCCCGCTATACCTGCACCGACTTACATGTTGTTTCCAGTGGGCGAGGCAGCCACGGCAACCGCAGCAGCTCCATTCGCCGGGGCGGGCACGCTTCCTCCTTCACCAGCTTTCGGTTCGACATCCGTACCGCCACCGCCCCCACCGCCCGGAGCGCCCGCCATGATGCCTCCGCCGCCGGCACAATGGCAACAAACACCGGCCAGGCAGCTCACCGCGGCGGAGTTGTACAACAACGCCGCAAAACCAAAAGACCGTGTGACTTTCATTCTCCTCGGCGTATTCTTGGGCATGTTTGGCGCGCACAATTTCTATGCCGGCTATCACAAGAAAGCCGCATTCCAACTCTGCATTACCCTGTTGACCTGCTTCTACGGAACCCCGGTCAGCTGGATCTGGGCCATCGTCGAAATCTGTGTCATCAAGGCAGATGCAGACGGGAACCAATTCGCGTAATAGGAAACGAAGATGAACTATTTCATTTCACGCGCTGGTCAGCAGTACGGCCCCTACACCCTGGACGAAGTGCAGCGCTACTTCTCCTCCGGCAATATTCTCGCCACTGATCTGGCACGTAGCGAAGCAATGGAGCAGTGGGCACCCGTTTCGCAAATCATCGGCAATATTCCGTCACAGCCGGTAGCGCCGCCGCCCGGCTATGCGCAACCGCCCGCTTACGTTCAACAACAGCCTCAAACGGCGCTCTACGCCCAACCCGTGCCACCCAACTACAAACCGCCAAAGAGTCGGCTTGCGTTCATCCTGCTCGGTATCTTTCTAGGTGGCTTGGGTATCCACAATTTCTATGCTGGCTACACCGGCAAGGGACTGGCGCAGCTTTTGATCAGCGTCCTGACCTGCGGCTTGGGAAGCATCGTCGTCTGGGTATGGGTGATCATCGAACTCTGCACCGTCGACAAGGACAGCGAGAACGTCTACTTCAACTGAGGCCTATGGTCAGCCCCTAAGGTGTGTGTGCGGCCGAATTTAGCCCGGCACGGAAGTGCCAGATAGTGAAGTGAAAAAACTCCCAAGCCCGTAGGGGCGGCACGAGCTCAAACGGTTGTACAGGAACTAGCATGAACTACTTCATCGCTCGCGAAGGTAAAGAGTATGGGCCCTACACCCTTGCCGATTTACAGCGCTATGTGGCCAGCGGCAACATTCTTGTAACCGAGTTGACACGTAACCAGGAAACGGGTGAGTGGATTCCGGTTTCGCAGGTCATCGGAAACATTCCCGTACCTGCCTCTGCGCCGATCGCCCCAGTTCGACCGCAAGTTCCGGTACCCATGCGCGACGGCAATCAGTTGATCGTACCCCGCGGAGCATCTCTTCCTCACTTCTGCGTCAAATGCGCCCAGCCTCCCGACGGCAGCGAGCAGCAGAAGAATTTTTCCTGGTGTCACCCCGCATTAGCGCTACTGATATTACTGGGGCTGATCGGTATCATCGTTTACGCCGTCGTGTACGGCATCACCAAGAAGCAGATGATGCTCAATCTCCCGCTTTGTGCTGAACATCAGAGCGCCAAGAAGAAGAAAACCTGGCTGGGCGCACTGCTCCTCTTGGTCTCGCCACTCTTTGTAATCTTGGCGGTCACCTCGGACAAGCTATGGTTCATCCTCCCATTCCTCGCCCTGCTCCTCGCCGGTGGTATAGTGCTGACCCGCGTTTCACCGCTACGCCCGAAGAAAATCGACGAGTTCCAAGGCATCTTTCTGGGAGCAGAAGAACCTTTCCTGAACTTGGTCGACTCCCAGAGCGCACAGGCTGCCAGCGCAGGATACGGTTCGTAGTGTTCGACACTTTACGGGGTTTGACCGTTGTTCGGTCTTGAGCCCCGCAGGGGCGTGCTAATTTAGCCCGGCACGGCAATACCGGGTGGTGAACAGAAACATACAAAAGTCCCGTAGGGACGACCAAGACTTCGTAGCAAGCAGGAATACCATGAACTACTTCATCTCACGCGAAGGAAAAGAGTACGGCCCATACACTCTGGCCGATCTCCAGCGATATCTTGCTTCCGGCCACGTCCTCATCACTGACCTCACCCGCAGCGAAGGCATGACTACCTGGACTCCGGTATCGCAAGTTGTCGGCAACATTCCCGTACCCGTCGTGACTGCCCCAGTTCAACCGGCCGGACCACCGGTCGTTGACTTCCCTGCTCCGCCTGCACTGCATTGGGCAGTCGTACTAGTCATCGGCATCTTTACCTGCAATTTTTTCACTCTCGCCTGGGGCATCGTGCAGTCAGCATTCGTCAAAAGAATTGAACCAAAGAGCAAAAGCCTCTACTGCTACATAGGCTCCATCGCAGCCGTAGTTCTGTATATCGTCCTAAGCGCCATGGACGTTGTCTCCGAACTGGTCTTTCTCGCCTGGATCGCCAGCATCGGCCTCTGGATCATCAGCGGCTTCGTCCTGCGTTCCGAACTCGAAGAGCATTACAATACGTCAGAACCCATCTCTCTCGATCTGAGCGGCATCATGACGTTCTTCTTCAACGTCTTCTACTTCCAGTACCATCTATATCGAATCGCCGAGCTCAAGAGGACCACGCAGTTGAGTGTCGTGCCTTTGGAGGTTTAGTTGTCGATTCGCGTCAGGGCCCACCTCATCGCGGCACTGGTGTTCGCCGGTGCGTTCGTTCTCTTCCGGTTCGCCCCACAAGACTACGCGTTCTATCCGAAATGCCCTACCTGGATCCTGTTCCACCTCTACTGCCCCGGTTGTGGCGCTACCAGAGCCGCCGCCGCGCTCCTCCACGGAAATCTTAAGGACGCAATTCACTACAACGCCCTGGTTACCTTCCTGTTGCCATTTCTTGCTGCCTATTTTGCCGTCGCCTACGTCTCCGTAATCCGCAACGGCAAGCCGCGCTGGATCAAGATCCCCGTTTCCGTTGCGGTATTCCTTGTTGCCGTCACCTTAATTTTTGCTTTGGTCAGAAACATCCCTGGGTTAATGTTTCCAATATGATTTCTCCTCGGATTCGCAGGCTCAAGCTCGACTACGAGATACTCCAGCGCCGCTTTGCCAACTGGCCCACCATCCAGATCACCGGAACCGCCGGAATTCCGCCTGAAATGTATCGCTTCACCTACAATCTGCGCGGACTTTGGGTCGCACCCTCAGGAGAAATTCGCGAGCGCGACGTCCACGTTCTCGAAGTCAACTTGTCGCTCGGCTACCCACGCCGGGCTCCTCAGTGTCGAATGTTGACCTCCGTTTTCCATCCCAATTTCGACGACGCCTCTGTCTGCATCGGCGATTTCTGGGCCGCCTCCGAAGGACTCGACGATCTCATCGTTCGTATTGGACGCATGATCGCCTACCAGGAATACAACACCAAGAGTCCTCTCAACGGGCTTGCCGCAAAATGGGCCGCACAGAACACCCACCTGCTCCCCATCGACTCGCGCAACATCGCGCCGCCATCGATCACAGCCGAACCAATAGCCTCTCAGGCCGCTGCCTCTATGCCGCCGTCATCTGCCCAAACGCCACCTGCGCCTACTGAAAGTGTGAACCGGGACTCGTCCGATCCCTGGTCCCAGAAGATATCGATTTCCTGAGTTCGCTCTGGAGCGCTGGCCTCTGGCCGGCTGGCGCGAGGACGTCTCGTCCTCGCATTGACTGAATCATCCGGTGATGCCGTGGTGCTACCCTCCCGCGATCGCGCCGACGATCAAAAACGGTTCCGCCCCCGACGCTACCGCTTCGGGCAACACCGTGTCCGGCGACTCAAGCGAGTAGTCCTCCTGGCACGCAAAGAAACGCAGGAACGCACGCCGCTCTTTCGTCACCTGATCACGGATTGTCCCCAGCAGCATCGGGTACCGGTGTTCAAGCGCGTCCAGAATGCTGCGCTGCGTTACTTCCCCCTGAACTTCGAGCAGCACATCCCCGTTCACGCGCGCAAGGTTGCGAAGATGTGGCGGAAGCACTACCCGTATCATGGCAGCGTCTGCGCCTCCACCGACAGCACCGCCGGCAGGTCGTGCACGATCGCATTCCAGCTATCGCCGGCATCAGCCGACGCGTACACCTGCCCGCCCGTCGTGCCAAAGTAAATGCCGCACTCGTCCATCGAGTCCACCGCCATCGCATCGCGCAACACGTTCACGTAGCAATCCTTCTGCGGCAGGCCTTTCGTCAACGCTTCCCACTCGTTCCCGCCTGTTCGACTGCGGTAAACGCGCAGCTTTCCCTCCGGAGGAAAATGTTCGGAGTCACTCTTGATCGGCACCACGTAAATCGTCTCCGGTTCGTGCGCGTGAACGTCGATCACGAATCCAAAGTCCGTCGGCAGGTTTCCGCTTACCTCGTGCCACGAATCGCCTGCATCGTCCGAACGCATCACGTCCCAGTGCTTCTGCATGAACAGCACATTCGGACGCGACGGGTGCATCGCCACATGATGAACACAGTGCCCGACTTCGGCATTCGGATCGGGGATGTACTGCGAGCGCAGCCCTTGATTAATAGCCTTCCAACTCTTGCCACCATCATCCGTGCGAAAGGCGCCGGCGGCAGAGATTGCGATGAACATCCGGTCGGAATTGCACGGATCGAGGATGACCGTGTGCAGGCACATTCCACCCGCACCCGGCTGCCACTGCGGGCCCGACCCATGACCGCGAAGCCCGGGAAGTTCGCTCCAAGTCTGCCCGCCGTCATTCGTGCGGAACAGCGCGGCATCCTCGATGCCCGCGTAAACGGTGTCAGGGTCCTTCAGCGACGGCTCAAGATGCCAGACCCGCTTGAACTCCCAGGGATGCGGCGTGCCGTCATACCACTGATGAGTGCCTGGTACGCCGTCGTAAGCGAACTTGTTTCCGACTGGCTCCCAGGTCTTGCCGCCATCATTGGAACGCTGGATCAGCTGCCCAAACCATCCGCTGGTCTGCGATGCGTAGATCCGGTTCGGATCGGCAGGCGATCCTTTAACGTGATAGACTTCCCAGCCCGCGAAGTGGGGGCCAGTAACATCCCACTTCTCCCGCTTTCCATCCGACTCAAGAATGAACGCGCCCTTGCGCGTACCGACCAGCACCCGCACTCTGCTCATCCTTCACCTCGCCGCAAATTCAAGCTGCGGGATGTTTGGATGCTCCCGGATTGCGATCGGTATCGGACTATTCCTGCTTCTGTCCCAGAGCCTCAGGCAGATTGACCCATGTCTCCGCATCGCTCGCCAACAGGGCCGAGAGATAGAGGTCGACATCTTCAGCCGGAAATGCGCTGCGAATCTTCTCCACCCCTGCATGAAGCGCTTCCGGCGTTGGGACGATGGTGTTTCCTTCAGGAATAACGCCCTTTTCATGCGGCATTTGCACCGCGTCAAGAAACATGACCAGCATCGCCTGCTGATGATCAAACAGGTAGCTTCTTATCAACAACGCCGCGAGTGGCTCATCGAGCGTGTCAAACGATGCAAGATAGCCGCCGGCCCTCTCCGCTGGTAACTTCGCGGCCGTCTGCGGGCGCAGCTTGAACTTCATGGCCAGAAATCCGGATATCCGCTTCTTCTCGCCCATCGTCTCGGTACTGTTGAAAAAAGCGGTGGCAGCCTGACGTCGCCGCCCGTTGTCCATGTGCTTCCAAATCTGCTGAAACGATTTCACTGCCTCATTCGCCATTGATCCAGAACTCTCTTATTTAAGGGATGGTGCCCCACGTTCACGAATCTAACGTGAGGATTTCTTCAGTATCAGAAAGGCACTGCTCCAGCTGCCCCATGACTTGCCGCAATTCGCAGGCTTTTGCCTCTGAGGCCTAGACTTCGTATCCTGCTTCAGGTATAAAGCTCGCCTCGAACGCCCACCTATTGCAGCGCGCGACGTCCTCACTAGACATCGCGCCGATCTTGATCAGGAACTGCTGTTCCTTGAAAACGTTCGTGTGATACAGCTCGGGGCCATCGGTATTCACCGTCATGCGCACCCCGTGTCGAACCAATTTACTCACAATCTTTTTCAGCGCCTGCTGATCACCAACCATTCCGTTCTTGATGTTCGATGTCGGACACAACTCAAGCGTGATCCCGTTCTCGACCAGCTCATCCATCAGCTTCGCATCCTGCGCCGCTGCTATTCCATGCCCGATCCGCTTCGGCTTGATCTCGCTCACAACATACCGCATCTCTTCGAGGTTCCCCGTCTCGCCGCAGTGGATCGTCACTCCCAGACCCGCATCCTGCGCCTGCCGGAACAGCCGAGTCAGACTCTTCATGGAGAAAGTCTTGCGGTCCGGCCCGGCTAGGTCTATCCCCACGACTCCCTTCCCGTGATACTTGATCGCCTTCTTCAGAATAATCTCGTTGTGCGCCCGCGAGAGCCGCCGGTCCATCATCAGGATCAATCCGGCCTTCACCTGCGGATACTCCAGCAGAGCATGCTCCACGCCCCAGAGCGCGGCATTTATGATATGGTCCAGGTCGCGCTCGCCACTGCGATTACGAAACATCGGATTGAAGCGCAGCTCCTGCAGAACAAGATTGCATTTCCGATATCCGCCGCCGATAACGCTCGCCACCGACTCCTGAATCGCCTCCGGAGACGACTGAATCAGCTCCGTCCACTTATAGAACCGCTCATTCATCTCCTTGATGCCGTGGTTCCGGTCGTGGGCTCCCATCGTGACCATCGCCTCAAATTCCCAATAGTCCTTCGTAGGCAAACGAATGCCCTGCCGGTGAGCAATGGACCACAAGATCGGCGGATCGACCGCGCCACCAAGATGTGTATGCAACTCCGCGCGCGGCGTATTAGTGCTAGCAGGCATGTCTGAATAATAAACGACCACCACGCAGCTGCCCAACGCATTATCCCCGCAGCTATGTCGACCTCGCACAAAAAAAGGCTGAGATCGGATGGAGGAGAATCTCAGCCCTTCACACCGCGAAAGTTGGCCGCTTACGCGGTGTAACAACGTTCGCCTTCTTGAAACATCGTGCGCATTGCCAGCGCAAACTCTTCCCTGAAGTGAATCTTGTACGCAAAAGCATCGGCGCCTGTGTTCCGGCACTGCTCGCGAATCTTTGGCGAATCAATTCCCGACATCAGGACGACCTTCAGCATCGGAAAGTGCTGTGCCAACATCTCGGCGCATTGAATACCGCCCATCACCGGCATATTGATGTCCATGACAACCAAATCGGGCTGGAGCGACGCAACTGCATCCAGTGCCTCAACCCCGTTCTTTGCTCGTCCCACAATCTCGATTCTCGGATCACTCTGGAGAAGTCCGCATATCGCATCCAGAACCACATCCGTATCATCCACAACAACAGTCCGGATCGATTTTTCCAGAACTACTACGTCCGAAACTACAATTGCTTGCCTTGCCTCTTGCGCCATCGACGTCACCTCACCTTTGGCCCCTGCAGTGAATGAAAACACCTCCATTCAGCCCGGTGTCGTAAAGAACGTGTAAAAACGTGTGCGGCCAGAGCCTGATCGCTGCCCACTTAACGCAACCCTTACGTTCACATCACTCACTCTTTACTCCGCCACCGCCCCAACCGTGTTCTGATCTCTGTGGGGCAAGACGCAGACAGGAGTAAACATGGCAACCACCCAAACTCAGATATGTCCGGTTCATCAGATCGAACCACCTCGAATGAACGCCCCGTTCGTTAGGACCTTGGTCGTAGACGACAGGCCAGCCATGTCACTGGCAGTCTCAGCTATCCTCGCTGAGCATCCCTGGATCAACGTCATCGGCAACGAGCGGGACGGCCTCTCCGCCGTGAAGACCGCCTTAACCGAACGTCCCGATCTCATCGTGATGGACCTCAACATGCCTGTCATGAACGGCCTCAAGGCCACAATGCACATCAAGCAGCGCCTCCCCGAAACCCGTGTCCTCATCATGTCTTCCGATGATGATCCGGAAATTGCACTCGCCGCGATGGACTGCGGCGCTGACGGTTTCATTCCCAAGGCAAGCTTAACGAAGAAGCGCGACTGGCACATTCGCCGCCTTTTCGGTGACGAACTCCACGCCGGGAAATCAAGCAGGAAAGAGGCCTTGGTTTACAGACTCCTAACAACCAATGACATCCCACAGTGAAACGATATTCGCTGCAATTCCACAGGCCGTAGCCGTTTCTGAACGAGTAAGGAGAGAGTAGATGATCACCCGCATCTTAGCTACCACACTGATGTTCGTGGGAATCGGGTTCGCACAGATGCCAACCCCACCCATGCCACCAGGCCCAATGCCTCAAGGGCCGACATTTCACGTCTTTACCGGAGGCCACCAGCACATCGGCGCTCCGGAATGGTGGAGAAATCCGGAAATCGCCCAGAAGATCGGCATCACCGATGCCCAACTCGAAAAGCTCAACCAACTCGCTTTCGACGATCACATGAAGATGATCGACGTTAGGGCCGCACTTGAGCGCGAAGAACTGAAACTGAGACATCTGATGGACGCCTCGACCCTGGACGAAAACCAAATTCTCGCTCAGATCGACAAGGTTGCTACTCAGCGCGCGCAAATCGAAAAAGCGCAGGTTCAGATGATGCTCGCCGTGCGGCGCGTGCTTACACCCGAACAGTTGAAGAAATTCCGTGAGGTTAGCCCTTTCGGCGGGACCCGCGAGCGCCTCGACGATGATCGCGGTCCGGGTGGAAATCGCATGTTCTTCAGACAAGAGTTCAGGCGCGCCCCAGGCATGCCCAACCGCGGCCCTGACAATGCCCCTCCCGAAGCATCCCCGCAGAAATAGAAAAATGCCGCTGGCCGGACGGCAACACTGTCCGGCCTTTTACTCACTCTTTACAACTCGCAATCAGCACGTTTCCTAGACTGTACCGTTATCGAAAGTGCAGACATCGGTGCTCAGAGCTTAATATGGTTGAAGTGACGGACGTTTTCATGGTCCTCGAGTGGGTTCTGCTGTGCGGGATCATAGCAATCGTCGGATTTGCCGCCTTGGTCGAATTCACAAGTCCCCGCGCCAAATCCGCTATCGGGAAACGGATCGACTGACACGCTTTTTGTAACTATGAAGCTTCCATTCAATCAGCGTACTTGGTCTTCCATAGGCGTTTGCGCCCTTGGACTTATGTTGATTGTTTTGGCCGTATTGCAATACCGCTGGAGCCGCGACGTAAGCGAAGCTGCGGGCGCGCGCATGAGGGCCAGCCTGCGATCCTCGGTCATCCGCTTCCGTGAAGACTTCGCTCGCGAACTCGGCAATGTTGCCGTCGCCGTTCAGACAGATTCAAACTCTGTCATGGGTCCAGAAGCCGCCACCGATTACGTCCAGCGCATCGACAACTGGAAACGTTCCGCCCCGCGCCCCGAACTCCTTCAGAGCGTGTACGCTTTCGAACGCCGCCACAACGAATTCCGCCTCTACAGGTTGAATTTTCAAGAGGCGCGTTTCGAACCGACTATTTGGCCAGCTTCGCTCGAACACTTGAAGGACTCGCTGAACACGTTTTCGTCCGACATCGTCTTCTTTGATCAGCGCGTGAAAAGGAAAATTGACGAGAGACGACAGAGTCCAGCGCCCGGTCAAGGGCGGCCAGACATTGTGCTGCGCAGAAATGGCCCATCGCACGAATTTGGCCGGGAGCATGCTGGCGCCCCTGACGATCCTCGCGATCCCGAAGCTGGCCCCGGCGCAAGGCAACGCCATGAGCATGTAATAGCGAAATCCGAAGACGGGGAGCTGGCCGATCGCCCCCCAGACATTTTGTTCCGCAGGGATGACCGAAAACCTGAGCTTGGCGAGAGTAGTGCTGCCGGACACGATGGCCCGCGCTCCAGCCAAGATGGTCATGCCGCAGGCGAGCGTGATCGGCACATGGTCCGCGGCTTTCCCAGAATGCCCTGGCTATTCGACGAAGCCGGTGCAATCCTGATTCACGTCAACGTCCCCCCTGGGCCGTACGATGACCGGCAGTCCGCCGATGCGATGGGCGTCCTGATAGAACTCAATAAGAGCGTCATCGTCGACGAAATCTTTCCTCAATTGGCTCTGTCGCACTTTGCCGGCACGAATGGTCTTGAGTACGATGTCGCTGTCGAGGATAGAAACCAGAATAACGAGATCCTCTACGCCTCCACCCCTGGATTCGGCACGGCGACGAAGCTTTCACCCGACGCCGAAGCCAGCTTGCTCGGGGGCTTTCTGTCGCCCGAGACCGCCATCGCTGGACCGGTTGCAACCGTTACCGGACCGGTCGTTACCGGTTCGCGCATTGGCGCTGAACAGCGTTTCTTCGGGATGGCAGGACCCGTTCGTCTCGAGCGTTTCCGATTTCAGGACCGCGGCCATGGTTGGGTTCTGATAGCCAAACATCGCAAGGGATCATTGGAAGCGGCGCTGGCGTCTATGCACCGCCGACAGCTCGCCATCAGCTTCGGCGTCTTGGCACTGCTTGCAGTCACCATTGCCATGATCATCGTCGCTACTCGACGCGCCCAGAATCTTGCCAAGCTGCAAATGGATTTCGTAACCGGAGTCTCACACGAACTGCGCACACCTCTTGCCGTGATAGGTTCTGCTGCGGAGAACATCGCAGACGGAATCATCGACGACAAGACCAAGCTGAAACGCTACGGTGCCGCTATCCGCGATCAGGCTCGTCACCTGACTCAACTCGTAGAGCAGATACTACAATTCGCCGCCACTCGGCAGAACGGCTACAACTACAATCTTTCGCAAGTAGATCCCGCCGAAGTCGTTAAGCTTGCCTTGAAAGATTCGGATGAACTGATTCGAAGTGCTGGCTTCACCGTCAACCAGAACATTGAAGACGCGTTACCACCAGTAACGGTCGACGTTCCGGCCATCACACATTGCTTACAGAACCTGATCACCAACGCTATCAAGTACAGTGGTGAAAGCCGGTTGATCTCTCTTCGCGCAGCGAAGGCTAGAATTGACGGCGATGATTTCGAAATTCAGATTTCTGTTGAAGACAAAGGAATCGGTATAGCTCACGCCGACTTGCGACGTATCTTTGATCCGTTCTATCGCAGCCCTGCGGTTGCGAGCGCGCAGATACACGGAACCGGCCTTGGCCTCGCACTCGCAAAAAGCATCGCCGAGGCCATGGGCGGCAGCCTCTCCGTTACTAGCCAGCTAGGAAAAGGAAGTACATTTACTCTGCATCTGCCGTGTTCCGAGATGCAATCGGTTCAGCCAGAACCATCCGAAAACATCTATGAGCCAGAACGTCTTAATCGTTGAAGATGAAGCAGCATTGCGGATGACCCTTTCGGATCGTCTGCAAAACGAAGGTTACGTTGTTGAGTGCGCCGTCGACGGCGATGAGGGATTCAAGCGCGCCACCGAAGAACCATTCGACATCATCATTCTCGACATCGGTCTGCCGCGCCGCAACGGCCTCGACCTGTGCCGCGACATTCGCCAGGGCGGCGTCATCACTCCCGTCCTGATGCTGACCGCCCGCGGCCAGACTATCGATAAAGTCATCGGTCTGAAGATCGGTGCCGACGATTACGTCACCAAGCCCTTCGAAATGATGGAACTGCTCGCGCGTATCGAAGCTCTCCTGCGCCGGGCTCCCAGCCGTCCCCCCAGTCAGGACATCCACCAGTTCGGCGCTCTGCGCGTCGATCTCCGCGGAACCGAAGTCACGAAGAACGGAAAGCCCGTCAATCTCTCCGCCCGCGAATTCCAACTACTTCGCTACTTCGTCGAACACGCCGGAGCCACCATCCCGCGCAACGAACTCCTGAAAGAAGTCTGGGGCTACAGCACCGAAACCTTCACCCGCACCGTCGACGTCCACATCGTCAGCCTGCGCCAGAAGCTGGAAGAAGATCCGAAACACCCGCAGATGATCCTAACCATCCCCGGACTGGGCTACAAGTTTGCCGCCCAGTAGCGCGGAACCCACACGAGCAAAACCGGCTCGTATGGGTCGCCCGGTTACCAACCAGTACCGGGGTACCCCTCCCCCCTCCGGTCAGTGATTTGTTGCAAACAAAGGTATTTAGCCACTTTTTGCCGCTACAGTCAGCAATCTAAAGGACTTACTCGTAAAATACCGAAAACAAACCACTTAGCTCCCAAGGGGTGTTGCGCACACTCCGCCTTACTTTTAGCGTAGCAGATAGAGGGCTGGAACCCGACACGCTGGCTAGGACTATTTTGCGTGTGGAATCAGAGAGATGCGGGGCCCTGGAGCGGTTGGCACTCTTGACACGAGAACGTAGGGGAGATACGTCATCCTGAGGAGCGCAGCGACGAAGGCGCTGTGCTTTTCTCCACGAATCACACTTTCAGACTTGAGTTTGTTGTGTAGTCGTAGCGGTCGATGTCGTCGAGCGCACCCTCCCCTTAAAGGGGAAGGGTGCGGCACCCCGGCATCGTAAACCAAAACGTGAGAGTGGGTACTCGGGGACACTAGGTATTTTCATCCCGGATCGGGATTGGTGTACCAAAGGGGATTTTCGTTCACTATCCAGCAGAAAGAGTAGCGCGGCTCCTCGAGAAGCCGAGTATCACAACTGGTACCAGCACGAAGAAGTTGACGAGCCATAAGAGCAGGATGACGTTCCTATCGTGACGTATCGTCAATCCGATTGAACTGTCAAGGGCACTCAAAGAAAGCAACTGGGCGACCCAAGCGAGTCCAAACACGACCATATCGATAACTTCAATCTCTTTCTTCCAGCGGAGTATCTTGAGCAGGAGAGGCACCGAAAACCAAATTAGGCCCCCTTCTATTACAAGATCATCGTTGGCGCTTGAACTGTATGTGTCGCGTGCGTGAACAAAGCTACCATCGCTTGCACTGGAGTAGATAAAGCCATGTGTTAGCGAGAAGCTAACACTGAGCGCAAGGAAGATAAGTAGCAGCACGACATAGCTCTGTTTCATGGCAGCCAATGGTATCTCAATATATGCTGTTAAGCGATAGCTGTCGGCATCAGGCCATCTGTTTACCTATCTCAACCTGAGATAGGTGTATACATGGCTCTATGGAAGGGGATGTCAAGAGATAGTTTTCCCCGGCTGACTGGAATCGGCCATGCTCTCGTGACATCCAGCCCCGTGATCGTATGGGCGAGCATTGTTTTGAGTGGGTGGGCTGCG